>DATGDH010000119.1:0-10117 GCA_035310985.1 Burkholderiales bacterium
TCCAGGAAGATCCCACCCTGAAAGTTTCCACCGATCCCGATACGGGCCAGACCATTCTGGCAGGTATGGGCGAACTGCACCTGGAAATCATCGTCGACCGCATGAAGCGCGAATTCGGCGTGGAAGCCAACGTCGGCAAGCCGCAGGTGGCCTACCGCGAGACGATCCGCAAGGCGGTGAGCGACGTCGAAGGCAAGTTCGTGCGGCAGTCGGGCGGCAAGGGCCAGTACGGCCACGTCGTGCTGTCGATCGAGCCGCAGGAGCCGGGCAAGGGCTTCGAGTTCGTCGATGCGATCAAGGGCGGCGTGGTGCCGCGCGAGTTCATTCCGGCCGTCAAGAAGGGCGTGGAAGACTCGCTGCCCAACGGCGTGCTGGCGGGCTACCCGGTGGTCGACGTGAAGGTCACGCTGACCTTCGGTTCGTACCACGAGGTCGACTCGAACGAAAACGCGTTCAAGATGGCTGCGATCTTCGCCTTCAAGGACGGCATGCGCGCCGGGCAGCCGACGCTGCTCGAGCCGATCATGGCGGTCGAGGTCGAGACGCCCGAGGAGAAGATGGGCGACGTGATGGGCGACCTGTCGTCGCGCCGCGGCGTGATCCAGGGCATGGAGGATCTGGCCGGCGGCAAGGCAATCAAGGCCGAGGTGCCGCTGGGCGAGATGTTCGGCTACTCGACCACGCTGCGCTCGCTGACGCAGGGCCGCGCCACCTACACCATGGAATTCAAGCACTACGCCGAGGCGCCGAAGAGCGTCGCCGAGGCGGTGATCAGCGCCAAGCAACCGGCCAAATAACAACGGTACTTCGACCAGGAAACATCATGGCAAAAGGCAAATTTGAGAGGACGAAACCGCACGTGAACGTGGGCACGATTGGTCACGTGGACCACGGCAAGACGACGCTGACGGCGGCGATGACGCACATTCTGGCGAAGAAGTACGGGGGCGAGGCGAAGAACTACGACCAGATCGATGCGGCGCCGGAGGAAAAGGCGCGCGGCATCACGATCAACACGGCGCACGTGGAGTACCAGACCGAGAAGCGCCACTACGCGCACGTGGACTGCCCGGGGCATGCCGACTACATCAAGAACATGATCACGGGTGCGGCGCAGATGGACGGGGCGATCCTGGTGGTGAGTGCTGCCGACGGGCCGATGCCGCAGACGCGCGAACACATCCTGCTTGCGCGCCAGGTGGGGGTGCCCTACATCGTGGTGTTCCTGAACAAGGCCGACATGGTGGACGACAAGGAGCTGCTGGAGCTGGTGGAAGTGGAGGTTCGGGAGCTGCTGTCCAAGTACGATTTCCCCGGGGACAAGACCCCGATCGTGATCGGCTCGGCGCTGAAAGCGCTGGAGGGCGATGAGGGCGAGCTGGGGGTCAAAGCGATCCTGAAGCTGGCCGAGGCGCTCGATTCGTACATCCCGCAGCCCAAGCGCGCGGTGGACGGGCCGTTCCTGATGCCGGTGGAGGACGTGTTCTCGATCTCGGGCCGGGGCACGGTGGTGACCGGGCGGGTGGAGCGCGGCGTGATCAAGGTGGGCGAGGAGATCGAGATCGTGGGTCTCAAACCCACCACCAAGACCGTGTGCACGGGCGTGGAGATGTTCAGGAAGCTCCTGGACGAGGGTCAGGCGGGCGATGACGTCGGCATCCTCCTCAGAGGCACCAAGAGGGAAGAAGTGGAGCGCGGGCAAGTCCTTGCCAAGCCGGGTTCGATCACCCCGCACGCGAAGTTCGAGTGCGAGGTGTACATCCTGTCCAAGGAAGAAGGCGGGCGGCACACGCCGTTCTTCAACAACTACCGGCCGCAGTTCTACTTCCGCACCACGGACGTCACGGGGGCGGTGGAGCTCCCGAAGGGCACCGAGATGGTGATGCCGGGGGACAACATCAAGATGGTGGTGACGCTGATCACCCCGATCGCGATGGAGCAGGGCCTGCGCTTTGCCATCCGCGAGGGCGGCAAGACCGTGGGCGCCGGCGTCGTCGCCAAGGTCGTCGAATAGCGGACTCCACAGGCCAATAGCTCAACTGGCAGAGCGTCGGTCTCCAAAACCGAAGGTTGGGGGTTCGATTCCCTCTTGGCCTGCCAAATCCCAAGCATGCGACTGACAGGATGCTCGACAAGATAAAGATTGCGATAGCCGTGCTGATCGTAGTGGCCGGCTTCTGGGGCTATTACTGGCTGGCGGACAGCGGGCTGCTGCTGCGCGTGGGCTCGGTGGTCGGCGGCATCGTGGCGGGTGGCGTCGTTGGCGCGTTCACCGGGCCGGGGCGCCAGTTCATCGCGTTTGCGCGCGAGGCGCTGAACGAGTTGAAGAAGGTGGTGTGGCCGACGAAGAAGGAGACCATGCAGACCGCCGCGGCGGTATTCGCGTTCGCGGTGACGATGGCGGTTTTTCTATGGATCGCGGACAAGGGCCTCGAGTGGCTGCTGTACGACGTGATCCTCGGATGGACGAAGACTTAAGTGGCACGAATCGAGCAGAGCGACATGGCTAAACGCTGGTACGTGGTGCACGCGTATTCCGGCTTCGAGAAGTCGGTGCAACGCGCACTCGAAGACCGCATCGCGCGCGCAGGGATGCAGGACAAGTTTGGCCGCATCCTGGTTCCGGTCGAGGAAGTCGTCGAGATGAAGGGCGGCCAGAAGCACATGTCCGAGCGCAAGTTCTTCCCGGGCTACGTGCTGGTCGAGATGGAGATGAACGACGACACCTGGCACCTGGTGAAGAACACCAACAAGGTGACCGGCTTCGTGGGCGGCACGGCGACCAAGCCCGCGCCGATCTCGGAGAAGGAGGTCGCCGCGATCATGCAGCAGATGCGTGAAGGCGTCGAAAAGCCGAGGCCCAAGGTGCTGTTCGAGGTCGGTGAGATGGTGCGCGTCAAGGAAGGCCCGTTCACGGACTTCCAGGGCACGGTGGAGGACGTCAACTACGAGAAGTCACGCCTGCGCGTGGCGGTCACGATATTTGGGCGCTCGACCCCGGTCGAGCTGGAGTTCGGCCAGGTCGAGAAGGCCTGACCGCGTTTGCAACGTAACGGGGAGGCCGAGGCCGTTTCGGCCAGGGCCGCTTGGACCCGATAGGAGCCTCACATGGCTAAGAAGGTAGTCGGCTACATCAAGCTGCAAGTGCCGGCGGGCAAGGCGAATCCCTCGCCTCCCATCGGTCCCGCGCTCGGTCAGCGCGGCCTGAACATCATGGAGTTCTGCAAGGCCTTCAATGCTCAGACGCAGAAGATGGAGCCCGGCCTGCCGCTGCCCGTGGTGATCACGGCCTTCTCCGACAAGAGCTTCACCTTCATCGTCAAGACGCCGCCCACTACGGTGCTGATCAAGAAGGCGGCCGGCGTGGAAAAGGGCAGCCAGAAGCCGCACACCGACAAGGTGGGCAAGATCACGCGCAAGCAGTGCGAGGAGATCGCCAAGGCGAAGATGCCCGACCTCACGGCTGCGGACCTCGAGGCGGCGATGCGCACGGTAGCGGGCAGCGCGCGGTCCATGGGCATCATCGTGGAGGGCATGTAAATGGCCATCAGCAAGCGCAGGAAGGCCGCCGCCGGCAAGGTCAATCCGACCTCCACTTACCCGGTGATCGACGCGTTCAAGCTCGTCAAGGAGACGGCCACCGCGAAGTTCGACGAATCGGTCGACGTCGCGGTGAACCTGGGGATCGATGCGAAGAAGTCCGACCAGACGGTGCGTGGCTCGGTGTTGCTGCCGGCGGGCACCGGCAAGAAGGTGCGCGTTGCCGTGTTCGCGCAGGGCGACAAGGCGCAGGCGGCCAAGGCCGCCGGAGCCGACGTGGTCGGCTTCGAGGACCTCGCCGAGTCGATAAAGGGCGGCAAGATGGATTTCGACGTGGTGATCGCCGCGCCCGAAGCGATGCGCGTGGTCGGCCAGCTGGGCCAGATCCTCGGCCCGCGCGGCCTCATGCCCAACCCGAAAGTCGGAACGGTGACACCGGACGTCGCCGCGGCGGTGAAGAACGCGAAGGGCGGTCAGGTGCAGTTCCGCGCCGACAAGGCGGGCGTCGTCCAGTGCCGCATCGGACGCGCTTCGTTCACGGCGGAGCAGCTGCGCGACAACCTGGCCGCGCTCGTCGAGGCGCTAAACCGCGCCAGGCCGTCGAATACGAAAGGCATATATCTGAGGAAGCTGTCGGTGTCGAGCACGATGGGGGTCGGGGTCAAGGTGGATCCCGCCTCGTTCTCGGCGCCGCAGCAGGCGCAACAGTAAGTGAGGACTTTGGGCTGCCGGACGCTCCTCGGAGCTCCGGCCGCTGTCAAAGACCGTAGGGGCCTTCGGTGCGAGCCGCAGGCTTAATCGGATGCAGTCGCCCTACGCAGACGGCGCACCCCGAAGAGGGAATCGTGAGGTTCCTGATTCAAGGTCGCCATTGGGGGGCCGCCGCGAGGCTGGCCCGTTTGATCAACGCAAGGAGGTAGACCTTGAGTCTTAATCTGGAGCAGAAGCAGTCGGTGGTCGCGGAAATCAGCGCCCAGCTGGCGAACGCCCAGGCCGTCATCCTCGCGCAGTACCGCGGGATCGGCGTCGGCAGCGTGACCGATCTGCGGTCCAGGGCGAGGAAGTCGGGGGTGTACCTGCGCGTGCTGAAGAACACGCTCGCGCGGCGCGCCGTGAAAGGCACGTCGTTCGAGAAGCTGGCCGAGCAGATGAAGGGCCCGCTGATGTACGGCATCGCAGAGGACCCCGTCGCCGCCGCGAAGGTGCTGCAGGAGTTCGCCAAGGAAAACGAGCTGCTCGTGATCAAGGGCGGCGCGATGCCGAACATCGTGATGTCCGCGCAGGACGTCAAGACGCTCGCTTCGATGCCGTCGCGCGAGGAGCTGCTCGCCAAGCTGGTGGGCACGATGCAGGCGCCGATCGCGAAGCTGGTGCGCACCATGAACGAGGTACCGGGCAAGTTCGCGCGCACGCTCGCCGCAGTACGTGACCACAAGGAAAAGGCCGCGGCCTAGCCCAGGGCGCGACACACATTCAGGAAACCCACACATTCTCTGGAGTTGAAGATGGAACGAGCACAGATTCTGGAAGCGATCTCGAACATGAGCGTCCTGGAGCTCTCGCAGCTCATCAAGGACATGGAAGAGAAGTTCGGCGTGTCGGCCGCCGCCGCGGTGGCTGTCGCCGCGCCGGCAGGCGGTGGCGCCGCGGGCGGCGCCGCGAAGGCGGAGGAAAAGACCGAATTCACGGTCGTTCTGACCGCCACAGGCGACAACAAGGTGAACGTGATCAAGGCGGTGCGCGAGGTCACGAGCCTGGGCCTGAAGGAGGCCAAGGACCTGGTCGACGGCGCGCCCAAGCCGGTCAAGGAGGGCGTGTCCAAGGCCGACGCGGACACGATCGCCAAGAAGCTGACCGACGCGGGTGCGAAGGTCGAGATCAAGTAGTGAACTTCGGCATCCGGGGGGTGTCGTAGCCACCCCCCGGTCCGAGGCCAAAGGCAAGCCGCCGCGCGCGGCCGCTTACCTTTGTCCTTGAGCCAGCTGCCTTCAGCCCCGGAGCCTTCATGACCTATTCCCTCACCGAGCGTAAACGCATCCGCAAGAGCTTCGCCAAGCGCGCGAGCGTGCTGAACGTGCCGTTCCTGATCGCGACGCAGCTCGAGTCCTACACTGCGTTCCTGCAGGCTCCGGTCGCCGCGGAGAAGCGCAAGAACGAAGGCCTGCAGGCGGCGTTCACCTCGATTTTCCCGATCTCCAGCCACTCCGGAAACGCGCGCCTCGAGTTCGTGAGTTACGCGCTCGGCGAGCCGCCGTTCGACGTCAAGGAATGCCAGCAGCGCGGCCTGACCTACGCCAGCCCGCTGCGCGCCAAGGTGCGCCTGGTGATCATGGACAAGGAGGCGCCCAAGCCGACCACCAAGGAAGTGAAGGAGCAGGAGGTGTACATGGGCGAGATCCCGCTCATGACCACCACCGGCTCGTTCGTCGTGAACGGCACCGAGCGCGTCATCGTGTCGCAGTTGCACCGCTCGCCGGGCGTGTTCTTCGAGCACGACCGGGGCAAGACGCACAGCTCCGGAAAACTGCTCTTCTCGGCGCGCGTGATTCCTTACCGCGGCTCGTGGCTCGACTTCGAGTTCGACCCCAAGGACATCGCCTACTTCCGCGTCGACCGGCGCCGCAAGATGCCGGTGACGATCCTGCTGAAGGCGCTCGGCTACACGCCAGAGCAGATCCTGGCGGAGTTCTTCGACTTCGACAGCTTCACCATCGAGCCGAACCACGTGCTGTTCGAGGTCGTGCCCGAGCGGCTGCGCGGCGAAGTCGCGCGCTTCGACATCAACGACAAGGCGGGCAAGCTGATCGTGGCGCAGAACAAGCGCATCACCGTCAAGCACATCCGCGACATGGAAGCCGCCGGCATCAAGAAGATCACGGCGCCCGACGAGTTCATCCTCGGCCGCACGCTGGCGCACAACGTGGTGAACGCGGACACCGGCGAGATCGTCGCCAACGCGAACGACGAGATCACCGAGACGCTGCTCGCCAAGCTGCGCGAGGCCAAGGTCGGCAAGGTGCAGACGCTGTTCACCAACGATCTCGACCAGGGGCCGTACGTTTCGCAGACGCTGCGCACCGACGAGACCGCCGACCGCAACGCGGCGCGCATCGCTATCTACCGCATGATGCGTCCGGGCGAGCCGCCCACGGAGGACGCCGTCGAGGCGCTGTTCAACGGCCTATTCTTCGCCGAGGAGCGCTACGACCTCTCGGCGGTGGGCCGCATGAAGTTCAACCGCCGCATCGCGGCGCCGAGCGAAACGAGCTGGCAGCTGCGCTTCAAGAACGTGGCGGTCTCCAAGGAGGGCGAGGACGAACTGCGCGCGTACTTCCGCGGCGCACCCGAGCTCTCGCTTGGCAAGGTGAGCATCGAGGGCGTGGCGAGCGAGCAGGAGGCGCAGGCCCTGGTCGACAAGATGTACCAGGACCTGAAGGCGAAAGGCATCGACCGGCAGAAGCTCGAGACGAAGATCGAGCAGCGCGTGACCCTGAGCCCCAAGGACATCGTCGAGGTGATCAGGATCCTGGTCGAGCTGCGCAATGGCCGCGGCGAGATCGACGACATCGACCACCTCGGAAACCGGCGCGTGCGCTCGGTGGGCGAGCTGGCGGAGAACCAGTTCCGCGCGGGCCTCGTGCGCGTCGAGCGCGCCGTGAAGGAGCGGCTGTCCCAGGCCGAGAGCGACAACCTGATGCCGCATGACCTGATCAACGCGAAGCCGATCTCGGCGGCGATCAAGGAATTCTTCGGCTCGAGCCAGCTCTCGCAGTTCATGGACCAGACCAACCCGCTGTCGGAAATCACCCACAAGCGGCGGGTCTCGGCGCTGGGGCCAGGCGGCCTCACCAGGGAAAGGGCCGGCTTCGAGGTGCGCGACGTGCACCCGACGCACTACGGCCGGGTGTGTCCGATCGAGACGCCCGAGGGCCCGAACATCGGCCTGATCAACTCGCTCGCGCTGTACGCGCGCACCAACAAGTACGGCTTCCTCGAGACGCCCTACCGCAAGGTGGTGAACACCAAGGTCACCAACGAAATCGAGTTCCTGTCGGCGATCGAGGAAAGCAACTACGTGATCGCGCAGGCGAACGCGCAGATCGACAAGACCGGCAAGCTGACCGACACGCTGGTGTCGTGCCGCTGGAAGAACGAGTTCGAGCTCAAGTCGGCCGAGGAGGTGCAGTACATGGACATCGCGCCGGCGCAGATCGTGTCGGTGGCGGCCTCGCTCATCCCGTTCCTCGAGCACGACGACGCAAACCGCGCGCTGATGGGCTCCAACATGCAGCGCCAGGCGGTGCCCTGTCTGCGTCCGGAGAAGCCGCTGGTCGGCACGGGCGTCGAGCGCACCGCCGCGATCGACTCGGGCACCTGCGTCATCGCGCTGCGCGGCGGCGTGATCGACTATGTCGACGCGAACCGCATCGTGGTGCGCGTGAACGACGACGAGACGGTGCCGGGCGATGTCGGCGTGGACATCTACAAGCTGACCAAGTACACGCGCTCCAACCAGAACACCAACATCAACCAGCGGCCGATCGTCAAACAGGGCGAGCGAATCGCTAAAGGCGACGTGGTGGCCGACGGCGCGTCGACCGATCTGGGCGAGCTTGCGCTCGGGCAGAACATGCTGGTCGCGTTCATGCCCTGGAACGGCTTCAACTTCGAGGACTCGATCCTCATCTCCGAGCGCGTGGTGTCGGACGACCGCTTCACCTCGATCCACATCGAGGAGCTCACGGTAGTGGCGCGCGATACCAAGCTTGGGCCCGAGGAAATCACGCGCGACATTTCCAACCTCTCCGAGGGGCAGCTGTCGCGCCTGGACGAGTCCGGCATCGTCTACATCGGCGCCGAGGTGGAAGCCGGCGACGTGCTGGTGGGCAAGGTGACGCCCAAGGGCGAAACGCAGCTGACGCCCGAGGAGAAGCTGCTGCGCGCGATCTTCGGCGAGAAGGCGAGCGACGTGAAGGACACGAGCCTGCGGGTGCCCTCCGGCATCTCGGGCACGGTAATTGACGTGCAGGTGTTCACGCGCGAAGGAATCGAGCGCGACAAGCGCAGCCAGCAGATCATCGAGGACGAGCTGCGCCGCTACAAGACCGACCTCGCGGACCAGATGCGCATCGTCGAGTCCGATACCTTCGAGCGGCTGGAGCGCCTGCTGACCGGCAAGATCGCCAACGGCGGGCCGAAGAAGCTCGCCAAGGGCACCAAGGTCGGCAAGAGCTACCTCGAGACCGTTGAGCGCTTCGACTGGTTCGACATCCGGCTCGCCAACGAGGAGGCCGCGGCGCAGGTCGAGGGCCTCAAGGACTCGCTCGAGCAAAAGCGGCGCGAATTCGACGCGATGTTCGAGGCGAAGCGCAAGAAGCTTACCCAGGGCGACGAGCTGCCGCCGGGCGTGCTCAAGATGGTGAAGGTGTACGTGGCGGTGAAGCGCCGCCTGCAGCCTGGCGACAAGATGGCAGGGCGGCACGGCAACAAGGGCGTGATCTCGAAGATCGTGCCGGTCGAGGACATGCCGCACATGGCCGACGGCACCACGGTCGACGTGGTGCTCAACCCGCTCGGGGTGCCCTCGCGCATGAACGTGGGGCAGATCCTGGAGACGCACCTGGGCTGGGCCGCCAAGGGCCTCGGCCTGAGAATCGGCGAGATGCTGCGCCAGCAGGCGAACGCGGCGGAGGTGCGCAAGATGCTGTCGGGCGTCTACCACTCGCCGGCAGTCGACGAGCTTCCGGAAGACAGCGTGCTGCAGCTCGCGCACAACCTGAAGGACGGGGTGCCTTTCGCGACGCCGGTGTTCGACGGCGCGACCGAGACCGAGATCAACGCCATGCTCGAGTTGGCGGGACTGCCGGTATCCGGGCAGGTGACGCTGTTCGACGGGCGCACGGGCGAGGCCTTCGACCGCCAGGTAACGGTCGGCTACATGCACGTGCTCAAGCTCCATCACCTGGTCGACGACAAGATGCACGCGCGCTCCACCGGCCCCTACAGCCTGGTGACGCAGCAGCCGCTCGGCGGCAAGGCCCAGTTCGGCGGGCAGCGCTTCGGCGAGATGGAGGTGTGGGCGCTGGAAGCCTACGGCGCGGCCTACACGCTGCAGGAGATGCTTACGGTCAAGTCCGACGACATTAACGGGCGCACCAAGGTGTACGAAAACATCGTCAAGGGCGACCACAAGATCGACGCCGGCATGCCGGAGTCCTTCAACGTACTGGTGAAGGAAATCCGCTCGCTCGGCATTGATATCGACCTGGAGAGGTACTAACCGATGAAAGCGCTACTTGAGCTCTTCAAGCAGGTCCAGCAAGCCGAGGAATTCGACGCGATCAAGATCGGGCTCGCATCGCCCGAGAAGATCCGCTCGTGGTCCTACGGCGAGGTGAAGAAGCCCGAGACCATCAACTACCGCACCTTCAAGCCGGAGCGGGACGGGCTGTTCTGCGCGCGCATCTTCGGTCCGATCAAGGACTACGAGTGCCTGTGCGGCAAGTACAAGCGGATGAAGTTCCGCGGTATCATCTGCGAGAAGTGCGGCGTCGAGGTGACGCTGGCCAAGGTGCGC
>DATGDH010000120.1:0-12441 GCA_035310985.1 Burkholderiales bacterium
ACGTCGCGCTCGACGGTGAAGAGCGCGATCGTGCCGCTGGTCTGCGCCCCGCCCTCGCCCATCGTCGACCGGTTGAACTTGTCGCTGGTGAGGTAGGCCTGGGTGATGATCAGGATGCCGATCAGGCCGATTGCCACCGCGACCAGCACCTCGACCAGGCTCATGCCGTGCTGCCTTGTGCGCAGGGCGTATCTCATATCCGGTCGTTGATTCGATTCGATTTCCGGGGCCAAAAGCAATATCTGCTGGCCTTTGAGATTAACGCTAACGAGGCAAAAATCCTTATCCCCTTTACCGGTTCTTGTGAAACCTTGTAATTGCAACGAGCTTTTCGGAAGTACTGCTCATCCGCGAAACAATGCAAAAGGCCTGCGCAAGGTCGCGCGTCAGGCGCTGCGTAAGGTGCCGGTCGGCGCGCTGCCTACAGCGAGCGGCAGAGCGTGTAAGTGCCGTTGCCCGTTTCGGCGTAGCTCGCCGCGGCCTGCTTGCCGATCGCGGGATTGAGCGCGGCCTGCAGCTGCGCGCGCATCGCGCCTGCGCCCGGCGCGCCGTCATCCATCTGCGAATCGACGCCGATCGCGATCTTGTCGGGCAGGTTTGCCGAACAGATGATGATGCCCGTCAACCCGCCGGTACCGGCGGCGTCGCTGCCGAGCACGGGGCCGTAGTTCGGCGAGGTCCCGTCGCCGGTCTGCGCGCCGATGAGACCGGAAACCGCATTGAGGGGCTGGTCGGTGCCCGTGCCGGACACGAGGCCCGCGCGGCGAAGGTGGTCCCACCACTGGCGCGATTCATCGGCCGTGGTCGCGCTGTTGTAGAGGCCGCCGATATGTCCGTCGCCGTCGCCGGCGGTCGCGCCGGACCAGCGGGTCGCCGCATTAGGATCGTTACCCGGGATCGCGCGGTAGCGATCCCGGTAAGCGTAGTAGGCGGCCGAGATGCCGTTGAAGTCGGCGATGACGCTCTTGATCCTGGCCTGGGTGATCATCTCCTGGCCCTTCAGGATGCCACCGACCAGGAGGCCGATGAGCACGAGGACGATCGCGATCTCGACCAGCGTGAAGCCTTGCTGCGAGCGTCTCATGCGGAGCGGCTTGAGGGTAAGCAGCCGGACGGATCGTACAGGACCGCCGTGTAGAAGGCGCCGATTCTGAAGATTTCCCCCTCGGGGCGCGCGCCGCTTTCGGACAGCTCGACGACTTTCGCACGAGCGCGCTCGAGCGAGCGGCTGCGTATGAACAAGCGGCGCCCGAGCCTTTCGATCTGAACTTCGTCGCCCGGAATCTCGAGCCTGCGACAAGTGGCGGTCCACATCGAGCCGTCCACGTGCGGCGCGCTGACGACCCGCAACCCGAGCTGCACGAGCTGGCTGACCACCAGCTCGACGTTCTCGCGCTCGTGGCCAGAGATCTGGGTCAGATCGCCGGAGTCCATCAACGTGACGTTCAACGTATCGCTGAGCGTGCGGCGGGACATACTTATTTGCCTTTTACGCGAGCCTCCGCAAATTCCGCGGTCTCGCCAAATTTGCCAGCCCCGTATTAGATCATTGGGGTTGACGATCACGCAGAGAACCACGCCATGCTTTACAGCATTTGACGAATCTGGCGAACTCTCCTGTGGCTGCTGGGAACGCGCGCTTGATCACGCAAGATCTGGATCAAACGCGTCAAAGTCAGAAAGCGAGACAGGCTTCAGCTCCACGTCGCGGGTCAGAATCCGGCAGGCGGGCCGCGTACGAAAGCTGGACGTGCACGCATGCGAGCGGCCACAACGGGGTCCACCTGTGGTGCGAAGGGCATCGGGCCGTTGTCACGAGCCATTGCCCAAGGAGGGAATGCGAGTCGTGGTCCGGCGAACCCGAACGGCTGAACAAATAAAGTGCCCCGCTTCGGCGGAGACTTTCGTTTGCGCGCTCCGCTAATGCGCGACAATCCACACATGCTCCAAACTGAGCGACTAGGGGGAGGTCACCAATGAAAATCGCGAGTTTAATTGCCGGCCTGATCCTAATGTATAGCGGCTCATCGTTCGCAGGCCCGAGGCTTTGGAGCGGTAAGCAATTGTTGCCGTACTACCAGGCTTACGAGTCCGCGACTGCGAAGCGCGGAAGGAGTGCGGACCTAGCAGGCTTTGCGCTCTATCTCGGTTACATTCGCGGAGCATACGAAGTTTTGGCGACCTTGCCTGACAAAGTCATGTGCATCGATAACTCCGTTACTCTCGAACAGATCGCACGTGTAGTAGGCCGCTACATGACAGAAAACCCGCAGCAAATAAATCTCCCAGCGTTCTATCTTGTTGGCAAATCGCTGCAAGACACATTTCCATGTAAGTAGACGATTCAATCGTCAGGAAACTTGCCGCATTAGGGATTCGCCAGCGAGGCGCGAGACGATGAACGCTCGCGGCAGGCGCGGGCCAGATGACGCGCGACAATCCATCCATGCTAGCGTCCCAGCCCGCCTACAAACACTTCGCGCCTTGGCGCGATCACGGCGACCGAAGCTGCTGGACCTGCGCGCACGCCATCGGCTACGACGGTGTGCATCTGTGGTGCGAGCAGCATCGGCTTGTTGTGACGTTTGTTCCGTGTTCCACCAATTCCTCATTCAAGATGTGGATCACTTCGACCCCATGGGGCCGATGACGATGTTCGAACTTTGCCTTCTGTCTGGTTTGCCTTTAGCGTATCGGACGGAAGCGGGGAGGCAACAAGCTCATAGAACGCCGGGAGCCGGTGCATAAGGGCGCGAGCTTCCTCGGGTGAAATCTCTTCGCCGAAGTCCGCGCGATATGCCTTTAAGAATTACCGGAACAGATGCTGAAGAACATCGGGGTCGGCGACCAGGCGATGCGGTACGAGGAGTTCTACGGCTACTAATCCATGTGCTCGTCGCAGAGCTGATCAGAACACGCCGAGTTCGAGGCGTGCAGCCTCGGACATCATCTCGCGGCTCCAGGGCGGATCCCAGACCAATTCGACCTCGGCCTCCTTCACGCCAGGGATTCCGAACAGCTTCTGCTTGACTTCACGCGCGAGATAATCGCCCATGCCGCATCCGGGCGCAGTGAGCGTCATACGCACCTGAACGCTCCAGCCGCCGCCTTCTTCCTCGACTGGCAGCACCGTGCACTCGTAGACGAGGCCCAGATCGACGATGCTGACCGGGATTTCCGGGTCGTAACATGTCCGCAGCTGCTCCCATACCGCCTCCACGACCTGCTCGCGCGCCGCCCGCGCGCCGCTCGGCTTCGCTTGGGGCGCCGTCTGCGCCTTGCCCAGCGCGTCGGAATCCTTGCTGTCGATGCGATACATGTTGCCGCCGACCACGACGGTGTAGCTGCCCCCGAGCGCCTGGGTGACGGTGGCGCGCTCACCCGCCTTCAGCGTAATCCGGTCGCCCACGGGGACGAGTGCAGCTTCTACGTCGCGCGTCAGCGTCAATTGCTCCCGATTGTCTCGCATGTCCATGCTCTACTCCGTCTTGACCGGCTCGCCCTTGCCCTTCAGCGCGGCATCCAGAGTATGCCAGGCGAGTGTCGCGCATTTGATCCGCGCCGGAAACTCGCGCACGCCCGAAAGGACCTCGAGCTTGCCGAGGTCCGGGTGGCGGCCCGACCCGGCAACCATGCCGTGAAAATCCTCGAACAGGCGTTCCGCTTCCGCTTCGGTCTTGCCCTTCAGCGCTTCGGTCATGAGCGACGCAGACGCCGTCGAGATCGCACAACCGCTGCCTTCAAAGGCTGCATCGGCGACCACCCCGTTCTCGACCCTCAGGTACACCGTGACCTTGTCACCGCACAGCGGGTTGTATCCCTGCGCTTCCCGGTTCGTCCCTTCGGGCCTGCCGAAGTTGCGCGGGTTGCGGTTGTGGTCGACGATGACCTCCTGGTAGAGCTCGCGCAGGTCCGACATCATCCGAACATCTCTTTCGCCTTGTGGATCGCGCCGATGAGCGCGTCGACCTCGGGGCGGGTGTTATACAGCGCGAACGAAGCGCGTGCGGTCGCCGGCACGTTGAAATGCTGCATGACCGGCATCGCGCAGTGGTGCCCGGCGCGCACCGCGACGCCGTGCTGGTCCAGAATCGTCCCGATGTCATGCGGGTGAATGCGATCAAGGACGAACGACAGAATCCCCGCCTTTTCCGCTGCGGTGCCGATGATGCGCAGCCCCGGGATTTCCGCGACGCGCGCGGTTGCATAGTCAAGCAGCTCGGCCTCGTGCGCGGCGATCGCCTCGAGACCGATTGTCGCGACGAACTCCAGCGCCGCGCCGAGCGCGATCACGCCCGCGATGTTGGGTGTGCCCGCCTCGAATTTGTACGGCAGATCGGCCCAGGTGCTGTTCTCGAAAGTGACGGTGCTGATCATGTCGCCGCCCCCCTGGTATGGCGGCATAACCTCGAGCAGCGCCTCCTTCCCGTAGAGCACGCCGATTCCCGTCGGACCATAGATTTTGTGCCCGGAGAAGGCATAGAAATCGCAGTCGAGCGAGCGCACGTCCACGCCCGCGTGCGCCACCGCCTGCGCCCCGTCCACCAGTACCGGCACGCCGCGCTGGTGTGCGAACGCGATGACGTGCTTGACCGGAATCACGCTGCCGAGAGCGTTCGAGATATGCGAAACCGCCACCAACCGCGTACGCGGGCCAAGCAGCTTCGAGTATGCGTCGAACAGGAACTCACCCGCGCCGCCAATCGGCACTACGCGCAGAACGGCACCGATCTGGGCGCACAGCAGTTGCCATGGCACGATATTGGAATGGTGCTCCATGCCGCTGATCAGGATCTCGTCGCCCTGTCGCAGCCGGCTGCGGCCGTAGCTTTGCGCGACCAGATTGATCGCCTCCGTGGTGCCGCGCACGAATACGATCTCTTTCGGGGAAGCGGCGTTGATGAAGCCTCGCACGCGCTCACGCGTCGCCTCGTAGGCCTCGGTGGCGCGCTGGCTCAGGGTATGCACGCCGCGGTGAATATTGGCGTTGTAGCGCTCGTAGTACTCGGCCTCCGCAGCGATGACCGCACGCGGCTTTTGCGTCGTCGCCGCGTTGTCCAGATACACCAGCGGCTTGCCGTGCACCTTTGTCGCGAGGATCGGAAACTCTGCCCGCAGACGTTCGACATCGTAGCCCGCTGCCCGCGGCCGGGCCGCCATCCGGTCGGTTACGGTGCTCATGCATACTCCCGGATAAGCCTGCCCTCGGGCAAGCGTGCGATAAGGATGTCCTCCATGCGCGCGCGCAATGGCGCAAGCTTGATCCGGCCGATGACGTCCTGCGCGAAGGCGTAGGTGAGCAGCGCGCTGGCGAGGTTCGCGGGGATACCGCGCGAGCGCAGGTAGAACAGCATGTTGTCGTCGAGCTGGCCGACCGTCGTGCCGTGCCCGCACTTGACGTCATCGGCGTAGATTTCAAGCTGGGGTTTGGTGTCCACCTGCGCTTCGCGCGACAGCAGCAGGTTGTGATTGGACAGGTGGGCGTCGGTCTTCTGCGCTCCCTTGTGCACGATGACGCGGCCCGCGAACACGCCGCGCGAGGCCCCGTCGAGGATGCCGCGGTAGAACTCGCGGCTGGTTCCGCGCGGGTGCGCATGCTCGATACGCGTGTGATGGTCCAGCAGCTGGCTGCCGCCGGCCACGTATAGTCCGTTCAGGGTGCACTCGCAGCCCGTGTCATCGAGACTCACGCCGATGTCGGTACGCGCGAGCACCCCGCCCAGCGCGAGCGAATGCGACGTGTAGCGACTGTCGCGCTGTTGCCGCACGTGAATCGCGGCCACGTGGAAGGCTGCGTCGCCCTCCTGCTGCAGCTTGTGGTGCTCGAGCGACGCGTTTGCGTCCACCACCACCTGGGTCACCGCGTTGGTGAAATAGGTTGTCCCGTCGGGCCCGCCATGCTGCTCGAGCACGGTCGCCTTGGCGCCCTCCTCCGCAACGACGATGGTGCGCGGTTGCGTGACCGCATCGGCCGATGTCGTCAGGTACAGCAGGTGGATGGGCGCGTCGATCGCGACGCCGCGCGGCACGTGGATGAAGGCGCCCTCGGCGGCAAACGCCGTATTGAGCGCCGCGAACGGCGTGGCCGCCACGCTGCCAGCAAAAAACGGCTCGAGCCGCCCCGGCTCCTGCGCAAGAACCTGGGCCAGGCTGGCCGCCACGGCGCCGCGCGGAAGCGCGCCTGCGCGCGACAGGGATGGAACGAAGAATCCGTCGACGAACACGAGCAGGTGTTCGGAGGTGTCGTCGCCGAAGGCGAGCTTTGCCACCTGCCCGGCGGTGATGCCGGCGGTGGGCCGCGGCGGCGGCGCGAACCGGTGCCGGGCGATCGGCTCGACGTTGGTGTACTTCCAGTCCTCTTCGCGCGCGGAAGGAAAGCCGCTCGCGGCGAACTGCTCCAGCGCGAGGCGCCGCATTCGCCCGACCCACGGCGTGCCGCTGCCTGGCAGCGCGCCCGAGCGCCGCTCGAAATCGGCGACGAAATGGTCGCGGGCCTGATCGGGCATGGCTTACCCCGCCAGCGCCTGTTTCGCGGCCTCGGCCTCGACCCAGCCGTAGCCGCGCTGTTCGAGCTCGAGCGCGAGCTCGCGACCTGCCGACATGGCGATGCGGCCGTTGGCGAGCACGTGCACTCGATCGGGCACGATGTAGTCGAGCAGGCGCTGGTAATGCGTGACAAGGATCATGGCGCGCCCCGCGCTGCGCATCGCGTTGACGCCGTTCGCGACCACGCGCAGTGCATCGATGTCCAGCCCGGAGTCGGTCTCGTCGAGGATCGCGAGCTTGGGCTCCAGCACCGCCATCTGGAGGATTTCATTGCGCTTCTTCTCCCCGCCGGAGAAACCTTCGTTTACCGAGCGGTACAGGAACTCCTCGCCCATCTCGACCAGCTTGGCCCTTTCGCGCACGAGCTTGAGGAAATCCATCGCGTCGAGCGGCGGCAGGCCGCGGTGCTTGCGCGCCGCGTTGAATGCCGCCTTGAGCAGATAGACGTTGTTCACCCCGGGGATCTCCACCGGATACTGGAAGGCGAGGAAAATGCCCTCGCGGGCACGCTCCTCCGCAGGCAGCGCCAGGAGGTCGCGGCCCTCGTAGAGCACCGTGCCGGCGGTCACCTCGAAACTCTCGCGCCCCGCGAGGACCTGAGCCAAGGTGCTCTTGCCCGAGCCGTTCGGGCCCATGATGGCGTGCACCTCGCCCGCCTTCACCTCGAGATCGACGCCATGCAGGATCTGCTTGTCGCCAACCTTGACCTTCAGTTGTTTGATGCTGAGCATGGATGATGTCATGGTCCGCGATCGCTCAGCCGACGCTGCCCTCGAGGCTGACTCCAAGCAGTTTCTGGGCCTCGACCGCGAATTCCATCGGCAGCTCCTTGAACACTTCCTTGCAGAAACCATTGACGATCATCGATACCGCATCCTCGGCGGATATGCCGCGTTGCATGCAGTAGAACAGCTGGTCCTCGCCGATGCGCGAGGTGGAGGCTTCGTGCTCGACCTGCGCGCTCGGGTTGCGCACCTCGATGTACGGGAAGGTATGCGCGCCGCAGCGCTCGCCCAGCAGCAGCGAGTCGCACTGGGTGTAGTTGCGCGCGCCTTCCGCCCGCGGCAGCACCTTCACCAAGCCGCGATAGGTATTCTGGCCGTGGCCGGCCGCTATGCCCTTGGAAACGATGGTGCTGCGCGTATTGCGCCCCAGGTGGATCATCTTGGTGCCGGTGTCGGCCTGCTGGTGGTGATTGGTGAGCGCCACCGAGTAGAACTCGCCCACCGAGTTGTCGCCGCGCAGGATGACGCTCGGGTATTTCCAGGTGATCGCCGAACCGGTCTCGACCTGGGTCCAGGAGATGCGCGAGTTGGCGCCGCGGCACATGCCGCGCTTGGTAACGAAATTGTAGATGCCGCCCTTGCCGTCCTTGTCGCCGGGATACCAGTTCTGCACCGTCGAGTACTTGATGTAGGCATCGTCCAGCGCGATCAGCTCGACCACCGCAGCGTGCAGCTGGTTCTCGTCGCGCATGGGTGCGGTGCAGCCTTCGAGATAGCTCACCGATGCCCCCTCTTCGGCGATGATCAGGGTGCGCTCGAACTGGCCGCTGTTGCGCGCGTTGATGCGAAAGTAGGTCGACAGTTCCATCGGGCAGCGCACGCCCTTGGGGATGTAGCAGAACGATCCGTCGGTGAAGACCGCAGCGTTGAGCGCAGCGTAGAAGTTGTCCCCTGGGGGGACCACGCTGCCGAGATATTTACGCACCAGCTCGGGATGCTCGCGCACCGCCTCGGAGAACGAACAGAAAATAATCCCCTTCTCGGCGAGCTTCACGCGAAAGGTGGTGGCGACCGAAACGCTGTCGAACACCGCGTCCACCGCCACGCCCGCCAGGATCGCGCGTTCGTGAAGCGGAACGCCGAGCTTCTCGTAGGTCCGCAGGAGCTCGGGATCGACCTCGTCGAGGCTCTGCGGCCCGTCCTTGGCCAGCTTCGGCGCCGCGTAGTAAATGATCGCCTGGTAATCGATTGGCGGGTACTGAACGTGGGCCCAGTGCGGCTCCTTCATGGTCAGCCAGTGGCGGTACGCCCGCAGACGCCAATCGAGCATGAACTCCGGTTCGTTCTTGCGCGCCGAGATCGTGCGAATGATGCCTTCGTCGAGCCCCGCCGGGACCTTGTCCTCCTCGACCTCGGTGACAAAACCGTGCTGATAGGGTTGGCTGATCAGTGCATCGAGTTGATGGGAGGGCGATGTCATGTTCGTTCTCTCGCGTTGGCAAGGGCGGCGCCCCGCCGGCCGGTCGGCGCACGCTTCGCCGGCGCGAACATCACCACCGGCGCGGAAATCGACTGCGGCAATACCATATCCGCGAGCGTCACCCCCGCCAGTGCGCGCCTGACCGCCAGACTGATCTGTTGCCAGTTGCCGCGAATCTTGCAAGCCGATTCCTGCACGCACACACCCGGCATGCTGCTGCACTCCGTGAGCCCGAGCGGAATCCCCTCTATCGCGTCGATAACGTCAGCGATCGAAATCTGCGCCGGTACGCGCGCGAGAGTGTAACCGCCATTGACGCCCCGCTGGGCCGAGAGCAGCTTCCCGCGCGCCAGCAATTTTAGAATCTTGCTGACCGTGGGTTGACCGATATCGAGTCGCGCCGAAATCTTCGCGGCGCTATACGTGTCCGCAGGCGAGCGCGCCATGAAACTCACCACCACGGTCGCATAATCGGCAAGTTTGCTGATGCGAAGCATGGCCCAAAATCTCCGCTGGCTAACATTAATTAGTACCATACTAGTACTATTTTGATCTGCCCGCAACCTGTTTCGATCCTGGCGCCGATATCGGAATCTCTAGCATGACGCGAGGGGTCCCCGTAAACGGGTCCAGAGCGCATGTACGTTTTCCGGCAAGAAGGGAATCTTGTGGTGAAGAAGAAGCGCTTTTCGGTCGCTCACCTAGGCGGGCGGCTCGCTGTTCGCCATGCTCCACTCTCTCCCCCATCAGAACGCGGATCTCTTCTGCACCGAAGGATCGAGCGCCTATAGCTCCGACCCGCTCACGAAGCTGCAGGCCGTGCACGAGCTCGCTTCGAGGGCCCTTGCCGAAGATCTGAGAAGCCGGGATTGCCTGACCAGCCCCGGCGCCGTGGGCGAATATCTCAGGCACCGGCTCTCGGGCCTGCCGCACGAAGTCTTTGTCTGTATCCAGCTCGACGCGCAGCACCGGGTAATCGCCATCAAAGAGCTCTTCCCGGGGACGCTCACGCAGACGAGCGTTTATCCCCGTGAGTTCGTCATGGCTTCACTGCGGGCGAACGCGGCCGCCGTTATCTTTGATCTTTGCGCACAACCACCCCCTCGGGCGTCGCACGGCCGAGTCAAGCCGACGAGCTCCTCACCCGCACGCTCAAGGGCGCACTGGCGATGGTGGACGTCAAGGTCCTCGATCACTTCCTCGTCGCGGGAACGAGCGCGCTTTCCTTCGGGGAGCGCGGCTTGCTCTGAAGGCATGCTGATACCGGGAGCCCCTCGCAAAAACGAGGGGATTCTCTCGTCGTGCTCACGTTCCCGGCCGCGGGTTGCAGCAGGAATGTTTGGTAAGACGGCGGCTCTCTACGCAACTTTATGGTTTTACTGGCGTCCCCACGGGGTCCTGCGCCTGTTATGCACGGCATGATCATCCGAGAGGAGCTACTACTGCGTCGCGCCGCATAAACGACGAAGGCCAGATGCCCGCGATGTGCACTGCTGAAGACGACCGGGTCAGCGCAGCGCGCATCGCTCCAAGGCAACGATTCACCGGGTCAGGGGGTAAGGTCGTCTGGACCTGACATGTCGGATCAGTTTACAGTCAGCCGTGTGTCAGAGTGCAAGTACTTGAGTCGGCAGAGCTAATGCCCCTGGCGGAAATATTGCTTGTCAGCCGCAGCAGTAAAAAAGATTGGGGGTCGAGGTTCATTCGTCTTTCGCCGCGAGCGTTGTACCGCTTCGCGGTTTTCGGCCTCCACGAGCGCTGTGCACGCGCCGATTAAGGACCAATGAGGGGAGGAGCAAACGATGGGCGTTCGGTCTCTTGCTCTACTGGGCAGGTCGGCACTGTTCACGGTGGCTGCGGCACTGTTCGCCGTCTTATTGAGCCAGCCCGCGTGGGCAGCAGCAACCTTCGGCTCCGTCGCCTATACCGGCGTTGGCGACAACTGCAACCCAAGTCTCCTGGGCGGAACCACGCAAGGCGATGCGACGGCGATCGCGCCGCAGGGACTTCTTATAGAGAGTTGTAACAGCCCCACGATAAACGTGCACGCTATCGCGGATGCGAGTGCCGGAATCGCGCAAGGCAATGTTGTGCTGTCCGATGGCGCGTATGTGCTTGGCGGCTTGCATGTGGCCGCGAGTGCCACCGGGCCGGCCTATGCACATGCTCGCGCAATCTTTGATGAGATTCTTAACATTGTGCCGACCGCCGGATTCACTGACGGATATTTCAACGTCACTGCTACCTACACCATTGACGGCTCCCTAGCTGGTGAAGCACAAGCGGCTGGCGAGCTGCAACTCGGCGCGTACTATGGGAGCGACGACGAGAGCAATGCTATCTGCACAGGTACTCACTGCTCGATTTCACCCGTTGCAGACGGCACGCACGTATTTTCCATCACCGGCACGGTACCGGTCTCGACGGCCTTTCCCTATCTTTTCGTGCAAACATTCCTAGACGCTTCCGCTGGCAGCTTCTCGTACCCATACACAGACGGATCGGGTGCCGCCGACTTCTCTAACACTGGAACGCTATCCCTGACGTTGCCGGAAGGGTTCACGTTTACCTCCGACGTGAACAACGGCGTACTCTCATCAACATCCACCGTGCCCGAACCCGCAACAATCGCCCTTCTCGGCGTCGGTCTCGCCGGCCTCGGCTTAAGCCGCCGCAAGCGCGCAAACTAACATCAGGTAGTTGCCACGGGCCCCGCCTCGCTGCGGCTCTTCATTTCTGCTTCCGCTAATGCGCGAGAATCTACTCATGCGTGTCGTGGCAGCGCCGCGCGGAGTATCCCGAGCCGGAGCGGCATAGCTCCTAAAGATTGACGCACCGCTATCGCGACTATTTATCTATCGCAATACCGACATGGCGGAAATGAGTACGTTCGCCAACATGGCTCGGCTGATGGACCCGAAACCCCGCTTCAAGTACGTTCCCTCGCACTTAACCGACATTCGCAAAACCTTCGAGCGGGCACGAAAGCGAATGGAACGCGAAAAAGAAAAATCTAACGTCAGTCCCCTTCCTAAGATCGTGCGGGTAGATCGCTTAGTATTAGCGCCCGAATTGCAGACCGGACGTGCGCGTACGCGACCGGCTACGACAGCGTGCATATGTCATGCGGCGGGTTCCGCATCGTCGTCGTCGACGCTTCCATTGTAGACCGGATGACATCGTGATTACGGACGCTCTCGTAGCCGGCTTTCTTCTACTAATGGGTGTTCCGTGCCTAGTTACACCACGCGCCATGCAAGCGCTCGTCCTGCGCGTCAATGAGCACATGGGTCATGTTGAACCGCACGACGGATTTACGCGATCCACGAAATACTTGCGTCGTCTACGACAATTCGGTGGCGTCACGATTCTTAGTGCAATGGTCATCGCGTTCGCTGATGACATTCCTCTACTCTTCTTCTAGCCATCAATCGCGGAGCGCACGCGACGGGCTATGACGGTGTGCACCTCTGGTGCCCGCAGCACCGGCTCGTTGTCACGAGTCCCTGCCCGTGATGGGAGCGCGGCGCGGGATGCGACGAGCAGGAAACCTAGGTCGGCATTAATACAGATGGGACTTCATTTGCGCTGGATCAATTCCTGCTGACTAACCGTGTGTAAGTTGCGGATTCGCGCACCATGCCGGTGGCGGCAAGGCGCGCACAGTAAAGTGACATAGGAGGTTTACAA
>DATGDH010000121.1:0-1892 GCA_035310985.1 Burkholderiales bacterium
GCCGTCGCGGCTGCGCTCGTTGTAGGTATCGGTCGGCGCCGCGCGATGCATCTTCTCGTAGATCGCATTTAGCGTGGTCTTGGTCGCGAACTTGTACTGCGCGCCGATCTTCCACGCGTCTTCGTCGGCGATGCCGACCGAGCCCACCGGCGGGACCGTGCCGCCGCCCGCGCCGAGCTCGTCGCCGGTGCGGTTCACGTTATGGTGCATCTCCCAGGCCGCCGTGGCGTAGAGCGGCCCGTTCGCGTAGATGCCCGCGATGCTGTACGCGTTGCCGAAGCTGCCATCGCCGCAGGGCTCGGTGTTGCCACCGGTGCAGTTCGGCTCGCCCTGGGCGAGAATGGAGTTGTCGGTCGAGCGGTTCTGCCCCGGCGAGAAGAGGGCATTCACCCTGAAGCCGCTCATGTCGGGCGACTCGTACCAGACCGCGTGCGACAGGCGCCAGTCGAACTCGGCGCGGTTGTCTCCGCCCGTGTTCCCCATGATGCTGTTGTAGTCGCCGATGGTCGCCGAGAACGGGTCCATTCGCCCGGTCGAGAGCTTGTAGGGCGCATCGGTCTTGCCGACCTTGACCGCGCCGAAGCCGCCGGCGAGGCCGAGGAAGCTGTTGCGCGAAGCGAACGCGCCCTGCACGCGGTTGTCGCTGGTCGTGCCCGGCGTCGCGGACACGTCGATCTGCGTCTCGACCTGCATGACGGCCTTGAGGCCCGCGCCCAGGTCGTGGTAGCCGCGCAGGCCCACGCGCGACAGGTTGCTCGACACCGCAGGCAGCCATCCCGTCTTGCTGTTCGGCGCGATGCCGGTGCGCCCGGAAAGCCCGTTGTCCACGTCATCGACCGACAGATCCAGGTGGCCGTACAGCTGGACGGTCGTATCGGCGCGCGCCTGCATAGCGCCGAGCGCGCCGAGCACCGCCAAGGCAAATAGACTCTTTCTCACGATGTCCTCTCCTCGCTAGTCCCGTTTTCGTTGTCGTCCGGCTTCGTTCGTGTAGGGCCGTGACGAGCCTCGTCACCGAGGTGAGAGCGAGAGTATTTTTCAGGCGTGCGCGCGGCAATGGAGGAGCGGTGAGCGCGTTGCGTGTTGGCGCGGCGCGCCGCACGCGCATGCCGCGAGCGCGTTCAACGTGCGCGCATGCTGGAGCCGTGCGCACCGAGACCAACACTTAACGAGTACAGCGGCGGCATCATTTTATTTTTCTATGGAGCCGCCGGGGCGAATTGAGAACGCCGCACGCGAGGGGCAAGACAGGCTGGCGTCATGCTTGCACTCGCCCCTGACGAAAGTCAATTGCAAGTTCGCCGGGCCTCTGCACACTAGCTTCGGGAGGGGGGTGGAAGAAGAGACGGGCGGGTGCGCGTGAGCACCGTTTACTCGCGCGCACGATGTTCGCAAGCGTGAGCATGCTTGCCGTCGCGTCGACGGCAGGCACGCTCGACCGACCATCCATCCTCGAACCCAGCCTCCGGAGCCTAACGGCCCCGGGTTGGGCTCGCTGCACAACGGTTCACGGGGAACGGATGGTTGAGTGGCGCTGCGCTGGAAGTAGGCCGACAGAGGCTCGCGGTCGCGACGAGGCGCGCGCCGCGGCAGGGTGCGATTCGCGATGACCGCACGGCAACCGATCGCCGAATTATCCGCGCCCGCTCTCGCCGGTCGTGACTCTGAAGTTCGTACTTGCCCGCGCTGCGGCTCGGCGCGCATCAATCGCTGGGGCCTGGCGCACGGCTTTCCGCGCTACCGCTGCACCACGTGCACCAAGACGTTCAACGTTCGCACCAACACCACGCTGGCGCGGCTGCGCAAGAAGGACCAGTGGCTCACCTTCGTCGGCACGATGGTCGAGGGCAAGAGCATTCGCAAGAGCGCCGGCGCCTGCGGCGTCAGCGCGG
>DATGDH010000122.1:0-1772 GCA_035310985.1 Burkholderiales bacterium
GGATAGGTCACGATGCCCCAGGGCAGTTTGTAGCCCTGCAGGATGTCGACCACTTTGTAGGTGTTCGGATCGATGACCTCGAGCGCGTTCGAGCGCCCGCAGGCGAGCAGCACTTTCTGCGCGTCGGGCGTGAAGCTGAAATGCCAGCAACGCTTGCCGACCGGGATCGAAGCGAGCTGCGCGAGGCTCTGCGCATCGAACACCTCCAGGCGGCTCGAGCGCGCTGCTGCGATCCAGATCTGCCGGCCGTCGCGTCCGAACGCGACGCCGTAGGGCCCCATGGCGGTCGGCACCGTTTTGAGCACCTTGAAGTCCGCGTCGAGCAGCAGGAAATTGTTCGAGTTCTCCAGGGTCACGACGTAGTGCCGGCCGTCGGGCGCGAGCTTGACCCCGCGCGGCCGGCTGCCGTAGCGCGAGACGTCGATGGTTCTCACCTTGCGCAGCGTTGCGAGGTCGTACACGGCGACCGTGTTGTCGCCTTCGTTCGCGACCACCGCGAACTTGTGATCGGGCGAGAATTCGATGCCTTCGGTCTCGGGCGCCGCCTTCATGCGGCCCACGACCGCCCACGTGCCGAGATCGATCACCGCCACTTCGGCAGGAATGGCGGATTCCTCGGATTCCTTCGTTTCCTTGCCCGGCTTGCCGGTGGAGGAGGGCTCGTAGGTGACGAGGGCCAGCTTGCCGTCCGGCGAAATGCGCATGAACTCGACGTTCTTGCCGACCGGGATGCGCCGCACTTCCTTGCGCGCAGTGGTGTCGACGACCGACACGTCCGCGGTCTTCTGGTTGGCGGTCAGCAGCCAGCGGCCGTCGGGCGTGATCGCGAGCCCGCGCGGGCCGGGACCTACGGCGATTTGGGCGAGGGGTGCGAGCGTCCTCGTGTCGAGCACCGTGACGCCGCCACCCTGGCTGGTGACGTAGGCGACATCGCTGGGAGCGGAGGCGGGCGGTTGCTGCGCGCAGGCCGATGCGAGCAGCAATGATGCGGACAATGCGATGCGCTTGACGTCGTTCATCACAGTTGCGTTCCTCAGATGATTTTCCCGGCGCCACTGTACTGCAGCATGTGCGGCCGCGCACGAAGCGCGCGTGCAAGCCGGGCGCCAGGTCTTCCGTTCGTTATTCGCCTAGTCGTCGCCGATCATCTCCGCCAGGGCGTTCGTCAGTACGCCGTCGGGAGCGGCAAGGCATTCCAGGACCGTGAAATGATCGGCGCCCTCGATTGGCAGCAAACGTGACGGCAGCCCGTGATCGATCCAGGCGCTGGCATAGGCGACAGATTGCCTGCACAGCTCGGGCAACTCGGAAGTGCCGTACGCGATGACGAGCGGGGCGGCAGCCGGAGGCAGATGCGCGATGGGACTGTTGCGGCGTGCCTCCGAGGCGTCTAGCCCGAGCTTGGCGTTCAGATAACTCAACCGGATCGGCTCGAGGTCGTAGAGGCCCGAGATGGCCAGTCCGCCCCGGGCGACGCCCAGACCGATCGTCATCGCCGTCAGGTGGCCGCCGGCAGAGTGACCGGAGACATAAATCCGTACCGGATCGGCACCGTACCCGGCCAGATGCGCGGCGAGCCAGGAAAGCGCGAGGCCGACTTCGGCGACGATCTGATTGCGAGATCGAAGTGTCCGCGCCGTCTGTCCCGCACTCGCGCGCTGCGCCGGCTCCAGTCAAGCTTGATCGCGGCGTAGTTCTCGACCGCGGCGCTGTTGTTGTAAGCGGCATCCAGTCGAGCCCGGTCCATTCCACGATAGAGCATCGCCGAGCTC
>DATGDH010000123.1:0-3000 GCA_035310985.1 Burkholderiales bacterium
GGCCCGCGAGGGCGCGCAGCGCGCTCAAGCCCTTCTCCTCGCGCAGCAGATTCGGGCCGTGGCGC
Organism: Burkholderiales bacterium; assembly: GCA_035310985.1. Classification (GTDB taxonomy): domain Bacteria; phylum Pseudomonadota; class Gammaproteobacteria; order Burkholderiales; family SG8-39; genus DAHVFK01. Next base: position 66 of record DATGDH010000123.1, read on the forward strand.
GCGAGCCGCGCGGCGGCCTCGGCGTCCGCCAGGCCCTGCGGACCCGAGCCGAGACGCGCGAGCAGCTCGGCCGCCGACAGCTGCCAGAAATGCTCCGTCTCATCCATCGCCGCTACTGTATGCGCAGAAACAATCCGGCAACATGGGGCGCGCGGGCTGAAATCGGGGCGATACGCGGGGTTCCTACCATGCCAGCATGGAAACGAACCCCGCATCAAATCGCACGGGCGCCATCGCCCTCACCGCCGCCGCCGTCGCGCTTCTCGCCATCACCATGGGCTCGCGCTCGGTGTTCGGCCTATTCCTCTCGCCGCTCAACTCGGCCACCGGACTGGGCATCGCCACGATCAGCTTCGCGGTCGCGGCGAGCCAGCTCGCCTGGGGAGCGGCGCAGCCCTTGTGCGGCCTGCTCACCGAGCGCTACGGCCCGGCGCGCGTGATCTTCGCCGGGACCCTGCTCGCCGCGGCTACGGGCGCGCTGCTGCCGTTGGCCGACAGCGCGGGGCTGCTCGTCGCGGTGCTCGCCGCGGGCGGCGTCGCCGCCACGGTCGGCAGCCCGTCGCTGCTGGTCGGCACGGTGAGCCAGCGCGTCGCGCCCAAGCGCCGGGGCCTGGTCGCCGGCATCGTCGGCGCCGGCGGCCCGCTCGGGCAGCTCGTGCTCGCGCCGGCAACGCAGGCTGTGATCGCCGCGGCCGGCTGGGTGAGCGCCGCGCTCGCGCTCGCCGGGCTGTCGCTCGCCGCGCTGCCCCTCGCGCTCGCCTTTCGCCGCCCGGCCGGCGCGTCCGCCGACGCGCAAGCGGCGCCGCGACCCGGCGCCTCGCTCGGCGAGGCGCTCGCCAGCCCGCAGTATTGGCTGGTGAACGCCACCTTCTTCGTCTGCGGCCTGCACGTGTTCTTCCTGGTCACGCATCTGCCGGGCGTGATCGAGTCCTGCGGGCTGCCGGCGGGCGTCGCGGGCGAGTCGCTCGCCGCGCTCGGGCTGTTCAACATCGCCGGCAGCATCGGCGCCGGATTCGTCATCCAGCGCTTTTCGATGCGGCGCACGCTCGCAGCGCTGTTCGCCGCGCGCGGCCTCGGCATCGCGGCCTTCCTCGCCGCGCCCAAGACCGAGCTCGTGCTGCTCGCGTTCTCGGTCTGGATGGGGCTTACCTACATGGCCGTGCTGCCTCCCGTCGCTGGCCTGATCGGGAAGCTGTTCGGCGCGGCGCGCCTGCCGACGCTGCTCGGCGTCACCTTCGTCGTGCATCAGGTCGGTGCCTTCCTCGGCTCCTGGCTCGGCGGCGTGGTGCTCGAGGCGACCGGCAGTTACGGCTGGATGTGGATCCTCGACCTGGCGCTCGCCGCCCTTGCGACCGGCGTCAGCCTGACCATCCGCGAGAAGCCGCGTGCGCTGTTCAAGGCAGAGCCCTCTGTGTATGCTCCCCGCTCCGCTTGATTCTTACCTGGAGGAGGGAACGATGCTGCGGACGATATTGCGCGCGCTCGGCGCGCTCTTGATAGCAGGCGCGCTGGCGAGTCCGTCGGCGTGGGCGGCGAAGGGCCAGACGAAGCTCCACTGGTACGGACAGGCCGCGTGGAAGATTGTGACGCCCTCGGGCGGGGTGATCCTGATCGATCCCTGGCTCACCGTGCCGACCAATCCCGACAAGAACTCGATCGCCGAGCTCGGCAAGGTCGACTACATCCTGATCAGCCACGGCCACCGCGATCACGTCGGCGACGCGCTCGAGATCGCGAAGAAGACCGGCGCCAAGGTGCTCGCGCCCTACGGCCTGGCGATGAACCTGATCTCGGTGCTGGGATATCCCAAGGACCAGGTCATGACCGGCGGCAACGTCGGCGGCACGATCGACCTGCCCAACGCCGGCGCCAAGGTGACGATCGTCAACGCGATCCACGGCTCGGAGCTCACCCCACCGCAGTTGCCGGAGCCCGCGCCCGGCCAGCCAATGGCGCTCGCGAGCGGCAACCCGGTCGGCTACGTGCTGACGATCAAGGGCGGCCCGACGATCTACCACACGGGCGACACCGCGGTGTACGAGGACATGCAGCTCATCCCGAAGTTCCACCACATCGACCTCATGCTGGCGTGCATCGGCGGTTACTTCACGATGGATCCCACGGGTGCGGCGTTGGCGGTCGACTACGTCAAGCCGACGCACGTGATCCCGATGCACTTCGGCACCTTCCCGCTGCTCGCGGGAACGCCCGAGGAGTTCCGCACGGCGCTTGCCAAGTACAAGATGCAAAGCAGGCTGATCGTGATGAAGCCGGGGGAAGACATCTCGTTCTGAGCACCGCGGTGCTCGCGCGTCACAGGCGCGCGAGCACCTGGTCGAGCTCGCGCACGAGTCCTGCGAGCGCCTCGCAGTGGCGCCGCAGGATGCGCTCTTCCTCGAGCTCCGCGAGGCGCTCGGCGCGCAGCCGGTTCAGGTGCGCGATCACCGGATCGAGCGAACCGTTCTCGGTGCCGAAGCCGGGAAACGGCGCCCAGCCGCGCGGATTGGAGCGCTCGGCGGATTCCGTCTCGACGCGCCCGGCGTAGCCCGTCTCCGGGCCGCCGACGACGATGCCGTAGCGCGCATGCCATTGGCCGCCCTCCTCGCGCTCGCCGAGAAAGCCGATCTTCGGAATTCTCTCCATGGCGTACAGCAGGTTCCCCGCGGCGGTGGCGCGCACTTCGACGTTGTCGCCCACGCTGCCGTCCTGGTTCGGGTCGAGGCAGTCGGCGAAGTAGTTCCTGCAGGTCTCGAGCGTCGACTTGAGCAGCGAGCCCTGGCGGTAGAGCGCCGCAATGCCGGCGGCGGCGAGCATGGCGACCGCGACCGCCGGATAGACCGCGAAGCCGAAGCCGGAGATGCGCAGCGCCGCCTGCGGCAGCTCGTGCAGCAGCCGGCTCAGGTTCGCACGCTGCGGCGGCGAGAGCTCGGCCTCG
>DATGDH010000124.1:0-1815 GCA_035310985.1 Burkholderiales bacterium
CACGCAACGTCAGGGTCAACCCACCAGCAGTGACCCGGCGGCAGGCCAGGTCATCCACACGCCCGCCAAGGCCGCCGAATCGCAGCAAGATCCGAACCTCGGCGCCCCTCACCCACGTCCGACGGCCAGTGGCGACAACCCAGCGGTCTCCCGCCCGCTATCGCCACTGGCCGTTCCGTTGCTGCCCAAGCCCCGGGATCTGCATGGCTGTCAGTGGTGCTACCGCTCACTCGGGGAGTCCGAACGGCCGTGTTACCTTTAGCGTGACTACTCACGTCCCGGCCCTGCGTGTCGGAGCTCGGTGATCGCGGTCGGGGTGTGAAGGATCGGCCGGTGGCCGCGCCGTCCTACGAGCAGCTGGCGGCGCTGGTGGCGGCGCAGGAGCGGACGATCGCCCAGCCGCAGGCCCGGATCGCCGCGCAGGACGCCGAGATCGCGGAGCTGGAGCGGCGGCTGGCCGCCTCGTCGCGGAGCTCGTCCCAGCCGCCGTCGGGCGACGGGCTGGGCAAGCCGGCGCCCAAGTCGCTGCGCGGCCGGTCCGGGCGCAGGCCCGGCGGGCAGCCGGGGCGGGAGGGCCGCACGCTGCGGCAGGTCGCCGTCCCTGACCAGGTGATCGTCCACGAGCCGGGCGCCTGCACCGGCTGCGCCGGCAGGCTGGCCGCCGACAGCGCGCCGGCCGGCGTGGTCCGACGGCAGGTGTTCGACATCCCGAAGATCACCGTGCGGGTGGTCGCGCACCGGCTGGTCACCCGCTGCTGCAGCAGCTGCGGCACACGTACCCGCGCGGCCGGGCCGGCCGGAGTCACCGCTCCTGTGCAGCACGGCCCGCACGCCGCGGCGATCGCGGTGTGCCTGTGCCCGGGTCAGCACCTGCCGGTGGCGCGCACCGCCGGACTGCTGGCCGACCTGTTCGGCACGCCGATGTCCGTCGGCACCGTCGCCGCCTGGACTCACCGGGCGGCAGCCGGGTTGGAGCCGTTCACCGCCACCGCGGTCGCCGGCCTGGCCCGGGCCGACCTGGTGCACGCCGATGAGACCGGGCTGCGGGTCGCCGCCGGCTGCACTGGCTCCACGTCGCCTCCAGCGCGCTGTTCACCGTCCTGTTCTGCCACCCCAAACGCGGCAGGGAAGGCATCGACGCCGCCGGAGTGCTGCCCGCCGTCACCGGCACCCTGGTGCACGACGCGTTCCCCCCCTACGCCCGCCATCCGGCCGCCCGGCACGCGTTATGCAACGCCCACCTGCTGCGCGAGCTGATCGCCGTGGTCGATCGCCACACCGCCTCCCCGTCGCCGGGCAGCGACGGCACGCCGGCCGGCTGGTGCTGGGCGGCCCAGATCATCGACGCCCTGCTGGCGCTCAAGGCGATCACCGATACCGGCGCCCTGCCCGACCCCGACACACTGGCCGCGCACCGGCGGCTGATCGTCTCCGCGGCGCTGATCGGCGCCGCCGACACCAGCCCGCCTGGGGTGCTCGGCCGCCGCCATCGGGCGCTGGCCCGGCGCATCCACCGGCGCCTCGACGACCACCTGCGCTTCGCCGGCGATCTGCAGGTGCCGTCCGACAACAACGCCGCCGAGCGCGACAGCCGCATGGTCAAGGTCAAGCAGAAGGTGCCCGGGTGCACGCGCACCCTCACCGGCGCCCAGGACTTCGCCGCGATGCGCGCCAGCCTCGCCACCGCCGCCAAGCACGGCCGCCGCCCCTTCGACGTCCTCACCGAACTCACCAGCGGAGACGTCTGGATCCCTGCCGTGAGCTGAACAGTCACGATCCGGTCCGGACCAGCAAGCGCGGTGGGTCAGCCGCGGA
>DATGDH010000125.1:0-35576 GCA_035310985.1 Burkholderiales bacterium
CATCGTCGGCTACGTGCCCGACGCCGGCCACAAGCGCCTGATCGAGCTGTGCCACGCCGAGCGCTCGATGCGCGCGGTGCCGCTCACTACCGAGGAGGAGGGCATCGGACTCGCCACGGGGGCGTGGCTCGGCGGCGAACGATGCGCGCTGCTGATGCAATCGAGCGGCGTCGGCAACATCATCAACGCGCTCGGCACGGTCAAGGAGTGCCGGATTCCGCTGCCGATCCTCGTGACGATGCGGGGCGAATACGGCGAGTTCAATCCCTGGCAGGTGCCGATGGGGCAGGCCACCCCGGGGGTGCTCGAGGCGATGGGCGTCGTGGTGCAGCCGGTGCGCACAGCCGCCGACGTGCCCGCGGCGGTCGACGCGGCGCTGCGCCTCGCCTACAACAGCTACGTCGCCGTCGCGGTGCTGATTTCGCAGTGCGTGATCGGCATCAAGAGCTTCCAGGAGCAGGCGGCGCAATGAGCGCGACCCTGAAGCGCCGCGAGGTGGTGGCGCAGCTGCTCGAAGGCCGCGGCGAGCTGCTGGTGGTCGCCGGGCTTGGCTCGACCGCCTGGGATTGCAGCGCCGCCGGGGACCATCCGCTCACGTTTCCCCTTTGGGGCGCGATGGGCCAGGCCGCGATGATGGGCCTCGGCCTTGCGCTCGCGCAGCCGCGGCGGCGCGTGCTCGTGATCACCGGCGACGGCGAGATGCTGATGGGGATGGGATCGCTCGCCACCATCGGCGTGCAGCGGCCCGCGAACCTGAGCGTGGTGGTGATCGACAACGAGCGCTACGGCGAGACCGGCATGCAGGCGACGCACACCGCCTCGGGCGTCGAGCTCGCGGGTATCGCGCGCGCCTGCGGCTTCGGCAACGCGAGCACGCTTACCCGCGCCGGCGAGATCGCCGCGCTGCGCGCCACCGTGCACGGCGCACCGGGACCGAACTTCGCCACCGTGAAGGTCGCCGCGGAAAAGCTGCCGATCGTACTGCCGCCGCGCGACGGCGGCCTGCTCAGGGCGCGCTTTCGCCGCGCCCTGCTCGGCGCGGCGGCCGATACTCAGTAGCCGCTAGCCGAGCTGCTTGCGGAAGAATTCCAGCGTGCGGCTGCGCGCGAGCTTCGCGCTCGCGGCATCGTACGAGCCGCGCTGGTCGCAGTTGAAGCCGTGCGGCGCCGGGTACAGGTGCACGGTCACCGACGGGTGCGCGGCGGCGAGCTTCTTCACCCCCTCGACCGGGATGTGCTCGTCCTTCTCGCCGTAGTGCGCCATCGCCGCGCATTTCGGCTTCTCGGCGATCGCTTGGTCGGTCGTCGTGCCGCCGCCGTAATAGGGTACCGCGCAGGCGAGCCCCGGCACGCGCGCGGCCGCCATCCAGGCGACGTAGCCGCCCCAGCAATAGCCGACGATGCCCACTTTTCCGGCGCTCGCCGCGGCCTTCACCGCCGCCTGCACGTCCTTGAGCGCCGCGTCGAGCGCCACCTTGTCCTTCACCGCGCGTCCCTTGGCGATGTCATCGGGCGTGTAGCCGACCTCGAAGTTGCGTTGCGCCCGGTCGTACAGCGCCGGCGCGATCGCGAGGTAGCCGTCGGCCGCGTAGCCGTCGGCCACCGAGCGGATGTGGCTGTTGACGCCGAAAATCTCCTGGATCACCACGACGGCGCCGCGCGGCTTGCCCGCGGGATCGGCGCGGTAGGCCGAGAGCTTGTGGCCGTCGGCGGCAGTCAGCTCGATCGTCTTTCCCATCTCCTCCTCCTTTGTTCTGGCTTGGCCGGTCATTCTAGCGGCAGCCGGTAGAATCCCGGCCATGAAAAAAATGCCTGACGATTTGCTTGCGCTTGCGCGCGCGGCGCTCGAGCGCGCGGGCGCGCGCCCCGCGATGGCGGAAGCCGCGGCGCGCCACCTGGTGCAGGCCGAGGAGCAGGGGCTGCCGACGCACGGCATGTCGCGCGTGCCCTTTTACTGCGCGATGCTGAAGAACGGCCGCGCCGACGGCGCGGCGCGGCCGGCGCTCGCCGCCGAGCGCGCCGCGGTATGCCTGATCGACAACCGGGACGCGCTGCCCTACGAGTCCTGCGCCTGGGCGATCGCCGAGGCGACCGACCGCGCGCGGCGCAACGGCATCGGCTTCGCCGGCATCACCCACAGCGGCCACGTCGGCGTGCTGGGCATCCACCTGCTCACGATCGCGCAGGCCGGCATGGTCGGCCTCGCCTTCACCAACTCGCCGGCGGCGATACCGGCCTGGGGCGGGCGCAAGGCGCTGTTCGGCACCGACCCGGTGGCCGCGGTGTTCCCGCGCCCGGGCGCCGAGCCGCTGGTCATCGACCTGGCGCTCACGACGGTGATCCGCGGCCGCATCATGCTCGCCGCGCAGAAGGGCGAGCGCATCCCCGAGAGCTGGGCGCTGGACCGCAACGGCAAGCCGACCACCGATCCGAAGGAAGCGATCGAGCACGGCAGCATGTTCCCGATCGGCGGCGTCAAGGGCGCGATGCTCGCGCTCGCGTTCGAACTGATCTGCACCTCGCTCACCGGCGCCGCGATCGGGCCCGAGGCCGACTCGTTCTTCGCCGAGCAGGGCAACCGGCCGCGCATCGGGCAGGCGTTCCTCGCGATCGATCCTGGCGCGCTCGCGGGCCGCGAGCGCTATTTCGAGCGCGTCGAGACGGTCGTCGCCGCAATGCGCGCCGATCCCGAGGTGCGGCTCCCCGGCGCGCGGCGCTTCGCCGCGGCGCGGCGCGCGCGGGCCGAGGGCGTCGAGGTGCCCGACGCGCTGCTGGCGAAGATTGCGCAGCTCGCGCAGACCTGAGGCGGTGCCCGTGGCGGAAGCCCCCGATGCGGCGCTGCTCGATGCGTTCTGCGACGCGCTGTGGCTCGAGGACGGGCTTGCGCGCAACACCATCGCCGCGTACCGGCGCGATCTCGCGCAGCTCGCGGCCTGGCTCGCGCGCCGGCGCGTCGAGCTGACCGCGGCCGGCGAAGCGGACCTGCACGCCTATTTCGCCGCGCGCCACCAGGGCGGCTCGCAGCACCGCGCCTCGTCGGACGCGCGCCTGCTCTCGAGCCTGAAGCGCTTCTACGGCTACTGCCTGCGCGAGCGGCGCGTGGGCGCCGACCCGACCCTGCGGCTTGAACCGCCCAAGCGCGTGCCGCGCTTTCCGAAGACCCTGTCCGAGGCGGACGTCGAGGCGCTGCTCGCGGCGCCCGACACCGCGACGCCGCTCGGGCTGCGCGACCGCGCGATGATCGAGGTGCTGTACGCCTGCGGCCTGCGGGTCTCGGAGCTCGTCTCGCTCAGGACCTTCGAGGTCAATCTCGGCGCCGGGGTGCTGCGCGCGCTCGGCAAGGGGTCGAAAGAGCGCCTGGTGCCGCTCGGCGAGGAAGCCGTTCACTGGCTGCAGGAATACCTGCGCGCGGCGCGCCCGAAGCTCATCAAGCGCACGGCGAGCGATGCGCTGTTCGTCACCGAGCGCGGCGCCGGCATGACGCGGCAGGCGTTCTGGCACAATTTGAAGCGCCACGGTGCACGCGCGATCCCCGGCAAGAGCCTCTCGCCGCACGTGCTGCGCCACGCCTTCGCCACGCATCTCATCAACCACGGCGCCGACCTGCGCGTGGTGCAGATGCTGCTCGGCCACGCGGACATCTCGACCACGCAGATCTACACGCACGTCGCGCGCGAGCGCCTCAAGCAGCTGCACGCGAAGCACCATCCGCGCGGATGAAGCGGCCGAGCCACAGCGAAACGCCGGCTACGCGGTTCCTGAAGAAGCTCGGCATCGCCTACAGCGAGCACTACTACGAGTACATCGAGCACGGCGGCGCGGAGCGCGGCGCCGAGGAGCTCGGCGTACCCGGCGAGCAGGTGGTCAAGACGCTCGTCATGGAGGACGAGCACGCCAAGCCGCTGGTGGTGCTGATGCACGGCGACCGCAAGGTTTCGACCAAGAATCTGGCGCGCCAGGCCGGCCGCAAGCGCATCGAGCCGTGCCGGCCCGAGGTCGCGCAGCGCCATTCGGGCTATCAGGTAGGCGGCACCTCCCCGTTCGGGCTGCGCAAGGCGATGCCGATCTACATGGAACGCAGCATCCGAGATCTGCCGCGCGTCTACATCAACGGCGGGCGGCGAGGCTTCCTCGTCGGGCTGGCACCCGCAGACGTCGAGCGCGCGCTCGCGCCGCAGCTCGTCGACGCGGCGCTCGAGGACTAGCCCTTGCGCCGCTCGATCGCGACGCCGACGAATTTCGCGTTGCCAAGGACGCCGATCTTGGCGGCGCTCACCTTGACCCAGGGCGCGCCGAAATCGTCGAGGACAAGGCGCGCGACGCGCTCGGCGAACGTCTCCACCAGCCGGAAGTGGCCGCTCGCGGCAATCTTGCCGATGCCGAGCGCGACCTGCTCGTAGTCGATGGTGTCGGACACCTTGTCGCTCGCGAACACGGTGGTGCTCGGCAGTCCGATGTCCAGATCGAGCGACACGGTCTGCGGGACGTGCCGCTCGCGCTTGTGGATGCCGATCAGCACGCTGTAGCGCAGATCGCGGATGAGGATGCAGTCCATGAGCCCGGCCGATTATAGGGGCCGCGAGGGTAGAATGCCCGGCCGATGCAGACCGTACTGATCATCGTCCTCGCGTACCTGCTGGGCTCGGTGTCGTTCGCCATACTGGTGAGCCGCGTACTCGCGCTGCCCGACCCGCGCAGCTACGGCTCGGGCAATCCCGGCGCGACCAACGTGCTGCGCACCGGCAGCAAGGCCGCGGCCGCGCTCACGCTCGTGGGCGACGCCGGCAAGGGTTGGCTCGCGGTGTGGCTTGCGACGCTGGCGAGCGGCGCGCCTGCGACCGAAGGATACGCTGCGCCGCTCGCGGGCCTCGCGGTGTTCTGCGGGCACCTCTTCCCGGTGTTTCACCGCTTTCGCGGCGGCAAGGGCGTCGCCACCGCAGCCGGAGTGCTCCTTGGCCTGTACGGCTGGCTCGGCCTGGCGACCCTCGCCACTTGGGCGATCGTCGTCGCGTTCTTCCGCATCTCGTCGCTCGCGGCGCTGGCCGCCGCATTGTTCGCGCCGCTGTATGCCTGGTGGCTGTTCGGGCTGCGCCCGGTGCTTCCCGTCGTGGTCGTCATTGCAGGTTTGCTGGCCTGGCGCCATCGGGCAAACATCGGTCGCCTGCTCGCAGGAACGGAGCCGCGCATCGGAAGCAAGGGCGACGCCGCGCCGCCCGCCTAGGAGATTCTCTCCAGTTCCCAGCGCGGGTGTACGGTGAAGCCGGCGCGCGCAGCGGGCGGCGCGCGCCCTTCCAGGCGCAGCGCCGCGGCGAGCGCGATCATGGCGCCGTTGTCGGTGCACAGCTCGGGCTCGGGATAGTAGACGTCGAAGCCGCGGCGGGCGCCTTCGGCGTCGAGCGCGGCGCGCAGCGGCCGGTTGGCGCCGACGCCGCCCGCGACGACCAGCCGCGTGAGCCCGGTGGTCTCCATCGCCAGCGCGCATTTGGCGACCAGCACCTCGACGATCGCGTCCTGGAACGCGCGCGCGACGTCGGCGAAGAATTGCTCGTTCGGCTCGACGCCGCGCACGAGCAGGAGCACCGCGGTCTTCAGGCCCGAGAAGCTGAATTCGAGGTCGCCGCTCGCGATCATCGGCCGCGGCAGCCGGTATCGTCCCGGCGTGCCCGAATCGGCGAGCGCCGAGAGCGCCGGGCCGCCGGGGTAGCCCAGGCCGAGCAGCTTCGCGGTCTTGTCGAAGGCCTCTCCGGCGGCGTCGTCCTGGGTCTCGCCGAGCAGCGCATAGCGCCCTACGCCGTCGACCCGCATCAGCTGCGTGTGACCGCCGGAGACGAGCAAGGCGACGAACGGGAATTGCGGCGGCCGGGAAGAGAGCAGCGGCGAAAGCAGGTGTCCCTCCAGGTGGTGGATGCCGATTGCAGGCACGCCGAGCGCGAACGCGAGCGCGTGCGCGAACGACGCGCCGACGAGCAGGGCGCCCGCCAGACCCGGTCCCTCGGTATAGGCCACGGCGGCGAGCTCGCGCGCTTCGCAGCGGCCTTCGGCGAGCACCCGCCTGGCGAGCGGCACCAGCCGGCGGATGTGGTCGCGCGAGGCGAGCTCGGGCACGACGCCGCCGTAGGCTTCGTGCATCGCCACCTGTGAATGCACGGCGTGCGCCCGCAGACCGCCTCCCGGGCCGCCGCCGGTCGCGTACAAGGCGACCCCGGTTTCATCGCAGGAGGTCTCCAGTCCGAGGATCAGCATGCCGGGCATTTTAAGGGGGGCTGGCGAGCGTAGCGGGGAAACGGATATAATCCGCGCCTTTCCGCATTACGTGGCCGAGGATCGGATGCCGACTGTTCGCGTCAAGGAGAACGAGCCTTTCGAAGTGGCGATGCGCCGCTTCAAGCGCACCGTGGAGAAGACGGGGCTCCTTACCGAGCTGCGCGCGCGCGAGTTCTACGAGAAGCCGACTGCCGAGCGCAAGCGCAAGCTCGCTGCGGCGGTCAAGCGCCTGCACAAGCGGCTGCGCAGCCAGATGCTGCCGCAGAAGCTTTACTAGAGTCACCGGCGATTATTCGTCATGCGCCCCGATGCCGAGCATCGGGGCGTTTGCATTTCTGAGGCACCGTGTCGCTAAAGGACCGCATCGGCGAAGACATGAAGGCTGCGCTGCGCGCTCGGGACCAGGCGCGCCTTTCGGCGATCCGCCTGCTGCTCGCCGCGATGAAGCAGAAGGAGGTCGACGAGCGCATCGCACTCGAGGATGCGCACGTGCTGGCGATCATCGACAAGATGATCAAGCAGCGCCGCGAGTCGATATCGCAGTACGAGCCTGCCGGCCGCAAGGACCTGGCGGAAGCCGAGAAATTCGAGATCGGCGTGCTGTCCGAATACCTGCCAAAGCAGATGAGCGAAGGCGAGATCGCGCAGGCGATCGACGCCGCGGTGAAGGAAGCCGGGGCGGCAGGGGTGAAGGACATGGGCAAGGTGATGGGACTGCTCAAGCCGCGCCTGGCCGGCCGCGCGGACATGGGGAAAGTCTCCGCGCAGGTGAAAGCGAGACTCTCGGCCTAGCCCGGACCGTGGGGCCGCTAAACTAGAGGGGGAGCGGTGCCGCCGTGATCCCCGAGAGCTTCAAGCAGGATCTGCTTAACCGCGTCGACATCGTCGACGTGGTGTCGCGCTACGTCCAGTTGAAAAAGGGTGGCGCGAATTATCTCGGCCTTTGCCCCTTCCACAACGAGAAGACGCCGTCCTTCACGGTCAGCCCCGCGAAGCAGTTCTACCATTGCTTCGGCTGCGGCGCCCACGGCAACGCCATCGGCTTCCTGATGGCGCACGCCGGGCTCGGCTATGTCGACGCGGTGAAGGAGCTCGCGTCGTCCGCGGGCATGCAGATGCCCGAATTCCAGCCACGCAGTCCCGAGGATGCGGCGCGCCGTGAGCGCGAAACCGACCTGTATGCGCTCATGGAGCGCGCGATGGAGTTCTATCGGGCCGAGCTGAAGAAGTCGCCGCGCGCCATCGCGTACCTGAAGGGACGCGGGCTGACCGGCGAAATCGCGGCGCGCTTCCGCATCGGCTACGCGCCGGATGACTGGCAGTCGCTGCGCGCGGCGTTCCCGCAATACGAGGACAAGGCCCTGGTCGACTGCGGGCTGCTCGTGCAAGGCGAGGAGGGCAAGCGCTACGACCGCTTCCGCGACCGCATCATGTTCCCTATCCTGTCGGCGCGCGGCGCGGTGATCGGCTTCGGTGGACGCGTGCTCGGGGAAGGCGAACCCAAGTACCTGAACTCCCCGGAAACGCCGCTGTTCGAGAAAGGCCGCGAAGTGTACGGGCTGGTTCAGGCGCGCGACGCGGTGCGCGCCGCAGGGCGCGCACTGGTCGTCGAAGGCTACCTGGACGTGGTTGCGCTCGCGCAGTTCGGGATCGGCTACGCGGTGGCCACGCTCGGCACGGCGACCACCCCGGTGCACGTATCGAAGCTCCTGCGCCTGGCGGACGAGCTGGTGTACTGCTTTGACGGCGACGCAGCCGGCCGCAAGGCCGCGTGGCGTGCGCTCGAGGTCAGCTTGCCGCTCGCGCCCGATAACAAGCCGGTGCGCTTCCTGTTTCTGCCAGAGGGCGACGATCCCGACAGTTACGTCCGCGCGCACGGCAAGGATGCCTTCGAACGCCTGCTGCGCGAGGCCCAGACGCTGTCGGGCTTCCTGCTGGCGGAGCTGCGCGCGCAGTCGGACCTCGCCACGCCCGAAGGCCGCGCGACCTTCCTCGCGGCGGCCAAACCGCACGTGCAGCGCATTGCCGCCGGGGGGCTCAGGCTCCAGGTGCTGAAGGAAGTGGCCGAGCTGGCGCGCGTCTCGCAGCAGGAGGCCGAGCGCTTGCTCGAGCTGCCCGGCGCCCCCATCTATGCGAAGCAGGCGCCGGCGCGCGCAAGCGCGCCGCTGCCGCTGTCGCTCGAATGGAAGCTGCTGGCGCGCGCCTTTGCGCGGCCCGCGCTGGCGCTGGAAATCGATCCCGCGCTGCTTAGCGCGGAGCTGCCGGAATCGCGGGCGTTGGTCGAGCTGAAGGCTCTGGTCGAGGAGGCCCCGGATCCCGCCCGGCTGACCGACAGCGTGCTCGCCGAGCGGATCGAACGAGCCGCGCACCGCGAGGTGCTGTCGCGCGCCCAGGCCGCGCTCAACTTCGAGCTGCGGCTCGGCGCAGACGAGGCTGAGTCGGAGTTCCGCGAATTGCTCGCGGCGCTCGAGCGGCGCGAGCCCGAGGCAGATCGCGCGCTGCGCCAGCGTGTGCTCAAGGGCGTCGCGACGGCGGACGAGCGGCGCCGCTTCGAGGAGAAGATGATCGCCGCGCAACGGAACAGGCCTTGAAGATCAAGGCCTTTGATAGAATATAACGTTATCTCACGCCCCACGTGACATCACGAGGTAAGGATGGTCAAGGACAAGCGCAACCGTAACGTCAGGCAGGCCCGCGCGGCCAAGAAAAAGGCCAAGGCAATCAAGAGCCTGAAAGCAAAGAGACCGGCCGCGGCGCGTCCCGCGGCGAAGAAGGCGAAAGCCGTCCGCGCGCCACGCGTGCCGCACAAGGCGAAACGCCCGGAGTCGAAGAAGGCGGCACCGGCCAAGGCGGCAGTTCGCGCGGCCGTCAAGGCGGCGGCCAAGGACAACAAAGCGCAGCCGAAGCCGGTTCCAGCGAAGGTCGAGGCCCAGGCGGGCAAGAAGGGCAAGGCGCCGATCCAGAGCGCCAAGCAGGCGCTCGAACTGCTCGAGGCCAAGGTCAATGCGGGCCTCAAGGCGGCCAAGGATAAGAAGGGGCGTGGCAATCGCAAAGCGCGCCGCGAGGAATGGCTCGCCGCGACGGCGGAGCTGCCCAAGGAAGACGCCGAGACGCGCCGTACGCGCCTGAAGAACCTCATCAAGCTCGGCAAGGACCGGGGCTTCCTGACCTACGTTGAGATCAATGACCACCTGCCCGACGATCTGGTCGATGCCGAACAGATCGAGTCGATCATCTCGACGTTCAACGATATGGGCATCCAGGTCTACGACCAGGCGCCGGACCAGGAATCCCTGCTGATCACCGAGGCGGCGCCGGTCGCCTCGAACGACGAAGACGTCGAAGAGCAGGCCGAGGCGGCGCTTTCCACCGTCGACTCGGAGTTCGGCCGCACCACCGACCCGGTGCGCATGTACATGCGCGAAATGGGTTCGGTCGAGCTGCTCACGCGCGAGGGCGAGATCGAGATCGCCAAGAGGATCGAAGAAGGGCTGCGTCACATGGTGCAGGCGATCAGCGCCTGCCCGACGACCGTCCAAGAAATCCTGGACCTCGCCGAAAAGGTCGAGAAGGACGAGATGCGCATCGACGAAGTGGTCGACGGCCTGATCGATCCGAACGCGAAGGACGAGTTCGATCCCCGCAAGGCCGAGTCCGAGCAGGAAGAGGAAGAAACCATCGAGGAGGAGATCGAGGAAGAGGAGGACGACGAAGGCGCGGCCGCTCGGGCCAGCTTGCTGCAGCTGCGCACCGAAGCGCTCGAGAAGTTCGCCCGCATCCGCCGCCTGTACGACAAGTTGAAGCGTGCGCTCGAGAACAAGGGCGCGCGCGACAAGGATTACGTGCGCGCGCGAGAGCAGATCTCCAACGAGCTGATGACCATCCGCTTCACGGCCCGGACAGTCGAGCGGCTGTGCGACAGCGTTAGGAGCCTTGTCGACGAGATCCGCTCGCGCGAGCGCGAGATCCACAACATCTGCACCGACAAGGCGCAGATGCCGCGCCAGCACTTCATCAAGGTGTTCGCCGGCACCGAAGGCTCGCGGCGCTGGCTGACCGCAGAGGTCAACTCCGGCAGCCCGTGGAGCGAGCTGCTGATTCGCTTCGAGCCGGCGATCCTCGAGCTGCTCGGCAAGATGCAGGGGGTGCAGCAGAAGATCGGCATTCCCATCAAGGATCTCAAGGAGATCAACAAGCAGATGTCGACCGGCGAGGCCAAGGCGCGCCGCGCGAAGCGCGAGATGACCGAGGCCAACCTGCGTCTCGTGATCTCGATCGCGAAGAAGTACACGAACCGCGGCCTGCAGTTCCTCGACTTGATCCAGGAAGGAAACATCGGCCTGATGAAGGCGGTCGACAAATTCGAATACCGCCGCGGCTACAAGTTCTCCACCTATGCGACCTGGTGGATCCGGCAGGCGATCACGCGCTCGATCGCGGACCAGGCGCGCACCATCCGCATCCCGGTG
This sequence comes from Burkholderiales bacterium, assembly GCA_035310985.1. Lineage (GTDB taxonomy): Bacteria > Pseudomonadota > Gammaproteobacteria > Burkholderiales > SG8-39 > DAHVFK01. The sequence goes on from DATGDH010000125.1 coordinate 10,733, forward strand.
CACATGATCGAGACCATCAACAAGATGAACCGCATCAGCCGCCAGATCCTGCAGGAGACCGGGCAGGAGCCCGACCCGGCGACGCTCGCGGCGCGCATGGAGATGCCCGAGGAGAAGATTCGCAAGATCCTGAAGATCTCCAAGGAGCCGATCTCCATGGAGACGCCGATCGGGGACGACGACGACTCGCACCTTGGAGATTTCATCGAGGACCAGTCGACCATGGCGCCTTCCGATGCCGCGACGTACGCCTCGCTGCGCGACGTCACCAAGGAGGTGCTCGACACCCTCACGCCGCGCGAAGCGAAGGTGCTGCGCATGCGCTTCGGCGTCGAGATGTCGACCGACCACACACTGGAAGAGGTAGGCAAACAGTTCGACGTCACGCGCGAGCGAATAAGGCAGATCGAAGCGAAAGCGCTCAGAAAGCTGCGCCACCCTTCGCGCTCGGAGCGGCTGAAGAGCTTTCTCGATCAGGAATCCTGATCGGGCAGGGCAGCAACAAAGGGCCGCGCGAGCGGCCCTTCTTTTTTGGGGAGGACGGACTTGAGCGCCAAGCTGGTCGACTACTACTTCTCGCCTTCTTCGCCGTGGAGCTTTCTCGGCCACGCGCGCTTCGCGCAGATCGCGCGCCGTTACGCCGCGGCCATCAACGTCAAGCCGGTGGACTTCGGGACGATCTTTCCGCAATCGGGCGGCCTGCCGCTCGGCAAGCGCGCGCCGCAGCGCCAGGCCTACCGCCTGGTGGAGCTCAGGCGCTGGAAGACGTTTCTCGGCGTGCCGCTGAACCTCGAACCCAAGTATTTTCCCGTCGACGCCACGCGCGCGGCGTGCCTGATCATCGCTGCCGAGCCGCAGGGCGCTGAGGCGCAGATGCGTCTCGCGGAGTCGCTGATGCGCGGCCTATGGTGCGAAGAGAAAAACCTCGCGGACGCGGGGCAGCTCGAGGTGATCGCCGGCTCCGCGGGATTCGATGCGGCGGCCCTGCTCGGGCGCGAGGAGGACGCCAGGGAGCGGTACGAGAGTTACACGCGTGAGGCCCTGGCGCGCGGGGTGTTCGGCGCCCCGACCTACGTTTACCGCGACGAGCTCTTCTGGGGCCAGGACCGGCTCGACTTTCTCGAGCGTGCGCTCGCCATGTAAGCTGCGCTTCGCGGGCCGGTAGCTCAGTTGGTCAGAGCAGGGGACTCATAATCCCTTGGTCCCTGGTTCGAATCCAGGCCGGCCCACCACTCAAATAGGAAGTCAGCTTCGTTCTTGCGCTCTGGCGCGCCCGAAGTTCCCCGCAGCCGTTCGGGTAGTAGTGGCGCGCACCTCATCCGTACGTCGCCGCATTAACCCAAGCCATTACTCGGTGCTGATCAGAGATCGCGGTCATCGGCGTATCGGCCCGTACGGGACGTCGACGCGTGTTCCCTGCCATAATGCTCTAGCCCAGCACACGGCTATAGGAAGCGCGCTAACCGACCCGTCAGACTCGGGTCGGGGTCCTGTCGGCGGCTTTTACAAACAGACACTGTCTCTCCGAAGACTTCTGAGCTAACGTCTCGGTTCTACACTGTTTTCACTTTCCGGTACGTATCTTGCTGTTGAAGGACAAAGAGGGTCCATAGATCCGCGACGGAGAGGAGCACGCAGAATGAAACGTCTTTTGGCATCAAGTCTCGCAGCTATGGCGTTCGCTCTGATGAACCCAGGACATGCACTTGCTGCGGCCTTGATCATCGATGACACCTCCCCCAATGACACCATCACGTTTTCCCTGAACGATTTTGAGGGTGGATTCACACTAGACGGCAGCCAGGTACAGATAGGATTGAATAATCCCATATCCGTCACCGTCCCAGAAAGCGAGGCGGGCATATCGACCGTCCACACGTTCTCCGGTCGATGGATCGCCCTCGGGCAGGTGACCTCTGGAGTCCACGTCGTGGCGTTTGCTGAAAGCGGGATTGATCCAGCGAACGGGGTGAGCGACATCCTTACCTACACTTACGATAACGCTGGCGACTTCGGGACTATCACGGGCTCATTCGTGTCCGATACTGAGTCCTTGCTGCCTCTTCCTGCTGAGGGGGCGTTCATAGTTGACGGAGAGCAACTGGATTTCTCTAATGCGTTCCTCACGGCCATCGCCACATCGGACGTAGAGGCAACCATTCCTGAACCGGGAACGATCGCGCTGCTTGGCATCGGCATAGCAGGGTTGGGTTTCTCTCGTCGACGCAAATTGCGCTGAGCGGCCGGCGAATCACCCACACGAAGCCCGCTGCGTGCGGGCTTCGTCATTTCTAGCCTAAGGGGAGATACAAAACGGTGCCGGCATCGACGAGCGAAGCCAGGTCATGTCAAATTGGATCGCGGTACCGTGGCCGGACTCGGCGACCCCTTCGTGCCGCGCGCACCGTCGGCCGCTTGTTATCGAAAGATGCTCCGGCGCCTTGCCCGATGTTGAGCGTACCCACTGAGCCGGGAGACGACCGCTTTGGTTCCTCTGTGTAATCCTTCTTCCTCACGGGAGTGGAGATTACGCGCTGGCGTGGCGCCATGTCCACGCATACCGCCCTGTTTACGGACCATGCGGACGGGACTCTGGCGTGAACACAAAGGGCCGGAGGTTCGGCACACTCCGGAGCAAGTTGTGCCAGCGACCTACACCAAGCAGCAGCAAATGACTGCGCGGTTTCCCCTACGAGAATGTACGGCCGAATGCTGTGGAACGCTGCTCTCGATTTGTACACTTGGCCTCGTAATCGCTTGGTCCTTGGTTCGAATCCAAGCCGGCCCACTCCACTTCACTCCTAGCCCTGACTCTCGCGCTTGACCGGGTGCGCATTGCGCCAGCATGATCTGTCATGGGTTCCAGCGATGGTGTGGCCGACTCTCAGTCGCTGATCGAGGCGCGCTTCGCCGCACAGCGAATCGCCTTCGGACCCATCATCTTCCAATGCGTGAGGTTGCTGCGCGACTTCGGCATTCTGGAAGCCTTGCGCGCGACGCGCGCCGGGCTTGCGCTCGACCAGATAGCCTCGCGGGTCCAGGTCCCGCGCTATGGCGTACTCGTGCTGCTGGAAGCCGGACTCGCGGCTGGCGTTGTGCGCGCCGAAGGCGACCGGTTCGCACTCACCAAGACCGGCGCGTGCATCCTGCGGGACGAGTTGACGCGCGTCAATATGGATTTCGTGCATCACGGTTGCTTCCAGGCCTTCTACCACCTCGAAGAATCGATACGGGAGGGTACGCCCGCCGGCCTGAAACACGTGTTCGGCAACTGGGACACGATCTACCCGGCCCTTTCGACGCTGCCGGAGCCCGCGCGAAGCAGCTGGTTCAGGTGGAACCACTATTACTCGGACGCGGCTTTTCCCGATGCGCTGCCCATCGTTTTCGAGCGCCCGCACCGCACGCTGCTGGACGTGGGCGGCAATACCGGCAAGTGGGCCATCCAGTGCACGCGGTACTCCCCGGAGGTGGCGGTCACGATCCTCGACCTGCCCGGCCAGGCCGACGTCGCCCGGCAGAACGTGGAGGCGCTCGGCTTGCAGGAGCGCATCGCGATTCAATCCTGCGATCTGCTCGATCACTCGCGGCCTTTGCCGACAGGGTTCGACGCGATCTGGATGAGCCAATTTCTGGTGTGCTTCGGCGAGGCTGATGTGCGCGCGCTGCTCGAGCGTGCGGCTGCGGCCCTCGGGCCGGATGGTCGCCTGTACATCCTAGACACGTTCTGGGACCGGCAAGACCACGAGATCTCGGCTTACTGCCTGCAAGCCTTCTCGCTTTATTTCACTTGCCTGGCGAACGGCTGCAGCCGCATGTACAAGGCGGCCGACATTGCCGCGATGGTCGAGGCCGCCGGACTGGGGGTCGAGCGCGTGACCGACACGCTCGGCATCTGCTCGTCGCTGATGATCTGCCGTCGCCGCTGACTGTAGCCGCAGGAGGCAAGCGCATGAAAGCGACCATCATGGCAATCAGCACCATCGCCGCCGCGATCATGTCGTTCGCGGTGCTGGCGCAACAGGGCAGCGTGCAGCAGGAGCAGCAGCGCTTTGACGAGGTAAAGCAGCGAACGGAGCAGCGTATCCAGGATCGGATCACCTATTTGCAGGGCCGCCTTACCTGCGTGCAGAACGCGCAGGATCCCGAGGCGCTGCGCGCCTGTTTCCCGAAGCGGTCCGGAGCCCGTGGCGGCCCTGGCGGGCCCAATACGGGCGGGCTCAAGCCCCAGTAGGCGTCGATTGGGGCCGGATGCCGCCGGCTCTTGGATTGCGGTAGAATCCGCGCCTTCCCACGGGGTGGTAGCTCAGCTGGGAGAGCGTCGCGTTCGCAATGCGAAGGTCGGGAGTTCGATCCTCCTCCACTCCACCAGTTTTCTCCGCTCCGGCGCCTGGCGCCGTTCAGCCCATAGGGCCGGTCTCGCGGCTTGCGTCGGCCCGCTGCAGGCGGTCGGCGCGCACAAGCCTGACTAGGCCGGACAAATACAGGCCGCGCGCAAGCAGCTTCCAGGCGACCATGCGCGTGATGCGGACGACGTCGAGCACGGGGTGGAAATGGCTGCGGCGCGCGCGCGCGCCGTAGACCGCGGGGACGGGAACCGCGAGCAGCGAGAAGCCGGCGCGCCCGGCCTCGATCAGCACCTCGCTCTCGAACACGAAACCCTCCGCGCTGCAGCGCGAAACCACTTCTCGCCACGCGGCGTCGGAATAGACCCTGAAGCCCGACTGGCTGTCCTCGACGCGCTGCCCGGCGGCCCAGGCGATCCAGAAGTTCGCGAAGCAGTTCGCGAGATAGCGATCGAGCGGAATGTTTTCCGCATCGTGCAGCCGACTGCCGATCGCTATGGAGCGCGGTTCGGCCCGCTGGGCCGACAGCAGGCGGGGAATCTCTTCGGGCGGATGCTGCCCGTCGCCGTCCAGCGTGACCACCGCGTCGGCGCCGAGCCGGAACGCCTCCTCCATGCCGCGTATCAGGCTGCGCGCCTTGCCCCGGTTGCGCTCGTTGCGCAGAACGGTGACCGGCAATCCGCCGAGCGCCAAAGCGGTGCGGTCGGACGAGCCGTCGTCCACCACGATCACGCGCGCGACCTGACGCAACGTGCGCTCGACGACGCCCCGGATCGTCGCTTCTTCGTTGAAGGCGGGAATGACCGCTGCGACTGCGTTCACGCCATGGCTCCATCGACGGCCAGCACCTGGCCCGAGACGTAGGATGCCTCATCCGAGCACAGAAACGCTATCACGCCGGCGACCTCCTGGGGCGTGCCCGCGCGCCCCATCGGCACCATGCGTGCGATGCGTTCGTCGTCGAAAGCCTTGTGCGCCATGGCCGAGGCGATGATGCCGGGAGCGACGGCGTTCACCGTCACGCCGCGGCTGGCGAGCTCTAGGGCGAGGGACTTCACTGCCCCGTGCAAGCCCGCCTTCGCGGCGGCGTAGTTGCTTTGTCCTCGATTGCCCATGATGCCGGCCACCGAGGTCACGGCGACGATCCGCCCCCAGCGCGTGCGCAGCATCGGCAGCAGCAGAGGGCGGGCTGCGTTGAAAAAGCCGTTCAGCGAAACGCCGATGACGCTCGACCACTGCTCGTCGCTCATGCCCGCCATCGGCGCGTCGGCCGTGATGCCGGCGTTGTGCACGAAGATCTGAATCGCGCCACCCTCGAGCAGGCGCTCGATCCCGGCCGTCGAGACGGCCGGATCGGAGACATCGAATACCACGCTTTCCGCGCTGCCGCCTTGCGCGCGCAGCGCCTCGACCAGCTCCCCTGCGCGCGCGGGATCGCGGTGCGCATGCACGATGACGTGCGCGCCGCTCCTGGCAAGGCTTCCGCAGATCGCCGCGCCGATGGTTCCTGCGCCGCCTGTCACCAGTGCGCGCCTCATGCGTTACCCTGCGGCGCGAGGACGACCGCGGCCCGGCCGCGCAGCAGCTCCTTTTCTCCGGCCTGCACGACGAACTCGTAAAGGATCTGCCGCTGCCCGCCGATGAGCCTGCGTGCCGTGAACGTGAGATCGTCGGCGACGTCGTCCAGGCGCTCCACGTGCAGAGTAACGTCCCTTAACGCCGCGAGCATGCCGGCTCGGGGCGCTTGCGGTTCGACCAGCGCGCCGTGCACTGCCATGGCCTGAGCCGCGTACTCGATCGCGCACAGCGCGTGCAGGACGCCGCGCTCGCGCAAGGGATGCGCCGGATCGCGATGGTTGATGGCACGGCAGGTGATGCTTTCCTCGTCGAAGCGAACCACTTCGCTCAGCAGGCTCATCGTCCCACGGTGCGGAATGAGGTCGCGGAATTCCACGCTGCTCATCGGCATGGCGAGGTTTCGACCGTCATGTGTCGGTCGCCTACGTACACGATGGACACGGTTTGCGCAGCGCCGCCGCGCGACGCCGCGAGCAGCGGCAGGGCTTGCGCGGCCGGGTTCGTCGCGAGCGTCGGCGGCAGCATGTGCGGAAAGCGCGTGAGCTCCGGCCCCGCACCAAGCGAGACCCGCCAGCGCGCGAGCGCCCGTCTCCCGGGGGCGGGTGAAAGCAGCAGTGCCACGCCGAAGGGCAGCCTGATGTCGCGCAGTGCGGCCAACGGCTCTGGAAAAGGCAGATCGCAAGCGACGAGCAGCACGGACGCCTGCTCCGAGAGCACGAGAGCGACGGACTCGAGCAGGCCCACGGCGAACGAAGCGTCGTGGCCGCAAAGCGCCATCGAGCGCTGCCGCGAGCCCGTGCTGATGCTCCAATAGCCGGGGGCCGCGTTGTGCACGGAGTTGTGGAACATCGTCGGGGAGACCTCGCGCTCCGGCGCGGTGACCGCCTCGCACAGCTTGTGCACGATTTCGCCGTCCCCGGAGCTCGAGGAGAACACCATGGCGACCTCCGCCGCGGTGCGCTCGGCGCCTGCGAGCGCTTCGTGCGCCACCGCAAGCGCCCAGCGAACGAGCTGCGGAATGCGGCGGCGCTCGTTGGGCGGCAGCTGGGGCGGATTGGGCCGCGGGAGCTCGGCGCGATGCGGCAGCTCGCCGTCCAGCACACGGCGCGCGGTGGCCCAGTCGGGCAATCCCGGGCCGAGTATGCCGACCGACTCCAGATAGACGGCGTTCACGCCGGCCTCCCGAGCAGCAAGCTGCAGTTGCTGCCCCCGAAGCCGAAGGAGTTGCTCAAGACGTAGCGCAGGTCGCGCATCTCGGCGGCGACAGTCACGCAGCTCGCAAAATCCGGGTCGATGCGATCCAGGTTCAGCGTGCCGGGAACTAGGCGCGCCTCCAGGCACAGCGCGCAAATGATCGCTTCGACAATGCCCGCGGCGCCGAGGGTATGGCCTGTCCAACCCTTGGTCGAGCTGCACGGTACCGAGGCGCCGAACAGGCGGAAAATTGCGCGATCCTCGATGCGGTCGTTCGCCGGTGTTCCGGTGCCGTGCATGTTGATGTAGTGCACCTCGCCCGGCGCGACGCCGGCGCGCCGCAACGCAAATTGCATTGCGGCGTACGCGCCGTCGCCGCTCGGGTCGGGCGAGGACATGTGGAACGCGTCCGAGCTCTCGCCATAGCCGAGCAGAGCGACGCCGCCCTGCGCGCGTCCCGGGCGCTCGAGCAGGGCGAAGCCTGCGGCCTCCCCGATCGAGATGCCGTCGCGCGCCGCGTCGCAGGGCCGGCACGGCTGGCGCGACAGGAGGTCGAGGGAGTCGAAGCCGTACAACGTCGTCAGACACAGGCTGTCGACGCCGCCGACCACCGCAGCGTCCGCGTAGCCCGCTTCGATCATGCGGGCCGCGCTGGCGAACACTTTGGCGCTCGAGGAGCATGCCGTAGAAATCGCCGCAGCGGGCCCGCTGAGCTCGAGATAGCGCTGCACGAAATCGGCGACCGAAAAGAGGTTGAGCGAGTAGCGCTCCTTGAACCATCCTGGGAGCGCGCCGCTGTGGGGGTCGCGCTGTCGATAGGCGCGCTCGCAGTGCTCCATGCCCGAGGTGCTGGTTCCGACGAACACGGCGATGCGTTCCGGGCCGTAGCGTGCGCGCGCTTGCGTGACTGCGGCGTCGAAACCGTCCTGCCGCAAGCCGAGCTGCGCCAGGCGGTTGTTGCGGCAGTCGAACTCGGCGAGCCGCGAGACCACCGGCTCTTCCTCGACGCCGCTTACGCGCCCGATCCAGGTGTCGAGCGTGACGCCGTCCAGATCCATGGGGCGCAGACCGCCGCGCCGCTCGCGCAGGGCGCCGAGCGTCGCGGCACGGCCGAGCCCAAGCGGATTCGCCGTCGAGAAGTGAGTCATGAGTAATGGCCGCACGCATAGCTCCGACAGGTCGATCGGACTATACCGGAGGCGGGATCTATTCGGGCCGGCCGGCGAAGGCGGCGGAGAACAGCAGCGCCAGCACGGCGCCGAGCGCGACCGTCATGCCGATTTCGTGCAGGACCGGAATGCGCGACGCCGCAAGACAGCCGAACGCCGAAAGCGTCGTCGCAGCCGCCACCACAACTGAGCGCTGCGCGCGCCGCTTGTCCGCGTCGTCGGCGTGGCGTCCGGCGAAGAACAGCGCGTAATTCAAGCCGACGCCCACCACCAGCAGAAGCGCGACGAGGTTGAACAGCGACAGCCTCTTGCCCAGGAGCAAGAGCAGGGCGACGTCCAGCGCCACCGCCGCGAGCGTTGGAGCCATGACGCGCGCGGCGCGCCGTGCGCCGCCCAGCGCGAGTGCGAGCAGTGCGGCGATGCACGCGAGCCCGAGGGCGATATAGCGCAACGCCTGGTTCTTGTACGTCGTGACGAGCCTGTTCGACTCCGCCTTCAGGTCGATGAACTCGGCGCCGTGCGTCGACGCTTCCCGCGCCAGCTCGGCGGGCGCAGTCACCGAGCGCAGCGTGGCGAGCGCGTTCCATCCGTCCTGGTTGCGCACCAGCAACGATTCGACTTTGAAGGCGAGAGCGGTCCCGTCCAGGTCGCGCATATCGAGCAGCGCACCGGAGCGGGCGCGCGCCACGTCGTCCAGGAACGGCGCGAAGCCGCCCGCACGAAACGGCGAATGCCTGAGCGCGCTGTCGAGCCTCGCGGCGAGCGCCTCCCGCTCGGGCAGCGCGGCGCGCCGCGCCTCCTGCGTCCGTTCGCTGGGCAGGTAGGTCGAGGGAACGTCGAAGCCGGAAAGCCAGCCCCGGTGTACCGCGTCGTCCAGCCACGCGGCCACGGCCTCGCTCGCCTGCAGCGCGGCTTCGCGCGAGGACCCACGGGCGACGACGAGGTAGCGCAAGTCGGGCGCGCCGAGCTCATCGCGCAATTCGCGGTCCAGGTGCTTGGCCGAGGCGGACACGGGGGTCAGGCTGGAGAGGTCGTCGTCCCACAGCCGGTCGTGCTTCCACGCGACTATTGCGAGCGCCCCCAGGACCAGCGCGGCCGCGGGTCGGCGCGCACGGCGGGCCGCGTCCGCGAAGCGATCCAGCGACGGGAAATCTCTTCCTGCGGCGGGCAACTCGGGCCGCACGGGAACCACGGCTGGCACGATCCAGCGCGTGGCGACGCCCGCCGCGGCTACGCCGGCAACCGTGAACACGCCGAGCTGGGCGAGCCCCGCGAAGCTGGACAAGGCCATGGCCAGCGCGCCGAGCACGGTGGTGAGCACGGCGAGCCTCAGCGTCGGTCCGATGCGCGCGAGCGCGTCGCCGAGCGACTCGCCCGGACGGGCCTGCATGAATAGATAGGTCGGGTAGTCGACCGCTTCTCCGAGCAGGGTCACGCCGAAGCCGAGCGTGATCCCCTGCAGCTTGTCGAAGCCGAGCCCGACGGCGGTCACTCCGATCACCAGCCCCGTTGCGGCTGGAAGGAAGCTCACCGCGAGAATCGCGAGGGACCGGTAAGCCGCATAGAGGATCGCGAGCACGAGTGCGGCGCCGAGCAGCGACAGGCGCCAGACGTCCGAGTCGACGGTGTCGCGGATGTTCGCCGCGAAGACGCCCGGACCGGACAACAGGATGCGGCCGGTTGCCGGCCGCGTCGCCGCGTAAGCTGCCTCGATCGTTTGTACTACGCGGCGTTGAGCGTCGGCGTCGAATGCCGGTGCGCGGCTCTGCGCGACGAGCAGCGCCCGGTGCCCGTCGCGCGAGAACCAGACGCCGTGCCGGGTAACCGGCCCCGCGTCCTGGGCGAACTGGCGCAAGACCTGCGCCATTTCACCTGTCGGGTCCGCCGGCATAGCGGCGCGCACGAGCACCCCCGCCGACGTACCGAGCAGCCGGTAGGTCTCGGCGAACGCCGCCTCGAGACCTTCGACCGAAAAGCGCTCGGGACGGACCGCGGCGCTGAGCAGATACCGGTGTTCGAACAGCAGCGCCTGCTCCTTGCTGCCCGCTCCGGTCGCGCCGTTGCTCACGTACCCAAACTCGCCGCTTGCGTTAAGCCTGCGGGCGAGCTCGCCGCTGGTGCGCGCCAGTGCATCCTCCGGGGCACCCTCCAGCCCGACCAGGATGAGGCGCGACGCGGCGCCATCGCGCAGCTGGCCGAGCAGGATCCGCTGCGCCGGTGTTGCCGACGCAGGCAGGAAGGCGGATAGGTCGGTCGTGAGCGTCAGATGGCCATACAGCCAGGCACCGCAGGCGCCGAGCACCAGGAGCCAGGTGGCAATGAGCACGCGCGCGCCGTTCGTCAATCCGTCGCCTCGTCGATTTCCGTCACGGTCCGGTCGCCGCTCGCCTCCCATACCTCGATGCGCTGCAGGCGCGCGCCTGAGCCCCAGACGCTGACCGCGCTGATGTAGCGCGCAATGGCGGCAGTACGCGGCTTGAGCCGCAGCTGCCAGTCGTCGTGCGTCCCGGTCACCGCGACGACGAAGTTGCGCTCAAGGCCGGCCAAGTCGCCCGCGCGCGTCGCGCGCACCGCTTCGATCAGCGCATCGATGCCCGCGGTGGCAGCCCCGACATTGATCTCCCTGCGGCCGGCAGCCGCGCTGTCGATCGTCAGCCGATCGCCCCGCAGCGCGATGCGCTCCTTCTGGGGCGACACGACGAGCTTTTCGAGCTGATCCGGGCGCCGGTACGTCAGGCTGCCGCGCGAAACCAGCGGCGACTTGAGCAACGGGCTGTAGCGCGTTTCGACGAAAGTCGCACGTGCAGTCTGGACGCCCGCCAACATTCGCATCAGTCGGAACTCGTCGAGGGGTCGTTGAGCTGCGGCACCGGAGAGCATGACCGCCGCGAGCGCCGCGGCGGCTGCCTTAGCGAGGAGTCTCGTTCCAGTAGTCATAGAAGTTGAACCAGTTGTAGGGCGAGCGGCGCGCGTAGCGCTCGAGCCGCTCGACGTAGCGGGCGAGACACTGCAGCGCCCAGGCCTCGCGCGCGCCCTTCGTCACGGCAGATCCTTCCACCAGCTCTTCCAGAAACACCTCGTAGCGCGCTGCGCCCCCGTACAGGCCGAAGAAAGTGACTACGGGTGCGCCGACGGTGCCCGCGATCAGCAGGGGCCCGAGAGGGAAGTCGGCCGGCGCACCGAGAAAGTTGCACGCCTGGACCCGCGCTCCGCGCAGGGGCCGGTCGCCGAGGAAACCCACGATCTCGCCTCGCCCCAGGCATTCGCTCACCTTCAGCATGGTATCGGGCCGGCCGGGCGCGATCACCCGCTCGCGCAGCTCCGGCGCCATGCGCGAAAATGCCCGGGTCGTGTGGGAAGCGTCCGGCGAGTGCATGACGACGTTGATGGCTCGAAATCCGGCGTTCCTGCCAAGCGCACGCAGCAAGTCGAAGCTGCCGAGGTGTGAGCCGAGCAGGATGCAGCCCCGCCCGGAACGAAGGAGTTCGATCACCCGCTCGGCGCCGTGCACCTTCACGTCGAACAGCCGTTCGCGCCCCGTCAGCAGGAAGACGCGGTCGTGTATCGTCGACGCGAAGGTGTGGAAGTGGCGCAGTACGTCGGCCGGGCGCGGCTCCCGGCCGAGCGCGCGGCGCAGAAACGCTTTCGAGGCGCGCCGCGCACGCGATGCAAAGGCGACGAAATACCAGCTGATCGGATAAAGCAGCCAGCGGGTCGCGCCGCGCCCCAGGGCGACGCTCAGCCAGGCGATGAGGCCGACCGAGAGCGGGGTGCCCCGCTCGCGCTCGGCGTCCCAGGCCGACTGTGTAACGACCTTAGTCAGCGTTGCCCGCTGCGAAGCGCAGCGTCCCCGAGGCGATCAGGATCGCGCCGCGATGTACACGGAAACCGATCGACACTGCGTCCTTGCGCTCGAATTCGATCTCGAAGCGATCGCCCGGGCGCAGTGGCGCGTGAAACTTGGCCACGGGGATCGCCGCGAGCGGCGCGGGCGCGAGCTGCGCGGCGGCGCGCGCGACGCGTGCGAGCAGCAGCACCCCCGGCACCATCGGATTGCCGGGAAAGTGCCCTGCCAGCGCCGGGTGGCCCGCCTCGATGGCGTCGCCGACGCGCATCACGCGAGGTTTCGGTTGCGCGCCGCGGCGGCCTCGAGCAGCCCCAGCAGCTCGGCGCGCGCGACCTTTCCGGTTGCAGTGCGCGGCAGCGCCTCGACCATGATGAGCGGCCGCGGCAGGAAGGCGGGGTCGATGCGCTCGCGCAGCACGCGCAGAATCGCTTCCGGGTCGCTCCCGGGGGCGACGACCACCGCCGCCAGGCGCGTCGCGCGTTGCGCGGCGCTGCCCGGATCGAAGAAGACTCCGTCCTTGACCCCCGGCACGCGCAGCAGCTCGCGATTCAATGCCGCGATCGATGCACGCTTGCCGGCGATCTTGGCCATGTCCTCGGGGCGGCCAAGCAGCCTGAACTGCGTCTCGCTCAGGACTTCCAGCCGGTCCGGAATCCTGAGCGGTCGGGCGAGGTGACCGCCTTCCACCCAGGTTTCGCCGCCGGCGCTTCGCAGCCGCATTCCGTCGCGCACGCGCCAGTTCTCCTCAAGCGCCGGGCGGCGCAAGGCGAGGGCGCCGCCTTCCGTGCAGCCGTAAATCTCGTGCACCGGTGCGGACCAGCGCTGTTCTATCCGTTGTGCGAGCTCCGCCGCCAGCGGCATGGTCGCGCTCAGAATTCCCGCGAGCGGCGGCATTTGCACGCTTTCCCCCGCGCAGGCGCCCAGATGAGCCGGGGTCGTCACCAGCCAGCGCCGGCCGGGCGCGGCGGCCAGCGCGGCCGCGATGTCGGCCGGCAGCAAAGGGCGGCCGGAGTGCACCGGTACGCCGTTTTGCATCGGCAGCATGACGGTCGTCTCCATGCCGTAGATGTGCTGCGGCGGCACCGTGCCGACGATCGAGCACGCTCCGCCCGCGGCCAAGCCCAGGTACGCGCCGAGCGCGCGCGCGTCGGCGACCAGCGAGCCCCAGGTCTGCGCATGGGGCTGCGGCCGGCCCGTGCTGCCCGAGGTGTACGCGATCAGCGCGAGCCGGTCGGCGCCGAAGCGCGGCACGTCGAAGGCGCCGCCCGATTGCGCGAAATCCGGCGTCATGATCGCGGGAAGGCCCGGCGGCAGCCCCTCGCCGTCGGACAGGCAGTACGTGTCCGGTTGGCTGGCGAGCAGGTCGCGCACGGCGCCCGGCGCCCGCGAGTACGGCAGCAGGCTGACCTGCCCTGCGACCATCGCAGCGGCGAATCCGAGCATGAAGCTCAGCCTGTCCTCGCACAAGTTGAGCACATGGCGCTTGCGCGGCAGTAGCGCCGCGAGCGCGATCGCGGTGCTGCAAAAGCGGCCCGCGTCGATCGCCTTGCCTCCCTGCCAGCCGATCGCGTCATCGGCGCGAAAGCGCTCGATCAGGGCGAGTTCAGGGGCCATCAGCCAATCGGCCGTGCTGCGGTTTGCCCCACGGCCTGTAGCTCGGCAGACGGCGCAGGAATTCGACCAGCCCGGCGTGCCGATGGTGACGGAAGCGGATCCTGCGATAGAGGTACTCGCCGACGAAGAACAGGGCGAGCAGCGCGTAGCTGACGAGATTCGTGAACACCGACCACAACTCGCGCGGCCCGGCGAACGCCAGGGCGAAGGAAATGGTCGCCATGATGACGAAGAACAGCACCCAGAGGCCGGTCAGGACGCGCGTGTAGCGGGCGAGGTCGGGCGGCAACTCGCTGCCGCGCTCGATGCGGGCGAAGCGGCTGACCATGGGCTCGTGGCCGTTACGCAGCGTGGCGGCGAACGCCCCGGCGAGCGCGAGGTAGACGGCGAGCGGTGGCGCGAACAAGACCGCCGCCGGCCACAGTGCGCCTAGCCCGAGCGCCAGGCCGGACAAAAGCAGGCCGAACAGGGCCGCAAGCGCCGGGCGCACGCGCGCCGCCAGCGCGCTCCAGGCGAGCAGCGCGAGCCCGAGCGCCGCCCAGCGCGCGTCGCCGCTGACGACCGCCAGGTGCGACAGGGCGGGAAATGCACAGCATGCGGCCGCGACCAGTAGACCGGTGCGTCGGGTCATGATGCGCCGCTACCGCGTGCGGTGCTTTTCAACGTACCCGCTCAGCGCGCGCAGGCAGGAGAAGGTGACCTTGTTGTTCTCGTCGTCCGAGCGCAGCTTGAAACCGTACTTTTGCGAGATCGCCAGCGCGACCTCGAGCAGATCGATCGAGTCGAGCCCCAATCCTTCGCCGAAGAGCGGCTCCTCCGGAGCGATATCGTCCGGTGTGCAGTCGAGATTGACGGCGTCCACGATGAGCGCCGCCACCTCGTGCTCGAGATGCGTCTGAGGCAACACGTTTTCCATTTTAGACACTGAACGACCCCTCCCGGACCCGGTCGTGCCCGCCGGCCTTCCCGCCCGAATAACCGATCAGGCGCTGCGCGCTACATGTGCAGCAATTGCACCCGTATGCCGCTTTCCAGATTCTGTATCCATCCGTTGTAGTTCTTGTGGATTTCACGCTTCTCGGCGTCGTACTGCAGGTTGCTGCTGTCCTTGTAGTTGATCGAGTAGGACTTGGTATCGTAGGTGATGTCGACCACCGCCACGTGGTCGCGCAGATGCAAGGTACCGACCATGTGCCCCGGGCCAGCCTGCTGCATTTGCCAGCCGAGCGCCACCCCGGCACGCTGAATCGCCTTGCTCACGTCGCTCATCGTGAGGTCGGCCTTGCTCGAAGTAATGGCATCGCCATTCACATCATAAATTGGCGCAATGCGGCAACCGACCGCGAGCAAGGCAAAGCACGTCGCAAGGACCGCCGCCACTTTTCTGATGGTCATTTTTGGTCTCCCTTTTGGGGTGAAGGGGCTGCGCCTTTCCCCGTAGTAGTCCTTGTGCGGCCACGCAGCCCGGAACCGAAGAAATTATAGCCAAGCGCAAGTCTATAGGCGCGTTGCGGGGTCTGGAAATCCCCAATTTTCGGGTCCGCGCGCTAGCGGAGCAGACTCAGCCCGCGCGGCCCCGCTCGAGCCGGCGCAGGAAGACGCCCATTTCCTTTTCGGCCTGCTTGTCGCCCTTGGCGCGTGCGGCTTCGATTCCGCTGCGGTAGGCGTCCGCCGCTTCCCCGGCGCGCCCCGCCTCGGCGAGCGCCTTGCCCAGCATTTTCCAGGCGGCCGAGTAGCGCGGGTCGCGCGCGACGGCCGCGCGCAGGTGCTCCGCGGCGCGCGCGGGCTCCCCGGCCTTGAGGTATTCGCAGCCGAGGGAATAGCGCAGCAGCGCGCCGTCGCGCGGCGTGCCGAGCATCTTCTCGAGGTTGGCGATCAGCGGCGCAGCCATTTCCGGCTAAGATTAGCGCACCGGCTCGCCCATTTCATCCTGCACAGACCATGAGGACCCCGATACAGACGAAGGACGCGCCCGCGGCGATCGGCACCTATTCGCAGGCGATGCGCGCGGGCGACGCGGTCTATCTTTCCGGGCAGATCGGGCTCGACCCGCACAGCATGCAGCTCGCCGAGGGCGTCGACGCCCAGATCGATCGCGTGTTCCGCAATCTCGCGGCGGTGGCGCGCGCCGCGGGGCTCGGTCTCGAGCACAGCGTGCGCATGACGGTTTACCTCACCGATCTCGCCCACTTCGCGAAGGTGAACGAGATCATGGCGAAGTACCTGCGCGAGCCCTATCCCGCGCGCGCCGCGGTCGGGGTCGCGAGCCTGCCGCGCGGCGCGCTGGTGGAAATCGACGCCATCCTGCACGCTGGGTGATCGCCGAGGCGAAGCTCGCGAAGCTCGGCATCCGGTCGCGCTTCGACCTGGTGCTGCACCTGCCGCTGCGCTACGAGGACGAGACCTCGCTCACCGCGCCGCGCGACGCGCCGCCGGGGAAGCCGGTGCTGGTCGAGGCCGAGGTATTGCGCACGGAGGTCGTGTACCGGCCCAGGCGCCAGCTCGTCGTGCATGCCAAAAGCGGCGAGGAGCCGCTCGCGCTGCGCTTCTTCAACTTCTACGGCAGCCAGCTCAAGCAGCTGCAGCGCGCCGCCGAGGAGCACCGGCGCGTGCGCGCCTTCGGCGAGCTGCGTTCGGGCTGGTTCGGCGCGGAGATGGCGCACCCTCGCTACCGCCTGGTAAGCGAGGGCGAGGCGCTCGCGCGATCGCTCACGCCGGTCTACCCGACCACCGCGGGACTGCCGCAGCAGGCCCTGCGCAAGCACGTCCTGGAGGCGCTGGAAGCCGAGAATCTGGAGGACACGCTGCCCGAGGAGCTGCTGCGGCGCTATGGCCTGCCGGGCTTCGCCGACAGCGTGCGGCTGCTGCATCTGCCCCCGCCCGGGGCGGATCTCGCGGCGCTCTCCGAGCGCAGCCACGCGGCCTGGCAGCGCATGAAGTTCGACGAGCTGCTTGCGCAGCAGCTCTCGATGCGGCTCGCGTACCGCGCGCGCCGCGGCCGCGCCGCGCCGCGCCTGCCGGGCGACGGTCCGCTGCTCGCGCGCTTTCGCGCCGCGCTACCGTTTCGCCTGACGCGCGCGCAGGAGCGCGCTGTCGCCGAGGTGCTGCGCGACCTCGCGACGCCGCACCCGATGCAGCGCCTGCTGCAGGGGGATGTCGGCAGCGGCAAGACGATCGTCGCGGCGATCGCCTGCCTGGCCGCGGCGGACGCGGGCTGGCAGGCGGCGGTCATGGCGCCCACCGAGCTGCTCGCCGAGCAGCACCTGCGCAAGTTCGGCGATTGGCTCGGGCCGCTGCGCGTGCCGATCGCATGGCTGCACGGAGGGCTCGCCGCGCGCGAGCGGCGTAAGGCGCTCGCCGCGATCGCCTCGGGCGAGGCGACGGTCGCGATCGGCACGCACGCGCTTTTTCAGCGTGACGTGGAGTTCGCGCGTCTCGGGCTGGCGGTGATCGACGAGCAGCACCGCTTCGGCGTGCAGCAGCGACTCAGCCTGCGCAGGAAAGGCGAGGCACTCGTGCCGCATCAGCTGATGATGAGCGCGACGCCGATCCCGCGCACGCTGTCGATGAGCTACTACGCGGATCTCGACCTGTCCCTGATAGATGAGCTGCCGCCGGGCCGGCGACCGGTGAAGACGCGCCTGGTCTCGGACGCGCGCCGCGGCGAGGTGCTCGCGCGCATTCGCGAGGCCTGCGCCGAGGGGCAGCAGGCCTACTGGGTGTGCCCGGTGATCGAGGAATCCAAGGAGGGCGAGCTGCGGACCGCGCTCGAGACCTTCGCGACGCTGTCGCGCGAGCTGCACGGGCTGCGCGTCGGGCTGCTGCACGGGCGCCTGAGCGCGGCCGAGAAGGCGGCCGCCATGCAGGCTTTTGCCGATGCTCGCACGCAGCTGCTCGTCGCGACCAGCGTGGTCGAGGTCGGTGTCGACGTGCCGAACGCTTCGCTCATGGTGATCGAGCACGCAGAGCGCTTCGGCCTGGCGCAGCTGCACCAGCTGCGCGGCCGCATCGGGCGCGGCGTGCGCGAGAGCGTGTGCATCCTGCTGTACGCTACGCCGGCCTCGGACGCGGCGCGCGCGCGGCTACGGGTGATCTTCGAGACGAGCGACGGCTTCGAGATCGCGCGCCGCGACCTGCAGCTGCGCGGGCCGGGCGAGGTGCTGGGCGAGCGACAGAGCGGCGCGCCGCTGCTGCGCTTCGCGGATCTCGAGCGAGACGAGCAGCTGCTGAGCGCCGCGCGCGTGGCGGCCGAAGAGCTGCTCGCCAGGGAGCCCCGGCGCGCGCGGCGCCACGTCGCGCGCTGGCTCGCCGCGCGGCAGGATTTCGCCAGGGTCTGAGCTATCCTACGCGCGTGGACCTCGCCCTCGTCGCCAGAAAGCTCGACGCCTACGAGCGCCTCGTCCGGCTGGACAAGCCGATCGGCACGCTGCTGCTGCTGTGGCCGACGCTGTGGGCCGTGTGGCTCGCGTCCTACGGGCATCCGACGTTCACCGTGGTGGTCGTGTTCGGCGTCGGCACTCTGCTCATGCGCTCGGCCGGCTGCGCAGTGAACGATTTCGCGGACCGCCGGTTCGATCCGCACGTCGAGCGCACCCGCACGCGGCCGCTCGCCGCGGGCGAGATCGGACCGGGCGAGGCGCTCGCGGTCGGCGCGGTGCTCGCCGGCCTCGCATTCGTCCTGGTGCTGTTCCTGAACCGCTTCGCGATCCTGCTGTCGGTGCTCGCGCTGGCGATCGCCGCGACCTATCCGTTCACCAAGCGCTTCTTCTCGCTGCCGCAGGCCTACCTCGGTATCGCCTTCGGCTTCGGCATCCCGATGGCCTACGCGGCGGTGCTGAACCGCCTGCCTCTCGATTGCTGGGCGCTGCTCGGGGCGAACGTGTGCTGGGCGATCGCCTACGACACCGAGTACGCGATGGTCGACCGCGAGGACGACCGCAAGATCGGCATCCGCACCGCGGCGCTCACGCTCGGGCGCTTCGACGTGGCAGCGGTGATGGTCTGCTACGGCGCGACGATCGCGATCCTCGCGTGGGTCGGGCGGTACCTGCACCTGCGCTGGCCTTACTACGCCGGCCTCGCCGTGGCCGCGGCGTTGATAGGCTACCATTACTTCCTGATCCGCGGCCGCTCGCGCGAAGGCTGCTTCAGGGCGTTCCGCCACAACAACTGGGTCGGCGCGGCGATCTTCGCCGGAATTGCGCTGTCGTACGCGTTGCCGCTTTCCGGCGCGCACTGGCGATGACTCCGCCCGACGCTCCGGTGACGAGTTTCGATTTCAGGAGCGGCACGTTGCGCGGCTCGCACCTGGTGCTGTATCCGGTATGCCTCGTGCACCGCGGCGAGCACCGGCTCGAGACCATTCCGATCGCGGCCATCGCGTCGCTGCGTATCGGCTTCGAGCGCGAGGCGCGCGCGCTGCGCTGGGCCGTGGTGCTGCTCGCGCTCGCGCTGATCGTCTCCCTGCTCTCAATCCCCCTCGCCTCGCTCGCCGGGGCGGCCGCGAACGAGGTGGTCGCGCACCAGCACGGCGAAGCGAGCGCGCAGACGATCGCCGCGATGCTGGTCAGCCTGTTTCGCGGCATGGAAACCGCGGCACGGCTGCTGCCCGTACTGGGCGCGGCGCTCGGGGCCTGGGGCCTGGCGCTCGCGGCGCTCGGCTGGATGGGGCTTACGACGCTCACGCTCACGCTCGGCGCGGCCGAGCGCGCCTACGCGGTGCGCGGACGCAGCGCGCCGCTGTTCGACTTCACCGAGGCGCTGAGCGAGCACATGCTGAAGGCGAGGCGTTGATGCGCTACGAGGACTTGCGGGGGTTCGTCGCGCAGCTCGAGTCGCTCGGCGAGCTCAAGCGCGTCGGCGCACAGGTGTCGCCCCGGCTCGAGATGACCGAGATCTGCGACCGCGTGCTGCGCGCCGGCGGACCGGCGATCCTGTTCGAGCGCCCGGCGGGCCACTCGGTGCCGGTGCTGGCCAACCTGTTCGGCACCGTGCGCCGCGTCGCGCTCGCCATGGGCGTCGAGGCCGGCGCGTCGCCTGCGTCGGCGCTGCGCGACATCGGCCGGCTGCTCGCCGCCCTGCGCGAGCCCGAGCCGCCGAAAGGGCTGCGCGAGATCTGGGACAAGCTCCCCGAGCTGCGCAACCTCGCCTCGCGGGTACTCGACATGGCGCCCAAGCTGCGCGCATCGGCGCCGTGCCAGGAGACCGTGCGCGAGGGCGCGGACGTCGACCTCGCGAGCCTGCCGGTGCAGACCTGCTGGCCGGACGACGCGGGCCCGCTCATCACCTGGGGCTTGACCGTGACGCGCGGCCCGCAAAAGCCGCGCGTCAACCTGGGCATCTACCGGCAGCAGGTGATCGCGCCCAATCGCGTCATCATGCGCTGGCTGGCGCATCGCGGCGGGGCGCTCGACTTCCGCGACCACAGCCTTGCGCATCCGGGCGAGCCGTTTCCGGTCGCGGTGGCGCTCGGCGCGGATCCCGCGACCATGCTCGCGGCGGTCACGCCGGTGCCGGATACGCTCGGCGAGTACCAGTTCGCGGGCCTGCTGCGCGGCGCGCGCACCGAGCTCGTGAAGTGCCTCGGCAGCGAGCTGCAGGTGCCGGCGAGCGCCGAGATCGTGCTCGAGGGCGCCATCCAACCGGGCGACACGGCGCTCGAAGGACCATTCGGCGACCACACTGGCTACTACAACGAGGCGGAGCGCTTTCCGGTCTTCACCATCGAGCGCATCACCGCGCGCCGCGACCCGATCTACCACTCGACCTATACCGGCAAGCCGCCGGACGAGCCGGCGATGCTCGGCGTGGCGCTGAACGAGGTGTTCGTGCCGCTGCTCGTCAAGCAGTTTCCCGAGATCGTCGACTTCTACCTGCCGCCGGAGGGCTGCTCGTACCGGCTGGCGGTGATCAGCATGAAAAAGCAGTATCCGGGCCACGCCAAGCGCGTCATGTTCGGCATCTGGAGCTTCCTGCGGCAGTTCATGTACACGAAGTTCATCGTCGTCACCGACGACGACGTGGACGTGCGCGACTGGAAGGAAGTCGTCTGGGCCGTCACGACGCGCGTCGATCCGGAGCGCGACACGCTGATCGCCGAGCACACGCCGATCGACTACCTCGATTTCGCAAGCCCGGTGGCCGGCCTCGGCTCCAAGATGGGCATCGACGCGACCGCCAAGTGGCCGGGCGAAACGAGCCGCAACTGGGGCCGGCCGATCGCCATGGACCCGGCGGTCAAGCGGCGCGTCGACGAGCTCTGGCGCGAGCTCGGGCTCTAGCGCCCGGGCTTGGCGCGCCCGTAGGTCCAGCGCAGCAGCGCTTCCATCGCCGGCTGCGCGTCGCGCGCGTGGTCGTGATTCACCAGCATCACCACCACCTGGCGCCGTCCCGATCGGTCGTCGACGTAGCCGGCGATCGCGCGCGCGTCGCTCAGCGAGCCGGTCTTGACGTGCGCCCGGCCCGCGACCGGATCGTCCTTCATGTACTTGCGCAGCGTGCCGTCCAGCCCCGCGATCGGCAGCGAGGAGACGAACTCCGGCATCACCGGGCTGGCGAAAGCCGCCTGCAGCAACTTCGCCAGGGTGGCGGCGCTGATGCGCCCGTCGCGCGACAGACCCGAGCCGTTGTCCATCACCAACTCCGGCGCGGCGAGCCCTTGCCGGGCGAGCAACGCGGCGACCGCCGCGCGCGCGGCCTCGGGGCGCGCCGGAGGCCCCGCGCTTTCCGCCGCGAGCGTGAGGTAGAGCTGTCGCGCCATCACGTTGTTGGAGAACTTGTTCATGTAGCGCACGATCTCGCCGAGCGGGGGCGACTCGTGCGTGAGCACCAGGCGCGCGCCATCCGGCAGCGTGCCCTCGCGCGCGTTGCCCGTCCAGATTCCGCCCAGCTGCTCCCAGAGCTGGCGGAACACGCCCGCCACGTAGTCGCGGTGCGCGAAGAGCGCGAAGTTGCGCTTCTTATCGCCGCAGCTCAGGGCGTAGCTGCCGCCAAATAGCGCGCGCAGGCGCGCGACCCCGTCGACGTTGCCCGCCACGGGATCGAAGCGCTCCCCGAGCTCGTCTTCCCAGTCTCCGCAAGGCCCCGCGCCCAGGCGCAGTGCGCTCTCCACTTCGAGCGCCGGCGGGCGCGGCTCGGCGATCACCTGCACCGCTCCGCGCTCGGCGTCCGGCAGGAACTCGAAGCGTACCGAATTGAAATTGAGCAGCAGCGCGTCCGGACCGACGTTGTAGGGGCGGAACGGCTTGCCGTCGAAGGCCGCCGGGTCGTAGGGCCCGGGCTCGAACCAGCTGCGATCGAGCACCAGATCGCCGCGCAGCTCGCGCAGGCCGCGCTCGCGCAGGCCGAGCAGCATGCGCCAGAAGTCCTCGAAAGTGAGGTGCGGGTCGCCGTAGCCCTTGAGAATCAGCTCGCCGTCGAGCACCCCGTCCTGCAGCGTGCCCGAGGCGTAGATCTCGGTTTTCCAGCGGAAGGCCGGACCGAGCAACTCGAGCGCCGCGTAGGTGGTGACCAGCTTCATCACCGAGGCCGGATTCATGGCGTGCCCGGCGTTCAGGCTGAGCGTCGGGCGCGCGGCGCCCACCGGCTGCACGACGACTGCGACGCTCGACTCGGGAATGCCGGCCGCGCGCAGCGCGCTCACCACTTCAGCGGGCAGCGCGCTGCGGCCGTACGACGAGGTGGCGGCGAAGACCAGCGCGCAGGAGATCAGCAGGCGGGCCGCGAAGCGTAGGGGGTTCGGCACGCGCGTGATTGTAGTGGAGCTACCTCCCCCCTCTTGAAAACTCGGCCTCTTGCCAATATCATTAGCACTCGCCAAGGGTGAGTGCTAGCGAACCCCGATTGAAGCCGGGTTGGAGTTCTCCAACCCTTTGTTTTAAAACAATTACCAACTGGAGATAGCATGAAAATCCGTCCGTTACACGATCGCGTGATCGTCAAGCGCATCGAGGAAGAGCGTAAGTCCGCCGGCGGGATCGTCATTCCCGACACCGCCGCCGAGAAACCCGACCAAGGCGAGATCGTCGCCGTGGGCAAGGGCAAGAAGGGCGACGACGGCAAGCTGATCCCGCTCGACGTCAAGGTCGGCGATCGCGTGCTGTTCGGCAAGTATTCCGGGCAGACCGTCAAGGTGAAGGGCGATGAGCTCCTCGTGATGCGCGAAGAAGACATCATGGGCGTCATCGAAGGCGCCTGATCTCGCGACCGTCAACTCGAATCGAATCGCACTAGGAGAGAAACAAATGGCTGCAAAGGAAGTACGGTTCCACGAAAACGCACGCGCCAAGATGATTCATGGCCTGAACATCCTGGCCGACGCAGTGAAAATCACCCTCGGCCCGAAAGGCCGTAACGTCGTGCTCGAGCGCTCGTTCGGCGCCCCGACCGTGACCAAGGACGGCGTGTCGGTCGCCAAGGAAATCGAGCTGAAGGACAAGTTTGAGAACATGGGCGCGCAGATGGTGAAGGAAGTCGCCTCCAAGACCTCGGACGTTGCCGGTGACGGCACCACCACCGCGACCGTACTGGCGCAAGCCATCGTGCGCGAGGGCATGAAGTACGTCACCTCCGGCATGAACCCGATGGACCTCAAGCGCGGCATCGACAAGGCCGTGATCGCGGTAGTCGAGGAGCTGAAGAAAGTCTCTAAGCCCTGCACGACGTCGAAGGAAATCGCCCAGGTCGGCTCGATCTCGGCGAACGCCGACAGCGACATCGGCAAGATCATCGCCAATTCGATGGACAAGGTCGGCAAGGAAGGGGTGATTACGGTCGAGGACGGCAAGTCGCTCGCCAACGAGCTCGAACTCGTCGAAGGCATGCAGTTCGATCGCGGCTACCTCTCGCCGTACTTCATCAACAACCCCGAGAAGCAGATCGCGGTGCTGGATGATCCCTACATCCTGCTGCACGACAAGAAGATCTCGTCGATCCGCGAGCTGCTGCCGCTGCTCGAGCAAGTCGCGAAGGCCGGCAAGCCGCTGCTCATCATCGCCGAGGAAGTCGAGGGCGAGGCGCTTGCCACGCTGGTGGTCAACAACATCCGCGGCATCCTCAAGACCTGCGCGGTGAAGGCGCCGGGCTTCGGCGACCGCCGCAAGGCAATGCTCGAGGACATGGCAATCCTCTCCGGCGGCACGGTGATCAGCGAAGAGCTCGGCCTCAAGCTCGAGAACGCGACGCTGAAGGACTTGGGCCGCGCCAAGAAGGTCGAGGCCGCCAAGGAGAACACCACCATCATCGACGGCGCCGGCAACAAGAAGGACATCGAGGGGCGCGTCAAGCAGATCCGAGTGCAGATCGACGAGGCGACCAGCGACTACGACAAGGAGAAGCTGCAGGAGCGCGTGGCCAAGCTCGCCGGCGGGGTGGCGGTGATCAAGGTCGGCGCCGCGACCGAAGTCGAGATGAAGGAGAAGAAGGCCCGCGTCGAGGACGCGCTGCACGCGACGCGCGCTGCGGTCGAGGAAGGCGTGGTTCCCGGCGGTGGCGTGGCGCTACTGCGCGTGCGCCAGGCGCTCAGGAACCTCAAGGGCGAGAACCACGACCAGGAGGCCGGCATCAAGATCGTGCTGCGCGCGCTGGAAGAGCCGATGCGCCAGATCGTCGCCAACGCGGGCGCTGAGCCCTCGGTGGTGGTGAACAAGGTGCTCGAGGGCAAGGGCAACTTCGGCTTCAACGCGCAGACCGACGAGTACGGCGATCTCGTCGAGATGGGCGTGATCGACCCGACCAAGGTGACGCGCACCGCGCTGCAGAACGCGGCCTCGGTCGCCGGCCTGATGCTCACGACCGACGCGATGATCGCGGAACTGGTGGAAGAGAAGAAGGGCGGCGGCGCCGGCATGCCCGACATGGGCGGCGGCATGGGCGGCATGGGCGGGATGGACATGTAACGCGGGGCCACCCGGCCTGCAGTTCGAAAAGGGCGCTACGGCGCCCTTTTCTTTTTCTGCCCCGCCTTTGCCCGTATAATCCGCCCCTTCCAAACCGCGCTGCAGTCCTGAAGCGCGTCCGGCACGGCCAAGTAGCTCAGTTGGTAGAGCAGAGGACTGAAAATCCTTGTGTCGGTGGTTCGATTCCGCCCTTGGCCACCA
>DATGDH010000126.1:0-12622 GCA_035310985.1 Burkholderiales bacterium
TTCGCTCATGACGCCCAACGTTCCCAGTAACGGGCGCGCGCAGCCCGCTCTATGCCAAGTGCGCCGCTCGCGCGCGCGTCTGCGTTGACTGGGTGGTTAGGCTCAATGTCACTCATAGAGCGGCGGAATGGTTACCCCAGCAATGAAGGCAGCCGCACAACCAAGCGCTAGACATAGCGCAGAACAAATGCGCGCGTTGCACACGGGACCCGCCAACGCGAAGATTCGCACGTACACAAGCAGCACCGAAAGCATTAGTGCGAGAAAAGGATAGATAATCAGCGCCCACCCCACACGCGTATCCGGATTGAGGATCGCCGCGGCGAGAACGAATACGAAGGTCGGCGCCAGGACAATCCCCACGTCCGTCCAAAACAACTCTCGACGCCTATACGCTACCCAACCAGGAATAAGCGCAAGCGCCAGCGTTCCGGCTATCACGACTGTGGCAAAGGTGCCGGCTTCCATCGAGCCTAACTAGTATTAGTTGACTTTTTAGTTGCCGGTTGTGGTCGGTCTGCAAACCACACAAGTTGTAACAGCCACTGTCATCCTCCCTATAGGTCAAGACGTTACGCTTTGAGATAAGCGCAAGCAATTCGACCATGGGAGGGGAGCTTGGAGAAGGAACTATGCGCGCCCGCCAGGCCGCAGCGACTGCTTGACCAGGTTCGCGACGCCATTGGGCGCCGGCATTACAGCTACCGCACCGAGCAGAGCTACATCCACTGGATCAAGAGATTTATCTTCTTTTCCGATAAGCGCCATCCCAGGGACCTGGGCGCGCCGGAGGTCACGGCGTTCCTGACTCACCTGGCGCGCGATCGCGACGTGGCCGCCGCGACCCAGAACCAGGCGCTCGCCGCCCTGCTCTTCCTATACAAGGAGGTCCTAGGGCAGCCGCTCCCCTGGCTCGACCAGATCGAGCGGGCCAAGCGGCCAGCACGGCTTCCCACAGTCCTCAGCGTCGCCGAGATCCAGCGCCTGCTCGCCCAAATGGACGGCACCAAGTGGCTGATGGCAAGCCTGCTCTATGGCGCCGGACTTCGCCTGCGCGAATGCCTGAAGCTGCGCGTGAAGGATATCGACTTCGACTACGGACAAATCCTCGTCCGGGACGCGAAAGGCGGCAAGGATCGGGTCACCATGCTCCCGCAGTCGGTGATCGAGCCCCTGCGAATGCACCTCCAGCGCGTGAAGGCGCTCCACGAGCGCGACGTCGCAAGCGGACACGGCGATGTCGAGCTGCCGGATGCCATCGCCCGGAAATATCCGCGAGCGCCCTATGAATGGGGCTGGAAATTCGTGTTCCCGTCGCACAAGCTCTCGGTCGATCCGCGCACCGGCGTCATCCGCCGGCACCATGTTTTCGAGAACTATCTGATTCGCGGCGTGAAGGAAGCGGCTCGAGCCGCGCGAATCGCGAAGCACGTGAGCTGCCATACGCTCCGGCATTCGTTCGCGACCCACCTGCTCGAGCGTGGGCAGGATATCCGCACCGTGCAGGAGCTGCTCGGACATTCCAGCGTCGAAACGACGATGATCTACACGCACGTCATGAACAAAGGCGGCCGCGGCGTCGCGAGTCCGCTCGACCGCCCGCAGAATCGGCAATGAGAAAACGAGATCAGCCTGCGCGCCGCTCCCACAGCCACGCCGCGCCGCGCACGCCGCTCGAGTCGCCGTGCTTCGGCGGCACGAGGCGCGTGGCGACGTGGTCCGAGAAGATGTACCGCTGCCACAGCTTCGGCACCTCGTCGTAGAGGCGCGCGATGTTGGAAACGCCGCCGCCGAGGACGATGACGTCGGGGTCGAGGATGTTGATGACGCCGGCTAGGGCGCGGGCGAGACGCTCGCAATAGACATCGAGCGCCGCGTCGCCGCCGTCGCGCTCGAGCGCCGGGCCGCACAGGTAGGTCTCGATGCAGCCCGCGCGCCCGCAGTAGCACTCGCGCAGCGGCATGTCTTCAGCGCGCGGCAGCGGCAGCGGGTTGTGGCCCCATTCGCCCGCGATCGAGTTGGCGCCTTCGATCAATCCGCCGCGCACGACGATGCCGCCGCCCACTCCGGTGCCGAGGATCACGCCGAAGACGACCTCTGCGCCGGCGGCGGCGCCGTCGGTCGCTTCCGAGAGGGCGAAGCAGTTGGCGTCGTTGGCAAGGCGCACTTCGCGTCGGATGGTGCGCTCGAGGTCTTCTTTCAGCGGCTTGCCGATGAGCCAGGTCGAGTTGGCGTTCTTCACCAGGCCGCTGGCGCGCGAGATCGCGCCGGGGATGCCGACGCCGACCGTGCCCTCGCCGGCTTCCGCGACCAGCGCGGCGATGATCTTCAGCGTCGCCGCGTAGTCGCCGCGCGGCGTCGGCACGCGCTTGCGGAACACCTCCCGCCCCGCGGCGTCGAGGGCCAACGCCTCCGTCTTGGTACCGCCCAGGTCGATGCCGATACGCTTCAGGTGACTAGGCCTTTCTCAGGTCTTCTTTTCTCAGCGGCAGGCTGCGGATGCGCTTGCCGGTTAGCGCGCAGACGGCGTTCAGCACCGCCGCCTGGAACGGCAGGATGCCCGGTTCCCCATGGCCGCCCCAGAATCCGCCGGTCGGCACGAGCACGAGCTCGACCTTGGGCATGTCGCCGATCATCGGCAGCCGGAAGTCGTGGAAGTTGGACTGCTCGATCCGTCCGTTGCGCACGGTGCAGGACTGGGTGAACGCGCCCAGTCCGTACACGGTATTACTCTCGGCCTGAGCGGCGCAGGTATCGGGATTGACGACGTAGCCGGAGTCGATCGCGACGACGTAGCGATGCACCTTGAGCGCGCCCTCCGGCGAGACCGAGACTTCCGCCACGCCGGCCGCATAGCTGCCGAAGCCCTCGACCACCGCGAGGCCGCGGCCCACGCCCGCCGGCGGCGGCGTGCCCCAGCCGGCGGCCTTCGCCGCGGCCTCGAGCACCAGGCGGTTCTTGTCGCCCGCCTTCAGCATCGCGAGCCGGAACTCGAGCGGATCCTTGCCCGCGGCCTGCGCCATCTCGTCGAGGAAGCACTCGCGGTAGACGCCGTTCTGCTGGCCCGGCGCGCGCCAGAAGCCGACGGGAACGTGGCCGTTGCGCATCGCGTAATCGATTCTCTGGTTCGGGATCTCGTACGGCATGTCGCTCAGCGTGCGCACCGCCGTGAAGTCGATCCCGTTGCGCGCCGCCCCGGGCATCAGCACCTCGAGGATCGAGGGGCACGCGATCTTCGCCTCGAACGCGACCAGCTTGCCCTGCGCGTCGAGCCCCGCGCGCATCTTCACCAGGCTCGCGGGCCGGTAGAAGTCGTGCTGCATGTCCTCTTCGCGCGACCACATCATCTTCACGGGCGTGCCGCGCAGCGCCATGGCGATCGTGACCCCCTGGCGCACGAAATCCTGCGGCGCGCCGCGCCGGCCGAAGCCGCCGCCCAGCATCGTCTTGTGCACTTCGGCGCGCTCGAGCGGCACGCCCGCCGCCTGCGCCGCGGCGAACAGCGACGCCATGCCGTCCTGCGTGGAGGTCCACACCTCGACGAAGCCGTCGGGCTTGACCCAGGCCGTGCAAGCCTGCGGCTCCATCGTCGCGTGCGCGAGGTACTGCGAGGCGTACTCAGCCTCGACGACCTTCGCCGCCGACGACAGGGCCGCCGCAGCATCACCCGTTTTCCGTGCCGAGGCGATATTCGGGTCGGCGAGCCCCTCGCGCAGCATGGTCGCGATCGTCGCGTCCGATGCCTGGCCGTAGGCGCCCTCGTCCCATTCGATTCTCACCTTGCCGAGCGCCCGGTTGGCACGCCACCAGCTGTCGGCCACGACGGCCACGAAGTCCTCCGCGTGCACGACCTTCTTCACGCCGCGCATCGCTTGCGCCTCGGACGCATCGATCGACTTCACCTTGCCGCCGAACACCGGGCTCTGCGCGATGGAGGCATGCAGCATGCCGGGCAGCGCGACGTCGGCGGCGAACACTGGCTTGCCCAGCACCTTGTCGGGAGTGTCGAGCCGGTGCAGCGGCTTGCCGGCGATCTTCCAGTCATTCGCATCGCGCAGCGCGACGTCCGGGGGCGGGCGGAGCTTCGCCGCCTGCGCCGCGACCTGCCCGTATCTCAGCTTGCGCTGCGTCGGGCCATGCGTGATGACGCCCTTGCCGGCGGAGCAATCCGAGGCGCGCACCTTCCACTGCGCGGCGGCGGCGGCGATCAGCATCTCGCGCGCCGCCGCGCCGGCCTTGCGCACGTAATCCTGCGAGCTGCGCACGCCCTGGCTGCCGCCCGTGGACATCGAGCCCCACGCACGGTCGCGGCGGACGTTTTCGTTCGGCGAGGCGAACTCGGCGGAGACTTTCGCCCAGTCGCAGTCGAGCTCCTCGGCGACGAGCTGCGCGAGCGCCGTATACGTGCCCTGGCCCATTTCGGAGCGGGCGATGCGGATCACCACGCGGTCGTCCGGATGGATCACGATCCAGGCGTTGACTTCCGTCGCGGAACGGTCGGCTGCGGCGCGCGCCACGAAGGGGAATGAAAACTCCAGCATGAGGCCGCCGCCCGCGGCGGCGGAGGCCTTGAGGAAATCGCGGCGCTGCGGCGATTGCGGCAGTTGCGCATGGGTCGTCATGGCGGACCTCCTCAGGACTTCGTCGCAGGTTCGGCCGCGGCGTGAATAGCCTTGCGCACGCGTGCGTAGGTGCCGCAGCGGCATAGGTTCGTCATCGCGCCGTCGATGTCCGCGTCCGTCGGCCGCGGCTTCTTTTCGAGCAGCGCAACGGCCGCCATGATCATTCCGGTCTGGCAATAGCCGCACTGAGGCACCTCGTGCTCGATCCACGCCTTCTGCACGCGGTGCATCCCATGCGCGGAGATCCCTTCGATGGTGACGATCTTCTTGCCCGCGGCGGCGGCCACCGGCAGCCCGCAGGAGCGCACCGGCTCGCCGTCGAGGTGCACCGTGCAGGCGCCGCACAGCGAGATGCCGCAGCCGTACTTGGTGCCGTGGAGGTTGAGGTGATCGCGCAACACCCAGAGCAAGGGCATTTCCGGCTCCACGTCCAGCTCGTGGACCCGGCCGTTCACGTTCAGCTTGATCATGGTCCCTCCTGTCCCGGATAAGCGTACGACGGCGTAGCCTGCGAACGGTTCCCGCGTTCAGTAAGCTTTTCTTCGCAGTCGCATGTCGATGCTCCAGGGCCCCGGCCCCGCAGCCCACAAATGCAGGAATACAAAGCAGAACAAGACCGCCAAGTCGCCGCCGTTGAGAATCGGCAGCCAGCTCCTCGGCCAATGCGCCATGAAGTACGCGACGGCCATGTCGCCGGAAAGAACGAATGCCACCGGACGGCTGAACAGCCCGATCAGCAGAAGCAGTCCGCCTCCGAGTTCGAGCACGCCCTGGATCCCGAGGAGCGACATCAAGTGCAGGTTGTCGAACATCGCCACGTGCGGAATGTGGAACAGCTTTGCGCTGCCGTACTGCATGAACAGCAGCCCCGTGACGATGCGCAGCACGCTCAGGACGCGTGGTGACCAGACCTCGAAAAAGCCTTGGCTCGCATTCATCTCATGCCTCCAGACAGAAACTGCTCGACGGCCGCGACCGTGCGCTGCGGATCTTCCTCCTGCGGGACGTGCCCGAGCCCGTCGAAGCGCACGAGCACGCCGCCCTTGATGTCGCGCGCGAAGCGCTCGCCGTACGCCGGCGGGATGAGCCGGTCGCGCGCGCCCCACAGGATCAGGGTGGGCACGGCGATCTGCGGGATGCGCGCCGCGTCTTCCCCCGGCTTCATCTGCGCGAAGCGCTCGCCGACCGCCCGGCGGTTGCCCGCCCGCAGCGTCAGCTCGTAATAGCGATCCACCAGCGCGTCGGTGACGCGCGCCGGATCGCCGTAGACGTTGCGCACGCTCGCCTCGATCAGGCCGCGCGGCAGAAGATGCTCGGCGAGCCTGCCGAGTCCCGGAATGCGCGCGATGCGAAAGCCGAGCGGCACGCTCCTCGACTCGAAGGCGTAGCCGGCCGCATCGACCAGGATCAGCGCGGCCACGCGCTGCGGCGCATCCAGCGCGACGTTCCAGGCGATCTCGCCGCCGAGCGAGTTGCCGCCGATGACGCAGCGGCGCACGCCGAGCGCGTCAAGCAGCCCGGTGACGAAGCGCACGTAGCGGGCGATCCGGTAGTCGCCCTCGGGATCGGGTCCGGTCAGCCCGAAGCCCGGCAGGTCCATGGTGATCACGCGCCGCGTTCGATCGAGCGCCCCGGCCCATCCTTCCCAGGTGTGCAGGCTCGCCGAGGTCCCGTGCAGCAGCACGACCGGCAGCGGGTCGTCGCGCGGCCCCTGGTCGCGCACGTGCACCATCATCCCCTGCAGCGGAACGAAGCGAGACGGCGGCGGCGCCCAGCGCGCCTTCAGGCTGTCGACCAAGCGGTCGGGTGCCCAGAACGCCGCGATCCCCGCGACCAGGAGAAGCACGGCGAGTGCACTAACGAGGGCGATCAGACGCATGCCTTCTCCCGCCGCCTCACATCGAGATCGAACCCTCGCGGAAGTCGGTCTTGTCGAGCCACACGTTGACGAGCGCCGGCCGGCCCCCGGCGGCAGCCTCGCGCGCGCGGCGCAGCGTCCACTCCAGCTCGCGCAGGTGCTTCACTTCGAAGCCCTCGGCGCCGAAGCCGCGCGCCACTTCGTGGTAGGCGGTGCGCGCGAGCACGGTGCCGACGCCGTCGCCGAGCAGCTTTTCCTGGTCGCGCGCGATCTGCCCCCAGCTCGCGTCGTTGCCGACCACCGCGATGACGGGAATGCCGTGGCGCACGAAGCTGTCGAACTCCGCGAGGCCGAAGCCGCTCGCGCCGTCGCCCCACACGAGCCACAGCTCGGCGGACGGGCGCGCGAGCGCGGCGCCGAGCGCGAACCCCGCGCCGACCCCGAGCGTGCCGAACACGCCCGGGTCGAGCCAGGAGAGCGGGCTTCTCGGGCGCAGGATGTAGGACGCGGTGGCGACGAAATCCCCGCCGTCGGCGACGAACAGCGCGCCGTCCGCGGCGATCCCGTCCAGCGCGCGGAACAGCGCGACCGGGTTCACGTACTCGCCGTCGCGCGCCGCGCGCGCGTCGATGTCCGCCTCGCGCGCCTCGTCGCGCGCGCGCAGCTCGGCGCTCCATTCCGGGCGCCGCGCGCGCTCGCCTAGGGCCTCGGCCAGGCGCTCGATGAACTCGCCCGCGTCGCCGATCGCGGCGATCGACGGCACGCGGTTCAGGCGCGCGTCCCGCGCGCTGCGGTTCGCGGCGATGAGCGTCGCGGCGCGCCGCACGTGGCGCCCGTAGTCGAGCCGGAAGTCGCATGGCACGCCCGCAAGCAGCACGCAGTCGCTCTGGCGCAGGGCTTCGCGGCGCGCGTGGCGCATCTGCAAGGGGTGTGCGCGGCCGAGCAGTCCGCGCGCCATGCCCGAGAGATACACCGGCACGCCGAGCCGGTCGAGCGCGTCCGCGAGGCGCGCGGCGTTCGCCGCCTGCGCGAGCGCCTGGCTGCCCACCACGAGGAGCGGCCTTTCCGCCCGGCCGAGCGCTTTCGCGGCGCGCGCGACGGCGCGCCCGGGCGCGCGCGGCGGGCTCGTCTCGCCCGCGCGCGCGACGAACGGCCGATCGGCTCCGGCGAACAGCTTGCTCGCATGGCGCGCGAGCACCCAGCGCAGTAGCCGGTCGGACAGCGCCTTGCCGCGCCCGCCCGCCTCCGCGTACCACTGCCGGATGGTTGCCTCGTCGTACAGCAGGTCGACCGGGCACTCGACGAAAGTCGGCCCGGGTACACCGTCGCGCGCCGCGGCGAACGCGTCGCTCAGCGCAGGGCCGAGGTCGGCGACGCGGCGCACCCGGCGCAGGAACTTGACGTGCGGCGCCACCAGGGTCTGCTGGTCGATGTCCTGCAGCGCGCCGCGGCCCTGCAGCGCGGTCGGCGCTGCGCCGCCGATCAGCACCAGCGGCGACTGGGCGAGCTGCGCGTTCTTGAGCGCGGTGATCGCGTTCGCGACGCCCGGCCCGGCGGTGACCGCCGCCACGCCGGGCACCCCCGTCAGGCGCGCCGTGGCGTCGGCGGCGAACACCGCGGTCGCCTCGTCGCGCACGTCGACTACGCGCATGCCGCGCGCCTTCGCCGCGACCAGCAGCGGCGAGATGTGGCCGCCGCAAAGCGTGAACAGCGACCGCACCCCGTGCACCGCGAGCACCGCGGCGAGCCGCTCGCCGCCGTTCATTACCGGCGCTCCGCCGCGAGCGCGCGGAAGTCCACCTTGCCGATGCGCGTCATGGGCAGCCGGCGCCGGAACTCGATCTCGCGCGGGCACGACCACTTGATGAGCTGCGTGCGGCAGTGCGCGATCAGCTCCTCCTTCATCGCTTCGCTCTCCGCGGCCGGGTCCTTGAGCACCACGAACGCCTTGACGCGCTCGATCTGCGCGGGATCGGGCACGCCGACCACGCAGGCTTCCGCCACCGCGGGATGGCTGTACAGCACGCCTTCCACCTGCGTCGGGTAAACGTTGAAGCCGGATGACTTGATGATGCGCTTCAGGCGCAGCACGAAATAGAAGAAGCCGTCGGCGTCGCGCCGCGCGAGGTCGCCCGTGTGCAGCCAGGTGCGGCCGTCGGCGTGCACGCGCAGCGCCTGCGCGGTCGCCTCGGGGTCGTCGAGATATCCCGTCATGACCGCCGGCCCCGTGACGCACAGCTCGCCCTCCTCGCCCTCAGGTGCCTCCTCGGTGGTGCCGGGCACGCACAGCTTGGCGGCCGTGTCCGGGAAGGGAATCCCCATCGAGCCTTCGCGGTACTCTCCCCTCGGCATTGCCATGATCGCGCTCACCGCCTCGGTGAGCCCGTAGCCTTCCAGCAGCCGCACGTGGCCGCCGCGCTCGGCGACCAGCTTCTCGAAGCGCTCCTTCACCGGACGCGGCAGCGCGTCGGCGCCGCAGAAGCAGGCCTTGAGCGAGGACAGGTCCGCCCGCGCGAGCGACGAGTCGTTGGCGAGCGCGTAATACAGCGTCGGCACGCCGACCAGCACGCTCGGCCGCTTCGTGCTCAGCAGCTTCGCGGTGGCCGCCGGATCGAACACGGGCACCAGGATCGTCTTTCCGCCGGCCATGAGCGCGGCGTTTACGCACACGCCCAGCCCGAAGCCGTGGAAGATCGGCAACGTAGCGAGGATCGAGTCGCCCTGCACGAGCCCGCCCCAGGCGGAAGCCTGCATGCCCTCGGCGATGAAATTGCGGTTGGAAAGCACGATGCCCTTCGGCGTTCCGGTGGTCCCGCCCGAGAACAGGATCGCCGCCGCATCCTCGGTGCCGCCGACCGCGCGCAAGGCGCCCGCGTGGCGGCCGTCCATTTCCTCGGACCACCAGTGCACGTTCGGCTCGGGGGGCACGCGCGCGATCTTGCGCCCCTTGGCGAGCCAGAAGCCCAGGCGCTTGAGCGGCGGCAGGTAGTCCCCGATGCGCGCGAGCAGGATCGTCCGTAGCGCTCGCTGCGGCCGCGCCGCAGTGAGCGCACCGTAGAAGGCGTCCAGCGCGAGCGCGATGCGCGCGCCGCTCGCATCGATGTAGTGCGCGATCTCGGGCGAGGTGGACAGCGGGTGGATGAACGCAGGCACCGCGCCGAGCTTGTTCGCCGCGTAGAACGCGATCACTGCCTGCGGCGAGGTCGGCAGCGACACCAGCAGCCGCTCGCCGTGCGCGAGGCCGAGCGCGGCCAGCATCGTGGCGCAGCGGTCGATGTCGGCGATCAGCCGGCGGTAGGTCGACGTCGTGCCGAGAAAGTCCCAGGCGACCGCATCCGGAAAGCGCGCGGCGGTCGCGGCCAGCGCCTCGTACAGCGTCGCCGCCGGATAGTCGAGCGTCGGCGGGACGTCGCCGTAGAAGCGCAGCCAGGGGTACGGCGCAGCGGCCATCTAGGCAGGGCCTCGCATGCGATGGGTCCGGTCTATGATATCCGACCCTTCACGAAAGGCGACCCATGACAGAAGTTCTGTTGATCCAGGGCCCGAACATGAGCTACCTCGGCAAGCGCCAGCCCGAGCTGTACGGCCGGACCACCGCCGCCCAGCTCGACGCCATGTTGCGCGCGCACGCCAAGGCAAACAAGTACCGGCTCGACATCTTCTATACGCACAGCGAAGCCGCGGCGATCGAGCGCCTGTACCGCGGCGTGGACGACAAGCTCGACGGGCTGGTGATGAACCCGGCGGCGTTCCTGTTCGCCGGCTACGCGCTGCGCGACTGCCTGCGCGCCGTGCCCTTCCCGTACGTCGAGGTGCACATGACCAACGTCGAGAAGCGCGGGATCCACTCGATCCTCGCCGAGACCGCGGTCGGCATGGTGGCGGGCTTCGGCGTGAACTCCTATCTGCTCGGGCTGGAGGCGCTGCTCGGCCACCTGAAGGCGGGGCGAAAGCGAAAGCGCGCCGCCGCCTGAGGGCACGAAGCGCGATTCCGGTGTATCTTCCCGGCCGATGACGCCGCCGCCCTTCGAGCTCACGAAACTCACGCCGTTGTGCGGCGCGGAACTGCGCGGCATCGACCTCGCGCAGCCGCTCGAGGAGCTCGAGGTAAAGGCGCTCGAGGGGGCGCTCGCCGAGCACTGCGTGCTCTTCTTCCGCGACCAGTCGATGAGCCCGGAGCAGCAGAAGACGCTCGGTCGCCGCTTCGGCGAGCTGCACCTGCACCCGGCCTGGCCGCGCCTGGTGCCGGGGCACCCCGAGATCATGGAGATCTACGCCGACGAGAAGTCCAAGCGCGTCGCCGGCGAGGACTGGCACTCCGACGTGTCCTGCGACGCCGAGCCGCCGCTCGGCACCATCCTCTATATGCTCGAGGTGCCGCCGGTCGGCGGCGATACGCTGTTCGCCAACATGTACGCAGCCTGGGAGTCGCTCTCGGCGCCGATGCGGCGCATGCTCGAGGGCATGACCGCGCTGCACGACGGCGAGTACGTGTACCGCGGGCGCTACGAGGGCGCGCTCGAGGAGGGCAAGGTCTATCCGCGCTCCGAGCATCCGGTGGTGCGCACGCACCCGGTGAGCGGGCGCAAGGCGCTGTTCGTCAACCGCACCTTCACCACGCGCATCGTGCAGCTCGCCAAGCACGAGAGCGACGCGGTGCTCGCGATGCTGTTCGAGCACCTGGAGCGGCCCGAGTTCCAGTGCCGCTTTCGCTGGCAGCCGGGGTCGGTCGCGTTCTGGGACAACCGCTGCGCGCAACATCACGCCATGTGGGACTACTACCCGCAGCGCCGGCGCGGCCTGCGCGTGACCATCAAGGGCGACGCGCCCTACTACCGACCGTGAAGTTCCTGCTCTGGCTTTCGCAGCAGCTCGACGCGCTCGGCACCACCTGGCGCAAGGTCCTGCTCGGCGCGGTCGGCATCGCCGCGCTCGCGGCCGTGGTGTTCTACGGCCCGGCGCTGCTCGAGGGCGATTCCAGGACGGCTCCGGTGCGCGGGCCGGCGAGCCCCGTGGTGAGCAAGCCGCTCGCGCCGCCGGCACCGGTCGCCGACAAGCCGACCGACAAAGCGCCCCAGGCCGAGCCCGTCAAGCCAATTATCGCGGCCGCTCCGCCCGCCCCGCCGCCCGCGCCCGAGCCCGAGCCCGCGCCCGCACCCAAGCCAGCGCCGGTAGTCGCCGCTCCGCCCTCGACCTACCAGGTGCAGCTCGGCGCCTTCCAGGATGAAGCGCGCGCAGAACGGCTCGCCAAGCGCGTCGCACGTGCCGGCTTTCCCGCCACCGTGACGCCCGTCGACTTGCCCGATCGCGGGCGCTTCTTCCGCGTGCGCCTCAAGCCCGAGCTCTCGCACGCAGAGGCGAAAGCGCTTCTTGCCAAGCTAGAAAAGAAGATGCCGAAGCAGAAGCCGATCGTCGTTTCCAGCGGCGGCTGACTCAGGCCGCGGCGCACGACACGAGGATCTTGCCCGAGCGACCGCCGCGCGCGGCGTGCGCCACCGCATCCTTGAGCCGGCGCAGCGGATAGACCTTCTCCACGTCGACCGCGAGCGTGCCGTCGGCGAGCTTGCCGGCGAGCGTGCGATACAGCGCCGCGATCTCTGCGGGCGGGGTCTCCGCGAACCAGCGACGCAGCCAGAAGCCCGTGAGGGTCACGCCGCGGAAGATGAGCTCGCGGTTGTCGACCATGCACGCCTCACCGCTCAGCGCCCCGTAGTTGACCACCGTACCGCCGTCCGCCACGCAGCGCGCCAGGCGCTGGGTGGCTGCGCCGCCCACGGCGTCGATTGCCAGCGCGAGCGTCCCGTCGCCGACGGGTTCGCGCACGCGCGCATCGAGGTCCGGGCCGTCCAGCAGCACCGCGTCGCCGCCGTGCGCGCGCAGCGGCCCGACGAGCTCCTTGCGGCGCACGACGTTCACCGACTTCATGCCCGCTTCGCGCGCGAGCTTGATGAGGCAGTGGCCGACGCCCGAGTTGGCGGCGTTCTGGATCACCCAGTGCCCAGCCTGCGGCGCGACGTAGCGGTGCAGCATCAGGTAGGCGGTCGGCGGGTTGACGCGCAGCATGGCGAGCTGGCGCGCATCGACCCCCGCGGGCAGCGCGAACATCGCGGCCGCCTTGCCGAGCGCGCGCTCGCGCCAGGCG
>DATGDH010000127.1:0-13061 GCA_035310985.1 Burkholderiales bacterium
GCGGGCGAAACCTGGACGTATTTCAGATTGCGCACCTGGACGATGTACAGGCTGCCCTCGACCTCGAACACCAGGCGCTCGGCGTCGATCGCCTTCTTGACGTTCGCCGCGAGCGTGGCGGCGTCGCGCCCGCCCTGCTTCGGAAACGACAGCTTGAGCTTCGTGCCGTCGTTGAAGAACATGGTCACGAATCTGCGCCCGGCCATGCGGCCTCCCCGGTCATTTGGTCGAAATCCTGCTCCTGACTGCGACTGTAAGCCAATCGGCGGCGCGAGTATAATCCGCCCGCGCCGGGAGTTCCTGCGCACATCCGACTGCAGCATCCCCTCCTTTACCCGAACCTCAACGGAGTAACCAGATGAAGAAACTAATAGCGCTCCTGTCGCTCTTCGCCGCATGCGCAGTCGCCGCGCCTGCCTTCGCACAGGGCCAGAGCTCTGCCGACACCAACATGCAGATCCTGCGCGACAAGATCAAGGCCGACAAGAAGGCGCTGGTTGCCGCGAACATGGACCTGACCGATGCCGAGGCGAAGGCCTTCTGGCCCCTTTACGACAGCTACCAGAAGGAGCTCGAGGTGCTCAACAAGCGCACCGCGAACGTGATCGTCGACTACGCCAACGCCTGGAACGAAAAGAAGCTGACCGACCAGGTCGCCGGCAAGCTGATCAAGGAAAGCATCGCGATCGACCAGGCGGAAGCCGCCATGCGCAAGCGCGAGGCCGCCAAGCTGCTCAAGGCCTTGCCGCCGAAGAAGGCGGCGCGCTACCTGCAGATCGAGTCGAAGATCCGCGCCATCGTCAAGTACGAGCTGGCGAGCCAGATTCCGCTCGTGGAGTAAGCCTGCAAACGGGCCGCGCGGCCCGTCTTTACTTGCAGTTTCCCGTGCAGCGGATCACCCGCTCCGCGCAGGTGATGCGGGAGAAATCGCGCGCCAGCTCTGGCTGCTTGTCGCCGCCGGACTGGCGCACGGTCGCGTTGTTGCACTGGCGCTCGGCGGTCACGTAGCGCACCGCGCCGAGCCATTGCACGTTGTTGCAGCCGGGCTCGCCCGCGCCGAAGCGCACTCCGAGCTCGTAGGTCGCGCACAGCAGTCCGCGGTGCGTGACCTCGGCGGACACGTTCCAGACTCCGTCGGAATCGAGCCAGCCGCGGGTACCGCCGAACAGGAAGTCGAGCCGCGCCGGCCCCGCGGCCCCAGCCCGCGCCGCGGGATAGGCAGGCGCCTGCACGCTGCGCGTGTTGCTGTCCTCGGCGTACGCGGGCCGCACGGCAAGCAGGGCGGCGAGCGCCAGTAGCGGCAGCCATCTCATTTCAGTCGAAACTGTACCTGAAGCGCAGCCCGACGTCGCTTTGCTGGCCGGTCGAAGCGCTTAGCGACCACAGGCGCGACAGCTCGAAATCGAGCCGCAGCACGCTCGCGGTCCCGCCCAGCCCCTGCTCGAACAGGACCATCGCGCGATCGTTCACGCGCTTTCCGACCGTGACGAAGCGGCCGCCGAGATCGCCGCCTCCCCCGACCGAGATCGAGTCGACGCCCAGGGTCTGCGCGAGCGAGCGCTCGGCGCCGGCCGGGCCGCGGCCGATGAGCGCGCCGGCGGCGGTCTGCAGCATCGTAAGGTCGGCGCCCGAACCGGCTCCCGGTGCGCGCCCCAGCACCAACCACGACAGCGCTTCGCCCTCGGGCACCTGCGGCTCGGAGACGATGCGCACGACCGGATTCTGCAGCGTGCCGCTCACCGCGACGCCCGCCTCGACCTCCTGGTTGCGGCGCATCGCCAGGATGTCGAGCGAGGGCTTGTTCAACGGGCCGTCGAAGATCAGCCGGCCGCGCTCGATCGCGAGACGCGTGCCGTAGGCCGTCACGGTGCCGTGCACGGCGCGTACCGTGCCCTCGGCGATCAGGACGCCGGCCTCGTTGGTGTGCACGTGCACCTTGCCGGCAAGGCCCGCATCGATCCCGCGCCCCTGGATGCGCAGATCGCGGCCGAGGTCGAGTTGCAGGTCGACGTCGACCGGAGAGGGGTTCTCCTTGCGGCCGATGCGCTGCTCCTTGCGCTCGGACGGCGCGCGGCCGACGACCACGACGTCCTCGCCCAGGCGCGGCAACGCGCTCGTGTCGAAGGAGAAGAAGCCGCTGTCTGCGCGCAGCGACCCGGAGAACGAGAGTCGGCGCCCGGCCATTACGGCGGCGCCCTGCCCGCTCAGCACCAGGCGCTGATCGGGGCGCTCGAGCAGCGCGAGCTTGTCTGCGCGCCAGGTGATCGTCGCCCGCTCGGACTCGCCGCGCGCGAGCGTGCCCTGCGCCGCAAAGCTGCCGCCACCGGCGGAGGCGATCGTCAGCTCCGTGAGCTGAATCCTTTCGCCATCGAGCCGCGCTCGCAGGCGGCCATCGGTCAGATAGATTCCGTCCGGCGGCCGCGCGTAGCTCAGGCCTTCCCCTTCGATGCTCCCCGACCAGGCCGGCTGCGCCAGCGTGCCGCGCACCTCGAGCGTCGCGACGAGCCTGCCGCCGATGCGCGCCGAGCGGTCGATCAGCGCGCCGACCGGCGCGAGTGACGCAAGCTGCGCATCGAGGCGGGCGTCGAGGCGAGAGTCCGCCGCGTAGAGAAACGCCGCGCCGCCCGTCCCCGGCTCCAGGCGCAAGGTGACCTCGCCGCGGCCGCTGCGCGCCGCGAAGCTTCCCTTCGCCTCGAGCCGTCCCGCGGCGAGCTCTCCGCTGATGTCGAGTGCGCTCAGGCCGAGCTCGAGCGGCGGCGCGCTTCCAACGGTAAGGTCGCCGCCTTCGCGCCACAGCTTGAACGTGCCGCTCGGGAGCGGCGCCGCCGTGACCGACCACTGCGCGCCGAGCGTCAGGCCGCCCTCGAGCGGCACCGCGGAGCCCGCGAGGCGCAGCAGCGGCACGACGGCGACGTCGCTCAGCTCTCCCGTGCTCGCCAAGCGGCCGTCTTCCCAGCGCAGCTCGGCCACCCGCACGCGCCCGTGCTCGAAGCGTAGGTCGAGCGACTCGAGCGCGAAGCGGCGCGGCGCGACGCTCAGCGCGGCCGGTGCCTCGAGCTCGAACGGCAGCGCGCCGCGGTTGCGCGCCGAGACGAGCGTGCCGCGCCAGTCGCTCGTGCCGCGTAGCACGCCTTCGAGCCTAGCGGAGAAGTCGAGCGCTTTGCCCTGCGCCGCGAGCTCGATGGCGTGACGCGTGCGCGTGCCGTCGACGCGCACGCGCACGCGCTCGGCGCGCAGGCCGCGCGCCCCGACCCCATCGGCTTCCGCCACGACGTGCAGCGGCTGCCTGGCGTCGGCGGCAAGCTGCGCTCGCAGGCGCAGCTCCTGCGCATCGAGCTGCGAACCGAGCGCAATGTCGCTCGCCTCGGCAGTAAACGAGGCGGCGGGCCTGCGCCAGCCGCCGTACAGCGTGCCATCGAGCGTCGCCCGCCCCCTCACGTCCGGCATCAGTGCGGCGAGATCCGGGGCTTTGATGCGCAGCTTGAGGCGATCATCCGGACGTCCGAACGCTCCCCGGGCGTCGAGCGACGCGCCCGAGTAGCCTAGCGCAAGCGAGCTCTCGGCAATGCCCTCGCCAACGATCCGCACCTGTCCGCCACCCGAGAGCGGGCGGCCGGCGAGCTCGGAAGGCGCCAGTTTGAACTCCAGCCGCAGGTGGCGCTCACCCCGGAGCGCGCCCGCGAGCGTGGCCTCGCCCGAGAGCGCGCTCGCCGGCAGATCACCGAGCCGCGACAGGTCGACGCGCGCGAAGCGCAGCCGCGCGGCGAACCCGAGCGAAGCGTCCACGGTCACGCTTCCCGCAACGTCGCCCGCCCCGAGTTCGACTGCGAGCGGGCCGGCGAGCGCGTCGCCGCGCCGCTCGAGCGAGGCGGAAAGCGCGAGCTGCGTGCGCGGCAGCTCGGCGTCGAAAGCGTGCAGATCGAGCTCGCGCACGCGCAGGCTGAGCGATTGCGGTGGCAAGCCCTCGAGCGGGCGCAGGACCGCGCGCCCCTGGGCGCGCGCGCCTTTGGCACGCCCGCTCAGCTCGAGGCCGAGCTCGCGCAGGTCTCCCGAGATACCGAGCTCGGCGGCGTAGGGCACGCCGGCGTAAGCGCCGGCGAGCTCGAGCGCCCCGCTCGCGGCGAACGGCGGCGCCGCGCCGAGTGCGGCGCGTCCCTCGAGCGTGACGCCCTGCAGCACGAGGTGCAGGCGCTCGACGCGGTGCAAGCCGTGGCCATAGCCGTAGGCGAGCCGCAGATCGCGCAGCGTGAAGGCCTGCGCGCCGCGCACGACGCGCAGCGTGCCGACGTGCAGACGCGCGACGTGCACGCGCAGCGGGAGCGCGAGCGATTCGGGCAGTGCCGCACTGCCCGCGCCTTCGGGCAGCACGAGCTCGAGCTCGCCGCACTCGAGCCGCGCGAGGTCGGGCCGCAGCAGCACGAGCGAGAGCGGCGAGACGCGCAGGCGCACCGCGCGCGCCTCGACGCGCGCCGCGCCCTCGGCCCAGCGCAGGCGCGCGAGCGTCAAGCCGCCGCCGAGGGTGCCCTGCGGCTGCTCGACGACGAGCTTCCCGCCGCTCGCCTGGGCGGCGCGCGCCAGCGCCCAGGCGAGCCCCTGCTGCGTGCCGAGCAGCCAGGCGCCGCCGCCGGCGAGCGCCGCGAGCGCGGCCAGCACGAGCACGAGGAGTAGACGCAGGCCGAGGCGCGTCATCAAAAGCTGAACCCCGCGGAAAAGTGCAGGCGCAGCGAGTGCGCCTGCTGGCCGTAAGCGAGGTCGATGCGGAACGGCCCGATCGGCGAGCGCCAGCGCGCGCCCAGGCCGTAGCCGACCTTGAACGCGCGTGTGCCGAAGTCGTCGAAGGCGTCGCCCGCGTCGACGAACGCGGCCGCGCCCCATTCAGGCGTCAGCCAGTGGATGTACTCGGCGCTGCCGACGGCCAGGTAGCGCCCGCCGACGATCGCGCCCGCCTCGGGCACGCCGATCGACTCGTAGGCGTAGCCGCGCACCGTCTGGTCGCCGCCGGTGCGGAACACGTACGCGGACGGAATCCCCTCGCGCGTCGAGGCTCGCACGTAGCCCCCCTGCGCGCGGAACTGCAGGTCGTCGCGCCGTCCCGCCGGGACGAAGAAGTTCATCGTTGCAAGCGCCCGCTGGAAATTCTGCGTGGCGAGGCCCGGAATCGCGCTGCCGAGCTCGATCGAGCCGAGGTAGCCGCGCGTCGGGTCGATGAAATCGTCCGTGTCGCGCAGCGTCTTGCGCCAGCCGAGATACACCGCGTAGCGGCCGTCGTCGGGGAGTCCCGCGATCTCGCGTTGCTCGACGCGCCATTCGAGACCGATGCGCGACGGGTTGCGCTCGAGGCCCCAGTTGTACGCGTAGCCGAGGCGCGTGCCGAGCGTCTTTTCGTTCTGGATGTCTTTGCGCTCGAGGCTCCCGCCGTAGCTGTCCCAGGTGGCGTTCGGCCGCGGTGGCCCGTCGAGCACGCCTTCGAGCGTCTGCGTCTTGCTGTCGGCGCGCAGGCTGCTGCGCAGGCGCCAGGGCTGCGAGAACAGCCGCAGGTCGCTGTGGCTGTAGTTCAGGTTGCCGCGCACGCCGACGTCGGTGCTGTAGCCGATCCCGCCGGTGATGCGCTGGCTGCGGCCCTCGATCACGCGCACGCGCAGCGGCGCCGCCGCCGCGCGCGCGGGATCCGGATCGATCTCGACCGAGGCGCCGACGAAGTAGCCGCTCTCGACGAGGCGGCGCTCGTACAGGGAGACCCGCTCCCTGCTCCAGGGCTCGCCCGCGCGCAGCGGGTTGAAGTGCTCGACCAGATGCGCGGGGATGCGGCGCGTGCCCGAGACCTCGACCGTCCCGATGTAGAAGGGCGGGCCCGAATCGTACTCGATGCTCAGCACGGCGCTGCGTGTCTCCGGGTCGATGCGCGCTTGGCTGGCGGCGATCGAGGCCGCCGCATA
This sequence comes from Burkholderiales bacterium, assembly GCA_035310985.1. Taxonomy (GTDB): domain Bacteria; phylum Pseudomonadota; class Gammaproteobacteria; order Burkholderiales; family SG8-39; genus DAHVFK01. The sequence goes on from DATGDH010000127.1 coordinate 5,937, forward strand.
GCGCTCCGCGGCGAGCGTGGCGAGCGCGCGCTGCTTGGCGGCTTCCCACGCGGCCTGCGTGAAGTGCGCGCCGGCCCGCAGCCCGAAGGCGCGCCGCACCGCACTCCGCCGCGCCGTGTCCCAGGGGTCGGACGCGGCGACCGGGCCGCTGAAGCGCATGGCGACGGCGCTGACCCGCGTCGGCTCGCCCGGGTCCACCTTGATGCGCGCGATCAGGCCGCCGTCCGCGGACTCCACGGTGGTCTCGACGCGCGGCGAGAACCAGCCCTCGGCATTCAACGCCTGCACGATTTCCGGGCGCGCCTCGTCGACCAGGCGGCGCAGCAGCGGCTCGGTCATCGCGGCGTCGTCCTGCCAGCGCACGAGGCTCAGGCCGCGCTCGAGCGTGCGCCGCACCTCGTCGGGCGCCTCGATGACCAGCCGGTAGCCCGGCTTCGCGGCCAGCGGCGCCGTTTTGCCTGGCGCGAAAGTCGGGCTCTCGCCTTCCTCGGCGCGCGCGGGGCCGGCGAGCGCGAGCAGCGCCAGCGCGATGATCAGCGCAGACAGTGCCGCGGTTCGAACGTGCCGCTCAGAACGTTCCGGGCGGCGCGAAATTCTCGAAGCGAGTGAACTGGCCAAGGAACGTCAGCTCTACTTTGCCGATCGGGCCGTTCCTCTGCTTGCCGATGATCACCTCCGCGCGCCCCTTGGCTTCCGGCTTGTCCGGGAAGTACACCTCGTCGCGGTAGATGAACAGGATCACGTCGGCATCCTGCTCGATGGCGCCCGATTCCCTCAGGTCCGACATCATCGGGCGCCGATCGTTCCTCTGCTCGACTGCGCGCGAGAGCTGCGACAGCGCGATGACGGGGACCTTGAGCTCCTTGGCAAGCGCCTTGAGCGAGCGCGACATCTCGGAGATCTCGGTCGCCCGGTTCTCGCTCGCGCGCGCATTCGCCGCGGACATGAGCTGCAGGTAGTCGACCACCACGAGGCCGAGCTTGCCGCCGAACTGGCGCCACAGGCGCCGCGCGCGCGTGCGCAGCTCGAGCGCGTTCAGCGCCGCGGTCTCGTCGATGAAGATCGGTGCGTCGTGCAGCCGGCCCATGGCCTCCGACAGGTCGTGCCACTCCTGGTCCGACAGGCGCCCGGTGCGCATCTTGTGCTGGTCGACGTGCGCGATCGAGCCCAGCATGCGCGTGGCAAGCTGCGTGCCGCTCATCTCCATGCTGAACACGGCCACCGGCAGCAGGCTGTGCAGTGCCACGTGCTCGGCGACGTTGAGCGCGAAGGCGGTCTTCCCCATCGACGGCCGCCCCGCGACGATGATCAGGTCGCCCGGCTGCAGCCCCGCGGTCTTGGAATCCAGATCGTGATAGCCGGTCGGCACGCCGGTGACGTCGGACGGGTTGTCGCGGTGGTACAGGTGGTCGATGCGCTCGAGCACGCGCGCGAGCACCGGCTTGATCTCCTCCAGCCCGACTGTGTGGCGCGCGCCCGCCTCGCCGATCTCGAGGATGCGGGTTTCGGCCTCGTCCAGCAGTTGCGCGACCTCCTTGCCACCGGGATTGAGCGCGTTCTCCGCGATGTCGGTGGCGACCTGCGCGAGCTGGCGCTGCACCGCGCGCTCGCGCACCAGCTCCGCGTAGCGCCGGATGTTCAGCGCGCTCGGCGTGTTCTGCGCGAGCGCGCCGAGATAGGCCGGACCGCCGGTCTTGTCCTTGTCCTCGCTCGCCTCGATCGACTCCGACACCGTGACGACGTCGGCGGGCTTGCCCGCTTCGACCAGCTTCGCCACGTGCCTGTAGATGCGGCGGTGGTCGTCGCGATAAAAATCGTCGGCGGAAACCAGGTCCGCGATCCGGTCGAAAGCCTGGTTGTCGAGCAGCAGGCCGCCGAGCAGCGATTGCTCGGCCTCCACCGAGTGCGGCGGGACCTTGAGCGCGAGCAGCTGCGGATCGGCCTCGCCGCGCGCGGCCGGATTGACGGGGACGTTCTGTGGGCGGGCCATGGATCGATGCGGGGCCGAGCCCCGCATCATAACCGCATCAGGCTTCGCCGAGCACCGAGACGGTAATGGTCGCGACGACGTCGGTATGCAGCACGATCTGGAGCGGATAGTCGCCGACCTGCTTGAGCGGGCCCTGCGGCATGCGCACCTGGGAGCGCTCGATCTCGATGCCCTGCTTGCCCAGAGCCTCGACGATGTCGTAGTTGCCGACCGAGCCGAACAGTCGCCCGTCGACGCCTGCCTTCTGGGTGACCTGCACCATCAGGCCCTCGAGCTTCGCCGCGCGCTCCTGCGCCTTGGCGAGCGAATCGGCCTGCGCCTTTTCCAGCTCGGTGCGCCGCGCCTCGAATGCCTTCAGGTTGTCGGGCGTCGCGCGCTTCGCCTTGCCTTGCGGGATCAGGTAGTTGCGCGCGAAGCCGTCGCGCACCTTGACCACGTCGCCGAGGTTGCCGAGGTTGACGACCTTCTCCATGAGGATGACTTGCATCGCTTTTCCCTCAGTGCAGGTCGGTGTACGGCAGGAGCGCGAGGAAGCGCGCGCGCTTGATCGCGTCCGAGAGCTGACGCTGGTAGCCCGACGAGGTCCCCGTGATGCGCGCCGGGATGATCTTGCCGGTCTCGTTCACGAAATCCTTCAGGACCTCGATGTCCTTGTAGTCGATCCACTCGACCTTTTCGGCCGTGAAGCGGCAGAACTTGCGGCGCCGAAACAGCGCCTTCTGGCCGCGTTCCTTCTTGTCCTTGCTGAACTTTCCCTTGCCTTTGCCTTTGCCTCTTCCTCTTGGAGCGGGCATGTTCATTCTCCTTCAACGAATTCGATGTTTGTCACGTGCAGAACCAGCTTCTTCGAGCGCCGGCTCTTTGCGCACAGAAATCCTTCCAGCCTGAGCGCGCTGTCGGGCGCGCAGCCCGAGACCAGGCGGGCCTGGCCTTCGAACGCGATCGCCTCGATCTCCGCGCTCACCTTGCGTTTCGACCCTGCTTCGGTCGCCTCGGACTCGTGACGCACGCGGAACTCGATCGCCGGAATGCCCGCGGGCGTGTGGCGCAGCGCGCCCAGCTCCGCAAGCCTACCCGACAGCTCGACCCGGTTCGCCCCGTCCAAGCGGCGCTCAGTCGGCGCCCACCTCGGCCGGACGCGCCTCGGCCGCGTGCGCCTCGCCGCCGCGCTCCATCAGCGACTTCGACTTCTCCTCCTTCATCATCGGCGAGGGCGAGGTTACGGCCTTGGTCATCCTGACGATCAGATGGCGCAGCACGGCGTCGCTGAACTTGAACGAATGCTCGAGCTCGTCGAGCGTCTCCTGATCGCACTCGATGTTCATCAGCACGTAGTGCGCCTTGTGGATCTTCTGTAGGGGGTAAGCCAGCTGCCGCCGGCCCCAGTCCTCGAGCCGGTGCACGGTGCCGTTGCGCGCAGCGATCAGGCCCTTGTAGCGCTCGACCATCGCGGGCACCTGCTCGCTCTGGTCCGGATGGACGATAAAAACGATCTCGTAATGCCGCATGCGCTCTCCTTATGGGTTAGGCCGCCCGCCATGCGCAAGCGGTGCGGCAAGGAAAAGGTGCGGATTATAAAGGAGAAACTAGCCCGCGGGCAAGGCGCGGCGGCGCAGCGACTCGTACAGCACGACCCCCGCTGCGACCGACACGTTCAGGCTCTCGACCGCGCCGCGCATCGGGATGCGCACCAGGGTATCGCAGCGCTCGCGAGTCAGGCGGCGCATGCCCGCGCCCTCGGCGCCGAGCACCCAGGCGATCGCGCGCGGCAGATCGGCTTGGTAGAGCTCGCCCTTGGCGGCGGCGTCCGCGCCGACCACCCAAATGTCACGTTCCTTGAGCTCGTCCAGGGTGCGCGCGAGGTTCGTCACCATGAAGTAGGGCGTCAGCTCGGCCGCACCGCTCGCCACCTTGGAGACGATCGCGCTCACGCCCGCCGCGCGGTCCTTGGGCGCGATCACGGCGTGCGCGCCTGCGGCGTTGGCGACGCGCAGGCAGGCACCGAGGTTGTGCGGATCGGTCACCCCGTCGAGCACCAGCAGCAGCGCGGGCTCGGCGAGCCGCTCGAGCAGCTCGTCCAGGGTCGCCGCGCCGCTTTGCGGCTCGATGCGTGCCACCACGCCCTGGTGGCGCGCTCCGCCGTAGAAGCCGTCCAGGCGCTTCGTCGGCACGCGCAGCAGCCGCACGCCCGAGCGCTCGGCGGCCGCAGCGAGGTCGCGCGCGCGCGCGTCGTTGCGCGCCTCGTCGACGAACACCTCGATGACCGAGCCGGGATCGGCGCGCAGGCGCGCTAGCACGGCGTGGAAACCGAACACGACGCGCGGTTCGCGCCCGGAGCCGCGGCTCATGCCGGCACCAAGTCGATCTTGCGCGACTCGAGATCGACGCGCACCAGCTTCACCTGCATGCGGTCGGCGAGGCGGAATCTCTTGCCGGTGCGCTCGCCGAGCAGCATGTGGCGCGCCGCATCGAACTGGAAATAGTCGCGCCCGAGCTCCGAGATGTGCACCAGGCCGTCGACGAAGTAATCGTCCAGCGTGACGAACAGGCCGAAGGGCGTCACGCCGGTCACGGTGCCGCTGAAGGCGCTGCCTACGTGGTCCTGCATGTAGAAGCACTTGAGCCAGTTCTCGACGTCGCGGCTCGCGTCGTCGGCGCGCCGCTCGGTTTCGGAGCAGTGCCTGCCGAGCGCGTCCCAGTCGAGACCCTCGTAGCGCCGGCCTTCGAGGCAGGCGCGGATCGCGCGGTGCACGAGCAGGTCCGGGTAGCGCCGGATGGGCGAGGTGAAGTGCACATAGGCCTCGAACGCGAGGCCGAAGTGGCCGGCGTTGTCCGGGCTGTAGACCGCCTGCTTGAGCGAGCGCAGCAGGATCGTCTGCAGCAGCGCAAAGTCGTCGCGCGGCCGGATCCGGTCGATCAGCTGCGCGTAGTCCTTCGGCCGCGGCACCTCGCCCCCGGGCAGCTGCAGCCCGAGCTCGGCGAGAAAATCGCGCAGCGCGGCGACCCTGTCCGGCGCGGGCACGTCGTGCACGCGGTACAGCGTCGGATGGTTGCGCTCGACGAGCAGCGCGCCCGCGCACACGTTGGCCGCGAGCATGCATTCCTCGATCACGCGATGCGCGTCGTTGCGCGCTTCGGGCACGATCTTCTCGATCTTGCCGCGCGCGTCGAAGAGCATGCGCGTCTCGACGGTCTCGAAGTCGATCGCGCCGCGCCGCCGCCGTTCCCCTGCGAGGCGCTGGAAAACCTCGTAGAGCGTTTGCAGGTGCGCGGGCGCCCCGCCCTCCGAGAGCATCGCCCACACCCCGGTATAGGTGAGCCGCGCGTGCGAGCGGATGACGGCCGGGTAGAACTCGAACTGCGCCACTGCGCCCCTCGGCGTGAGCGCCATCTCGCACACCATCGCCAGCCGGTCGACCTCGGGGATGAGCGAGCACAGCCCGTTGGAGAGCTTCTCTGGCAGCATAGGGATCACGCGGCGCGGGAAGTACACAGACGTGCCGCGCTCGCGCGCCTCCAGATCGAGCGCATCGCCGTGCCGCACGTAGTGGCTCACGTCGGCGATCGCGACCCACAGCCGGAAGCCGCGCCCGTCGCGCTCGGCGTACACCGCATCGTCGAAGTCCTTCGCCGTCTCGCCGTCGATGGTGACGAATGCAAGCGCGCGCAGGTCGCGCCGCTTCTTCGTCTCGTCCTCGCGCACCGCATCGGGCATTGCCTGCGCGGCGGCGAGCGCCTTTTTCGAGAACTCGTGCGGCAGGTCGAACTTTCGCAATGCGATCTCGATCTCCATGCCGGGATCCGCGTAGCGCCCGAGTACCTCGGCGACGCGCCCGACCGGGCCGGCGTGCTTGGAGGGCTGCGCGACGAGCTCGACGGTCACCACCTGGCCGGGCTTGGCACGTCCGGCCTCGGCTGGCGGCACAACGATGTCCTGCGCGATGCGCCGGTCCTCCGGCACCAGGAACAGCACGCCGTGCTCGGCGTGCAGCCGGCCGACGATGCGGCGCGTGGCGCGCTCGAGCACCTCGATCACCGCGCCCGCCGGCCGGCCGCGCGCGTCGCGCCCGGTCACGCGCACCGCCGCACGATCGCCGTGCAGCAGCTGGCGCATCTCGGCGGGCGGCAGGTAGATCGGGGCGCCGCCGTCGTCGGGCAGGAGAAAGCCATGGCCGTCGCGGTGCCCCTCGACGCGGCCGGCGTGGGCCGCGATGCGCGTCGCGACCAGCAGGCTGCCCGCGCGATTCCTGACGAACGCGCCCGCGCGCTCGAGCTCGGCGAGCGCGCCGTCGAACATGCCGCGCTCGCGCCCGCGCACGTGCAGGCGCCCCGCGAGGTCCTCGGGCGTAAGCGGCGCTCCGGCCGCGTTCAGCGCATCCAGGATCTCGCGCGCGTACGCGCTGCGCCCGCGCTCAGGACGCTCGGCGCGCGCGCGTCTGCGCAATGCGGTCTTGGTTGGCTTCTTCTTTGACACTGGTAGGCGCTGCAACTAAAATTGCGCTCCCCTGCCGAGGTGGCGGAATTGGTAGACGCACTAGGTTCAGGTCCTAGCGGTGGCAACACTGTGGGGGTTCGAGTCCCTTCCTGGGCACCAAGACGCGCAAAGACGCAAGTATCGCGCATTCGCAGTGACAACGCCCGCTCGCGCGGGCGTTTTGTTTATCGGCGCTCCGGGGCGCGGGAACGGCACGTCGCCGCGCGCACGTGGGATGCGCCGTGTGGCGGGACGTGCGAACCCGTCGCAAAATGAGGCGAGCGGCCCGAGTGCCTCAGTTGCCAAATGCGGGCCCGCGGCGAGCCCCGAGACAGCACACCGCGTAGCGGCTTGCTGCAGCGCAGGCTAACTTCGAGCCCCGCGAGAAGTTGAGCGGGGCGAGGCCCCGCAGCGGGCGTCACAGTACTCGACGGCACAACGAGGGGCGAGCGAGACACGAAAGCGAAGCTTCAGTGAAGGCTGACGCAAGAAGCGCGAGCGTTAAGCCGCGAAGCGGCGGCCCGAGGTACAAGGCAATCGGGTCGCGCCGCCAATGTTGCTAGTGGATGAACTTGCCGTCGTGGCCGATCATCGACAGGTCCACGAATTGCGACCCGTTGTGGTTGTCGGGCGAGAAGCGCACCAGGAATCCGCCGATCTC
>DATGDH010000128.1:0-2246 GCA_035310985.1 Burkholderiales bacterium
CAAGCCGAAGAACCCGGCGAACAGGACTATCGAACTGCCCTCGCGCTGCTCGCCGCCGACTACGGCGAGTGGACCGGCTGGAGCAACAACCCCGTGCACCGGGCGCGCGCCGCGTTCGACGGCCGCACTCTCGAAATCGACCTCAAGGGCGTCCGCGCCGATCCGCACCAGTCGCGGGCGATCGAGGGCGACACGGTGCACTTCGCGCGCGGCGGCGCGAGCTTCAGTCTGCGCAACGCGCTCTACGACCCGCCGCGCAGGAAGGGCGCCGCCGCGGGCGACGGCAGGCTCGTCTCGCCGATGAACGGGCGCGTGGTCGCCGTGCCGGCGAAGGCCGGCGAGCGCATCGAGGCGGGGCAGCCGCTCGTCGTGCTCGAAGCCATGAAGATGGAGCACAGCCTCACCCTCGATTTTTCCGCCAGGATCGCGTCGATCCACGTCGCCACGGGCGCGCAGGTCGCGCCCGGGCAGCTGCTCGCCGAGTTCGAGGCGGCCTGAGCCGAGATGAACACCGTACGCATCGGCGCGGGCCTGGGCTTCTATGGCGACTCCTGGCGCCCGGTGCGCGCGTCGATCGAGCGCGGCGGCGTGCAGTACATCGCGTCGGACCATCTTTCCGAGCTGACGCTCGCGATCCTGCAGAAGGACCGCCAGCGCGACCCGTCGGCCGGCTATGCGCGCGACGCCGTGCCGATGCTCGCCGAGCTCTGGCCGCTCGCGGCACCGCGCGGCGTGAAGTTCGTGCTCAACGCGGGGGGGCTCAACCCCGAGGGAGCGCGCGCGGCGATCGCGCGCCTGTTCCGCGACAAAGGCTGGTCGGCGCGGATTGCCACGGTCACCGGCGACTCGGTGCTCGAGAGGATCGACGCGCTGCGCGCCGCGGGCGAACTGCTCGCGCACATGGAGACCGGGGCCGACCTCGCCGGGGTGCGCGAGCGGCTGCTGTTCGCGAACGCGTATCTCGGCGCGCAGCCGATCGCCGAGGCGCTCGCGCGCGGCGCCGACATCGTGCTCACCGGCCGCGTCGCCGACGCCGCGCTCACGCTCGGGCCGCTCGCGCACGAGCTCGGCTGGCGCTGGGACGACTGGGACCGTATCGCCGCCGGCCTCACGCTCGGTCACCTGCTCGAGTGCTCGGGCCAGGGTTCGGGCGGCAATTTCGGCTCGGCACACGACTGGGCCGAGGTGCCGGACTACGCGCACTTCGGCTACCCGATCGCCGAGGTCGCCGCCGACGGCAGCGCCGTCGTCACCAAGCCGCCGGGCACCGGCGGACGCGTTTCGTTCGACACGCTGCGGCAGCAGCTCCTCTACGAGGTGCACGATCCGCACGCGTACTACTCGCCCGACGTGGTGCTCGACATGGGCTCGCTGCGCTTCGACGACGAGGGCAACGACCGCGTGCGCGTGACCGGCGCCGCCGGCGCGCCGCGCCCGGGCACGCTCAAGGTTGTCGCCGGCTACCACGATGGCTGGATGGGCTCGGGCATCATGGGCTTCGCCTGGCCCGAGGCCTATGCCAAGTGCGAGAAAGCGGCCGAGACGATCCGCGCCTGGGTCGCCGAGCGCGGCTGGGGCGGCGAGGAGATGAACACCGAATACATCGGCTACAACTCGCTGCTGGGCGCCAACGCCGACTCGACCTACCGGGATCAGCTGAACGAATGCTTCCTGCGCATGACGCTGCGCACGAAGGACAAGCGCGTCGCCGACGCCTTCGGCCGCTTCTTTCCCTGGCTCGGCCTCTCCGGCCCGCCGTACGTAGGCAGCATGAAGGGCGTGCAGCCAGCGAAGGAGTTGCTCGGCATCTGGCCCGCGCTGGTGCGGCGCGAATCGATCGAATCCGCGGTCGGCGTCTCGCTGGAGCAGATCTAGGCGATGAAAGTCCAGCTCTGGCGGATCGCGCATGCGCGCTCGGGCGACAAGGGCGACAAGGCCGACATCGGCCTGTTCGCCTACGACGCGCCGACCTACGCCGTGCTCAAGCGCGAGGTGACGCGCGAGCGCCTCGCCGCGCACTTCGCCACCATGGCCGCCGGCCCGGTGGAGCTCTGGGCGCTCGACAACCTGCTCGCGCTCAAGATCGTGCTGAACGGCGCGCTGCAGGGCGGCGCGGCGCGCAGCCTGCGCATGGACAACCTCGGCAAGAACGTCGCCGCCCAGCTCCTGCGCATGGAAATCGAGGCGCCCGCCGACTTGCCGCGCCTGAAGCGGCCTTGAAGAAGGTCCGCAAGCGCAGTTGCGCA
>DATGDH010000129.1:0-23253 GCA_035310985.1 Burkholderiales bacterium
CGCGGACGACGACATCACGACCCGGGAGCAGGTGTTCAATGCCGCCGCGCTGGTCGGCACGCCGGCGACGGAGATCGCGCAGAAGCTCGTTCCCGGCGGACACATCGGCCTGTTCATGGGCAGCCGCACGCTCGCCGAGGCCTGGCCGGAAATCGGCGCATGGATCGCCGCGCTATGATGGCGGCATCCCATGGCGGACCTTAAGCTCACGCGCGACTCGATCCTCAGCGGCGAGCTGATGGCCTCGGCGCGCGAGCTGCTCGGCGCGCACACGCGCTTCATGACGCTCGAAGAGCGCGAGCGCCAGATCGACGAGATCGTCGCGCAGGTGCCGCGCCGCGATCGCGTCTGGGTGTTCGGGTACGGCTCGCTCATGTGGAACCCGGCGTTTCACTTCGCCGAGCGCCGCGCCGCGCGGGTGCACGGCTATCACCGGCAGTTCTGCCTCTGGGCGCGCGCCGGACGCGGCAGCCCGGCGCGTCCCGGCCTGATGCTCGCCTTGGAGACGGGCGGGAGCTGCCACGGGGTCGCTTACCGCCTGCACCGCGACAAGGTGCGTTCCGAGCTGGACGTGGTCTGGCGCCGCGAGATGCTCACCATGGCCTACCGCCCGGTATGGGTGAGCGCGCACACCGCCGAGGGAATCGAGCGCGCGATCGCGTTCGCGGCGAATCGCAGCCACGAGCGCTACGTGCGCGGGCTCGAACCCGGCGCGATCGTCGGCTATCTGGCGAGCGGCGCGGGACCGCTCGGACGCTGCCGCGACTACCTGCTCGACACCGTGCGGCATCTGCGCGAGCTGGGGATCCGCGACCGCCGGCTCGAGGCGCTCGCGCAGGCGGTGGCAGCGCGCGAGGCGGACGAGTTCGCGGCCTAGCGCGATGCGCATCGCCCTCTGCAACGAGGTCATCGCGCCGATGCCGTTTCCGGCGCAGTGCGCCTACGCCGCCAAGCTCGGCTACGACGGACTGGAGGTCGCGCCCTACACGCTCTCCGAGGAGCCGCAGCGCATCGGCGCGGCGCAGATCGCCGCGGCGCGCGCGGCCGCGGCCGACGCCGGCATCGCGATCACCGGCCTGCACTGGCTGCTAGTGAAGCCCGCGGGGCTGTCGATCACGGCGCGCGACCCGGCGGTGCGGCGGCGCACCCTGGACGCGATCCTGGCGCTCATCGACCTGTGCGCCGAACTGGGCGGCAAGTACCTGGTGCACGGCTCGCCGCAGCAGCGGCGCGTGGAGGCGGGCGATACGCGCGAGGCGGCGCTCGAGCGCGCTACCGAGTGCTTCGCCGCGGCCGCCGCGCGCGCCGCCAAGGCCGGCGTCCTCTATTGCGTCGAGCCGCTCGCCGCTGACTCGACGCCCGTCATCAACACGCTCGCCGAGGCCGCCGCGATCGTGCGCCGCATCGGCAGCCCGGCGCTGCGCTCGATGCTGGATTGCAGCGCCGCCGGCCGCAGCGAGCGCGAGCCGCTCGCCGCGCTCGTCGACCGCTGGCTGCCCGAGGGGATCATCGCCCATGTGCAGGTGAACGACCGAAACCGCCGCGGACCGGGCCAGGGCGAGCAGCGCTTCGCGCCGTTGTTCGCGGCGCTGATGCGCAACGGCTACGCGGGCGACGTCGCGGTCGAGCCCTTCGACTACGTGCCCGACGGACCGGGCGCCGCGGCGCGCGCCGTCGGCTACGTGCGCGGTATCCTCGAGGCGCTCTCGCCCGGATGAGCGCGCCGCGCTTCGCGGTGCGGGAAATCGGACTGTACGAGCGCGACGTGCGGCTGCGCATGCCGTTTCGCTTCGGCGCGGCCACGCTCACCGGCGCGCCGCAGGCTTTCGTGCGCGCGCGCATCCGGCTCGCCGACGGCCGCGAAGGCGAGGGAGCGGCCGCCGAGCTGCTCGCGCCCAAGTGGTTCGACAAGGACCCGGCGCTCACGAACGAGGACAACTTCGCGCAGCTGCGCGCTTCGCTCGCGCACGCGCGAAAGGCTTTCCTGGCCGGGACGGCCGACACCGCCTTCGGGCACTCTAGAGCGAACTACATCGCCGGCCTGGTGGCGGGCTTCGGGCCGGCGCTCGTCGACCGTGCGCTGCTCGACGCGCTGTGCCGTGCGCTCGGCGCGTCGTTCTACGAGGCGCTGCGCGGCAACGCCGCGGGCATCGAGCTCGAGGGTTGCGACGCCGGCGCCTTTCTCGCCGGGCTCGCCCCGGCGCGGACGATCGCCGCGCGCCACACCGTCGGCTTGCTCGATCCGATCACCGCCGGCGACGTCGCCGAGCGCGTCGCGGACGGCCTGCCGCAGACGCTCGAGGAGGTGCTCGCGCGCTACGGCCAGCGCCACTTCAAGCTCAAGCTCGCGGGCGATACGGCCGCGGACCTCGAGCGCCTGGCGGCGATCGCCTCGGTGCTCGACCGCATCGACGGGCCGTACTACGCGACGCTCGACGGCAACGAGCAGTACGACGACGTGGCGGGCATCGCCGAGCTGTGGCGCCGGATGAAGGCCGACCCCCGGCTCGCGCGGCTCGCCGCGAGCGTGCTGTTCATCGAGCAGCCGATCAGGCGCCAGAACGCGCTCGCACGCGAGGTCGCACCGCTCGCCGCCGAGATCGCGCTCCTCATCGACGAGTCGGACGATTCGCTCGACGCGTTCCCGCGCGCGCGCACGCTCGGTTACACGGGCGTGTCGTCGAAGACCTGCAAGGGTCTGTACAAGTCGATCATCAACCGCGCGCGCTGCGAGATCTGGAACCGTGACGGGGGCGGCACGCGCTATTTCATGAGCGCCGAGGACCTCACCGTGCAGCCTGGCCTCGCGTTGCAGCAGGATCTGGCGCTCGCCAATCTGCTCGGCATTGCGCACGTCGAGCGCAACGGACACCACTACGTGAACGGCATGGCCGGGCTCCCCGAGGCGGAGCAGGCGGCCTTCTTGCAGGCGCATCCGGACCTGTATGAGCGCAGCTTCGGCGCGGTGCGCGTCGCAATCCGCGACGGTAGCATCGCGCTCGGTTCGCTCGGCTGCGCGGGTTACGCTTCGGCGGCTGCGCCGGACTGGAAATCGATGCGCAGGGTCATGTGAGCCCGGCGACGGAGCGGGCGAAGTCGGCGATCAGCCGGTTCACCGTTTCCGGGGCCTCGAGCTGCGGGAAATGCCCGACGCCTGACACGATCGCGACGCGCGCGGTGGGCGCCTGGCGTCTGACGAGATCCAGCCAGGGCGTCGACTCGCCCGGCGTGAGCGCCACCCGGACGCGCTGCGGGTTCACGAAGGTGCTCTGGATGACGAGCAGTGGCACCGTGACGGCCGCGAGCGCGCGTTCCATGTTGGCCGCGTCCCACGCGACCATGCGCGGAAAGAGTGCGCTGCCCACCGGGGCGGGCAGCTCGAGCGCGCGCTCGACGATCGAGGCCTTGAGGCGCACGCCGCTCGAAGGGATGAACATCTCCTCGAACAGCCGCCGCGCGAACGCACCGTAGCCGGTGGCGCGGATCTGCTCGCGCATCACCCGCCCCGCGGTCTCGGGGTCGCCCATGCCGAGACGGCTGCCGTCGATGAGCACGAGCCCCGCCACGCGCGCCGCGCACCGCTCGGCCGCCTGCAGCACGACGCGGCAACCCATGCTGTGGCCGATCAGGATCGCGCCGGCCAGTTCGAGCGCGTCGAGCAGCGCGCCGACGTCCTCGCCGTAGGTCTCGATTGAGCAGTCGGCCGGCTCGCCCGGCGTGGCGCCGTGCCCGCGCAGGTCGCAGGCGAGCACCGTATGCGTCGCGGCAAGCGCGTCGAGCTGCGGCTGCCAGTCGGCATGGCTGCAGGCGAAGCCGTGTACGAACACGAGCGGCGGGGCGCCGCGTCCGGCGCGCACGTGGAAAAGCGGTGCCTGCGCCCCGCTCAAGGCTCTTCTGCCGCGGCGGGCTTGTGCTGCGCGACGAGCTTCTGCTGCAACGGCACCGGCGCCGGCTCGTAGTGGCTGAATTCGAGCGTGTACGAGCCTTGGCCGGCGGTGAGCGCCTTCAGGCGGGTGGGGAAGCTCTCCAGCTCCGAGAGCGGCGCCTGCGCGGCGAGGCGCAGCGACCCCGGGCGCGGCGCTTCGGAGCCCTTGATGTGGCCGCGCCGTGCCGAGAGGTCGCCGGCGATGTCGCCCATGTTCGACTCGGGCAGGGCGACGTCGATGTCCACGATCGGCTCGAGAATGATCGGCCGCGCCTTGGCGAGCGCGTCGAGGAAGGCCTTGCGCCCGGCGGCGATGAACGCGACCTCCTTCGAGTCGACCGGGTGGCTTTTGCCGTCGTACACCACGACGCGCAGGTCCTGCAGCGGATAGCCCGCGAGGTAGCCCGAATCGAGCACGGCACGCACGCCCTTCTCCACCGCCGGGATGTAGACCGAGGGAATCACGCCCCCCTTCACCGCGTCGACGAACTCGAAGCCCGCGCCGCGTGCGAGCGGCTCGACGCGCAGGAACACCTCGCCGAACTGCCCTGCGCCGCCGGTCTGCTTCTTGTGGCGGCTGTGGCCCTCGGCGCGCGCGGTCACCGTCTCGCGGAACGGCACCGAGGGAGGACGCGTATCGAGCTCGAGCTTGTACTGGCCGGCGATCTTCTCCAGCGTCGTCCTGAGGTGCATCTCGCCCAGGCCGCGCATCACCGTTTCGTTCGCCTGCGCGTTGTACTCGACGCGGAAGCACGGGTCCTCCGCGATCAGCCTATGCAGCACGTCGGAGACCTTCTGCTCCTCGCCTCGCTTCCGCGGCTGCACCGCGAGACCGAAGATCGATTGCGGCAGCTCGAGCGGCCGGGCGTGGATGTTCGCGTCTTCCGGGGCGTCGTGCAGGACGTGGTCGAAGCGGATCTCTTCGATCTTCGCGATCGCGCAGATGTCGCCGGGGAGCGCCTCGGCCACCTCGATCTGCTGCTTACCGCGCAGCATGTAGAGGTGGCCCGCCTTGATCGGCTTCCTGCCGTCGCCGATGAAAAGCTGGGTTCCCGGCGTGACGCGTCCCTGGTGCACGCGGAACGCCGCCAGCCGCCCGATGTAGGGATCGTTCTCGACCTTGAAGACGTGGGCGAGAACGTGCTTGGACGGATCGGGCTCGGCGCGGATCTCGGCCGGAGCGCCGCCGTCGGCGGGCGTCTTGACGTACACGGGCGGGTTGCCCTCCGCCGGGTTGGGCATGAGCTTGACGATCACCTCGAGCAGCTCGGCGATGCCCGCTCCGGTCTTTGCCGAGGCGAACACGACCGGGATGAGGTGCCCCTCGCGCAGCGCGCGCTCCAGTGGCGCGTGCAGCTGCTCGGGCGCGACGCTGCCGTTTTCGAGGTACAGCGCCATCAGCTCCTCGTCGACCTCGACCACCTGGTCGACCAGCTTCTTGTGCGCCTCCTCGACCGAGGAGAAATCCGCTTCGCCCGAAGGCGCGAAGAAGCAGTCCGAAACACGCGCAGCACCGTCCGCCGGCAGGTTGATCGGCAGGCACTCCTTGCCGAACGCCTGTCGGATGCGCTCGAGCAGCCCCTCGAGGTCGGTCGCGGCGTCGATCTTGTTGACCACGATCAGCCGGTCCAGTCCGCGCCTTGCGGCCCACTGCATGAAGCGCCCGGTCATCATCTCCAGGCCGTTCTGCGCGTTGATCACCACTGCGGCGGTCTCCACCGCGGCGAGCGCGGGCAGCGAATGGCCCAGGAAATCGGGATAGCCCGGCGTATCGAGCAGGTGGATGCGCGCGTCCTTCGTCTCGAAGCTCGCGACCGCGAGCTTGAGCGAGTGTCGCAGCGCTTTCTCGAGCGAAGTGTAGTCGCACACCGTCGTGCCGCGCTCCACGCTTCCCGGCGCGGGGAGCGCGCGGGCCTGCGCGAGCAGCGCCTCCGCCAGCGTGGTCTTGCCGCAGCCGGCCTGCCCCACCAGGGCGATGGTGCGGATGCGGTCGGTCGCATTGTTCTCCACGGTACGCCTCCCGGCATCGAGTCACGGAAAGGGCCGCGGCGTCTTGACGCGCCTTACGCCCGTTTATAGCAGCATTCTGGCGTCGGGGGGAAGCCTGCGCGCTAGCCGGGCACGTGGCGCGGGGTGGTGACGGCGATGAAGATCTCGCGCAGAAACAGCAGCAGCGAGACGATGAGCGCCAGCATCGCCAGCACGAACAGCGCGCCGATCATGTGCGACAGGTTGGCGGCGACGAAGGCGCCGACGAACGCCCCGGCGATCAGCAGGCAGATGAACAGCCCGGACAGCACGGAAAACACGATCGCAAAGTAGACGGTGCGGATGCGACGGGCGATCTGCTCCAGCTCTGCGCGCGCCTTCTTGGCCTCTTCGCCGGGGAGCGCGCCGAGGCGCTCCTCGAGCACGCGCCGTCTGTCGACTGCGCGCCCCAGCCTCATGTTCAGCGCGGCGATGATGGTGCCGACTGCCGTCAGCATGAACACCGGCGCCACGGCGAGCTGGATGACGTGCGCGATCGCCGATATTTGCGGTTCGTCCATAGTGCGTCCCCCGCCGAGCGCGGACCGGATCAGTTGGTCGGCGAGACGACCACGATGTGGTCGCGGCTCACGTTGATGAAGTGCGCGGTGAACACCTGCCGGCCTTCGCGCTCCCACACCTCGGCGTCGGTGATCGCGATGAAGTCCTTGGCGTCGATCATGTAATCGGTGATGCGCGCTCCGGGCACGAGTTCGATATAGCCCTTGATGCGGTAGGTGTCGGTGAGGATCACCACCTTGGTCTTGCTCTCCAGCGTCGCCATCTGCCCCGCTCCCCGAAAAATGAGCGGCTATCATAGCAGCGCCCGGCGCCGCTACTTCCTCTTCTCCAGGAGCTCGGGGCGCTTCTTGAGCACGTCCTCGAACTTGGATTTGTCGATGAGCAGCGTGTGGCGCGCGAGCTGCTGGTCGCTCTCGGGAACCTGCGCGCCGGCGACGGACAGTCGCACGTAATAGTCGTCGCCTTGCAGCTTGCCGAGCGTGAAGCGGTAATCGAGCCCGGCGAGCGTGGCGGCGTCGATCGTCGCGCTCGGCTTGTCGAATCCGGCCTGCGCGGCGCTGAGCGAATCGGGTGCGACGTCCGCCAGCGAGAGCAGCGACAGCGAATAGGAAGCGGCGTTCGCCTTGGTGACGTCCAGCTTCTCGCCGCGCCGCGCGCCGTCGAGTTTCCATGGGGTGTTCTCGCCCGCGCGCTCGATCCGCCAGCGGCTGCCGTCGGCGCTGCGCAGCTCCAGGCTCTTGACCTTCCCCACCCTGACGCTCGTGCTGTCGATCCAGGCCGAGCTCGCCGCGGTCGCCTGCAGCAGCGGGTCGGAGACGACGTAGGCGGCGTCCGGCTTGTCCGGCAGCAGCACGAAGCGCCCGTCGGCCAGCGCCGCGGCGGGATCGTCCGGTGCGCGCTTGAAGTACTTCTTGCCGACCAGCAGCTGCGCGAGCGGCTTGCCGTCGGCCGACAGAAACTCGAGCAGCGTCCCCGCGCCGGCGCCTTTGCCGGGCGCGAGCAGGCCGAGCCGCGCGCGGTCGCTCTCGCCGATCGGCTCGCTCTGGCCGATCTTGAGCTCGATCGCCTTGAGCAGGAAGCCGCGCAGCTTGCCGAAATCGGCCGGGAAGCCGCCGCGCTCGACGATCGTCCACTTGTCGCCGGCGCGCGCCAGCGTCAGCGTCGCGCCGGGCGCGACGATGCGCAGGCTCGCCACGTCGGCGAGCGTGAGCCCGCGGATGAGCGGCTGGCCGAGCACGCCCGCCTGCGGCGCCTCGCGCGCGCGCTGCGCGTGCCGGTAGAAGAGCGCGCCGCCGCCCAGCACGACGAGCAGCGCGAGCAGGATGGCCGCGTGACGCCGGTTCATGCAGTGCGGCGGCGCCGGACGAGCGCCACGCCGAGTCCGAACAGCGCGATCGCGAACGGCATGAGCGCGATGTTGGCGAGCTTGGTCCAGAACACCAGCGCCTCGGAGTCGCGGCGCAGGTTCTTGCGCACCTCTTTGAGCTCCAGCTTTGTCTGGGCCACCTCCTTGCGGAACTTCTCGAGCTCGGCCTGCTGCTCGGCGCTCAGGATTTGCGCCGACCTCGCGCTCGGCCCCTGCGCCTTCTGCAGCTCCTGGAGCTTGTCAGTGGTCTTCTGCAGCTCGTCTTCGAGCGCGCGGATCTTGCCGAAGTACTGCTTCTGCGCGTTCGCTTCGAGCTCGCGCACCACGGTGAGCGGGCGGAACGAGGAGGCGCGGCTGCGCAGCGAGATCAGATCGTCGCCGCCGGCGAACTGCTCGACCATGTCCAGGGCGAAGGCGAGGTTGCCGTTGGAGGGCACGACGACCTTGTGGCCGAGTACGTCCTGCACGTCGACTGCCGCGGGGTCCTGCAGCATGTCGGTGTCGGCGACGAGGATCACCGAGTTGTCCTTGGCCGACTCGCGCAGCTGCGGCTCGGCCGCTTTCTTCGACGCGTCCGGCTTTTCGCCCGGTGCGGCGGGGCGGCCGCCCGGGAACGCGGTCTTGAACTTGCCCGAGAGCCGGAGCGCGAGCGGCAGCGCGACGCCCCCCGGCACGAAGTCCTTGGTCGCCGCGTCGCCCGCGACCGTCGCCTTCGCGTCGTCGACGAGCATCGAGTCGGCGGAGCTCGTCACCAGGTCCGTCGCCTTCAGGCCGCTCGCCGGATTTACCTTGAATGCGCCGCCGAACGCGTACAGCAGCGTCTCGAGCTGGCTGGTCACCACGTCGCTTCGATTGAAGGCGGTTCGATTCAGACTGAGTACGGTGGGTGTGTAGCGCGGCCCGTTGCCCGACGCGTACACCGTATCCGCGATCACCTTGCCGGGGTCCATGTCGACGCCCCAGGCCTTGAACAGCGTCGGCAGCGTCGAGCTGGTGCCGCCCTGCGCCGGCATGCCGGGCATGCTCGGCAGCTGGTCGAAATAGGCGTAGGGGTCGACGAACGCGATCAGCTTGCCGCCGCGCAGCACGAACTGGTCGAGCGCGTACTCCCCCTGCGGCGTGATGTCGCGCGGATGAATGAGCAGCAGCACGCCGATGTCCTTCGGAATCTCGGGCGCGGTCATGTCGACGGGCTCGACGTCGAACTCGCGCTTGAGCTCGCCGGCGAGCACCCAGGGATCGGAGCTCGAGCGCGTCATCGGATTGAACTGCTCGCCCAGCACCGGGAGCGCGCTCATCAGCCCCAGCTTGATGCGCGCGGACGAGGCGACGCCCGCGATCGCGCGCGAGAGGTCGTATTCGAGCAGCTGCTCGCGCTGCGGCGTGATCGCCGGGATAACCTCCTTGCGGTCCAGCCGGCTCACCGATACGCCGAGATAGAAGTTGTCCCCGCTCGCCAGCTGCTGCGCCTCGATGCCGTCGAGCTGCGCCGCGTCCTCCTCCTCCGAGTCGGGCGTGGGATGGTAGACCTGCACCTGGAGCTTCGGTCCGGCGACCGCCTTGAAGCGCTCGACCATGTCCTGCACGCGCTGCGTGAAGCTGCGCAGCGGCACCGGCACCGCGTCGCCGCGCGAGCTGTAGAGCTTGAGCGTCACCGGGGACTCGAGGCCGTGCAGGATCTTGCGCGTGCCGTCCGAAAGCGTGTAGAGCTTGCCGGCGGTGAGATCGGCGCGCAGCGCCGTGGCCGAGGCGAGATAGTTGAATGCCACCAGGATGAGGAACAGGGCGGCGAGGCCGACGGCGGAATAGACGAGGCTCTCGTACTTTCTCATCGCCCTAGCCCGCGCGGTAGTTCCTGAGGATGACGTCGGTGGCGAACAGCGCGAAGCCGATCACCGACAGGAAGTAGAACAGGTCGCGCGTGTCGATGACGCCTTTCTGGAAGCCGTCGAAATGGGTGATCACCGAGAACGCCGCCACGGCGTCGACGAAGGCCGGGCTCGCCCAGCGCGCGAGCAGGTCGGTCACCGGATTGAAGCCGCACAGGATGAGGAACAGGCAGATCACCACCGCGAGGATGAACGCGACCACCTGGTTGCGCGTCATTGCCGAAGTCATGCAGCTGATCGCCAGGTACGCCCCGGCGAGCAGCAGGCTGCCGAGGTAGCCGGCGACGATGATGCCGTTGTCCGGACTGCCGAGCAGGTTCACGGTGATCACCACCGGGAACGTGAGCGCCAGCGCGATGGCGAGGAAGGCCCAGGAGGCGAGGAACTTGCCGAGGATCGCTTGCCAGGCGGTCACCGGCATGGTGAGCAGCAGTTCGAGCGTGCCCGCGCGCCGTTCTTCCGACCACAGGCGCATGCCGACCGCGGGCACCAGCACCAGGTACAGCCACGGATGCCAGACGAAGAAGGAGATGAGGCTCGCCTCGCCTCGCTCGAAGAAGGCGCCCACCGTGAACGTGAAGAACCCGGTGAGCAGCAGATAGATGACCAGGAACACGTAGGCCACCGGCGAGGCGAAATAGCTCGCCAGCTCGCGCCGCGCGATGGTGCGCACCGACTTCCAGGCCGAAATCATGCGCGCGCGGTGTCCGGCAGGGTGATGCGGCGGAACACCTCGTCGAGCTGTCCCTCTTCGGTGCGCAAGGCCTCCAGGCGCCAGCCCGCGCGCGACGCGAGCTCGATCACCGCCTGCACCAGCTCGCCGGCCCGACGCGCGCCCTGCGGATACACGCGCCATGCGCCGTCCACCTGCTCGACGCGCCCGAGCGGCGCGAGTGCGTCGCCGTTCACGCCCTGGCCCGCCACGGTCACCGCCCCTGCGAGTCGCGACATGCCGCGCAGCTCCTGCGGCGTGCCGTTGGCGACGATGCGGCCGCGGTCGATGATGATGGCGCGCGAGCACGCGGCGTCGACTTCCTCGAGGATATGGGTCGAGAACACGACCGCCTTGCGCCGGCCGAGCTCGCGGATCAGGTTCCTCACCTCGTGCTTCTGGTTCGGATCCAGGCCGTCGGTGGGCTCGTCCAGCACCAGCACTTCGGGATCGTGGATCAGCGCCTGCGCGAGGCAGGTGCGGTGCTTGTAGCCCTTGGAGAGCGTGTCGATGCTCTGCTGGAGCACCGAATCGAGGAAGCACAGCTCGACTACGCGCCCGATCGCCCTTTTCTTCGCCTCGCCCGACAGGCCGCGCATGTCCGCGACGAAGGCGAGAAAGCCGTGCACGGTCATGTCCGGGTAGGCCGGCGCCGCCTCCGGCAGATAACCGATGAGACGCTTCGCCTCGAGCGGCGAGTCGACCACGTCGTGCCCGCCGACGCTCACCCTCCCGGCGCTCGGCGGGATGAAGCCGGTGATCATGCGCATGGTAGTGGACTTGCCGGCGCCGTTCGGTCCAAGGAAGCCGAGCACTTCGCCGCGCTCGACGTTGAACGTGACGCCGTCGACCACGCGTTTCGGGCCGAACGTCTTCACGAGGTTCTCGATGCGTATCATCGCGCCAGGGGTCTTTCCGGGGGCCGCATTATCGCCGAAATCGCGCGGCGCCTCAGATTTGCGCGACGGCCTTAAGGGAAGCTTAAACGGCTCGCCGAACAAAAGGTAAAATCGGCGCCTTCCAACCGGCAACATCCCACGACCGAGGACCTGCATGGACAAGTCACTGCTAGCGAAGACCGCGGCCGCGATGGTCGCGAGGGGCAGGGGAATCCTGGCGGCCGACGAATCCGCCGGAACCTGCGAGAAACGATTCAAGTCTGTCGGCGTCGAGTGCACCGAGGAGAACCGCCGTGCCTACCGCGGGCTGCTGTTCGCTACGCCCGGCGTCGAGCAGTTCGTCTCGGGTGTGATCCTGTTCGACGAGACGCTGCGCCAGAAGACGAGCGACGGCGTGCCGTTCGCCGAGTTCCTCGCGCAGAAGGGCATCGTGCCCGGCATCAAGGTCGACAAGGGCGCGAAGGACCTGGCTTTGTGCGCGGGCGAGAAGGTGACCGAGGGCCTGGACGGGCTGCGCGAGCGGCTCGCCGAGTACTTCAAGCTCGGCGCGCGCTTCGCCAAGTGGCGCGCGGTGATCACGATCGGCGACGGACTGCCGACGCACACCTGCCTGTACGCGAACGCGCACGCGCTGGCGCGCTACGCGGCGCTGTGCCAGGAGGCCTCGATCGTGCCGATCATCGAGCCGGAGGTGCTGCTCGACGGCGGCCACACGATCGAGCGCTGCGAGGAAGTCAGCGAAGCGACGCTGCGCGCCACCTACGCGGCGCTCGCGGCGCACAACGTCTCCTTCGAGCACACGATCCTCAAGGCGAGCATGGTGGTGTCGGGCAAGGAGAACGCGCGCCAGGCGGGCGTCGGCGAGGTCGCCGAGCGTACCGTGCGCGTGCTCAGGCGCACCGTGCCGGCCGCGCAGCCCGGCGTCGTGTTCCTGTCGGGCGGCCAGTCGGACATCGACGCGACCGCGCACCTGAACGCGATGGCGGCCATGAAGGGCCTGCCCTGGCCGCTCACCTTCTCGTACTCGCGCGCGCTGCAGAACCCGGCGCTCAAGGCCTGGCGCGGCAGCCGCGACAACGTCGCCGCCGCGCAGAGGGCGTTCCACCACCGCGCGCACATGAACGGTCTCGCATGCCAGGGCAAGTGGAAGCCCGAGCTCGAGAAGCAGGCGGCATGAGCACTGCCCTGTTCGAGTCGCGCATCACGAGCCTGCCGCGCATCGGGCGCGGCAAGGTGCGCGACATTTACGCGGTGGGCGAGGACAAGATGCTGATCGTGGTGAGCGACCGGCTCTCCGCCTTCGACGTGGTGCTGCCCGACCCGATTCCCGACAAGGGGCGCGTGCTGAACGAGATGGCGAACTTCTGGTTTGCGAAGCTCGGCCACATCGTGCCCAATCAGCTCACGGGCATCGACCCGGAGAGCGTGGTCAAGGGCGACGACGAGAAGGCGCAGGTGCGCGGCCGCTCGATCGTGGTGAAGAAACTGAAGCCCCTGCCCATCGAGGCGGTGGTGCGCGGCTACGTCATCGGCTCGGGCTGGAAGGACTACCAGAAGACCGGGAAGATCTGCGGCATCGGGCTGCCCAAGGGGTTGCAGCAGGCGCAGAAGCTCCCCGAGCCGATCTTCACGCCGGCGACCAAGGCCGAATCGGGCCACGACGAGAACATCTCCTTCGACGAGGTGGTGAAGCTGATCGGCCGCGAGAAGGCGGAGAAGGTGCGCGAGATCTCCATTCGCCTCTACAAGGAGGCCTCGGAGTACGCCGCCACCAAGGGCATCATCATCGCAGACACGAAGTTCGAGTTCGGCACGGACGCGAATGGCGATCTGGTCCTCATCGACGAGGTGCTCACCGCGGACTCCTCGCGCTTCTGGCCGGCCGATTCCTACCGGGTCGGCGTGAGCCCGCCGTCCTTCGACAAGCAATACCTGCGCGACTACCTCGAGACGCTCGACTGGGACAAGACGCCGCCGGCCCCCAAGCTGCCGGCCGAGGTGATCGCGAAGACGTCGGAGAAGTACCGCGAGGCGCTCGAGCGCCTGACAGGGAGAAAGCTCAGATGATCGGTATCGTGATGGGTTCGGCCAGCGACTGGGACACCATGAAGGCGGCGGCGAAGACGCTGGAGGAGTTCGGCGTGGCCTACGAGGCAAGAGCGATGTCCGCGCACCGCACGCCGCACGCGGTCGCGGAGTGGGCCGAAGGCGCGGCCAAGCGCGGCGTAAAGGCGATCATCGCCGCCGCGGGCGGCGCGGCGCACCTCGCGGGCGTGGTGGCGGCGCACACCACGTTGCCGGTGCTCGGCGTGCCGATGCCCTCCAAGCACTTGCAGGGGCTTGATTCGCTGCTCTCCACCGTACAGATGCCGAAGGGCATCCCGGTGGCCACCTTCGCCATCGGCGAGGCGGGCGCGGCGAACGCTGCGCTGTTCGCCGTGGCGCTGCTCGCGCTTTCCGACGCCGGCATGGCGGGCAAGCTCGCGGATTTCCGGCGCAGGCAGACCGAGGCGGTCCTCAAGGCCGCGCCGCTCAAGCTGTGAGCGAAGAGGTCCGCCGCGCCGCGGAAATCCTCCGGCGCGGCGGGCTGGTCGCGTTTCCCACCGAGACGGTGTACGGGCTGGGCGCGGACGCCTCGAGCGAAGCCGCGCTGAAAAGGCTCTACGCGGTGAAGCGCCGGCCGCCCGACCACCCGGTGATCGTGCATTTCGCCAGCGCCGAAGACGCCTTCGCCTGGGCGCGCGAGGTGCCCGAGGCGGCGCGCAGGCTTGCGGAGCGCTTCTGGCCCGGGCCGCTCACGCTCATCCTCAAGCGCGCGCCGCGTGCGGGCGATTTCGTTACCGGCGGTCAGGACACGGTCGGGCTGCGGGTGCCGGCGCACCCGGTAGCGCGACAGTTGCTGCACGAATTCGGCGCGCCCATTGCGGCGCCGTCTGCGAATCGGTTCGGCCGCGTCTCGCCCACGCGCGCGGAGCACGTGCGCCACGACCTGGGAGGTGACGTCGACCTTGTTCTGGAGGGAGGGCCAAGCGAGGTTGGCATCGAATCGACGATCGTCGACCTGTCGCGCGGTCGTGCCGTGTTGCTGCGGCCCGGAGCGATCTCGCGCGCCGAGCTGGAGGCCGCCCTCGGCGCGCCCGTCGCCGCGCCGGATGAGCGCGCGCCGCGCGCCCCGGGCACGCTCGAGCGTCATTACGCGCCGCGCGCCGAGCTGCGGCTCGTGCCCGCGCATGCGCTCGATGCCGAGATCGCACGCGCAACGGGTGAGGTCGCGGTGCTGGCGTTCTCGCGTCCCGACGAGCGCGCGGCGCGCTGGCTGCGTATGCCGCGCGACCCCACCGAATACGCGCGCCGCCTGTACGCGGCACTGCGCGAGCTGGACGAAGCGCGCTGCGCCTGCATCCTCGTCGAGGAGCCACCCGAACAGCCCGCCTGGACGGCGGTGCGCGACCGGCTGCGGCGCGCCGCGGCGAGCGCCTGAGGCGCGCGCCTCAGTGCGACATCAGCACGGGCACCGTCATCGAATCGAGGATCGTGCGCGTCACGCCGCCGAGGATCAGCTCCGACACGCGCGAGCGGCCGTAGGCGCCCATCACGATCAGGTCGGCATCCAGGTCCGAGACGCGCGACAAGAGCTGATTGCCGACGTCGATATCCTCGGCGCGGTACTGCGACACCGTCACGCGCACGCCGTGGCGCGAAAGGAACAGCGCGATATCGGCGCCGGGCACCTGGCCGTGCCCGCCGTCCGGCGGGCCGGGATTGAACGATGCGACGTTCACCTGCCTCGCCGCCTGCAAGAGCGGCAGCGCGTCGGTCACTGCGCGCGTCGCTTCGCGGCCCGCGTTCCAGGCGACGACGATGTTCTCGCCGATCGGGCGCTTCTCGCGCGCGTACGGGACGACGAGCACCGGCCTGCCCGCTGCGAGCAGCAGCCGCTGTGCGAACTGCCCGGAAACGCCGTTCGTTCCGCTGCCGTCGTCCTGCGCGATCACCACCAGGTCGGCGTAGCGCGCGTGCAGCGTGACGGCCTCGAGCGCGTCCGCGGCCGAGCTGCGCCATTCCGACTTGCTCCAGTTGGCACGCCGCACCGCTGCGTCCCAGATTCCGCGCGCGCGCGCCGCGATCTCGGCGAGCGCCTTGCTGCGCGTGGCCGCGATGGCGACCCCCGCTTCGGCCATCGCCCAGCTCGGCGGAGGCACTACCGTGAGCGCGTGCAGCCCGACCACATGCGCGTCGGGTTTCTGTGCCAGCGAGAAAGCGATCTCGGTGCAGGCCTCGGCTCCTTTGCCGGCGTCGAGGTGAACCAGGATAGTCTTGTAGGCCATGGCATTCCTTTCTTGGCGGGACTTCGCCTGCCGGTCATCTTGAACCGGTCCGCAGTGACGTAATTGACATGGATCAATAGCGCCCGGCCGCGGGAGCGAGGCTAGAATGGATTGCATGCGCAGGTTCGCAGTTCTACTCGCCCTGTCAGCTTGCTCGGCGAACACCCAGGTCGAGGTCGCGAGCAACACGGTGGCGGGCCCCTTGACGCCGCCTCCGCCGGGCACGGCGGTCGTGGCGGGCGCGGCGACCGTCACCGTAGTCAGCGCATCCGGCGCCGCGGCGGTGGCCGGCGCGGTGGTCCTCGGTGCGCTGTTCAACTACGCCGAGGCGCCGCTCGATCGCACGCCGCCCCCGATGGACGAGCTGCGCCGCGTGAACGAGCACGACTGCACCAAGCCGGTCACGGACTACTCGGCCAACCTGCGCTGCCGCTAGGCGCGCTGCGGACCCGCCCGGCCGTCCTCCACCACAAACGAGGCGAGCGTCGTGCACGCCGCGTCGCGCGTGCGCACCGTTGCCATGGCCCGCAGATCCGCTTGCAGCGCGTGCGTGCGCAGCTCGGCGCGCACGTACCCCCGGTAGCGGCCGTCGGCGAGCTTGACGTGCGGATTGTCCGCGCGCACGGCGTCGAGCTCGGCCTGCGCGCGCGCCTGGGAGGTGATCGAGGTGCCGCACAACTCGCTCGCCAGAACCGGCGCGGCGGGATCGTCGAAGTCGGTCTTCAGGTCGGCGACCGCGTGGAAGTGCACGTCGCCGCCGATCACCACCGGATTCGCGAGGCGCTGGCGCGCCATGCTCTCGAGCAGCTTGCGGCGCGCCGCTGGGTAGCCGTCCCAGCCGTCGGTCCAGAAGCGGCGCGCCGCGCCCGTGCCGCGCGCGAACTGCGCCATCAACGTTTGCTGCGCGACGATGTTCCAGCCGGCGCGCGACCCGGCAAAGGCGCGCTCGAGCCAGGCCTCCTGCTGCGCGCCGAGCATGCTGCGGCCCGGCTCACCGCGCGCCGGGCATTCGGCATCGCGCACCACGTTGCCGCCGCCGTGCCTGCGCGGGCAGACCTGGTAGGCGCGGTACTGCCGGTCGTCCAGCATGAAGAGGCGCGCAAGCGAGCCCCAGCCGAGCTGCGTGTAGATGCGCATGTGCGGTCCCTGCGGCCGCATGCGTGCCGGCAGCGGCATGTGCTCGTAGTAGGCGCGGTAAGCTGCGGCGCGCCGCGCGAGGAACCGGCCCCTCGGCATGCCGTCCTCGGAGCGGTCGGCGGCGTAGTCATTGTCGACCTCGTGATCGTCCCAGGTGACGAGCCACGGGCACGCCGCGTGCGCCGCCTGCAGGTCCGGGTCGCTCTTGTAGCAGGCGTAGCGCATGCGGTACTCGTCGAGCGAATAGGGCTCGCCGGGATCCTGGGCGCGCACGTGATCGCGCCCCCACGACGACTCGTAGATGTAGTCGCCCAGGAACACGATCAGCTCTGGATCGTCCGCGACCGCGTGTCGCCAGGCGCCGTAGTAGCCCTGTTCGTACTGCTGGCAGGAAGCGAAGGCGAAACGCAGCCGGTCGACGCGCGCGTCGCGGCGCGGCGCGGTGCCCGTGCGCCCGACTGGGCTCACTGCGTCGCCCGACATGAAGCGATACCAGTAGTGGCGCGCCGGCGCGAGACCCCTCACTTCGACGTGCACCGAATGCGCCCACTCCGGCGTCGCGCTTTCCACGCCCGAGGCGACGACATGGCGCATCGACTCGTCCAGGGCGACTTCCCAACGAACGCGAATGGGTGCGGGGTCGAGGTCGCCCACGAGCCGCGTCCAGAGTACGACCCCGCCGGCGCTCGGGTAGCCGCTTGCGACGCCGAGCGCGTACGGATCAACCGCGAAGCGCGGCTTGGACTGCGCCGTGCGCGGCAGCACGGCGGCGAGGCCGAGCCCGCCGAGCGATGCGAGAAAGCGCCGCCGCGCGCTCACTTGCGCAGGTCCGAGAAGTACTCGTGCGCGGCGGTATTCACCAGGCTGCGGCGCAGCTCGACGGGCGCGTCGTGGTAGGTGTAGGCGATGCGGTCGATCTCGAGCAGCGGCGCGCCCTTTTTCACCCCGAGCAGCTTCGCCGCGGCGGCATCGGCGACGGTGGCGCGCAGGCGTTCGCTCGTGCGCAGCACGTGCACGCCGTAGCGCGTCTGGTAGAGGTGGTAGATGGTGTTGTCGCGCGTGGTGAGGATCTTTTCGCTCAGGTCCGGAAACAGGCGCCGCGGCAGCACGAGCTCATCGAGAATCACCGGCGCCCCGCCGAGCGAGAGGAGGTTGCGGACGCGCAGCAGAGGGTCGCCGGCGGCGAGGCCGAGCTTCTCGGCTTCGGCCGCGGCGGCGCGGCCACGGCGGAAGGCGAGCGTCTCGGTGCGCGGATACTGCTTCTCGCCTTCATGCGGCACGATGTGGAAAAAATGGAACATCAGGCGCGTGGCGCCGTGCGAGGCGATGAAGGTGCCTCGCCCCTGCCGGCGCACGACCGCGCCCTCGGCCACCAGCTCGTCGATCGCCTTCCTGAGCGTTCCGATCGACACGCCGAAGCGCTGCGCGAGCTGCGTCTCCGAGGGCAGCGCCTCGCCCGCCTTCCACTCCCCTTGCGCGAGGCTGTGGGTGAGCAGGCGCTTCACCTCCTTGTAGAGCGGCGCCGCGATGCCCCGATCGAGGACCTGGTTCATGGCGCGCCGAGTGTAGCACCGAGGTCATACAACTCATATAGTTGACTACCGGCGCCGGCGAACCTAGACTGCACGCCTTCGCCAAGCGGAGAAGACGATGATTCATTTCGTGGTGCACGAGGAGGGCGATGGCGTCGGCGTCGTCGTCGTCGAGGGCGTGAAAGCGGGACAGCAGCTCTCCGGCTGGATCATGGAGGACGATAAGGACGTCAAGGTGGTCGCCAAGAGCGACATCCCGATCGGCCACAAGGTCGCGCTCAGGGACTATCGGCCGGGCGATACGGTGATCAAGTACGGCGTCGATATCGGCAAGGTGGTCGCGCCGATCAAGCAGGGCGAGCACGCCCACGTCCACAACATCAAGACGAAGCGCTGGTAAATGAGGGTGGTGACAATGGATCTGTCGAAAGCGACTTTCTGGGGCTACAAGCGCGAAAACGGCCGCGTCGGCGTGCGCAACCACGTCATCGTCCTGCCGGTGGACGACATCTCGAACGCTGCGGCCGAGGCGGTGGCCAACAACATCAAGGGCACGATGGCGCTGCCGCATCCCTACGGTCGGCTGCAGTTCGGCGCCGACCTCGACCTGCACTTCCGTACGCTGATCGGCACCGGCTGCAACCCGAACGTCGCCGCGGTGGTGGTGATCTGCATCGAGGAGGGCTGGGGCAAAAAGGTCGCCGACGGCATCGCCGCGACCGGCAAGCCGGTGGCCTACTTCGGCATCGAGCAGCACGGCGACCACGACACCATCATGCGCGCTTCCAAGGCGGCCAAGGAGTTCGTGCAGTGGGCAGGCGAGCAGCGCCGCGAAGAGCGCCCGCTCAAGGATCTCTGGGTCTCGACCAAGTGCGGCGAGTCAGACACGACCTCGGGCTGCGGCTCCAACCCGACGGTCGGCAATGCCTTCGACAAGCTCTACCCGCACGGGGTGACACTTTGTTTCGGCGAGACCACCGAGCTCACCGGCGGCGAGCAGCTGGTCGCGGCGCGCTGCAGGAACGACGCGGTGCGCAAGAAGTTCCAGTTCATGTTCGACCGTTATCAGGAAGTGGTCGAGCGGCACAAGACGAGCGACCTGATGGACTCGCAGCCGACCAAGGGCAATATCGAGGGCGGCCTCACCACGATCGAGGAAAAGGCGCTCGGCAACATCCAGAAGATCGGCAGGAAGTGCGTGGTCGACGGCGTGCTCGACAAGGCCGAAGCGCCGACCGGTCCGGGCCTATGGTTCATGGACTCGTCCTCGGCCGCGGCGGAGATGGTCACGCTGTGCGCTGCGGCAGGCTTCGCGGTGCACTTCTTCCCGACTGGACAGGGCAACGTGATCGGCAATCCCATCCTGCCGGTGATCAAGCTGTGCGCCAACCCGCGCACCGTGCGCACCATGGGCGAGCACGTCGACGTCGACGTGTCCGGGCTCCTGCGAAGAGAGCTCACGCCGGATCAGGCCGGCGACAAGCTGCTCGAATCCATGTTCCGTACTGCCAACGGCCGGCTCACCGCGGCCGAGGCGCTCGGCCACCGCGAGTTCGTGCTCACCCGGCTGTACGAAAGCGCGTGAGCGTGCTGCGGGTGCGGGTCTGGCGCGGCGGCGCCGAGGGCGCTTTCCAGGCCTTCGAGGTGCCGCGGCACGCGAGCCAGACCGTGCTCGACGTCGTCACGCACATCCAGCGCGTGCTGGAGCCGGCGCTCGCCTACCGCTTCGCCTGCCGCGTGGGCATGTGCGGCTCCTGTGCGATGACGGTGAACGGCGTGGCGCGCTGGACCTGCCGCACGCACGTCGACAAGGTCGCGCGCGGCGATGCGCTCGAAATCGCGCCGCTCGCCAACCTGCCGGTGATCCGCGACCTGGTGACCGACATGCGCGAGTTCTTCGACAAATGGGCGCGCGCGAAAGGCCAGTTCAGCGGCACCCGTACGCGCGCCGACGATTTCGCGCGCGTCGCGCCGCAGACGCCCGCGCGCCGCGACGTCGATGCGGCGATCGAATGCATCGGCTGCGGCGTGTGCTACAGCTCCTGCGACGTGGTCGCCTGGAACCCGGACTATCTCGGGCCCGCGGCGCTGAACCGCGCCTGGTCGCTCGAGCGCGACGAGCGCGACGCGGCGCGCGCCGAGCGCCTGCGCGCGGTCGCCGGCGACGCCGGCTGCCACGCCTGCCACACGCACATGAGCTGCAGCGAGCGTTGTCCCAAGGGCATTGCGCCGACCGCCGGCATCGCCGGATTGAAGCGCGCGGCGGCACGCGCTGCGTTGCGGGGCAAGCTGTGAGCGCGCGCGGCGAGGCCTTGTTGTGGAGCGCGCAGCGCGCCAGCGCCGCCGTGCTCGCGCTGTGCGTCGCGGTGCACCTCGCCACGATGATGTACGCCGTCCACGCGGGCCTCGGCGCGGCAGAGATCCTGTCCCGCACGCGCGGCAACGCCCTGTGGCTCGGCTTCTACGCGCTGTTCCTGCTGGCGGTCGTGGTGCACGCGCCGATCGGCCTGCGCGCGGTGCTCGGCGAATGGCTCGGCTGGCGCGGACGCTCGCGCGACGCGGCGCTCGCTGCCTTCGCGCTCGCGCTCGCCTGGCTCGGCGCGCGCGCGATCCTGGGGGTATTCCTGTGAAAGCCGCTCTGCGCGCGCGCAATCATCCGGCCTACTGGGCCTTCGTCGTGCACCGGGTCTCGGGGATCCTGCTGGCGCTCTACCTGCCGGCGCATTTCTGGGTGCTCGGCCTGGCGCTGCACGAGGCTGCGCGGCTGGACGCCTTCCTGCGCTGGACCGACCGGCCGCTGGTGCGCTTCGGCGAGTGGGGCCTGGTGCTGCTGCTCGCCGCCCACCTCTCCGGCGGGCTGCGCCTGCTGGCGCTCGAATTCCTGCCCTGGCGCGACTGGCAGAAGAGCCTGGCCGCCGCCGCCGCGGCGCTTGCGCTCGTCGTCGGCCTCGCCTTCGCGCTGGCGCTTTGAGCGCGGCTAGAATGCCGTCATGAGAGTCGATCCGGGGCAGATCGAGGAAACGGCCAAGGAGCTGTACATCCGGGCGCTCAAGCTGCTGCCGCCCG
The DNA here is from genome assembly GCA_035310985.1 of Burkholderiales bacterium. Classification (GTDB taxonomy): domain Bacteria; phylum Pseudomonadota; class Gammaproteobacteria; order Burkholderiales; family SG8-39; genus DAHVFK01. The sequence continues at coordinate 21,405 of DATGDH010000129.1, forward strand.
ACGTCAAGCGGGGCTTCGACACGCTGGTGCGCGGCGAGACGAACGCCACGGCGAAGAGCGTGCTCGGCACCATGCTCACCAACATCCGGGTGGCCGAGGACAGCGACAATCTGCTCTGCCAGGACACCGGCATCCCGATCTACAACGTGTCGATCGGCCGCGGCGTCGAGCTGGACGGCGCGCGCCTCAAGGAGGCGATCCGCCAGGGCTGCGAGCGCGCCACGCGCGAGTATCCGCTGCGCTCGTCGGTCGTGCACCCGGTGACGCGCAAGAACGAGCACACCTCCTGCGGGCGCGGCATCCCGGTGATCAACATCGACTTCAGCGATGAGCCCGAGACGCTCGCGATCGAGATGGTGCCCAAGGGCTCGGGCTCGGAGAACAACTCGTTCCTGCGCATGGCGATTCCCGCCGAGGGCATCGACGCGATCAAGACCTTCGTCGTCGACTGCGTGCTCGCCGCGGGCGGCAAGACCTGCCCGCCGACGATCGTCGGCGTGGGCGTCGGCGGCACCTCCGATCTGTGCATGCACCTCGCCAAGGTGGCCGCCACGCGGGCGCTCGGCACGGCGTGCGCGGACGAGGAGGGCGCGCGGCTCGAGGCCGAGCTCACGCGTGCGGTCAACCAGCTCGGCGTCGGGCCACAGGGCCTGGGCGGCGACGCGACAGCCTTCGCGGTGCACGTCGAGACCGCGGCCACGCACATCACGATGAATCCGGTTGCGGTCAACATGCAATGTCATTCCGCGCGCCGTGCGCGCGCAACATTCCGTCCTGGGGGGGTCGAATATGGTTACTAGCCTGCGCGCCGCGCTGCTCGTCTTGCTTGCAGTCTGCGCCTTCCCGTCGGCTGCGGCCGAGGTGGCGGGCGTCACGCTCGCGCCGAGCGTGCAGGTGTCGGGCGCGACGCTCATGCTGAACGGCGCCGGCCTGCGCAAGCGGCTGTTCTTCAAGGTCTACGTTGCCGGCCTGTACGTGGCGCGCACCAGCGCGCAGGCGGCGGAGCTCATCTCGGAGCCGGGGCCGAAGCGCGTGGCGATCCACATGCTGCGCGACGTGGGCGCGGACACCTTCACCGGCGCGCTGCGCGAGGGCATCGAGAAGAACCACAGCGCCGCCGAGACCGCGGCGCTCGAGCCGCGCGTCGAGGCGCTCGCGGCCGTCATGAAGGAAGTCGGCGAGACGAAGGACGGCATGAACATCTCGCTCGACTGGATTCCGGGCAGCGGCACGGTGATCGTCGTCGACGGCACCGCGCGCGGCAAGCCGATCGCCGGCGAGGACTTCTACCAGGCGCTGCTGCGCATCTGGATCGGCGAGCACCCGGCACAGGACGACCTGAAGAAGGCGCTGCTCGGCGAGAAGAGCTGACATGGCGCACCACGAGTTCGACATGCCGATCGGCGAGCGCGAGGCGCGCGCGCTGCGCGCGAACGACACGGTCACGCTGAACGGCACGCTGTTCGGCATCCGCGACGCGACGCAGATCCACATGTTCGACCGCGGCCGCAGGACGCGCTTCGATCTCGCGGGACACGCCGTGATCCATACCGCGCCCAACGTCAAGCGCGTGCCGAAGAGCGTGGCGCATCCGGCGGGCTACGCTCCGGTGTGCATCGGCACGACGACCAGCGACCGCATGGAGCGCTTCACGCGTCCGCTCATGCAGCAGTACGGGGTGCGCCTCATCATCGGCAAGGGCGGGCTGCGCGAAGGCTCGCTCGGGGCGTTCCGCGAGCTCGGCGGCGCCTACCTGGCGATCATCGGCGGCACCGCCGCCCTCGAGACCACCTGGATCGAGGCGATCGAGGACGTGGACCTGGACGACCTCAATCCCGAGTCGCTGTGG
>DATGDH010000130.1:0-14350 GCA_035310985.1 Burkholderiales bacterium
GGGGAAGTGGAGGCTAGCCGAGCTGGGCGAGCATCGTCTCGGCGCCGGACACCTCGTACTTGCCGGGGGCCTCGACGTTCAGCTTTTTGACGACCCCGTTTTCCACCAGCATGGAGAAGCGCTGCATCCGCAAACCCATGCCGCGCGCGCTCAAGTCCAGCTCCAGCCCGAGCTTCTTCGTAAATTCGGCGCTGCCGTCTCCCAGCATGCGGATTTTGCCGCTCGCCTTCTCGTCGCGGCCCCAGGCGTTCATTACGAAGCCGTCGTTTACGGCTACGCACCAGATCTCGTCCACGCCCTTCGCCTTGAGCTTCGCAAGGTTGGCGACGTAGCTCGGCACGTGTTTCGCCGAGCAGGTGGGTGTGTAGGCGCCGGGCAGCCCGAAGATGACGATCTTCTTGCCCTTCGACGCATCAGCGACGCTTACTTCCTTGGGCGGCAGGGGGCAGCCGGTGGCGTCAAAGTCATACGATTCGCTGAGCTTGGCGTCCGGCAGGCGGTCTCCGACCTTAATGGTCATGACATGACTCCTTCGCGCGTGCGGGGTGGGGAAGCGATCATAGCGTACTGAGTCTCAATTATTGAGGGGGAGGCACACGAGACACGCGAAGGTTCCGCATTGTGGAAGGGCGGACTGGGGGGCCTTACACGTATGCCAGCCAGGTCGCCTTAGGCGGCAGCGAGCGCCACACGCCGCCCGCGCTCGACGTCGATGCCCGCGAGCAGGATCAGGCCGACGACGAAGTAGGCGCCGACGGCGAAAATGCCGAGGCGGTGGTTGCCGGCGAACGCCCAGGTGACGATCCCGTAGGTGATCGGGCCGAAGATCGACGCGGTCTTGACCGCCAGGCCCCACAGCCCGAAGAACTCGGCAAGCCGTGGCGGAGGGGCGAGATAGCCCACCACGGCACGCCCCGCCGCCTGCGAGGATCCCATGCATAGACCGGCGATGTTCGCTGCCAGCCAGAACGCGGCCGCGCTGCTCGCCAGGCCGGCAATGAGCACCATCGCAATCCAGCCGAGCAGCGTGAGCGCCACGGCGCGCACGTGGCCGATGGCGTCCTGCAGGTAGCCGAAAGCGAAGGCGCCCGCCGCGGCGGTGAAGTTGACCACCAGGATGAGCGTGATCGTCTGCTGGGTGGTGAACTTCATTGACTGCTCCGCGTAGATCGCCGCCAGCGCGATGACCGCGGAGATGCCCGCCTGGTAGAACACGGTGCACAGCAGGAACCTGCGCAAGTCGCGGAACTCGCGCGCGTGGCGCAGCGTCGCGTTAACGCGGGCCCAGGCCCCGCGCAGAGCGCCCGCCGCGGGCAGCGGTTGCGGCACCGCGCGCTCGCGCAGGAAGAGAAAGGTCGGCGTCGCGGCAAGTGCGAACACCGCCGCGGTGATCAGCATGGTAACCGGCACGAACGACGAAGCCGGCTGGCCCGCGCGCTGCGCCCAGGTGACGTAGGCGAGGCACAGCCCGAGCGAGACGATGCCTCCCAGGTAGCCGAAGCTCCAGCCCCAGCCGGAGACACGGCCCATGGCGCGCGAGTCGGCCAACTCGGGCAGGAAAGCGGCGATCAGGTTCTCGCCGCTGCCGTAGAAGAAGTTGGACACGATCACCAGCACGATCGCGAGCGCAACCGCGCCGGGCGCGGCGAACCACAGCAGCGCCGTCGACAGGACGCAACCGACGGTCGAGGCGAGCAGCAGTTGCTTCTTCGCCGCGTGCGCGTCCGCCCAGGCGCCGACCAGCGGACCGGTGACGACGATCGCGGCATAGGACAGCGACAGCGCGGCAGTCCAGGCGAAGGTGGCCCAGTGCGCGGCGCGGGCGACGGCGGCGACGAAGTAGGCGTTGAACACCGCCGTAATCACCACCGTCGTGTAGCCGGAGTTCGCGAAGTCGTACATGCTCCAGGCCCATACTTCGCGCAGTGTGACATCTTGCGCGAGGGGCCCCGAACGACGGGTAAAAGCCATGGCGGATTCTAGCGTTAAGGTATAGTGTTTCACGTAATTTCGAGGGTACTGCATGCAGCAAGCGGTCCAGACTCCCGCCGCCGAGCGCCGCCTGGCGCTCGTCGAAGTGATCGACTGGCTGGTCGAGGACCGGCTGCTCGACGGCGCGACCGCCGAACTGCTGAAGAAGGAGCGGCGCTACTACCGCGGCAGCCAGCACCCGCTGGTGGTTCTCGCCGACCACAAGCTGAAGACCGCGGGTTCCGCGGGCCGTCCGCTGACGCTCGACGCGCTGAGCGAATGGCTCGCCAAGCGCGTCGGCATGGAATACCTGCACATCGATCCGCTGAAGATCGACTTCTCGGCCGTCACCGAGGTGATGTCGAGCGCCTACGCGACGCGCTTCCGCGTCCTGCCGGTCGGCGTTAACAGCAAGGAAGCGGTGATCGCGACCGCCGAGCCTTACGTGCGCGAGTGGGAGCGCGAGCTCTCGGCCATTCTGAAGCTTGGCATCAAGCGCGTGATCGCCAATCCCGCGGACATCCAGCGCTACCAGGTCGAGTTCTACAACCTGGCGAAGTCGGTCAAAGGCGCCAACCGCAACGCCGTCGGCAGCGCGAGCCTGTCGAATTTCGAGCAGCTGGTCGAGCTGGGCAGCGGCAACAAGCAGCTTGACGCGAACGACGCGCATATCGTGCGCGTAGTCGACTGGCTCTGGCAATACGCCTTCGAGCAGCGCGCGAGCGACATCCACATCGAGCCGCGGCGCGAGGCCGGCATCGTGCGCTTCCGCATCGACGGCGTGCTGCACCAGGTGTACCAGATCCCGGTCGCCGTGCTGCAGGCGATGACCAGCCGCATCAAGATCCTCGGGCGCATGGACGTGGTTGAGAAGCGCCGCCCGCAGGACGGGCGCGTCAAGACGCGCACGCTCGACGGCGACGAGGTCGAGCTGCGCCTGTCCACGCTGCCGACCGCGTTCGGCGAGAAGCTCGTAATGCGCATTTTCGACCCGGAGGTACTGATCCGGGATTTTCGCGAGCTCGGCTTCACTGACGAGGACCACCAGCGCTGGAAGGAGATGACAGAGAGGCCGAACGGCATCGTGCTGGTGACCGGGCCGACCGGCTCGGGCAAGACCACTACGCTGTACTCGACCCTCAAGCAGCTCGCGACGCCGGACGTCAACGTCTGCACCGTCGAGGATCCGATCGAGATGGTCGAGCCCCTGTTCAACCAGATGCAGGTGCAGCCGGCGATCGAGCTCGGCTTCGCGGAAGGCCTGCGTGCGCTCATGCGCCAGGACCCGGACATCATCATGGTGGGCGAGATCCGCGACCTGGAGACCGCCGAGATGGCGGTGCAGGCGGCCCTGACGGGCCACCTGGTGCTCTCGACGCTGCACACCAACGACGCGCCGAGCGCGGTCACGCGGCTGCTCGAGCTGGGCGTGGCGCCCTACCTGCTGAACGCCACGGTGAACGGCGTCATGGGGCAGCGCCTGCTGCGCACCCTGTGCCCGAAGTGCAAGCGCAAGACCGAGCTGAACCGCAGCGAAGACATCGACGCTTGGGACGCGCTCGTCGCACCCTGGAAGTCCAAGCGCCCGGCCGCGGTGTACAAGCCCATCGGCTGCCTCGAGTGCCGCATGACGGGCTTTCAGGGGCGCGTCGGCATCTACGAGACGCTGGTCTGCTCGAGCGGCGTCAAGGACCTGGTCGCGGCCAACGCGGACGTGGCGCGCCTGCGCGACCAGGCGTACAAGGAAGGCATGAAACCGCTGCGCATCAGCGGTGCGATGAAGGTCGGCGCCGGCCTGACCACCATCGATGAGGTGCTCAAGGTCGCCCCGCCGCCGTACGACGCGGGCGGTGCGCGCTGAGCAGCCGGTGCGCCGCCTAGAGCTCCTCCTCGCGCGCATCCGGCGCGATCCATTCCTGCGCGGCGTCGCGCTGTATCTGGCCATCATCGGCCCGCTCGCGCTGGCGCTCAGGTTCGCATTGTCGAGCTATCTGTCGGCCGAGGCCGAGGCCGGGCTCGATGCGGCGCTTCTCGCGCTGGTCGCTGGCGGCTTCATCTTCGTGCTGGTGCAGGGATCGCTGCGCCGCGGCGAGGACGAGATCCTCGCGCTGCGCTCCGACAGCGAGCGCTTTCGCAGCCTCACCGCGCTAACCGCGGACTGGTTCTGGGAGTCCGACGCCGAGCACCGCATCACCTGGGTGAGCGGCGGAGCCCCGGTGATGATGATCTTTGGCCACGGCGCCGTGTACGGCAAGCGCTTCTGGGAGGCGCCCGGCGTAGAAGTGGCTCCCGAGGCGCTTTCGCATCACCTGGAGCAGGTTGACACGCATCAGCCGTTCTTCGATCTGGAGATCGCGCGCTCCGACGAGCGCGGTGCGCGCGTGGTGCACATCGTGTCGGGCCAGGCGCGCGTGGACGCGGAGGGCAGGTTCCTCGGCTACCGCGGCGTCGGGCGCGACGTCACCGAGCAGCGGCGTGCGGAACGCGCGCTCAGCGAGGCCAAGGAACGCCTCGAGCTCGCGCTCGAGGGCGGCAGCCTCGCAACCTGGGACTGCGACCTCGAGGCCGGCATGACGCACTTCGGCACCGGCTGGGTGCGATTGCTCGGGCGCAAGCCCGCGTCGGACGACGCCGACATCGCCGGCGTGCTCGAGGAAGTGCATCCCGACGACCGCGCGGCGGTGCGCGAGGCCTTCGTCAAGGCGCTGAAGGGCCAGGCGCCCAGCTTCAGCGCCGAGTATCGGGCGCGGGATGCCGCGGGCGACTGGCGCTGGCTGCAATCCACCGGCCGGGTCATCCAGCGCGCCGCGGACGGGCGCGCGCGGCGCATGTCGGGCACCGCTATGGACATCGAAGTGCGCAAGCGGGCCGACCAGGCGGTGCGAGAGGCCGAGCAGCGCTACCGCTCGCTGATCGAGCTGCAGCCCGACGGCGTGATCGTGCACAGCGGCGGCCTGATCGAGTACGCGAACCAGGCAGCGGCGCGCATCCTGCGCGCCGGGGCGCCGCGCCAGCTGATCGGCCTGCGGCTGGAGGACTTCGTCCGGCCGGAGGAGCGCGAGCGCTTCCGCGAGCGCCTCCAGTACCTGCTCGCCGGCCCGGGCAGCACGCGCTTCGAGGAAAGGCGGCTGCGCGGCGCGGACGGCAGCGACGTCCTGGTCGAGGCCGCCGGCGTGTCGTATCTCGAGCGCGGGCGGCTTGTCGTGCAGTCGGTGGTGCGCGACGTGAGCGAGCAGCGCAAGGCGCGCGAAGAGCTCGCCGAGCGCGAGCAGCGCTTCCGCGACGTGGTCGAGGCCGCCGGCGAGTACGTCTGGGAGACCGACGCCGAATGGCGCTACAGCTACCTCTCGGCGCGGGTCGAGCACGTGATGGGCTTCCTGCGGCACGAGATGTTGGGGCGCCGGCCGCAGGACTTCATGGCGCTCGGCGAAGCGCGAGCGCTCGAGGACTGGTTTATGCGCCACGCCAGCGAGGCCAAACCGTTCCGCGAGCTGGTGTTCCGCGCGGTCACCAAGACTGGCGGCGCGATCTTTCTGTCGGTGAGCGGAGTGCCGGTGCTCGACGCGGACGGGCGCCTCAAGGGCTACCGCGGTACCGGTGCGGACATCACGGCGCGCAAGCAGGCCGAGCAGCGCATCGAGTATCTCGCCACACGCGACGCGCTTACCGGCCTGCCGAACAAGCTGCTGCTCGCCGATCGGGCGGGGCAGGCGATCCTCGCGGCGGCGCGCGTGCGCGCGCGCCTCGCGGTGTTGCTGTTCGACCTGGACCGCTTCAAGCTGGTGAACGATTCGCTCGGGCACCAGGCGGGCGACGCGCTGCTGCGCGCGGTCGCGGAGCGGCTGTCCAACACGCTGCGGCGCGAGGACACGCTGGCGCGCCTGGGCGGCGACGAGTTCGTGCTCGTGTGGAACGGGCTGAAGGGCGCGGAGGACGCGGCGCTGGTCGCACAGCGCATCCTGGACGTGCTGGCGCGCCCGTTCACCGTCGAGGGGCGCATGCTGAACGTGTCGGCCTCGATCGGCATCAGCGTGTATCCCGACGACGGACGCGATTTCGCCGAGCTGCTGAAGAACGCCGATGCGGCCATGTATCACGCCAAGGAGAGCGGGCGCGGCACTTTCCGGCTCGCTTCGCCCGGGCTCATGGAGCGCGCGATGGGGCGGCTGCGCACCGAAAACGAGCTACGCAGGGCACTGGCGCGCGGCGAGCTCGTGCTGCACTACCAGCCGGTCGTGCGCGGCCGGCCGGAGGCGGGCGGGCGCGTGGTCGGCGCCGAGGTGCTGGTGCGCTGGCAGCATCCCGAGCGCGGCCTGCTGCTGCCCGCGGAGTTCATCCCGCTCGCCGAGGAGTGCGGCCTGATCCGCGCAGTCGGCGAATGGACGCTCGAGCGCGCGCTGTCGCAGATCGGCGCCTGGCAGCGCAGCCTGCGCGGACGACCCTGGTTCGCGCTGAACGTTTCGGCGGCCGAGCTCGCGCAAGGCGAGGCATACGCCGCGCGCCTGCGCGCGGCGCTCGCCGCGAACGGCGTGGACGGGTGCAGCCTCGAGCTCGAGCTGACCGAGCGCAGCCTGATGGCGCATTTCGACGAGAACGCCGAGACGCTGCGGCGCATCGGCGAGCTGGGGGTGCGCTGCGCGATCGACGACTTCGGCACCGGCTACTCGAGCCTCGCCTACCTGCGCCGCCTGCCGATCGACAAGCTGAAGATCGACCGCTCGTTCCTGCGTGAGCTGGCCACGCATCCCGCAGACGAGAGCATCGTGCGCACCATCACCGCCATGGCCAGGACGCTCGGCCTGGAGGTGGTCGCCGAGGGCGTCGAGACCGCCGCGCAGCTCGAGCGCGTGCTGGCGCTCGGCTGCGAAGAGTGGCAGGGGCACTACTACAGCGTGCCGCTCGAGGCGGCCGAGTTCGAGCAGCTGCTAAGGCGGCGCGAAGCCGCCGCCTCCTGACGGATGCGGCGCGATGCCGCCGCGTCCTAGCCGACGCGCGATACCCGGCAGAGCAGCGCCTTCAGGTTGGTCTGGTCCGACACGGGATCACGCTGCGTCTTGTCGGTGAGGAAGTTGACCGAGCGCCAAGGGTGGTACGGCTGGCGCTCGCCCCAGCCGATCGGCACGAACACCGCCTCAGGCCGGATGCCGGCGTGCAGCCAGGCCACCGCCTCGATCGCGCCATGGGCGGTCTCGACGCGCACCCGTTCGCCGTCCGCGACGCCCAGGCGCGCCGCCTTGTCGGGATGGATCTGGCAGTACAGGTCCGGCCACATTTCCTGCGCCTGCCAGAAGTAGTGCGTGAGACTGTGGAAGTGCGCGGCGGGCGGGCGCCCGGTGACGAGCTCGGTGTCGAAGCCGCGCGCGCGCAGGCGCGCGCCCGGCGCGTCGGGCGAGGGCGCGACGATGCGTGCGCGCGCCGCGCCGGTGTCGGGACGGCAGAAGGGCGAGAGCACGCCCGCATCGCCGTCGCCATCGAGCAGCTCGACCCAGGGCAGGTCGGCGAGGCTCTCGCGCTCGGCGTAGAACTCGGGCAGTGCCGACAGGCCGAGCACGGCGAACTTCGCCTCCATCGCCTCGGTCCAGAACTCGAGCTTGCCGCTCGCGGTCGGAAAGCGGTGGCCCGGCGGCGCGCCGGCCGCGCTCGTGCCTTCCAGGTAAAGCGTCTCGATCTCCGGCGCCGTTTCGCTCGCCGCCGGCTGGCGCACCCAGCGGTAGGGCACCGAGTGCAGCCGCTTCTGCGTCACGCCGCGCAGCAGGTCGTTGTCGATGCACGCCTCGTCCCAGAACGCGCGCGGGTCCTTCCAGGCCTCCTTCAGCACGTCGCCCATGCCGAGGCGCTTGCCGAGCTCGATCCAGATCCAGCCGTCGGCCTTCGCCTCGCCCGGCGGCTCGATCATCTTGTCGATCCACACGATGCGGCGGTCGTCGTTGCCGCGCCCGATCTCGCCCTTCTCGATGCCGGTCGCCGCGGGCAGCACGTAGTCGGCGAAGGCCGAGGTCTCGTTCGGGAACAGCTCGATGTGCACCAGCAGGTCGAGCGCGCGGAACGCCTCGCGCGCGGCGTCCTGCCCCGGCCACAGCGACATGGGGTTGTTGCAGGCGATGAGAGCCTTGATGGGGTAGGGCTTGCCGCGCGTCATCGCCTCGGTCCAGCCCGTCGGGCTGCGGCGCACGCGCGGCTTCCCGAGCTTCGGGCGGCGCTCGGGCGGCGCGTTCGGCGCGATCGGCGTGCCGTGGCTCATGTTGAAGAACGCGCCGCCGCGCCGGCCCCAGTTGCCGGTGATCGCGGCGAGGAACATCAGCACCCGGTTCGTCTGCGTGCCGTTCGAGTGCTGGTTGACGCCGCGGCTGGCGAAGATGACGCAGCCGTCGGCGGCGGCGATCTCCTCGGCCAGGCGCCGGATCTCGGCGGGAGCGATGCCGGTGACCGGCGCGGCCCACTCGGGCGTATAGCCGCGCGCCAGGATGAAGTCGCGCCACTGCTCGAATCCGAGCAGCCACTCGGCGCAGAAGCGCTTGTCGTGCAGGTCGTTGGCGAGGATGTGCTGCGCGAGGGCGAGCCCGAGCGCCATGTCGGTGCCGGGGCGGATCGCGAGCCAGCGGTCGGCCTTCGAGGCCGTCACCGTGAGGCGCGGATCCACCACCACCATGTGCGCGCGGTTGCGCAGCCGCCAGCCGTTCACCATGCCGAAGTACACCGGGCGCGTCTCGGCCTGGTTGTCGCCGAGGTAGAGGTACATCCGGGCTGAGCCGATGTCCTCGGGCGTATAGCTGTTGCCCGAGCCGATACGCCCCTGGGTGAGCTCGTAGGCGACGTTCTTGCCGCTGGCGCAGAAGGGATCGGTGCCCTCGTGATTCGGCGTGCCCCACAGCTGCGCGAACAGGCGCGTGTAGCCGAGGTAATCGAGCATGCCGGTGCGCGTGCCGATGAACAGAGCCAGGGCTTCGCTGCCGAAGGAATCCCGTATTTTCTTGAGCCTTTCGGAAATCTCGTCCAATGCCTGATCCCACGACACGCGCTCGAAGCGGCCCTCGCCGCGCGCGCCGACGCGCTTTTGCGGATACAGCAGGCGGTGCGGACTGCGGTAGAGCTGCAGCGTGAGCTGAGACTTGGGGCACACGCGCCCCTGAAGCAGTGGATCGTCGTCGTTGCCGGTGATCTTGACGAGCTCCTTGCCGCGGAAATGAAACTTGGTGCTGCAGCAGTTGAAGCAGATATTGCAGCCGCCGGGAACGACCCGGTCCGCCTCCGCGTCTTTTCGTTCGACCCGATAGGGGAATTCGGGCCTCACTTCGAGCATCGCGCCCGAGGCGGCCACGGGCCGCCGGCCCGTTTCCTCAGGCACGAGCCGCTCGAGGTAGACGGTCGCCGGGCCGAGCAGGAAGTGGTCGTTGTCGCGCACGCGGCGGTCGTCAGCGCCGGCGCGCGCGAGCAGCTCGTCGCGCTTGCCGAAGCTGATCGCGCGCGTCGGGCACACGCTCGCGCAGGCGGTCGTGAGCCCCGCGGCGCGGCGCTCGGCGCACAGATCGCACTTCACCGCGTGATGCCCCTTCGCATCGTAGCCCATCGCGCTGTACGGACAGGCGATCACGCATTCGCCGCAGCCCGTGCAGCGGTCCTCCAGCACGCGCACGACGCCGCTCGACGGATCCTTGGCGATCGCCTTGGGGTTGACCGGGCAGGCTCGCAGGCAGGCCGGGCGCTCGCAGTGCTGGCAGGCGAGCGTGAGAAAGGCGAGTGCCGGCGCGGCCAAGCCGGCGCTCCACACGACCTTGTTGCGGTACTCGCCGGGGCCGAGGCGATGCTCCTGCTTGCACGCCACCTCGCAGCTCTTGCACCCAGTGCAGCGCTCCAGGTCGATCATCAATGCGAGTCGTTCGCTCACCATTCCGTCAGGTGCCACCAAGTAATCGGTCCACCGCCGGCGACGTAGCCGGCGAAGAACGTCACCGTCACGACGTGGATCAGCACGCCGAGCACGAAGATCCAGGCGAGCGCCATGTGCAGGGGTCGCCACCACGCCTGCGCGGCGCCCACTGCTGCGCGCGTGCCGAGCAGGCCCGCTTCCTCGCGCGCGAGGCGCCGGTAGGCGAGAGCCAGGCGCGGGGCGCGCAGCAGATGCGCAAGCGTCACGGAGAAGGTGCCTTCATTCGCCTGCAGGTCGATTTGCTTGAGAAGAACAACTTTCTCGGCGATCAGCCGCCGCAAGCGTGTGCGCGCCGCTTCGTCCGGGATGCGGAAGGTCCCCGTTTTCGAGGCAAACGTGGCCGCCATGCGGCGCGCGCCGGCGAGGCGTGCCCACACCCCGAGCGCGGCGAGCGCGACCAGCGCGAGGAGCAGGAGCGCCGGCGGGCGCCGCAGGAAGCCGCCCGAATGCGCCGCGATCAGCGCCGCGCCGGCAAGCGAGCAGTAGACGTGCGCGTTGAACCAGGCGCGCGGGTCGCGGCTCGCACCGCTGCGCTTGGCGAGCGCGAACGCTGCGGGCACGAGCAGAAGCAGCACGCCGGCGATGCCGGCGAGATAGAGCTCAGGGCTGCCAGGCTCGCGCCAGCCCGGCGCGAGCCAGCGCCGCAGCGCGAACCACGCGGCGATCGTGGCCACGGCGACGGCCACCACGCGCAGGAGCCGGTGGTCGTCCAGATCGGGGGCGGGCAAGGACATGGCGCTTCGTTCCGGCGCCGATTGTCGCATTCCTTCCGCGCGCAAGCCTCCCCTCAGGGAGTCACGTGGGCTACGTTGACGCCGATGCCGTACACCAGGTCGCCGCCGAAGTACGCGGTCGTGAGCACGAGCGCGACGCCGGCGAGGCTCAAGGCGAACCACGCCCAGCCGCGGCCGCCCGCGAGGCGCCAGCCGCGCCACCAGGCGAGCAGATACAGCGCCGCATAGACAATCAGAAACCACATCGTCGTGTAGCCGAAGTCCGCATGCCGCTCGAGCGGCGCCCGCGGAAAGCCGAGCCCGACCGCGTGATCGAAGGCGATGTCGCCGAAGAAGGCGGCCGCCGCCGCCCCCACGGCCGCGAGGCCCATCGCGGCGAGCGCGATATTCGCGAGGCACGCGCGGCGGGCGAGGTCGCCGCCGCGCGCGAGCGCGACGAGCTCGAGCGCGCTGCCGAGCAGGAACAGCACGATCGGGAAATGCACGATCATCGGGTGGATGTGTATCAGATCGATCATAGGCAGTCCGCATGGTACGCGCGCCGCGCGCCGGGCGCGTGACGCCAGGCTGACGGCACGTTGAACTGCGGCCGCTGCGCTGCTACGCTCGCGCAAGCCTTGGCCTCGAGGAGACGGCATGTCGCGTCCGGGTGGGGCAACATACGACGCGCTCGTGGTGGGCGCCGGCCCGGCCGGCTCCCACCTCGCGTGCCTGCTGGCGCGCGCGGGGCAGCGCGTCGCGCTCATCGACAAGGCGCGCTTTCCGCGCGACAAGGTGTGCGGCGGCGGCCTGTCGCGCAAGTCGCTCGCGCAATTGGGGCTCGACCTCGCCCCGGTCGTGCACCGCTGGCTCGCCGGCGCATTCCTCACGTTTCGCAACCGAATCACCATCGTCAAGGACGTCGTACCCGCGGCGGGCTGCACCGTCACGCGCGCCGAGTTCGATCAGCTGCTGCTCGAGCGGGCGCGCGCGGCGGGCGCGGAGTTCTTTCCTGAAGCCGCATTCATCGACGCCGAACTGCGGGGTGAAAAGATCGTCGCGACGACGCGCGACAGGGCATTCCGTGCACGGCGCCTTTACGGCGCGGACGGCGCGGCCAGCGGGGTGCGCGCGAAGTTGTTCGGGAGGGAGGTCGTCTCAAACGTTCCGGCGCTCGAAGCGTTCGTTCAGGCACCCGACGCCGACGGGGATGGATTCGGAGAGCGTGCGCTGTTCGACTTCGGCGCCATGCCGCGCGGTTATGGATGGATCTTCCCCAAGTGCGACCATCTGAACGTGGGCGTCTACTCGCCATTCGGCGGCAAGGCGCTGCGCCGGCATCTGGACGCCTTCATCGACTGCTATCCGGCGCTGCGCGGGCGGCGCGTGCTTGGCTATCGCGGATTCGTGATCCCGATCGGCAACCCGGCCGGCGCGTTCGAGCGTGGGCCGGTGGCGCTCGTCGGCGACGCGGCGGGGCTGGCCGAGGCGATGTTCGGCGAGGGGATCTACTTCGCGCTGAGGAGCGCCGCGCTCGCCGCCGATGCGCATCTCGCGCGCGCATGCGACGCGCACGCGCCGTCCTACACGCAGCGGCTGCGACGCGAACTGCTGCCCGAGCTGCGCGCGGCGCGCTGGCTGGCGCGCGCAGCCTTCGGCTTTCCACGCTTCGCGTTCCGCCACCTCGTATGCGACGAGGCGATGAACGCGCTCTTCGCGGGCCTGATCACCGGAGAGACCGGCTACCGCGAATGCCTGCGCAAGGTCGCAGTCGGCGCGCCCGCCTGGATGCTGCGCTCAGCTGCGCCGCGCAACGCCCTTACCGCCTGACCAATCAGAACGAGGCGATCGCGTACACGGTGGGACCGCTGAACTTGTAGCGCACGCCGCCGTTGAAGTCGGACTTCGATACGGTCAGGTCGTAGTCGACGTAGCGGTAGCCCGCGCCGATGCCGAAGTTGCGCGCGAAACGGTAATCGATGCCCGCGGTGACGCTGGTCAGCGAGCCGTCGTAATCGCTGTAGTTCAGCGAGAAGTAGTCCACCCGCCCCGTCAGCAGCCATCTCGGCGAGAAAGCATACGCGCCGTACAGCCCGATCGTGGGCAGCGGCGCGAGCGTGTCGGCCGCCTGCCCGCCGATCGTCGACGCCGAAAGCGACGACTTGAAGTCGGTGACGAACAACCCGAGCGAGGCGCCCAGCTCGGCCTGGTCGCTCTTCACGAACGAATAGCCGCCGCTCAGGCGGTAAACGGTGGAGTCGAACTTCCCTTCGACGGTCGTGTTGATCGGGTAGGTCTTGTCGCCCCAGTTGATGGTCTTGCTGATCGACCGCGAATTGCTGCGATCGAGCTGAAAGTACTCGAAATCGATCTTCCAGCGCTGGCCGAGCCGCGCGGCGGCGAAGAAGGAACCGAGCGTCTTGCGGTCGGAGAAGCCGAGGTCGTCTTCCAGGCTGACCGAAGTCCCGATCGCGCCCGAGGTGCTGTTGAGGTGCGCCGTGGTGTCCACAGAAGGGATGTACGCGCCGAGCTGGAACGTCCACGTGTCCGTCAGCCCCGGATTGACGGTCCAAGTCGCATCCTGGGCCACCGCGACGCCGGGCAGCGCGAGCGCCAGGAGCGCTGTCGCGCCTGCGACTTTCAAGCGATCCATTGCAAATCCCCCACGGATGGGCCGGAAATCAGCCCTTCAGTCCGCATTTATAGCGTGCAGCCGCAGGCAGCCTTTGATCCACGTCAATCGTCACGCCGGCCGGCGCGCCACCAGGTCGACGAGCGCCGACATGCCGTCGTGGCCCTTGCCCTCGTGAATCTCGCCGTCGTGCTCGGCCAGATGCGGGATCTCGAGCGCGGCGAACTGGTTACGCAGCAACTCCGCCGTGTACAGGTTCTCGGCCACGCCGGGGCCGCCGGTCTTGTAAACGAGTTGGCGCGGCGTGTAGCCCTGCAGCAGGAGCAGGCCGCCGGGCGCGAGGGCGCGCATCATGCCAGCGAAGATGCGCGCGCGCTCGGGCGGCGAGGCGAACTGGATGAAGATCGCCACCACGAGGTCGTAGCGCGCCGCGTCCCAGTCCCAGTCGTTTATGTCGGCGACGCGATGATCGACGGTCACGCCGGCCTCGCGCGCCAGTCGGCGCGCCTTGTCGACGCCCACCGGCGAGACGTCGAAGGCGGTCACGCTCAGGCCGTGGCGCGCGAGCCACACGCTGTTGCGGCCTTCGCCGTCGGCGACGCTTAGCGCGCTCATGCCGGCGCGCAGGCGCTGCGCCTGCGCGGCGAGGAAGACGTTCGGCTCGGTGCCGAAGTGGTAATCGTCGCCGCCGAAGCGCTCGTTCCAGCGCGCGATCTGTTGTGGGAAGGACATGCCCAATGTTACCGCGAGTGGCACCGGAAACTGAAGCACGCGCAAGCTCCGGAACTGTCGCGGCCGGCGCGTGTCCGAGGGGCACCCACTCTCATTCAGGATCAAACCATGGACTACAGCAACGCGCAGAACCAGGTCTTGCAGGTCGAGCAGGAGTCGCAGACGCTGATCCAGAACATCCAGACCCTTGCGCAGAAGCTCAAGTCCGCGGCGCCCGACGAGGCGACGGGGCGCGAATGGTCGATGGACCTGCGCGAGATCGCGATGTCGGTGCAGAACGAGAACCAGATGCTCGCGAATCTGGTGACGCAGATGGGTCAGTACATCCAGACCCTGGAGGCGCAGCTGCAGACCCATCCCAATCCGAGCGTGCAG
>DATGDH010000131.1:0-40769 GCA_035310985.1 Burkholderiales bacterium
AGCAGCACGTCCACGTCGCCCGCGGCCTCGACCGCGCGACCGGAGGTGGCGATGACGTTGGCGCGAATCATGCGGTCCATGCCGGCGATGCCGATCGCCGACAGCAACCCGCCGATCGTGGTCGGGATCAGGCACACGAGCAGCGCGACCAGGACAGCGATCGACACCGGGGCGCCATGCCCCGCTGCCTTCACCGCGTACAGGGAGAACGGCAGCAGGGTGGCGCAGGCGAGCAGGAAGATCAGCGTGAACTTGGCGAGCAGGATCGAGAGCGCGATCTCGTTCGGCGTGCGCTGGCGCTTTGCGCCTTCCACCAGGCCGATCATGCGATCGAGGAAGGTCTCGCCGGGATTCGCGGTGACGCGCACGATCAGCCAGTCGGACAGTACGCGCGTGCCGCCAGTCACCGACGAGAAGTCGCCGCCCGACTCGCGCACCACCGGCGCGGACTCGCCGGTGATCGCGGACTCGTCCACCGTCGCCGCGCCTTCGATCACCTCGCCGTCGGCGGGGATCAGGTCGCCCGCCTCGACGAGGACCACGTCGCCTTTGCGCAGCGCGGAGCCCGAAGCCATGCTCCACGGCGCGTCGCGGCGCGCCTCGGGCAGCTTTTTCGCCATCACGTCACGCCGCGTGCCGCGCAGCGCCGCGGCCTGCGCCTTGCCGCGGCCTTCGGCCACGCTCTCGGCGAAGTTCGCGAACACCAGGGTGAACCACAGCCACAATGCCACGGCGAGCACGAACGCGGAGGACTCGGTTCCGCCGCCGAAGAGCCACAGCAGCGTGACCAGCACGCTGCCGACCAGCACCACGAACATGACGGGGTTCTTCCATTGCACGCGCGGATCGAGCTTTATGAACGACTCAAGCACCGCGCGCTTCAGGATCGGCGCGCTGAGCGTCTTCAGGGCGTGGGTCGCGGAAGCCATGTCAGCGGCTCCAGAGCTGCAGCTGCTCGACGAGCGGGCCAAGCGCGAGCGCCGGGACGAAGGTGAGCGCCCCGATCACCAGCACCGTGCCGACGAGAAAGCCGACGAACAGCGGCGTGTGCGTGGGCAGCGTTCCCGTGCTCGGCGGCACCCGCTTCTTGCGCGCGAGGCTGCCCGCCAGCGCGAGCACCGGCACGATCAGCCAGTAGCGCGACACCCACATCGCGATGCCGAGCGCGGTGTTGTAGAAGGGGGTGTTCGCGTTCAGTCCGGCGAAGGCGCTGCCGTTGTTGTTGCCCGCCGAGGAGAAGGCGTAGAGCACCTCGGAGAAGCCGTGCGCGCCCGGATTGGCCATGCTCGAGGTGCCGGCCGGCAGCACCACCGCGACGGCCGTGCCGATCAGCACCGCGGCGAAGGGAAACAGCACCGCGAGCGCGGCCATCTTCATCTCGAAGGACTCGATTTTCTTGCCGACGTACTCCGGCGTGCGGCCGACCATGAGGCCGGCGATGAACACGGCGACGATGGCGAACACCAGCATGCCGTACAGGCCGGAGCCGACGCCGCCGAATACGATCTCGCCGAGCTGCATCAGCACCATGGGCACGAGCCCGCCGAGCGGCGTGAACGAATCGTGCATCGCGTTCACGGAGCCGTTCGACGCCGCCGTGGTGGCGGTCGCCCACAGCGCCGAGTCGGTGACGCCGAAGCGCAGCTCCTTGCCTTCCATGTTGCCGAGCGGCTGCGACACGCCGAGCTTGGCGAGGATCGGATTGCCCGCCTGTTCGGACGCGAGGCAGATCGCGAGGAAGCCGACGAAGACGATCGTCATGGCCGCGAGCAGCGCCCAGCCCTGGCGCGTGTCGCCGATCATGCGGCCGAAGGTGTAGCACAGCGCCGCGCCGATTAGCAGGATCGAGAGCAGCTCAAGAAAATCGGAGAGCGGCGTCGGATTCTCGAAGGGATGTGCCGAGTTGACGTTGAAGAAGCCGCCGCCGTTGGTGCCGAGCTGCTTTATTGCCACCTGCGAGGCAGCCGGCCCCAGCGGCAGCGTCTGCGTGGTCGCCGTGACGGTCTTTCCGTCCGCCACGTACTGCACCGGCTGCAGCAGCTGAACCGTCTTGTACGGCGCGAAGGTCTGCACAACACCCTGCGTCACCAGGACGCAGGCGAGCAGGAGGGAAAGCGGCAGCAGGATGTAAACGGTCGAGCGCGTCACGTCGGCCCAGAAGTTGCCGATGCCATTCGCCTGCTTGCGCGCGAAGCCTCGTATGAGCGCGATCAGCACCGCCATGCCGGTTGCCGCCGAGAGGAAGTTCTGCACAGCGAGCCCAAGCATCTGCGTTAGGTAGCTCATCGTCGTCTCTCCCGCGTAGCCCTGCCAGTTAGTGTTGGTGATGAAGCTCACCGCGGTGTTGAACGACGAATCGGCAGACACCGCCGCCATCTTCTGGGGATTGAGCGGCAGGAAGTCCTGCAACCGTTGCAGCGCGTACACGGCGATGAAGCCGAACAGGTTGAACCAGAGCGTCGCCCACAAGTAACGCTTCCAGCCCATGTCGTCCTCCGGCTTAACGCTGGAGAGGCGATAGACGAGGTTTTCGAGCGGCGCGAGAAAGCGGTAGCGCCCTTCGTACACGTTCGCCATGTAGGCGCCGAGCGGCTTTGCCAGCGCGATCAGCACGATCACGTACACGGCGCATTGCAGGAACGCGTTCATCTAGAAGTCCTCCGCGTTCAGCAGGGCGTAGACGAGATAGATGCCGAGCGCGACCGCGAGGACGAGCGCGAGCCACATGAAGCCGGTCACGATTTCTTCTCCATCAGGCGATCGCATAAAAGGCCAAGACCAACGGTCAGCCCGAACAGCACCGCCGTGAGAAGCAGGAAGGCGAGGTCCATGGACATTCCCCGGGGAAAGCTTGGTGAAGGGAGGAGGAGCAATCTACTTAGCGGGACGTAAAAACGGCGTTAAGAGACTGATGTTGCGCTGCACAATGAGCGCGCGGTATAGTCCGCCGCCTTATCCCGTCCTGTAACCTCGCTGAAATGCGCCGTCCGGAAGGTACAGAAAAATCGTCGCTCGGGGTGCTTACGCTCGCGGCGCTCGGCGTGGTGTTCGGTGACATCGGCACCAGCCCCCTCTACGCGTTCAAGGAAGCGTTCGGCAGTGCGCACGGCCTGCCGCTGAGCGAAGCGAACGTGCTCGCGGTGCTGTCGCTCATGTTCTGGTCGCTGACGCTGGTCGTGTCGCTCAAGTACGTCAGCATCGTGCTGCGCTTCGACAACGGCGGCGAGGGCGGCATCCTCGCGCTGCTCGCGCTCGCGATGCGCGTGACGCGCGCGCACCCGCAGCTCGCGTGGACCGTGGCGACGCTCGGCATCTTCGGCGCGTCGCTCTTTTACGGCGACGCGATCCTCACCCCCGCGATCTCGGTGCTGTCCGCGGTGGAAGGCGTTTCAGTGGCGACGCCAGCGCTCCAGCACTGGGTCGAGCCGCTCACCGTCGGCATCCTCGTGTGGCTGTTCGCCATCCAGAGCCGCGGCACGGGCGCGGTCGGCAGGCTGTTCGGGCCGATCACGGTGCTGTGGTTCCTGGCGCTGGCCGTGCTCGGCGCGGTGTCGATCGCGCGCGCGCCCGCGGTGCTCGGCGCACTCGATCCGCGCCACGCGCTCGGCTTCGCCATGCACTCGCCCGGCCTCGCGTTCCTCGTGCTCGGCGCGGTGTTCCTCGCGCTCACCGGCGCCGAGGCGCTGTACGCCGACATGGGGCACTTCGGCCGCGCGCCGATCCGGCTCGCGTGGTTCGCCCTGGTGTTCCCGTCGCTGGTCATCAACTACTTCGGCCAGGGCGCGCTCGTCCTGCGCGATCCGGCCGCGCTCAAGAACCCGTTCTACCTGCTCGCTCCGCAGGAGCTTCTCGTGCCGCTGGTGCTGCTCGCCACCGCGGCCACGGTGATTGCCTCGCAGGCGACCATCACGGGCGCGTTCTCGGTCACCCAGCAGGCGGCGCGCCTGGGCTATCTGCCGCGCATGCCGACGCGGCACACCTCGGCGACCGAGCGCGGCCAGATCTACGTGCCGCCGGTCAACTGGACGATGCTCGCGCTGGTGCTGCTGGTCGTGCTCGGCTTCAAGTCCTCGAGCGCGATCGCCAACGCCTACGGCATCGCCGTGTCGGGCACCATGGTGCTCACCACCGCGCTGATCGCGATCGTCGCGTGGTCGCTGCCCAAGCGCGCGAACCCGCTGTTTCTCCTGCTGCTCGCCGCGATCGGCCTGGTGGAGTTCCTGTTCTTCGCCGCCAACGCGACCAAGTTCGCCGACGGCGGATGGTTCCCTTTCGCCTGCGGCCTCGTGCTGTTCGCGATCCTGACCACCTGGAAGCGTGGCGGAACCGTGCTCGCGGCGCGCGAGGCCGCGCGGCGCGTGCCGCTCTCGCGTCTGGCCGAGGTGTGCGACCCCGCGGTGCCGCGCGTGCCCGGGACCGCGGTTTACCTGTCGGCCGATCCCGAGGCGGTGCCAGCGGTGATGCTGCACAACCTCAAGCACAACAAGGTGCTGCACGAGCGCACCGTGTTCCTGACGATCTCGGATACCGAGCGGCCGCGCGTGCCCGAGAGCGACCGCACCGAGCTGCGCGTGCTCGAGCGCGGCCGTGTCTACCAGGCGACGCTGCGCTACGGCTTCATGGAGGAGCCCGACGTGCCGGAGGGGCTGCGGCTGCTGCGGCGCCACGGGCTGGTGATCGACCCGATGGAAGCGACCTTCTTTCTCGGCAAGACAAGCATCGCGCCCGCCACCCGGCGCGGACTCTTCACCTGGCGCCGCACGCTGTTCCGCTGGATGCAGCGCAACGCGCCACCGGCATCGGAATACTTCAAGCTGCTGCCCGAGCGCGTGGTCGAGCTCGGCACGCGCATCACGGTCTAGCCTACTTCTCGAGCAGCCCTTTCTTGTCCTTCTTCTTGGCCCACTCGTCCGCGTCGGGCGGCGCGGGCTTGCGCTCGATGATCGGCGGCCACTTGGCGGCCAGCTCGCGGTTCAGCGCGATGAATTCCTGCTGCGCATCCGGCACGTCGTCCTCGGCGAAGATCGCCTCCACCGGGCACTCCGGCACGCACAGCGTGCAGTCGATGCACTCGTCCGGGTCGATGACCAGCATATTCGGCCCCTCGCGGAAGCAGTCGACTGGGCACACGTCGACGCAGTCGGTGTATTTGCACTTGATGCAGGTTTCGGTGACGACGTAGGTCATGCCAGCGGTTGCCTAGGGCGGAAAAAAGAATAATCGAATCCGGAGTTTAGCACTTTAGCCGGAACAACGGCTTGCGTTCCGGGAAGGCGTCCCCATAATTAGGCCGAGCGGCCCTTCGGCCGCCGATCTCCCCTCCGTCACACGCTTCCGAGGAGCCATGAGCAGTTCCGACATCAGCCACGTCACCGACGACAGTTTCGAGCCAGAAGTCCTGAATTCCGAAGTCCCCGTGCTGGTCGACTATTGGGCCGAGTGGTGCGGCCCGTGCAAATCGATCGCCCCCATCCTGGAGGACGTGGCGAAAGAATACGACGGCCGCCTCAAGGTGGCGAAGATCAATGTCGACGAGAACCAGCTCGTTCCGGCCAAGTTCGGCATCCGCGGCATCCCCACCCTCATGCTGTTCAAGAACGGCAACGTCGAGGCGACGCGCGTCGGCGCGCTGTCGAAGTCGCAGCTCACCGCGTTCCTTGACAGCAATATTTAAACCCCTTACCCTCTCCCTCGAATAACTGCGCCGGCAAAGGACCGGCGCACGGCAGTCTTCCAGCGCCGGCGGGCTCGGGCGCAACCCCTTCCCCGCAACACTTCTTCTGGCAGGTTCGGCGCAATCCTCGCGTCATTCTCGGCAGCTTCTCGTCCACGTCATGCAACTCTCGGAACTCAAGACGCTCCACGTCACGCAGCTGGTGGAAATGGCGGTCGGCAACCAGATCGACGGCGCCAACCGCATGCGCAAGCAGGACCTGATCTTCGCACTGCTGAAGAATCAGGCGAAGAAGGGCGAATCGATCTTCGGCGACGGCACGCTCGAAGTGCTGCCCGACGGCTTCGGCTTCCTGCGCTCTCCGGACACGTCGTACCTGGCGAGCACCGACGACATCTACGTGAGCCCCTCGCAGATCAGGCGCTTCAACCTGCACACCGGCGACACGATCGAGGGCGAGATCCGCACCCCGAAGGACGGCGAGCGCTATTTCGCGCTGGTCAAGGTCGACAAGGTGAACGGCGAGCCGCCGGAGAACGCCAAGTCGAAGATCCTGTTCGAGAACCTGACGCCCCTTCACCCCGACAAGCAGTTCAGGCTCGAGCGCGACATCAAGGCCGAGGAGAACATCACCGGGCGCATCATCGACATCATCGCCCCGGTCGGCAAGGGCCAGCGCGGCCTCATCGTCTCGCCGCCCAAGGCCGGCAAGACCGTGATGCTGCAGCACCTCGCGCACGCGCTGATCGCCAACCAGCCCGACGCGGTGCTCATCGTGCTGCTGATCGACGAGCGCCCCGAGGAAGTCACCGAGATGACCCGCACGGTGCGCGGCGAGGTGGTCGCCTCGACTTTCGACGAGCCGGCCTCGCGCCACGTTCAGGTCGCGGAAATGGTGATCGAGAAAGCGAAGCGCCTGGTCGAGCACAAGAAGGACGTGGTGATCCTGCTCGACTCGATCACCCGTCTCGCGCGCGCCTACAACACCGTCGTGCCCGCCTCGGGCAAGGTGCTTACCGGCGGCGTGGACGCGAACGCCCTGCAGCGCCCGAAGCGCTTCTTCGGCGCGGCGCGGAACATCGAGGAAGGCGGCTCGCTCACAATCATCGCCACCGCGCTGATCGACACCGGCAGCCGCATGGACGACGTGATCTACGAGGAGTTCAAGGGCACCGGCAACATGGAGATCCACCTCGACCGGCGCATGCACGAAAAGCGCATCTACCCGGCGATCAACGTGAACCGCTCGGGCACGCGCCGCGAGGAGCTGCTCATCGAGCCGGCGATCCTGCAAAAGGTGTGGGTGCTGAGGAAGCTTCTTTATCCGATGGACGAGCTCGAAGCCGCCGAATTCCTCATCGACAAGATCCGCGCAACCAAGAACAACGCCGAGTTCTTCGACTCGATGCGCCGCGGCTAGCCGGGCGTTGCCTTAAGCCCTTGTTTTCCGTATAATTCGCGCCTTTTCCGCGCCAGGCCAGCCATGAAGACCGGAATCCATCCCGAATACCACACGGTGATCTTTCACGACACCAGCTCGAACCACTCGTTCATCACGCGCTCGGCGATCGACGTCAAGGGGCGCGAGAAGATGAAATGGACCGACGGCAACGAGTATCCGGTCGTGAAGGTCGAAGTGTCCTCCGAGTCGCACTCGTTCTACACCGGCAAGCAGAAGATCATGGACACCGCCGGGCGCGTCGAGAAATTCAAGCGGCGCTACACGCGCGTGAAGAAGCCGGCGTAGACGCGGGCATCGAGCGAAAGAAGGCGGCTGCGGCCGCCTTTTTTGTTTTCGCGCACCGCCGCGCCGCCTAGAATAGCCGCATGCTCCCCCGGCTCGCGCTGCCGCCCTCCCTCGCGGTGCTGGCGCTGATCGCGCTGGTCTTCGCCGCACCGGGACTCCTCGGGCACGACCCCTGGAAGACTTACGACGTCATCAGCATCGAGATCGTGCACCGCATGCAGCTCTCGGGCGACTGGCTCGTGCCCCACGTCGCCGAGTCGCGCTGGCTCACCGATCCGCCGCTGTATTACTGGACGGGCCTCGCCTGCGCCAAGGCCTTCGCGTGGCTGCTCGGCTTCCACCAGGCGGTGCGCCTGGCAAGCGGAGCGTTCGTGCTCGCCGCGCTTGCGCTCGCCTACGTCGCGGCGCGCGAGTTCGCGCCGCAGGCCGAACGCCGCGCCACCGCCGCGGCGGCGCCGCTGTTGATCATCGGCGCGATCGGCCTGATCGTGCATGCGCACGAGGCGCTGCCCGACCTGGCCGGAATGGCCGCCGTTTGCGGCGCGTTCGCCGCCCTGGCGCACGCGGCGCGCCGCCCGCTCGTCACGGGTGCGGGCTTCGGCGCCGCACTCGGCATCGCGTTTCTCGCCAGCGGCTTCGTCATTCCGGCCGCGCTCGGCGTCGCGGCGATTGCTGCGCTCCTCGTGTGCGACGAGTGGCGCACGCGGCGCGGCGCCGCGTTCCTGGGCGTGAGTGCGCTCGTCGCGCTGGCGGTCGCCTCGAGCTGGCCCTTCGCGCTGTGGCTGCGCTCGCCCAAGCTGCTGGCGGAATGGTGGTCGCTGACCGCCGATCTGCAGGGGGCGTTCTTCGCGAACCTGAAATACTTCGTCGTTGCGGCGAGCTGGTTCGCCTGGCCCGCCTGGCCGCTGGCCGGCTGGGCGCTGTGGTCGCAGCGCCGGCGATGGCGCGAGCCGAGGCTCTTCCTGCCGCTCGCCACCGCGCTCGCAACGCTCGTCGGGATCTCGCTCGCCGGTCCGCCCCAGGAGGTGAACACGCTCGGCCTGGTCGCGCCGCTTGCGCTGCTCGCCGCGGGCGGCGTGCCGCGGCTGCGCCGCGGCGCCGCCAATGCGCTCGACTGGTTCGGCGTCATGACCTTCACGTTCGTCTGCGCGCTGATCTGGATCGGCTACGTCGCCACCATGACGCCGCTGCTGCCCACGATCGGACACAACTTCGCCAGGCTCGCGCCCGGCTTCGTCGCGCACTTCGCGCCGCTGCCTGTTGCGGCGGCGCTCGCGGTCACCTTCGCCTGGCTCTACCTAGCGTTCTACACCGCGCCTTCTCCGACACGCGGCGTCACCCGCTGGGCCGCCGGGATCGCGCTGCTGTGGTCGACGCTGTCCTTCCTGCTGCTGCCCTGGGCCGACCATGTGAAGAGCTATCGCTCCGTCGCGCTGCAGATACGGGCGCATCTCCCCGCGGGCGCCGGCTGCATCGCGCGCGAGCACCTCGGCATCTCGCAGCGCGCGGCGCTCAGCTACCACGCCGGCATCGTCACGCGCGAATTCGACCCGTTCGCGCCCGCTACCTGCCGGCTGCTGCTGGTGCAGAGCACGCCCGAAGAGGAGCCCGATGTGCCCGGCCCGTCGTGGCGCAGGATCGCCGATGTCGGGCGGCCCGGCGACAAGGCCGAGCGCCTGCGCCTGTACTACCACCAGAAGCGATGAATACGACGCCGCCCACGCGCTGCCCCGCCTGGCCCGCGCTCGCCGCGCAGGCCGAGCGCTGGCGCACGCTGCGGCTGGCCGATGCGCTGCGCGGCGACCCGGCGCGCGCGGCGCGCATGGCCGCAACGGCGCCGGGCCTGCGCTACGAGTTCGCGCGCCAGCGGCTCGACGCGCACGCGCTCGAGCTGCTGCTCGCGCTCGCCGAGCAGCGCGACCTCGCCGGCTGGCGGGAGGCGCTGCTCTCGGGGCAGCCGGTGAATTCGACCGAGCAGCGCGCGGCACTGCACACGGCGCTGCGCGCGGGCGAGGCGGCACCGCCTGAGGTGAAGGCGGCGCTCGCGCGCATGCGCGAGCTCGCCGCGCGGCTGCGCGCGGGCGCCTGGGCGGGCGCGACGGGCAAGCCGATCACGCGGCTGGTGCACCTGGGAACGGGCGGGTCCGACCTCGGTCCGCGGCTGCTCGTCGATGCGCTCGCCGAGGCCTGCGACGCGGGATTGGCGATCGACTTCGCGGCCAACGTCGACCCGCTCGACCTGGACCGAGTGCTCGCGACGGTCGACGCGGAGCGCACGCTCTTCGTGGTGGTGTCGAAGACCTTCACCACCCAGGAGACCCTCGAGAACGCGCGCGCGGGCAGGCGCTGGCTCGCAGAGCGGCTGCCGCACGGGGTCGCGCTCGAGCGCCATTTCGTCGCGGTGAGCGCCAACGAGCGCGCGGCGCGCGAGTTCGGGGTCGGCGAGCTGCTGCCGATGTGGGACTGGGTCGGCGGGCGCTACTCGCTTTGGTCCTGCGTCGGCTTCAGCGCCATGTGCGCCTTCGGGCCGGAGCGATTCGAAGCGCTGCTCTCCGGCGCGCGCGACGTCGACCGGCACTTCGCCGAGACGCCGCTCGCGCACAACGTCCCGGTGCTGATGGCTCTGATCGGCGTGTGGAACGTGAACTTCCTCGACGCGCGCGCGCACGCCGTGCTGCCTTACGCGACGCCGCTGCGGCTGCTGCCCGCGTACCTGCAGCAGCTCGAGATGGAGTCGAACGGCAAGTGCGTCGACCGCGAGGGACGCACGCTGGAATACGCGACCGCGCCGGTGGTGTGGGGCGCCGAGGGCACGGTCGGGCAGCACTCTTTCCATCAGCTGCTGCACCAGGGCACGCAGGCGGTGCCGGCCGACTTCATCGTCGTCGCCGACGCGCCGGGCGAGCCGCGCCGGCGCAGGATCCTCGCTGCGCACGCCGCGGCGCAGGCCGAGGCTCTCGCGCTCGGGCGCGACGATCCGGCGCTGCCGCCGCACCGGCGCTACCCGGGCAACCGGCCTTCGAGCACCCTCACGCTCGAGAGGCTGGACGCGCGCAATCTTGGTAGGCTCGTGGCGCTGTACGAGCACAAGGTGTTCGTGCAAGGCATCATCTGGAACATCAACAGCTTTGACCAGTGGGGCGTGGAGCTGGGCAAGGAAATGGCGCAGCGCTTACTTTCGGAGGACTAGCCGTGGACCAGGAAACCTTCAATCTCAGCATCCGCAAATTTCTCAAGATGGTCGGCGTCAATTCGCAGCGCGAGATCGAGCAGGCCGTGCAGAAGGCGCTCGCCGGCGCCAAGCTCAAGGGCGAGGAAACGCTCGCCGCAAAGGTGACGCTCGAGATTCCCGCACTGGGCGTAAGGGTGCCTTTCGAGGGCGAGATCAAGCTAAAATAGAATTGATGAATAAAGCGAGGGAATTCGACCGGACCGTGCTCGAGGAGCTGCAGGCGCTGCTCGGTGAGCGCGTGACCACGTCCTCGGGCATCCGCGAGCACCACGGCAAGGACGAGTCGTATTTCCCCTACGCGGCGCCCGACGCGGTGGTGTTCGCGCACAGCACCGAGGAGGTGCGCGACGTGGTCGACATCTGCCGGCGGCACCGCGTGCCGATGATCCCGTACGGCGTCGGCACCTCGCTCGAAGGGCACATCCTGGCGGTGAACGGCGGCGTGACCATCGACCTGTCGCAGATGAACCAGGTGCTCGCGGTGCACGAGGAAGATCTGGACGCCGTGGTGCAGGCCGGCGTCACGCGCAAGCAGCTGAACGAGTACATCAAGCACACGGGGTTGTTCTTTCCGGTGGACCCGGGCGCCGACGCGACGATCGGCGGCATGGCCGCGACGCGCGCCTCGGGCACGAACGCCGTGCGCTACGGCACCATGCGCGAGAACGTCATCTCGCTCAAGGTGGTGCTCGCCGACGGGCGCATCGTGCAGACCTCGCGCCGGCCGAAGAAATCGGCCGCCGGCTACGATCTGACGCGCCTGTTCGTCGGCTCGGAAGGCACGCTCGGCATCATCACCGAGGTGACGGTGCGGCTCTACCCGGTGCAGGAGGCGATGTCCGCCGCGGTGTGCGCGTTCGATTCGATCGACGGCTGCACCCGGACGGTGATCCAGACGATCCAGGCCGGCATCCCCGTGGCGCGCTGCGATATCGTGTGCGACAAGACGATCGCGGCGATCAACGCCTACAAGAAGACGAGCTACCGCGTGGCGCCGACGGTGTTCTTCGAATTCCACGGCTCGAAGGCGAGCGTGGTCGAGCAGGCCGAGGCGGTGCAGGCGATCGCCAGGGAAAACGGCGGCATGGACTTCCAGTGGGCGACCCGGCCCGAGGAGCGCAATGAGCTCTGGGACGCGCGCCACAACGCGTATTTCGCCTGCCTGCAGATCCGGCCGGGCTCGCGCGCGGTGTCGACCGACGTGTGCGTGCCGATCTCGCGCCTGGCCGAATGCGTGCACGAGACGATGGACGACGTGAAGAACTACATCGCCCCGGTGCCCCTGCTCGGCCACATCGGCGACGGCAACTTCCACCTGATGTTCCTGGTCGACCCTGCAAAACCCGAGGAGACCGCGCTCGCCAAGGAGTTCAACCGCCGCCTGATCGAGCGCGCGCTCGCCATGGAAGGCACCTGCACCGGCGAGCACGGCGTCGGGCTCGGCAAGCAGGAATCGCTGCGCGCCGAGCTGGGCGAGGAAACGATCTCGGTGATGCGCGACATCAAGCACGTGCTCGATCCCGACAACCTGATGAACCCCGGCAAAGTGGTGCCCGCGCCATGAGCGCCGAGCAGCGGCTCAAGCAGCTCGGAATCGACCTGCCCGAGGTGAGCGCGCCGCTCGCGAACTACGTGAACGCGGTGCGCTCGGGAAAGCTGCTGTTCCTGGCCGGCAAGGGCCCGTCCGCGGTCGACGGCATGCGTGCGATCGGCAAGCTCGGGCGTGAATTCGACGTTACGCAGGGCTACAAGTTCGCGCGCTCGACCGGCCTCGCGCTGCTCGCGGTGATGAAATCCGAGCTCGGCAGCCTGGATCGCGTCGCGCGCGTGGTGAAAGTGCTCGGCATGGTGAACGCGATGCCGGAGTTCGCCGACCACCCCAAGGTGATCAACGGCTGCTCGGACCTGTTCGTCGAGGTGTTCGGCGAGCGCGGGCGCCATGCGCGCTCGGCGGTCGGCATGGGCTCGCTGCCGAGCGGCATCCCGGTCGAGATCGAGGTGATAGTCGAAGCGTCGGCCGCGCGCCGCGCGGCGAAGAAGCGCCCCGCGCGCAAGCGGCGGCGCTAGATCTTGAGCGCCGCTTCCCTGTAGTACCTGAGCTCGGCGACCGACTCGAGGACGTCGGCGAGCGCCTCGTGCTTGCTCTCCTTGGAGAACCCTTTGGCCAGCTCCGGCTTCCAGCGACGTACCAGCTCCTTCAGCGTGGACACATCGAGGTTGCGGTAGTGAAAATAGGCCTCCAGCCGCGGCATCCAGCGCGCAAGAAAGCGCCGGTCCTGGCAGATCGAATTGCCGCACATCGGCGAAGCGTTGGCCGGCACGTGCAGAGCGAGGAATTCGAGCGCGCGCTGCTCGGCGCCAGCCTCGTCAATGCGGGATGCGAGCACCCGCTCAACCAGACCCGAGCGCCCGTGCACGCTCTTGTTCCAGGCATCCATCGCATCGAGCGTCTCGCGCGGCTGCCGGATCGCCATCACCGGGCCCTCGGCGACGATGTTCAGGGACGCATCGGTGACGAGCAGCGCGATCTCGATGACGCGGTCGGAGTCGGGTCTCAGGCCGGTCATCTCGAGGTCGATCCAGATCAGGTTGTTCGCGTCTTGCGCCACCGCCGCTCGCCTTTATCCGCCTGAAAAGTCGCGGTATTCTCTCATAGCGTGACAAACGCATTCACTTGGGTGTTCCTCGCGGCGCTCGCGGCGACGATGGGCGTGCGCGCATGGCTCGCGCGGCGCCAGATCCGCCACGTACGCGCGCATCGCGCGACGGTCCCGCCCAGCTTCGCCGCCGCGATTCCCCTAGCCGCGCACCAGAAGGCAGCCGACTACAGCGTCGCCAAGACGTGGCTTGGCCTGGCCGAGATGGCGCTCGCCGCCTTCGCGTTGCTCGCGCTCACGCTGGGCGGGCTGCTTGACTGGCTGCACGGGCAGTGGGCGCGCGTGTTCGAGGCCGGCGGCCTGGCGCACGGTACCGCCCTGATCGCGAGCGTCGTGCTGTTGCTCGGCGCGCTCGAGCTGCCGCTCACCCTGTACCGCACCTTCGTCGTCGAAGCTCGCTTCGGTTTCAACCGCGTGACGCCGGCGCTGTTCGTCGCGGACCTGGTAAAGCAGCTTCTGCTCGGTGCGGTGCTCGGCCTGCCATTGCTCGTGCTCGTGCTGTGGCTGATGGCGCGCATGGGCGCGCTGTGGTGGCTATACGTGTGGGCCGCGTGGACGGGCTTCAACCTGCTAGTGCTGCTGATCTACCCGACGTTCATCGCCCCGCTGTTCAACAAGTTCTCGCCGCTGCGCGACCCCGCCCTCGAGGCGCGCATCAAGGGGTTGCTCGGCCGCTGCGGCTTCCGCTCGAGCGGACTGTTCGTGATGGACGGCTCCAGGCGCTCGAGCCACGGCAATGCCTACTTCACCGGACTGGGGGGCGCCAAGCGCATCGTGCTGTTCGATACGCTGCTCGCGAGGCTCGCGCCGCCCGAGGTCGAGGCTGT
This sequence comes from Burkholderiales bacterium, assembly GCA_035310985.1. Taxonomy (GTDB): domain Bacteria; phylum Pseudomonadota; class Gammaproteobacteria; order Burkholderiales; family SG8-39; genus DAHVFK01. Next base: position 14,138 of record DATGDH010000131.1, read on the forward strand.
GCTAGCGCACGAGCTCGGCCACTACAAGCGCCACCACGTGTGGAAGCGCGTGCTGCTGCTGTTCGTGACCTCGCTGGCGCTGCTCTGGGTGCTGGGCCTGCTGATCGACCGGGACTGGTTCTACGCCGGGCTGAACGTGTCGGCGCGCGACACCGCGACCGGTCTGCTGCTGTTCGTGCTGGTGATGCCGGTGTTCACCTTCTTCCTGCACCCGGTCACGAGCCTGTATTCGCGCCGGCATGAGTTCGAGGCGGACGCCTACGCCGCGGCGCATGCGAGCGCTCCCGAGCTGGTGAAGGCGCTCGTCAAACTGTACCAGGACAACGCCGCGACGCTCACGCCCGATCCCGTGCATTCGGCCTTTTACGATTCCCATCCGCCCGCCGCAACGCGCATCGCGCGCCTGCAATCCTAGGAGGACGACATGCAACCGCTAAGCAGCAGGAAATGCGCCCCTTGCGAAGGCGGAGTCGCACCCTACACCGCCAGGCAGGCCGAGGAAATGCTCAAGCAGCTGAAGGGCTGGATCATCGAGGACGGCAAGCTGGTCAAGCTCTACCCGTTCGGCAACTACTACCAGACGATGGCCTTTGTGAACGCGCTCGCCTGGATTTCGCATCGCGAGGACCATCATCCCGACCTCGCAGTGGGCTACAACAAGTGCCGCGTCGAGTACTGCACGCACGCCATCGGCGGCCTGAGCGAGAACGACTTCATCTGCGCAGCCAAGTGCGACGCCCTGTTCGGAATCTAACGTGAGCGGGCCGGCGGCCGCGGGCACCGTCGTGGCCGCGTTCGGGCGCGAATGCCTCGTACGCGCCGACGACGGGCGGCTGCTGCAGGCGAGCGCGCGCAACCGCCGCATCCAGCCGGTCTGCGGCGACCGCGCGGCGCTGGGCGCCGTCGCAGGCGGGCGAACGGTGATCGAGGCGCTCGAGCCGCGGCACAGCGTGTTCCTGCGCTCGAGCCGGCACCGCACGAAGGTGCTCGCCGCCAACGTCACGCAGCTGGTGGTACTGGTCGCCTGCGAGCCGTCGTTCTCCGACGAGCTCGTGTGCCGTTTCCTGGTGGCGGCCGAGCACGCGCGCCTGCCCGCGCTGCTGGTGCTGAACAAGGTCGATCTGGCGGACCTGCGCGAGCGCGCGCTCGGCATGCTCGCGCCGTTCCGCGGCCTGGGCTATCCGCTGATCGAGCTGGTCGGAAAGCACGATGCCCGGCCGCTGATGCCGCATCTCGCGCGCCAGCGCAGCCTGCTGGCGGGGCAGTCGGGCATGGGAAAGTCGACCCTGATCAGGACGCTGGTCCCAGACGCCCAGGTCCGCATCGGCGAGATCTCGCGCTTCCTGGACAGCGGCCGGCAGTCGACCACCGCGGCGCGCCTGTACCGCGTCGGCGAGGATAGCGAGATCGTCGACACGCCGGGCGTGTCGGAATTCGGGCTGGCGGGGCTCGAGGCGCGCGACATCGTCGCAGGGTTCCGCGAATTCGCCGCGCACGCCGCGCGCTGCCGCTTCCAGGACTGCCGCCATCTCGCCGAGCCGGGCTGCGGGGTGCAGCAGGCGGCGGATTCCGGCGCCATCCATCCCCGCCGCCTGCAGCTCTACCGGCGCATCGTCGAGCAGGAGCTCGCCGCGCGCGTCGAGCGATGAAGCGCGTGTTCAGCTCGTTCGACCTGGTCGCGGTGCACCACGCGCGCAACCTGCTGCAGGTCGAAGGGATCGCCGCCGAAGTGCGCAACGAGCTGCTCGGCTCGGCGATGGGCCAGCTGCCCCCGAGCGAATGCCAGGTCGAGCTGTGGGTGCTGGACGATGGCGAAGCGGAGCGCGCCGATCGCCTCCTGCGGCATGGCGCCCAACGCGCCGCCGGCGCGAGCCCCTGGCGTTGCAGCGCCTGCGGCGAGCCCGGCGAGCCGCAGTTCACGCAATGCTGGCGCTGCGGCGCCTACCGCAGCGCCTAGGAAACCAGCTGCGCGAGCGCGAACACCAGGAGCACGAAGACCCACATCACCACCGCGCGCCAGAGCAGTCCCACCGTGCTGTCGAGCGTGGGGATGTCGGCCCTCGCGCCCAGCCCCAGCTCGGGCCGCGGTTGAACGCCGCCCGCCTCCTGCACCGGCATGCCAAGGCGCACGCCCATCGCGCCGGCCGCGGCGGCGAGCAGGACACCCGCGTTGCCGTCCAGCCAGCCGCGCGCCTGCGTGCGCCAGCAATACAGCGCGTCCTCGAAGTCGCCGACCACGGCGAAAGCCGCCGCGGTGAGCCGCACGGCGGGCCACTCGAGCAGATATACAGCGCGTTCGGCGAATCCGCCGAAGGAGCCCATCGTGCTCCAGCGCTGGCGCACGAACGCCGCCAGCCGGTAGGCGAGCGCGCCGCTCGGGCCGGGCAGCACGACGTACCAGAAAATCACGCCGAACACGTGCCGGTGCGCCGCGAGGATCGCCTCCTCCACCGTCAGACGAATGACCTCTTCGCGCTCGCGCGGCAGGGTCGGCTCGCCGCGCCAGCCGGAGATCAGCTCACGCGCGCGCTCGAGCTCCCCGCCTTTGAGCGCCGTCTGGAGCTCGGTGAAGCTGTGGCTGAACTGGCGGAAGCCGAGCGTCAGGTAAAGCACGCCCACGTTGAACAGCAGCGCGAGCAGCGGACTGAGCCTGTACAGCGCCGCGTGCAGCACGATCGCGGCGGCGGCGGGGGGCAGCACCGCGAGCGCCCAGGCGAGCGCGCCGTTGCGCCCCTCGGTCGCATGAAACGTGCGCTCGATCCAGCCCGCCGCAGCGGAGAGCCAGGCCGAGTAGGCCTTGCGCTCGCCCAGGGGTCGCCACTGCTCGAGGATCAGCGCTGCGACGATCGCAATGACGCTCATCGGATGGGCCTACGCGGAGAGGCGTGAAGATATCACGCCGGCATCGGAGCTGGCGACGAGCCCTGTGCTAGACTGGATCGGCGAGGCTCGCGGGAGGGGGAACGTGGATCCAGGGGCCGTTTTCGCCAAGACCGACAAGGGTCGCGAGGAGATTTCGCAGCGCAGCTATGGCTTGCCGCCGCGGCTGCGCGCGCTGCTCGTCATGATCGACGGGCAGACCAGCGCCGGCGAGCACGGCGAGAAGTGCAAAGGACTCGGCGACGTGGCAGGCATGCTGGCCACCCTGTCCACGCAAGGCTTCATCTCAGAGAAACGCGGGAGCAAGGGCGCCGCCTAGAACCCGGCGCGAGCCAGCTGGCGATGCAGGTTTACGAGCATCCCCGCCGTGGCACCCCAGATGTAGTAGTCGCCGTACGGGATGGCGAAGAACGTTCGCAGCTCCCCCTGGAAAAGACGCGAGTGCCGCTGGTGGTTGCGCGCATCGAGCAGGAACGCGAGCGGGACCTCGAATGCCTCCTCGACTTCCTCGGCATCGGGCCGCAGTGCAAGCGGCGGGTGCAGCACCCCGATCACGGGAGTGACGCGGTAGCCGGTGCGGGTGCAGTACTCCGCCAGGCGCCCGACGAGCTCGACTTTCGCCGGCTCGAGGCCGAGTTCCTCCTGCGATTCGCGCAGCGCCGTCGCCTCGGGCCCCGCGTCGCCGGGCTCGGCGCGCCCGCCGGGGAAGCTGATCTGACCTGCATGGCTGCGCAGGTGCTCGGTGCGGCGCGTGAACAGCATGGTCCACTCGCCCGCGCGCAGCACGATCGGCATCAATACCGAGGCCCGCATGAGCCCCGCGGCGTCGCGCTCGGTGCCCTCGTCGCCGTACACCGCGGTGAGCGGCTGCGCGCCGAGGCGCCTGCGCAGCTCGCCAAGGTCGAGCTCCTCGACGCGCTCGTGAATAAGCCGCACGCGCATCGGGCGACGCCGATCTCCCTCGCTACGGCACGAGGATGATCTGGCCGGTGGTCTTGCGCGCCTCGAGGTCGCGATGCGCCTGCGCCGCGTCGGCCAGCTTGTAGCGCTTGGTAATGTCCACCTTGACCTTGCCCGACTTGATGGCGTCGAACAGCGCGCTCGACGTGGCCTCGAGATCCGCGCGCGCCGCGATGTAGGTCACGAGCGTCGGCCGAGTGAGATAAAGCGAGCCCTTCTGCGCCAGGATGCCGGTGTTGAACGGCGGGACCGCACCCGAGGCGTTGCCGAACGAGACCATGAGGCCGAAATGCCGCAGGCAGTCGAGCGAGCCCTCGAAAGTGCTCTTGCCGACCGAGTCGTACACCACCGGAACGCCCTTGCCGCCGGTGATCTCCTTCACGCGCTCGACGAAGTTCTCGCGCGTGTAGACGATCGCGTGATCGCAGCCGTGCGCCTTGGCGATCGCCGCCTTTTCGTCGGAACCGACCGTACCGATCACCGTCGCGCCGAGCGCCTTCAGCCACTGGCAGGCGAGCAGCCCGACGCCGCCGGCCGCGGCGTGGAACAGTACGGTGTCTCCGCGCTTGACCGCGTAGGTGCGATGGATCAGGTAGTGCGCGGTCATGCCCTTCAGCATGATCGAAGCGGCCTGCTCGTCGCTGATGCCCGCGGGCGTCTTCACCAGGCGATCCGCCGGATACAGGCGCGTTTCGCTGTAGGCGCCGGGAGCACCGCCGGTGTAGGCGACGCGGTCGCCCGCCTTGAGCTGCGTGACGCCCTGCCCGACCGCCTCGACCACGCCCGCGCCTTCATTGCCTGCGCCCGAGGGCAGCTGGATCGGGTACAGGCCTGAACGCTGATAGGTATCGAGGAAATTCACGCCGATCGCGGTGTGCCGTACGCGCACCTGGCCCGGCCCCGGCTCGCCGACCGAAACCTCGTCCAGCTGGAGAACCTCTGGGCCGCCGGTCTTGTGAAAGCGTATTGCCTTTGTCATGTCGTTCTTCTCCTCAGTGAAAAACCGTCAGCACGCCGGTGTAGCCGTACAGCCGGTCGTGCGAAATCTCGCCGCCGCAGAAGAATCCTACCAGCGGCACGTCGCCCAGCCCGTCGCGAACCAGCTCCAGTTCCGCGCCGCGCCGCCCGAACATGTGCTCGCCGCGCCCGACGCAGGAGAAATACAGCGCGCCGCGCGGCTCACCCGGCAGATCTTCGCGCAGCTCGCCCAGGATGCGGCGCAGATCCTCGGTCGCGCTCGGGCCGTCGCGCCGGCAAAAGATGAGCTCGTCGCCGGGCGCGACGTGCTCTCCGATCGCGATCAGCTTGTTCTGCACGTCGATTCCGACCAGGTGGCGCGCCAGGAAGTCTTGCCTGTCCGAGCCACGCACCGGCAGGCCGACCAGCACCTGCGATGCGGCGCGCCGCAGATCGCGCGCCAGGAGCTCGCCAGCCGCTTCGCGAAACACGTCGAGCGCCGGGCGCCCGTCCAGCGACGCGATCACGTTGTCGTCGCACGCGGTGATGCGGTAGCGGCCGCCGGGCGACTGCGTACCCGTCGGCGACAAGGGTGAGCAGCCCTGTGTGAGCCGCGTCGAGACCGCGACATCCGAGGCGAGCACCACGCCCGAAAGTCCGCCCGAGACCACGTCGTTCGCGACCTGCACCGCATCGCTGCGCGCACTCGACAGCCCGCCCACGACGAACCCGCTCGCCAGCTTGCGTGACATGTCAGCCACCAGGCCCGCCACGTCCGGCGTCTGCGGATCCGCATGCACCACCGCAAAGTGCGCCGCGCGCGCCCCGCCCGGCGTGCGCTCGCCGATCGCGGGAGGGCGGGTGCGTCCGGAAAACACGCGGTAAGTCGCCGGCTCCAGGTCGGCCACCATGACCGCGAGCGCCGGCTCGTCGAAATACTCCACCCCGGTCGCCAACACGCCCAGGCCGACCGTGCCGACCCAGTCGGCAACGCCGGTGGCCTGCCGCAGCCGCTCGACGATCTCTCGCGCTCGCGCAACGAACGGCTCGGTGAAGTACGCGAATCCCAGGCCGCGATCGGGCCGTCCCAATTGCGCCGCGCAGTCCGCGACGCTGCGCCCCCAGTCGGCGTGGGCCGCGTGCGCGTAGCGAAAGCGGCTCACTTCTTCCCGCCGCCCTCTGGCGCCGGCTCGCCAGGTTGCGCGGCCGCGCCGGGCTGGGCGCCGCCCGCCGCCATGGCCTGCTGCATCATAGCCCACGGCCAGAACAGCGTGCTCGCCGCGCTGCTGGCCGCATCGGCGGCCATCTCGCCGAACGGCGAGCCGGCCGCGCCGGCCGAGGCTGCCTGCGCCCCCGCTTCACCCGCAGCGCGCATCGCATTCAGCGCCGCCTTCTGCAGCTCGAGTCCCTGGATCGAGAAACGTACCATGTTCAGGTTCATCGAAAGCCACGCCTCGACCGAACGCAGGTCCGAGATGCGCTTCTCGATTTCCTTCGGGTCGAGGGTGGGCATGGCCATGCCGGGCGCGGGCAAGCCAAGCGGGCCCCACAGGCGGCGGAACATTTCGAACGGATCCTGCGTCTGGGACGTGTCGGCCATACGAACCTCCTCTAGACACCCTCAAAGAACGCGCGCACCTCGGCCTCGCGGGCCACCGTGTCCTGATAGCCAAGGTCGATCAGCGCGCGGCAAAACGGCTCCTCGAAGAGCAGGTAACTCGCCAGGTTGGAGCCCGCACGGCTAAGCGCGCCGGTGGGCCGCAGCAGGAAACGGACAGTACTCGGCAGCTCGTGCAGGAACCGCGCCGCGATGCGCTCGATCGCCTGCGAGGGCGTGATGAACAGCACTTTGACCGGGCGCAGCTCGACGCCGGCCCCCGCGAGCCGCTCGGGCGGGATCGCGCTCAGCGTACGGTTGATGCGCTCCAGGCGCTCGATATCGACCATCAGGCTGTCGAGAAAGATGCTGTTCAGCGCGTGGCCGGCGATCTGCGCGAGCGACGGATAGATGTTCGAGCGCGCGCGCGCCTGGTCGAACGTCTGCCTGCCGGTGCCGACGATCAGCACCCGGTCCGCGCCGAGGTGCAGCGCCGGGCTCACGGGCGCGATCTGGCGCATCGAGCCGTCGCCGAAGTACTCGCGGTGCACCTTGACCGCAGGAAAAATGAAGGGCAGAGACGCGGAGGCGAGCAAGTACTCGAGCTTGAGCGTCACCGCCGCGCCGATCCGTTGATTGCGCTCCCAGCCCTCGAGTCCGGAACCGCCCTGGAAGAACGACACGCTCTGGCCCGAAGTGTAGCCCGACGCGGTCACGCACGCCGCGTACAGCGCGCCAGCGTCGATGTGCTGCTGGATGCGCTCGAACTGAAGGCTCGACTCGAGCATCTGCCGCAGCGGCGCGTTGTCGAGCAGCGAAACCGGGTTGTGCCGCGATACGAGCATCATCGACGAAAGCCAGCGCGCTCCGCTCTTGACGATGCTCCAGGGGTCGGTGCGATAGATGCTGGCGCAGCGCATGTGCTCCCAGACCTCGAGCAGCCGCGACACACCCTGCGTGAAGTCGCCCGCATGCACAGCAAGCGTCGCGACGTTTATCGCCCCGGCCGAAGTCCCGCACAGGATGGGAAACGGATTTTGCACCGGGCTGCCGAGCACATCGCGCACGGCCTTGACGACCCCCACCTGGTAGGCGGCGCGCGCGCCGCCGCCGGTCAGCACCAGGCCGGCGCGCGGGCGGGTGCGCCGCGGCGGCGCGCTGTCGGCGGATGAGCTCTCGCTCGTCATGCTCGACGCCGCCGCACCTCAGAACAGGCTCTGATCCTGCCCGCGCGGCGCATTGACGTCCACGACGGTCAGGGCAGTCATGTTGACGATCCGGCGCACGCTCGCCGAGGGCGTGAGGATGTGAACGGTGCGTGCAGCGCCGAGCAGGATGGGCCCGATCGTCACGCCGTCGCCCGCGGCCGTCTTGAGCAGGTTGAAAGCGATGTTCGCGGCTTCGAGCGTCGGCATGATGAGCAGATTGGCCTCGCCGCGCAGGCGCGAATTCGGGAACACCTTTAGGCGGATTTCCTCCGAAAGCGCCGCATCGCCATGCATTTCGCCTTCGACCTCGAGCTCCGGGGCGCGCTCGTGCAGCAACGCCAGCGCGCGGCGCATCTTCTCGGCCGAATCCAGCGACACCGAGCCGAAATTTGACGCCGAGAGCAGCGCCACCTTGGGCGCCATGCCGAAACGCCGGACCTCTTCCGCTGCGAGGATGGTCATCTCCGCGATGTTCTCGGCGTCCGGATCGGGCGTGACATAGGTGTCGCAGATGAACACCATACGCTTGGGCAGCATGAGAGCGTTCATCGCCGCGTAGTGGCGCACGCCCTGGCGCAGGCCGATCACCTGATCCACGTAGTGCAGGTGCAGCGTGTGCGCGCCGAATGTGCCGCATAGCATCGCGTCGGCTTCGCCCTTGTGCATGAGCATCGCGCCGATCAGGGTATTGCGGCGCCGCATCTCGATCTTCGCGTACTCGGGCGATACGCCCTTGCGTTCCGTCAGCTTGTGATACGTTGTCCAGTAGTCGCGATAGCGCGGGTCCTCGTCCGGATTCACCAGGTTGAAATCGACCCCGGGCCGCATGCGAAGGCCGAGCTGCTTGAGGCGCCGCTCGATGACCGCCGGACGCCCGATGAGCAGCGGCCTGGCCAGACCCTCGTCGAGCACCACCTGCACGGCGCGCAGCACGCGCTCGTCTTCCCCTTCGGCGTACACCACGCGGCGCGGCGCGGCCTTCGCCGCCGAGAACAGCGGCTTCATGATCAGGCCGGAGTGGTACACGAACTGCGTCAGCGACTCCCGGTACGCATCAAGATCGGCCAACGGGCGCGTCGCCACGCCGGAATCCATCGCCGCCTTGGCTACCGCCGGGGCAATGCGCGCGATGAGCCGCGGATCGAACGGCTTCGGAATGAGGTAATCGGGGCCGAAGCTGAGCGACTCGACGCCGTAGGCCTGCGCAACCTGCTCCGAAGTCTCGGCGCGCGCGAGCTCGGCGATCGCGCGCACCGCCGCCAGCTCCATTTCCGTACTGATGGTGGTCGCCCCGACGTCGAGCGCGCCGCGAAAGATGAACGGAAAGCACAGGACGTTGTTCACCTGGTTGGGGTAATCGCTGCGCCCGGTAGCGATGACACAATCCGGACGAGCCGCCTTGGCGAGATCGGGACGGATTTCCGGTTCTGGATTGGCAAGCGCGAGGATGAGCGGGCGCGCGGCCATCTTCTCCACCATCGCCGGCTTCAGAACCCCGCCCGCCGACAGTCCGAGGAAGATGTCGGCGCCTTCGATCACCTCGTCCAGAGTGCGCGCCCGCGTATCCTTCGCGTAGCGCTCCTTGTCGGGGTCCATTTCCTCCTTGCGGCCCCTGTACACCACGCCCTTGATGTCGGTGACCGTGATGTTTTCGATCGGCAGTCCCGTCTTGACGAGCAGATCGAGGCAGGCGAGCGCCGCCGCGCCGGCGCCGGACGTCACCAGCCGCACCTTCGCAAGCTCCTTGCCGACGACCGCCAGGCCGTTCAGCACGGCGGCGCCGACGATGATCGCGGTACCGTGCTGGTCGTCATGGAACACCGGGATCTTGAGCCGCGCCCTGAGCTTGCGTTCGATCTGGAAGCACTCGGGCGCCTTGATGTCCTCGAGGTTGATGCCCCCGAAGGTCGGTTCCAGCGCGGCGATGATCTCAACCAGCTTGTCTGGGTCGCGCTCGTTCAGCTCGATGTCGAAGCAGTCGATGCCGGCGAACTTCTTGAACAGTACGGCCTTGCCTTCCATCACCGGCTTCGCCGCCAGCGGCCCGATCGCACCCAGGCCGAGCACCGCGGTGCCGTTGGTCACCACGCCTATCAGGTTGGCGCGCGACGTCAGATTGACCGCCTGTGCGGGGTCCCGGACGATCTCCTCGCAGGCGGCGGCCACTCCGGGGGTGTACGCCAGCGCGAGATCGCGCTGGTTGATCAGCTGCTTTGTCGGAAGTATCGAAATCTTGCCGGGGCGCGGCAGCTGGTGATACTCCAGCGCGCCCTTCTTCAGTTGCTCGTCCACGATTGCTCCTCGCACCCCGCGCGTGCGGCTCCACATAGGGTGCGAAAACCGGAGCGCTCGGGGGAAAAATTATAGCGCGGGACTCCGTATAATCGGCGCCATTCTTCCTTGCGGCTCAAGCGCATGCGCATTCCCGGCGCGCCTTCCAGAGTGCTCACGGCGCGTCGCGCCGCGGAGATCCAGCCCTTCGAAGTAATGGAGGTTCTGTCGCGCGCCCAGGCGCTCGAGGCGCAGGGTCGCCGCGTCATTCACATGGAGATCGGCGAACCCGACTTCACTGCGCCCGAGCCGGTTGTCGAAGCCGGCGCGCGCGCGCTGCGCGAGGGCCGCACTGCCTATACCGCCGCGCTCGGTCTTCCGGCGCTGCGCGAGGCGATCGCGCAGCACTACGCCGCGCGCTACGGAGTCGAGGTCCCGGCCTCACGCATCGCCGTCACGGCAGGCGCCTCGGGCGCGCTCCTGCTCTTGCTGGCGCTCTATGTTGAACCTGGTGCCGAGGTGCTGATACCCGACCCGGGGTACCCGGGATACCGGCATTTCGTGCGCGCCTTCGAGGGAGTCGCGCGCGCGCTGGAGGTCGGCCCGGAGTCGCGCTTCCAGCCGGAGCTCGCGGGCGTGCGGAACGCGTGGCGATCCGCCACGCTGGGCCTGCTGTTCGGCTCGCCTGCGAATCCGAGCGGCACCCTGTTGCCACGCACCGAGCTCGAACGCATCGCATCTTTCGTCGCCGAGCGCGGCGGCCTGCTCATCGTCGACGAAATCTACCAGGGACTGGTGTACGGCGAGGCGCCGAGCACCGCGCTCGGCTTGCCGGGCGACATCGCGCTGGTGAACAGCTTCTCGAAGTACTTCTGCATGACAGGCTGGCGGCTAGGCTGGGCGGTCGTGCCGGAGGCGAGCGTGCGTACTTTCGAGAAGCTCGCCCAGCACCTGTTCATTTGCGCACCCGCGGTCGCGCAACACGCCGCGCTCGCGGCGTTCCTCCCGGAGACGATCGACATCCTCGAAGGGCGCAGGCGCGAATTCGAGCGCCGGCGCGATTTCATCGTAGCGGCGCTGGAGCGGGCCGGCCTGCAGGTGCCGGTCAAGCCGAACGGCGCGTTCTATGTCTACGCGGACTGCTCGCATTTCGGCATCGACGCCAAGCGCTTTGCGATGGAGTTGCTCGAAAAGGAAGGCGTTGCGGCTACTCCCGGAGTGGATTTCGGCCAGAACCAAACGCGCAGCCACCTGCGCTTTGCGTATACGCGGGCGATGGCCGACCTGGAGGAGGGGGCGAGCAGGATCGCTCGCTTCTGCGGGACGCTCGCCTGAGCCGAGCGGCGGCTATCCGGGACGGCGCAGGCGTTCCTGGACCTGCTTCAAGCGCGAGCGCTCCGCCAGCACCTTGCTCGCGTACTGCGAAGTCGGCTCGTCGATCGCGCCCGCGTATACCTGGAGCGCCGTTTCGGTCTCGCCAAAGCGCTTGAGATACTCGCGCAGGATTTGCGTGCCCACCTCGATGTTGACCTCCGGATCGAGTAGCGCGTCGGCGCCGCCATGCTCGTTCAGTTTGTCCTGGTGAAACTTGGGCAGCACCTGCATCAATCCCATCGCACCGACATCGCTTTCGGCGACGGGGTTATAGCGCGACTCGACCGCCATCACGGCGAGGATGAGCAGCGGATCTACTGCGAAGCGCCGGCCGGCGCGATACGCGGTCGCCACGAACCCGGCCACCGCCTGGTCGGACACGCGGTAGCGCTTGGCGATGAAATCCGCTACCGCGCGCTGCTCGTGCTCGGCCACCCCCAGCCTCACCTGCGCCGCGGGGGCGGTTGCCGAAATGGGTGACGCGTCGCTTGAGGCGTCTTCGGAGCGGACCATGGCCCCGGCCTGCTCGACCAGGAACTGGCGCGGCGCAGGCAGCGTTACGGCGAGCACCACGAACAGGCCGACGAGGGCGAATACGCCATGCATCAGCGACAGTAGGCGAATGCCCGCCGAAAGGAGCGGAATCCGAATAATCGTATTGCGCGTTGCTTCCATTTTGCACCTCCAGGCATCTTGCGCCGCCCGTCCCCTCGCTCGCGCTCTCGCCGCTACAAAGCCCGGGTCGCCAGGCAAAGGGTCCGACCACGCCAACTTTGACCGCTCGGCGGTCTGGCGGGGTGCTGTCCAAGGGCCTGATCGGCCCTTTCTTCAGCACAACTGCACGCATGCTTCGTTAGATGTATGTTGCAGCGCAGCGAACCGAATCATAGCCCAAAATTCCACGATTCGTCAATCACTTCCATTCGGTGCAGGCTAGACATTACGAACCGTTGCGAACCGACTGTTCGTTCGGCTTTTTTCTGCTTTGTGGCGGATCTGGCACCCGGTAAAATACCCAGGAGGTTGAGCCCGGCCGACCCGTCAGCCGGGATCAAAGGAAGCTTCGCGGATCCGCCTAGGTCCTTGCGTAAGGGCCAAACGACCAAGGCGGTCCGCTCAGCTTCACGGCCAGGCGAGGGGTTCACACCCCAAGCCGCATTCCCGATCGGGTTCCGGTTACGGCCGGGATCCGGTTGGAAATGGCCACGCGGCTGCTGGATTCAGCGCGGTTCGCGCGCCGGGGGTCGCAGCAGTTGACGGCGGTGGTGTCTCGACCGTCGTCAACGGGGCCGCAGGCTCGGCCTCAGGTTTCGCGGGTTTCTTCGCCGCTTTCTTCTTCTTGGCAGCCTTTTTCGGCTTTTTCTTGGCTGCTTTTTTCTTTTTCTTGGCGGATTTCTTCTTACCCGCTGACTTCTTCTTGGCAGACTTCTTCGCAGCCTTCTTCTTCTTCTTCTTTGATGCCTTCTTCTTCTTTTTCTTAGCGGCCTTCTTCGCTTTCTTCGCCTTTTTCTTTGTTGCCATAACGATCTCCTTAAAGGAAGTTACAAAGAGAGCCCGGCCTTGCTGGCCCGGACTATTCAACCATCCGGGAACACATGTCCCCGGACGGGCTGAATCCCTCGCTGCTGCAATTCATCGTTCCAACCTCGACGCCAGATCGTGGTAAAGAATCTCGGGATCGAGCCGGATTCCTCCTTCCCACGTAACTGTCGCGGACTCCGGATCGACGCTCACCTTCTCGAATTCACGTACGTCGCGCCACAGCCTGAACGCGCCAATCTCGAGCAGATTGCCGAGGAAAACGCTGCCCTCCAACCCGTCGTCAAAGCGCAGCCACAGCTTGTAGTCCTCTTCGGCCTTGCAGGCGGTAATCTTGTGCATCGTGCTCGTCTCCTGTCGCATGGCAGCAGTGGGCAAAAAAAGAGCCGGGTTCAGTCCCAGCTCAGTGCGCCGCCCGTCTGATATTCGATGACCCTTGTCTCGAAGAAATTTCGCTCCTTCTTCAAGTCGATCATTTCACTCATCCACGGGAAGGGATTGCCCGCACCCGGGAAGAGCGCGTCTAGGCCGATTTGCTGGCAGCGGCGATTGCAGATGTAGCGCAGATACTCCTTGAACATCGGCGCATTAAGGCCGAGGACTCCGCGCGGCATGGTGTCCTCGGCGTAGCGGTACTCGAGTTCCACCGCCTTGCGGAACAGCTCGTTCAACTCTTCACGGAACTGCTGAGTCCACAGGTGGGGATTCTCGAGCTTGATCTGGTTCACCATGTCGATGCCGAAATTGCAGTGCATCGACTCATCGCGCAGGATGTACATGTACTGCTCGGCGGCCCCGGTCATCTTGTTCTGGCGCCCGAGCGAAAGGATCTGCGCAAAGCCAACGTAGAAGAACAGGCCTTCCATCAGGCATGAGAATACGATCAGGCTCTTGAGCAATCTCTTGTCGTTCTCCGGGGTGCCGGTGCGAAACGCGGGGTCCGTGAGAATGTCGATGAACGGGATCAGGAACTCGTCCTTTTCGCGGATCGACGGTACTTCATGATAGGCGTTGAAGACCTCGCCTTCTTCGAGGTCGAGGCTCTCCACGATGTACTGATAGGCGTGCGTGTGAATGGCTTCCTCGAACGCCTGGCGTAGCAGGTACTGGCGGCACTCCGGCGCCGTGACGTGCCGGTAAGTACCGAGCACGATGTTGTTCGCGGCCAGCGAGTCGGCCGTGACGAAGAAGCCGAGATTGCGCTTCACGATACGCCTCTCGTCCTCCGTCAACCCGGCCGGATCCTTCCACAGCGCAATGTCGCGGCTCATGTTGATTTCCTGCGGCATCCAGTGGTTGGCGCAAGCCGCGAGGTACTTCTCCCACGCCCACTTGTACTTGAACGGGACGAGCTGATTGACGTCGGCGCGCGAATTGATGATGCGCTTGTCCTCCACCGAAATGCGACGGAAGGAATTGCCAGCGGCGAAGCGCTCCTCCTGCACCGGGCTTGCTGCGGAAGACGGCACGAAGGCGCTCTTCGGCTTGATCGACAGCCCGGAGATCGGGTTCAGCTTTCCTTCCTCTTCAAAGCTCAGCATGGCGCACGCTCTCCTGTCTTGTGACTATTGGCACGCCTCGCACTCGGGATTGTCGATCGCACAGAACTTGGGCTCGGAGGTTTCGGCGGCCTCAGTGTTCGCCGCCGCGGTCGGCACGGCATTCAGTTGGCCGCTCTTGACCGTCGATTTCTCGGCATGCGTCGCGCCGAGTGCGCGCAGGTAGTAGGTCGTCTTGAGGCCGCGGATCCAGGCAAGCTTGTAGGTCTCGTCCAGTTTGCGGCCCGACGCGCCCGCCATATAGATATTGAGCGATTGCGACTGGTCGATCCATTTCTGTCGCCGAGCCGCGGCTTCGACCAGCCACTTCGGCTCGACCTCGAATGCCGTGGCGTACAGCCGACGCAGTTCCCCGGGGACGCGGTCGATACGCGCCAGGTTCCCGTCGAAGTATTTCAGGTCCGAAATCATGACCTCGTCCCACAGGCCGACATTCTTCAGGTCGGTCACCAGAGACTCGTTGACGACCGTGAACTCCCCGGACAGGTTGGATTTGACGTACAGGTTCTGATAGGTCGGCTCGATCGAGGCGGACACGCCGACGATGTTGGCGATCGTCGCCGTGGGGGCGATCGCCAGACAATTCGAGTTGCGCATGCCGAACTGCCGCACCCGCGCGCGCAGGGCATCCCAGTCGAGCGTCGCGGAACGATCGAGCTCGACGTAGCCGCCGCGCTCCGCGGCAAGCAAGTCGAGCGTATCCTGCGGCAGCACCCCCCTGTCCCACAGCGAGCCTGGGAAGGAGCCGTAACGGCCGCGTTCCTCGGCCAGCTCGGTCGAGGCCCAGTAGGCGGAATACGCGACCATTTCCATCGAGCGATCGGCGAATTCGACCGCCTCCTGCGACGCATACGGGATCCGCAGTTTCTGCAGGCAATCCTGGAAGCCCATGATTCCTAGCCCGACGGGCCGGTGACGCAGGTTCGAGTTCCTCGCCTTGTCGACGGCGTAGTAATTGATGTCGATGACATTGTCGAGCATGCGCATCGCGGTGCGCACTGTGCGCCGAAGCTTGCCGAAATCGAGCTCGTTGCCATCAAGGTGCGCGACCAGATTGACTGAGCCGAGATTGCACACTGCAATCTCGTCCGCCGATGTATTGAGGGTGATTTCCGTGCACAGGTTCGAGCTATGCACCACGCCCGTATGCTGTTGCGGGCTGCGGACGTTGCACGGGTCTTTGAACGTGATCCAGGGATGCCCCGTCTCGAACAGCATCGACAGCATCTTGCGCCACAGATGCACGGCGGGAATCTTCTTGAACAGCTTCAGTTCCCCGCGCGCCACCTTGTCCTCGTAGCGCAGGTACGCTTCCTCGAACGCCTTGCCGTATTTGTCGTGCAGTTCGACGGCATCCGAAGGGCTGAACAGCGTCCATTCGGCGTCCTCGAGCACCCGCTTCATGAACAGGTCGGGTATCCAGTTCGCCGTGTTCATGTCGTGCGTGCGCCTGCGGTCGTCGCCGGTGTTCTTGCGCAGCTCGAGAAATTCCTCGATATCCAGGTGCCAGGTCTCCAGGTACGAGCACACCGCGCCCTTGCGCTTGCCGCCCTGATTGACCGCCACCGCGGTGTCGTTCACGACCTTGAGGAACGGCACCACGCCCTGCGACTTGCCGTTCGTCCCCTTGATGTGCGAGCCCAGCGCCCGAACCGGGGTCCAGTCGTTGCCCAAGCCGCCCGCGTACTTGGCCAGCAAGGCGTTTTCTTTGATGGCCTCGTAGATCCCGTCCAGGTCGTCCGACACCGTGGTCAGATAGCAGGAGGAGAGCTGAGATCGCAGCGTGCCGGAATTGAACAGCGTCGGGGTCGAGCTCATGAAATCGAACGTCGACAGGACGTCGTAGAACTCGATCGCACGCGCCTCTCGGTCTTTCTCGCGCAGTGCGAGCCCCATCGCTACCCGCATGAAGAAGGCCTGCGGCAGTTCGATACGCTTGCCCCGCACGTGAAGGAAATAGCGGTCGTACAGCGTTTGCAGCCCGAGGTAGCCGAATTGCAGGTCGCGCTTGGCCGCAAGCGCCTTGCCGAGCCGTCCGAGGTCGAAATTGGCGAGCTCCGGATCGAGGAGCTCGGCCGCGATCCCGCGCTCGATGAATTGCGGGAAGTATGTCGCGTAGCGCGCCTCCATATCCGCCTGGCTCACCTCTTCGCCGAGCACCTCGAGACGGATGGTGTTCAGCAGCAGCCGCGCGGTGACGTAGCTGTACGCGGGGTCCTTCTCGATCAGTGCGCGGGCCGCCAGAATGGTCGACTTGCGCACTTCCTCCACGGGTACGCCGTCGTACAGGTCGCGCAGCGTCGCTTCCAGAATGACGTCCGGGTCGGCGGACGCCTCCAGGCCGGTGCACGCCGACTGCAGCAGCCGCTTAAGCGGCTCCAGATCGAGCGGCCGGCGCTGTCCGCCCTCGACGATCGCGATGCCGGCGCCGCCAGCCTGCGCGTCGCGCGCCGACTTCTCTTGCAGACGCGCCTTGGCGCGCTCCTCGCGATAGAGCACGTACGCGCGGGCGACGTCGTGCTCGCCCGAACGCATCAGAGCCAGTTCCACCTGGTCCTGGATATCCTCTATATGAAAGGTGCCGCCCTGCGGCTGGCGGCGCATCAGGGCGCCGACCACGGTTTCGGTCAACCCGCCGACGAGCTCGCGAATGCGTGCGGACGCCGCACCCTGGCTGCCGTTGACCGCCAGGAACGCCTTTGTCATCGCCACCGAGATCTTGCTCGGCTCGAAACCGACCACCGCGCCGTTGCGGCGAATCACCCGGAAATCGGAGTACGGGGTGCGCGACGACTGGTTCGACTCCGGAATGCTCACGCTCATCGCATTGCTGGTCTTCGCGTTCTCCTGAGCGATCTGCATAGGCATTCCCCACCGTCTCCTTGCGGTTAACCAGTCTTCAGTCTTCTTGTTCCGGCCTGGCCCGTTGACGGCCGTCTCCTCTAGCGGCCCCGCCGGAACCACAATATATAGTGTTCGATACGCGCTCTCGAACTAATTCTAGTGCGCGCAATTTACCATGGCAACAAGAAATTGCAAGCGCGCGCGATGCGCTCACGGCGCGCGTGACAAAATTCGCGCACTGGGTGGTCGCACAACCGAGCGAGCTAGCGTCGCGCGAGCTCGCGCAGAAAGCGCATCCAGTCGAAATGCGTCCCGGGATCGGTCTTGCGATGCGGCGCGACATCGCTATGACCGGCGATGTCGCGAATCGGCAACAAATCGAGCAGCCGCCGCGTCAGGCCCGTCAGCGTCTCGTACTGGGCGTCGCTGAAGGCGCTATCGTCGGTGCCTTCGAGCTCGACGCCGATGGAATAGTCGTTGCAGCGCGCGCGCCCGCGCCACATGGATTCGCCCGCATGCCATGCGCGCAGCTGCACGGGCACGAATTGCACCAGTGCGCCATCGCGGCGCACAAGGAAATGCGCCGACACCCGCAGGTCGCGCAGCGCGGCAAAGCTCGGGTGGGCGTCCGGATCGAGCCGGCTGGTGAACAGCCGCTCAATCGCCTCGCCGCCATACTCGCCGGGCGGCAGGCTGATCGAGTGAAGCACAAGGAGCGTGACCGCCTCGCCCGGCGGCCGGGGGTCGCAATTTGGCGAAGCGATGAATTCGGCGCCGGCGACGCGGCCGTCAGCGCCTAACTGCATCACGCACCCGAACCGGCCGGCGAGGTCGGCTCCCGGATGCCGAGACGCTGCATGCGGTAGCGCAACTGGCGGAACGTGATTCCCAGGAGCTTCGCGGCCGCCGTGCGATTGAACTCGGTCTTCGCGAGCGCATCCAGGATTGCATCGCGCTCCACCCGGTCCAGATACTCCGGCAGCGGAGCAGCGCCCGCACCCGCAACGGCCGGGCCGCCCGCTTCCCCCGTACTCTCGGGGCCGGTCAGCGGCCGCAGCTGCAGGTCCTGCGGCTCGATCTCCTCCGCCGCGGAGAGAGCGGTGGCACGCTCGAGGATGTTCTCCAACTCACGAATGTTGCCGGGGAAATCGTAACGCATCAGCTCGTCGCGTGCCTGCCCCGACAGCCTCGCCGGCGCGCCGCCGCTGTGCGCGGCAATGCGTGCAAGGATACTTTCGGCGATCAACGCTATGTCGTCGCGGCACTCGCGCAAGGGGGGCATCTTGAGTTCGATCACGTTCAGTCGATAGTAGAGATCCTGCCGGAAGCGGCCGGATTCGACGCACGCGGCGAGGTTCTGGTGCGTCGCGCAAATGATGCGCACGTCCACCGGTTCCTCGCTCGTCGTGCCCAGCTTGCGCACGCGCTTTTCCTGGATGACACGCAGCAACTTCACCTGCATGGCGAGCGGCAGGTCGGCGACCTCGTCCAGGAACAGCGTGCCGCCGTTGGCGGCCTGGAAGAACCCGTCACGATCCTGGTCGGCGCCAGTGAAGGCCCCCTTTTTGTAGCCGAAGAACTCGCTCTCCATGAGCGTCTCGGGGATCGCGCCGCAGTTCACCGGTACGAAGGGTTTGTCGCGGCGCGCACCATGCGCGTGGATGTAGCGCGCCGCGAGCTCCTTGCCGCTGCCGGATTCACCCGAAATGTAGACCGGCGCCTGCGTGCGGGCGAGCTTGCCGATGAGCTCGCGCACAGCCGTGAGTGCAGGGCTGGTGCCCAGCAGCTGCGGTTCGCCAAGCGCCGGCGTCTCTTCGTGATGCGGCAGCGAAAGCGCGGATTTCACGAGCAATCGCAACTGCTCGAGTCCGACGGGCTTGGACACGTAGTCGAAGGCGCCCGCCTTTAGCGCAGCGACCGCGTTTTCCGTGCTGCCATGCGCCGTGATGACCGCTACCGGAAGATCTCCGGGTAGATTCGCGATGTGGCGCACCAGCTCAAGACCCTCGCCGTCGGGGAGCCGCATGTCCGTCAGGCAAAGGTCGAATCGCTCACTCTTCAGATGTTCCTTTGCCTCGGCGACCGTGCCGGTCGACACAACGGCGAGCCCCATCTTGATGAGCGTAAGCTCCAGCAGCTCGCGAATATCGGGCTCATCGTCCACCACAAGGACGCGGCCGTCCCGGTGCACTCCCCGACGTTCGACTCGCTTCATGCGGTCCGCGCCTCCTTGCACAGAACCCTGAAATGCGCCCCCGCCATGTCGCCTACGTACTCGAGCACGGCCCGGTTCGCGGCGCAAAGCTCACGCGCAAGATATAGGCCCAGACCCGTCCCCTTGCTGTCCGTGGTGAAGAACGGCTCGAACAGCTGGCCCCTGTTGTCGGTCGCGACGCCAGGGCCGTTGTCGATCACGCTCAATTCTACTTGATCGCCGAATCCCCTGAGCACGATGCGGACGCTGCCCGCTTCCTGCCGCGAGTGACGGACCGCATTGCGCAGAAGGTTCCACAGCACCTGGCGCAGATGCTCCCGGTCAAACCTTACCCACGCGTCGCGCATCGTCTCGATCACGACGCGGTCCGGCGGCACCGACTCGTTGGCCACGAACTCCTCGAGAAAGCCGGTCAGCCAGCCGTTGAGGTGAATGCGCTCGCCCGCGACGCGATCGCGCCGGCTGAGCTGCAGCACGTCGGTTACCAACCGCTCGAGGCGCTGGCTGTTGTCGCGGATGATCCGATAGAGGCGACTGCGATCACGCTCGCGCTTTTCCTCGCCGAGCAGCTCGGTCGCGTGGCTGATTGCCGAGAGCGGATTCCTGATCTCGTGCGCAATGTTCGCGGTCAGCCGTCCGAGCGCTGCCAGCTTGAGTTGTTGCGCCTGCTCGCGGGTACGGGTCATGTCCTCGATGAACAGCACCCGGTAATCCTCGTCGGCGCCCGTCTCCAGAAGCCTGAGCCTCACATCCCTGCCATGCACCTCGAAATCGGCGCCGCCCTCCCTGCCGTTGCCCGCGCGCCAGAGCGCCCAGCGCGCCGCGAACCCCGGCAGCACGTGCGCGAGCTCGGTGCCGAGCAACGGCTCGACGCCCATCAGCCTCTGGGCCTGGGGATTATGTTGAACCACGCGTCCGTCCTGGTCCAGCACGATGACGCCATCGTGCATATCCTCGATCACCAGCTGGTTGACGCGCATCTGGATCTCGAGCGCCCGGCCGCGCATGCGCGCCAGCATCTCGTTGGCCGCCACGCGCTGGGCGAGCAGGCCGGTAATGCCCGCGCCGGCAAAGCACCCGATCGCCAGCAGTCCGGCCTGCAGGAAGTCGGCGCTCGGCGCGTCGCGCACCAGAACCCAATAGCTCTGCTCGAGCAGCAGGGCGATTGTGGCGAGCGCGGCGTACAGAAAGGTCAGGCGGCGCGGCGCGACCAGCGCCGCCCCCGTAAGCGTGATGAGCAGCATCACGCCCAGGCCGCTGCGCACGCCGCCGCTCGCGTACATGAGCAGCGTGATGGCGACTATGTCCACGCAGACCTGCAGGCTGAGCTGCAGGTCGAACCTGTCGCGCAATTTGCGGAGCAAGACCTGGAACCCCAGGCCGACGAGAACGTAGGCGGCGCTGACGTACCGGAACAGCCCGAGCGATTGCGAGCCCAGACTGAGCGCATCGTCGTAAATTAGCGTCGAGCCGAGGAACAACAGCGCGACGATGATGCGGTACAGGTTGAAGTACCGCAGCGATGTCCAGAAGGAATCGGGCGTGCGTTCGCTTGCCCAAAAGAGGCTCGCGTAGCGCGGCGCGGCGCTCATCGACCGCCTCTCGGGCCGAGACGCGCGTGCTCTTCGCTGCAGTAGCGCCTGCCGTCCCTTTCATGCGCTTCGGCGCGCGGCAGGTGCAGGCCGCATTGCTCGCAGCGCACCAGCTCGCCGCCCGCGGATGCGGGTGACTTCGGAGAACGGCGCTCGTCGGACGGCTCGGCGAAGCTGCGCTTGAGCAGCCACACCAGGGCGTACACCGCGAGCGCGAAGAGAAGAAAGCGTGCCATCGCCCGCTATTATGAGAGAGATGGCGTCGCGCGCCACGGGAAACGGGAAATGGTCGGGGTGAGAGGATTTGAACCTCCGACACCTGCGTCCCGAACGCAGTACTCTACCAGGCTGAGCTACACCCCGACGACGGGCGCGCGCCGCGCCCAGTGCAGGCGCTAATAGCGCCGCGCCACGGAAAAGGCCGCCAATTCTAGCAAAGAATCCTTGTGGCTTGAGTTTGGCGCCGAGTCGATCGCCGCGCTCGCCAGCGCCGCCTCGCGGCGCGCCACGTCGCGCACGTAGTCGAGCGCCCCGCTCGCCCGGATCGCCTCGAGCACGCCGCCGAACGCGGCGCGCCCTCCCTCGGCGACGGCGTGGCGCACGAGTTCCGCCTGCTGCGCCGTGCCGGTGGCCATAACCCGTATCAGCGGCAACGTGGGCTTGCCTTCGGCCAGGTCGTCGCCAAGGCTCTTTCCGATCGTATCGGCGTCGCCGGAGTAGTCCAGCACGTCGTCAATCAGCTGGAATGCGGTGCCGAGGTGCAATCCGTAGCGCGCGAACCCCTCCTCGACGCCCTGCGGCGCGCCAGCGAGTACTGCCCCGAGCCGCGCGGCGGCCTCGAAAAGCTTGGCGGTCTTGCGCCGGATGACTTCCAAGTAGCGCTGCTCGCCGACCTCCGGATCATGGCAGTTCATCAACTGCAGAACCTCGCCCTCGGCAATTGTGTTCGTGGCGTCGGCGAGCACCTGCATGACGTGCATGTTCTCCACACGAACCATCATCTGGAAGGAGCGCGAGTACAGGAAATCGCCCACCAGCACCGATGCGGCGTTGCCGAAAGCCGCATTCGCGGTCTCGCGCCCGCGGCGCAGCTCGGAGGCGTCTACCACGTCGTCGTGCAACAGGGTCGCGGTATGGATGAACTCGATTACCGTCGCGAGCTCGGTATGCGCGTTGCCACGGTAGCCGAGCGCGCCCGCGGCAAGCAGCAACAGCGCGGGCCGCAGGCGCTTGCCGCCCCCGGCCACGATGTATTCGGCCACCTGCCTGACCAGCGGAACGTCGGACTCCAGCCGCTCGCGGATCAGCGCGTCGACGCGCCGCATATCCTCGGCGACCGGGGCAAGTGCGGGGATGCTCGGCATTGCGGGCATGGACAAACCCGCTTTGACGCGGGGCGACATATTCTCCTATAATTCCAAGTCTTTGCGGTCAAGCTACGGAAATTTCCCCATGTATGCGGTTATCAGGACGGGCGGCAAGCAGTACCGGGTCAAGTCCGGCGAACAGCTGCGCGTCGAGCATCTCCCCGCTGACGTCGGCGCGGCGGTCTCTTTTGACCAGGTATTGATGGTCGGCGAAGGTGAGCAGGTGCGCGTCGGCGCGCCGCTTGTGGCCGGCGTCAAGGTTCAAGCCACCGTGCTTGCGCACGGGCGCGGCGACAAAGTGAAGATCTTCAAGCTGCGCCGCCGCAAGCATTACGCCAAGACGCAGGGGCACCGCCAGTCGTACACGGAGGTGCGCATCGACGATATCCTCGGCGGCGCCTGAGACAGAAGGACGCGAAACCATGGCACACAAGAAGGCAGGCGGCAGCTCCCGCAACGGGCGCGACTCGCAAGCGAAAAGGCTCGGCGTGAAGGTCTACGGCGGGCAGCGGGTCAGCCCTGGAGCGATCCTAGTGCGTCAGCGCGGGACCCGTATCAGCGCGGGGAGCAACGTCGGCGTGGGACGCGACCACACTCTGTTCGCGCTGGCGGGCGGTACCGTGCAATACGCGGTCAAGGGCGAGGACTGCAAGAAGACCGTGAGCGTGATTCCGGCCTGAACTGCGACCTAGCCGCGAAAAGCCCTATCGTTCGCGGTAGGGCTTTTTTGTTTGTATGACACCATGAAGTTCATCGACGAAGCGAGGATCGAGGTACACGCGGGCAAAGGCGGCGACGGTGTCGCCTCCTTCCGGCGCGAGAAGTACGTGCCGCGCGGCGGCCCGGACGGCGGCGACGGCGGCCGCGGCGGCAGCGTGTTCGCCATCGCGGACCGCAACATCAACACCCTCATCGATTACCGCTTTGCGCGCATCCATCGGGCGCAGGACGGAGAGCGCGGCCAGGGGTCGGACTGCTACGGCAAGGGCGGCACGGATGTCGAATTGCGCATGCCGGTCGGCACCATTGTCCGCGATCTGCACAGCGGCGAGCTGGTCGCGGACCTCGCCCACGACGGCGAGCGCGTACGGCTGGCAAAGGGCGGGGCGGGCGGCCTGGGCAATCTGCACTTCAAATCGAGCGTCAACCGCGCGCCCCGCCAGTTCACCCGCGGTGGGCCCGGCGAGAGCCGCGAGCTCGCGCTCGAGCTGCGCGTGCTGGCCGACGTCGGACTGCTCGGCCTGCCGAACGCGGGCAAGTCCACTTTCATCCGCGCCGTGTCGAGCGCCCGCCCGAAGGTGGCAGACTATCCGTTCACGACACTCAACCCGTCGCTCGGTGTAGTCCGCGTGGCGAGCGGCGCGAGCTTCGTCCTGGCCGACATCCCAGGCCTGATCGAGGGCGCAGCGGAAGGCGCCGGTCTCGGACATCAGTTCCTGCGGCACCTGGCGCGCACGCGCCTGCTGCTGCATATCGTCGATATCGCGCCACTTGACGAGCACGCCGACCCGGTGCGCGACGCGCGCTCAATCGCCAAAGAGCTGAAGAAATACGACGAGGTGCTGTACCGCAAGCCGCGCTGGCTGGTGTTCAACAAGATCGACCTGGCGGACGACGCCGAGGCGCGCATCCGACGCATCCTGAGCGGCCTGCGCTGGAAGGCACCCTGGTTCGCGGTGTCGGCGCTGAGCGGAAAAGGTTGCCGGGAGGTGTGCAACGCCGCGCAGCGTTTCCTCGCAGGCGGCAGGCAACCCGCCGCGCGTACGCGCCGCGCGGCCTGAAGGAGACCGCGATGACCGGGCCGCTCGCGACAGCCACGACCATGGTGGTGAAGGTCGGCAGCTCCCTTGTCACCAACGAAGGCCGCGGCCTGGACGTCGAGGCGATCGCGCGCTGGGCAACACAGATCGCGCGGTTACACGAGCTTGGCAAGCGCTGCGTGCTCGTATCGAGCGGCGCGATCGCGGAAGGCATGCAGCGCCTAGGCTGGACGCGCCGGCCGCATGCGATGAACGAGCTGCAGGCGGCCGCCGCGGTCGGGCAGATGGGCCTCATTCAATGCTACGAGACGTGCTTTCGCGAGCACGGCTTGTCGACGGCGCAGATCCTGCTCACGCACGCCGACCTGGCGGACCGGCAGCGCTACCTGAATGCCCGCTCGACCTTGCGCACGCTGTTGCAGCTCGGCGTCATCCCGGTGATCAACGAAAACGATACCGTGGTGACCGACGAGATCAAGTTCGGCGACAACGACACCCTGGGCGCGCTGGTAGCGAACCTGATCGAAGCCGACGCCCTCGTCATCCTGACGGATCAGGCCGGCCTGTACGATGCCGACCCACGGCGCAACCCGAATGCGCGCCTGATCGAGCACGCAGAGGCGGGCGATGCGCGCCTGGAGCGCCTCGCCGGAGGCACGGGTAGCGCTCACGCCAAAGGCGGGATGATCGCCAAAGTGCTCGCCGCGCGGCGCGCTGCCCGCAGCGGCGCGCACACCGTAATCGCATCGGGACGCGAGCCGGAGGTACTACTGCGGCTGGCGCATGGCGAGCGCGTCGGCACCCTGCTCGTCGCGAAGACGATCCCGCTCGCGGCGCGCAAGCAATGGCTCGCCGATCACCTCACCGTCGCCGGCAGGCTGATGCTCGACGCCGGCGCGGTGAAGGCTCTGGTGCGTGACGGGAAGAGCCTCCTGCCGATCGGCGTTACGGGAACGAGCGGCAGCTTCGAGCGCGGCGAGGTCGTTGCCTGCGCGGATCCAGACGGACACGAGATAGCACGCGGTCTGGTCAACTATTCCGCCACGGAAATCCGGCTCATCATGCGCCGCCCTTCCGCCGACATCGAGGGGATCCTCGGCTATGTCGACGAGCCAGAGCTCATCAACCGCGACAATCTGGTGCTGCTCTAGTTGCCGCTGGTCGGCCGCGAATCCCCGGCCGCAGCCGGATTGCCGCCGCGCCGGAGCATGTCGATACCCTCCGCGGCCGAAGCGATCATGCCCCCACGCGGGCAGAAGTAGTCGTTATTCAATGCGCGGCGCCAGTCGATCGGCTCGTGCCCGATCGGTCGCCAGCTGTCGTCGCGCGCCTTGGTCCAGGTGCCGTCGCGCCGCCCCGTGGCGTACAAGCGGTAGCTCGCGCCCTTGCAGCGGATGCCTTCGTAGCTCACGTTCTGCGCACCGCTTGGACTGCGCGCGACAAGCACGTAGCGCACGACGCCGTCGGGCCCGACGCTAAGCGAAGACGCGTCGATGAAAAAGCGGAAATTGGTCACCGCGGCGACATTGAACTCGAGCAGGTGATCCGCATTGGGATAGGGCGGCAGCGCATCCGGAGCGTGCTCCAGCCAGTTTTGCTTTTCTTGCTCGAGCTGCCAGTCGCTCTTCATCGGCGCGGGCGGCCCGCCGGCGCAGCCGAGCAGCGCGCACAGTGCGAGGGGGACGAGCCTGCGCACGGCTCGCCTAGAGTAGGTCGCCCGCCAAGGACGCCCGGATTTCCGAGGGCACGCTGTCCAGCGTCGCATGGTATTCCGGATGGTCGATACCCATGCCGAGCGCAACGCCGTACTTGAGCGCCTTGCGCATCTCCTCGCTCAGCTCGAAGCGCAGGAAGTGTACCGAGGATGTCTTGCTCTCGTTCTCCCGCTCCAGGTCCTCGTCCGCGATCGCGTACACCCGTTCGCATCCCTCGACCAGAATCCAGACGCGGTCCTCGACGCCTTTCAAGCGCGCCAGCATGCGCTGGCGCTCGGCCGGGTCCGGGTACTCGATCATCATGGTCGCCTTGAGATTGCTGCCGTCCGGTATCAGCGGGTTGTACGCGTCCAGCTCTTCGCGGATGCCCGCGTCCTCGAAGATACGCTCGATACGCAGCATCTCCTGGATCTGATAGCGAATCGTCAGCTCGTCCTCGAACTGGAGCGTCACGTGGGCGCCGAGGGCGACCGTGCGCAGCTTCTTGTGCGCAATCACCTTGGCGCGGAACTCCTTGCGCTGGCGCGCGTAGTCCTCGAGCGTGAGCAGCGAGTCTCGTGCGATCTGTGTCATATCGCGTCTCCGAATCGAAAGCGGGAGGCGCGGCCCGCACCGCCCTCCCGCGCCACCGCCTTCGCGTTCAGTCCTGCAGCGCGTCGAGCGCCTTCTGGAAGCGGTTGGCGTGCGAGCGCTCGGCCTTGGCCAGCGTCTCGAACCAGTCCGCGATCTCGTCGAACTTCTCCTGGCGCGCCATCTTCGCCATCCCCGGGTACATGTCGGTGTACTCGTGCGTC
>DATGDH010000132.1:0-4156 GCA_035310985.1 Burkholderiales bacterium
CTACGGCGAATATCTGTCCGCCGACGACGTGGCCTTCATCGACGCCGCCAATGCGGCGCGGGGCTCCCCGTTCACGCGTCCCGCGGTCACCGCGACCGCACCTTGCTGAGGAGCCGTCACATGGGCAATCCGTTCACGGCCCACCCGACCGCCGTCGGCGAGACGTACTGGCAGCACTTCCGCTTCGCGTCGCGCTTCGGCGCGAAGATGGCAGGCGGCGGCCTCGCGGCGCTCGTGCACGCGGTGCTGCCGTTCTGCTTCGTCACGACGGCGTCGCGCTGCAACGACGAGCTCGTCGCGATGCGCGCGGCCTCGCGCGGGCGCACCGTCAAAGTCTACGACGTCGAGACGATGGAGCCGCTCGGCTACCAGATCTGACGCGCCTCGCGCAGGATGTGCGCCTCCCAAGCAACTTCCGACCCACAAGACGAATCGAACGGCCGGCCGTGCCGGCACACCGGAGCACCTCATGAAATTCCGCCGACTGCAGGACCTCGACATCAAGGGCCAGCGTGTGTTCATTCGCGCCGATCTCAACGTGCCGCAGGACGATCACGGCACCATCACCGACGACACGCGGATTCGCGCGTCGGCGCCGGCCATCCGCGAATGCCTCGCGCGCGGCGCCGCCGTGATGGTGACCTCGCATCTCGGCCGCCCCAAGGAGGGCGAATGGAGCGCGGCCGACTCGCTGGCCCCGGTGGCGGAGCGCCTCGCGGAGCTCCTCGGCACGCCTGTCCCGCTGATCAAGGACTGGGTCGACGGCGGGGCGTGGCTCGCCGCACTCGCGCCAGGAAAAGTCGTGCTGCTCGAGAACTGCCGCGTCAACAAGGGCGAGAAGAAGGACGACGAGGCGCTCGCGAAGAGAATCGCCGCGCTGTGCGACGTGTACGTGAACGACGCCTTCGGCGCCGCGCACCGCGCCGAGGCCACCACGCACGGCGTGGCGCGCTTCGCGCCGGTCGCCTGTGCCGGGCCGCTGATGGCCGCCGAGTTGGACGCCTTGGGCAAGGCGCTCGCTCAGCCCGCGCGCCCGCTGGTGGCGATCGTCGCGGGCTCCAAGGTATCCACCAAGCTCACGATCCTCGCCGCGCTGGCGAAGAAGGTCGACCAGCTCATAGTCGGCGGCGGCATCGCCAACACCTTCCTGCTGGCCTCGGGCCTGAAGATCGGCAAATCGCTCGCCGAGCCGGAGCTCGTGAACGAAGCGAAGAACATCATGGCGGCGACCAAGGTGCCGTTACCGGAGGACGTCGTCGTCGCGAAGAGCCTGGACGACGCGCAAGGAATCACCAAGCCCGCGAGCGCGGTGGCCGAGGACGAGATGATCCTCGACATCGGCCCAAAGAGCGCGGGCGCGCTCGCGGCGGCGCTCGGCCAGGCCGGCACCATCGTCTGGAACGGGCCCGTGGGGGTGTTCGAGCGCGAGCCATTCGCCGGCGGCACGCGCACGATCGCCATGGCGATCGCCGGCTCGAAGGCGTTCTCGATCGCCGGCGGCGGAGACACGGTCGCCGCGATCAACAAGTTCGGCATCGCCGACCGCATCGGCTATATCTCGACCGCCGGCGGAGCGTTCCTCGAGTTCCTGGAGGGAAGGACGCTGCCCGCGGTCGCGGCGCTGGAGGCGCGCGCCTGAGCCGGGTGGCGTGAAGATCGCCGGCGCCATCGTCGGCACGGGCGCCGGGCCGCTCGAAATCCGGCCCGAGGCGCGCTGATACGACACCCGCCGACGGCGAACGCACCGTCATGCGCGGCAGAGTCGATCTGGTATAAGGACAGCGTCCGAAGAGGGAAGAAGAAATGCTGCGCAGCACGAAGATCGTCGCCACGCTCGGCCCCGCCTCGAGCGATCCCGCCGTACTCGAGAAGATGGTGCGCGCCGGAGTCGACGTGGTGCGCCTCAATTTCTCGCACGGCCGCGCGGAGGATCACCTCGCGCGCGCCGAACTGGTGCTGCAGATCGCGCGCAAGGTCGGGCGCACGGTGGCGATCATGGCGGACCTGCAAGGCCCGAAGATCCGCATCGGCAAGTTCAAGGACGGGCAGGTCGTGCTCGAGGCCGGCCGGCGCTTCGTCCTCGACGCCGACTGCCAGCTCGGCGACGGCGAGCGCGTCGGACTGGACTACAAGGAGCTACCGCGCGACGTCGAGCCCGGCGCGGTGCTGCTGCTCGATGACGGCAAGATCGTGCTGGAGGTGACGGACGTGCGCGGCGCCGAGGTGCAGACCCGGGTGCGCCACGGCGGCGTGCTGTCCAACAACAAGGGCATCAACCGCCAGGGCGGCGGGCTGACGGCGCCCGCGCTCACGGCGAAGGACATGGAGGACATTCGCACCGTGGCGAAGATGCACGCGGACTTCCTCGCGGTGTCGTTCCCGAAGACGGGCGCCGACATGTACATGGCGCGCGAGCTCTTGCACGCCGCCGGCGGCAAGGCGATGCTGATCGCCAAGATCGAGCGCGCGGAAGCCGTCACCCAGGCGGCGCTCGTCGACATCATGCGCGCCTGCGACGGCATCATGGTGGCGCGCGGCGACCTGGCCGTGGAAGTGGGCGACGCCTCGGTGCCGGCGCTGCAGAAGAAGATGATTCGCCTGGCGCGCGAGCAAAACAAGCTCACCATCACCGCCACGCAGATGATGGAGTCGATGATCGACAGCCCGGTGCCGACACGCGCCGAGGTGTCGGACGTGGCGAACGCAGTGCTCGACGGCACCGACGCGGTGATGCTCTCGGCGGAGTCCGCGAGCGGCAAGTACCCGGTGCAGACGATCGAGGCGATGGACCGCATCTGCCTGGAGGCCGAGCAGTCGCAGCCGGTGACCCTGGACCAGGACTTCTTCAACCGCGTGTTCTCGCGCGTCGACCAGTCGATCGCCATGGCAGCGCTGTTCACCGCCTTTCACCTCAAAGTCAAGGCCATCGCCTCGCTCACCGAGTCGGGCTCGACCGCGCTGTGGATGTCGCGCCTGAACTGCGGCGTGCCGATCTACGCGCTCACCTCGCAGACGGGCACGCGCTACCGCTGCGCGCTGTTTCGCGACGTGTACCCGCTCATGGTGAAGTACGTCGGCCACGACCGCGAGGAGCTGCTCGCCGAGGCCGAAAAGGTGCTGGTGGAGAACGGAGTGGTGAAGGCGGGCGACGTCATCGTGCTCACCATCGGCGAGCCGATCGGCAAGCCGGGCGGCACCAATACCATGAAGATCGTGCGGGTGGGCGAGCACCTGAAGGCTTGAGGAGAGGAGGAACCATGACTGCCATCACGCCTAACGTGACCGGACATGCCAAGCTGCCGCCGATGGCGTCGCGCTTCGTCGACGTCGCCGCGCTGCCCTGGCAGAAGACGATCTATTCGGGCGTCGAGGCAAAGACGCTGTTGATCGAGCGCGAGTCGGGGCTGCTCACCGTGTTGCTGAAGATGGCCCCGGGCGCGAAGCTGCCCGACCACGAGCACGTCCTCATCGAGCAGACCTGGATGCTCGAGGGGCGGCTGGTGTGCGGCGAGGGCGAGTGCACGCCGGGCAACTTCGTGTGGCGCCCCGCCGGCAGCCGGCACGAGGCCTGGACCCCGGAAGGCGGCCTGATGCTGGCGATGTTCCAGATCCCGAACCGCTTCTACGAGAACGACGGGCGCGAGATCGACTTCCTCGGCAACGACTGGAAGAAGTCTTGGGGCGCGGCCTACGAACGGTTTGAGGCGTGAACAAGATCGTCGGGAAGACGCTTCCGGCGAAGGCTCCCGAGCGGGAGCACAGCGTCCCGTGGTTCTGGCCGTTCGCCGCTGCGATCGAGCTGGAAGAGGAGGGCATGCGCCTTTTTCACCAGAACCTCGAGTTCCTCGCCGAGGCAGGCGAGCTCGCCGCGCCGCCGGAGCCCGCGTGGGCGACGCCGAACCGCGTCATGCTCGATCTTGACACCATGAGATTGCGCGACTTCGGCGGCCAGGGCGAGCCGGTGCTCGTCGACGCGCCCTATGCGGGCCACAGCTCGACGATCGCGGACTACGGTAGGGGCCAGAGCCTCGTCGCGACGCTGCTCGCGGCGCATGCGGGCCGCGTGCTGGCGACCGACTGGAAGCCCGCCACGCCGCAGATGCGCGATTACGACGTCGACAAGTACCTCGCCGAGCTGCACGTCGCCGTCGACGAG
>DATGDH010000133.1:0-109911 GCA_035310985.1 Burkholderiales bacterium
AGAAACCCAGCCCCATCACCAGCCAGGCGGAGAATCCGAATACGCCGCCTTTGGCAATCGCCCCGGCGCCGGGCAAGCGGTCGTAGAGCCTTCCAAACAGGAAGCCCAGAATCAATGCGCCATTGACGTACGAAATCAGCCACGCCAGTGCGGGCTCGAGCGGCCGACCCAACATGCCCGACAGCAGCCGCTGCAGGTCCGCGTAGGGCTCGAAGGCGGGCAGGATCCCGGCGCGATGCTTGAGCGTCATCAGGGCGATGTGCGTCGTTGTCGCGCCGAATCCCGCCAGCAGCGAGGAACCGAAATTGCGCAGCTTCATGCGTGCCCATCATATTGGTGCCGGCTGCAGGAATCGAACCCGCGACCCGCCCGTATTGCTCGCAATATGTAGGTGTACGCCGTCGTAGGCGATCCGGGTTCACTCAGGTCCAGAAGCTGCGCCCGGCACAGCCCGGCCTGTAGGAGAAAGGACTCTGCATCGGATGCTGCACAAATGCGTCCGCCATCGAAAGCGCCCCAGGGGCGACACTCCGCGCACTTGTGTCGGAGAAATTTACAGGCTGGCTGCCGCACTTTGGCTAATCGCTTAAGTAACTCCGGTTGATTCAAGACGTTTGTTGTCGCTGGCGTGATCCTTGCGTAAGTCTCCACAGGGGGCGGCGCTCGGAGGTAGCAATGCTCTGGGCGCCGCCCGGGCGGGAGTTGGCTACTCGCGCCGGCACAGGCGGTGCTGAGCAGCTCGCGAATCGCTCTCTGAAGGCCCCAGCGCGGGATCTCTCATTTCCGGGCTGGGGCAACGCTCAGCAATCGTCGACAAGGCATTGCGCTCATTGGGCCGCGTGCCTCACACGCAACCCTGCCCTGCCGGCGGCGGGCGACTCGCTCGGACGAAATCCCGATCGCGCTACCTTCTTGAAACAAGAACTACGGCGCATTCTTTTGGGCGTATCGACGTATCGGATCTCCGCGACATGCGGCTAGGCCTTGCCCACCACAATGTCGAGCTTGAGGATCGGAGTGCTCCCGAAGCGAGGATGCTAGCGGCAGACACCGTTTCCCCGGCCCCAGAACAGCGCCTAGCAGATGTTGGCCATAGACTTGCTGCCTCATCAATCCGCTCACGGGGCTCAAGATGAAGAACTCCGTCAAAAGGCTCCCGTCAGAAAATCTTACACTCTTGGCAGCAACGCTCGAGCGTTCTGCCTTTAACTACATGATTACAGAACATAAATGTTTGATGGCGCGAGATATGCTTTAAGAGCGCAGCAGATAAAAGGTCTCGCAGAAGGCCGAATGCTTCGTAGCTCTGCCTTAGGGGGAATCATGTCGCCTCGTCAGACATCTCTGGCGTCAGTGCTCGCGGCAATGGCGTTTAGCGCCTCGATGAATGCGGCTGCGATCACGATCACATCCAGTACGTTCGTCCAGCAAGGTGATATCAATGCCGCGCTCACACCTCCGCCGGCGGATACCAGTGTGATCGGGTTTGCGTACGCCGGAAACAAGTTTGTCGGGTCGGTCTACCCCAACAACTCTCAGTTCTATCAAACGAATCTCTCGGGAGGCGGTGTTGCAAAGTTCGGCTCGCCAATTCCGGGGGGAAACAGCGAGCTATATGTCTCCGCCTCGCTTGGCTTGGGAGGTTTTCCGAACCGAGATATCTATGCAAGCGCAGGACCCGGCAATGGCGGGCTGTACCACTTCAGCAACGACGGAACGGTACAGGGCTTCTTTACCGTGACGGGTGCCACCAGTTTGAACACTGAGTACGTCAAAGGGATTGCGTTCGATCCGTACGGAAATTACGGCTATGACATGCTGGTGTCGACAGATCTCGGCAATCTTTACCAAGTGAACTCATCAGGCGTGGCTAAATTGCTTGCGAACGTCGCTCCTGGGCAGACCCTTGAAGGTATCGACTTTGCACCCCCGGGCTTTGGACCGGTGGGCGGCCAAGCGGTCGTAGCATCCGAAACCGCAAATACGCTGTTTGCGGTCAGTCCCACTGGCACAGTCACAAACCTATCCTCCCTGGGTGTTTCTACGCCGGGAGCCGAAGAGATTGGTTTCGTCCCTCTCGATCTGGGTTCTGGCGGCTCTCTCGAGGGGTTCTATGGCGCAGCCTATCCCCAAGGCGGAATTTTGAAATTTGATGCAAGCCAGTTTGCCGGCATGCTTGGAGACGCCATCGTGACCAACGAGTTCGGCAGCTGGGACATCTACAACATTCACTGGAATGGATCGAGCTTTGTCGTCACCACGATTGGCAACTTCCCTAATCAACCCGAAGACGGTATTTTCGTAACACAGGCGATCATTACGGGTGGCGGCACCATCCCCGAACCCGCCACCATCGCCCTTCTTGGCGTCGGACTGCTCGGCCTTGGATTGAGCCGCCGCAAGCGCATCGGGTAGTCCACGCTTAGACGGACGATAAGAAGACGAACCCCGCTACGGCGGGGTTCTTGTATTGCCGAACCGCTCTAGTGGTGTTGCGGTGTTGCTGCGTAACGTCGCCGATTCGGCGCAGGATGTACACGCGCCTAGTGCGTTCCTGAGACTTGATCTCGCTGTTATCCACGATGCCGCACACGCGCGCCATCGGCCCCTGTCAGCGCGGCATCGACTTCCCGCACAACGTCACCGTAGAGGCCCCGGCGCTTGTCGAAAATGACTGCGAATTTCGCCTCCCCCTGTCCGAGTGTTACTGCCGCTTGTCGCTAATTGCTGGCGCGTCATCCCACGGGGTGGGCCGGAAGTGTGCCGTAGTATCTCGCGCCCCGAATAGTGAAGCGAATCTCCCGCCTTGCTATCTTTGCTTTGCGGACCCCTGTCCCGGCATGGTGCAAAAACCGCCTGCGTGGATGGACGTAGCGCCACGCCAGAGCGTAACCTTCCCTTCCATGAAGAAGAAGGAATACGTAGAGGACTCGAAGCAGGCTACTACCAACTCGGCGGATCCGGGCGACACGGACACGGGGCGAGCCGGCGACGCATCTTTCTGCGTCAGGCGACCGACTGTGCGCCCGGCGCGAAGGGGTCGTCGCATCCGGCCGCGCTACCGCGGCCAATTTTGGCACTGACCCACGTTCGCTCTGCGAGGCCCGCGCAGTCCCCAACCTCCACCCGGCCTAGAAACGACATAGCCCGCACGGGGCGGGCTTTGTCCAAGTGGGTTGCGCGCAGTTCAGTGCAGCTTGCGTCGGCGTGAGAAACCGAGTCCGGCAAGACCAACGCAGAGAAGAGCGATCGTGGCGGGCTCAGGAACCGTCGACACACTCAGATCGTCGACGCCGATCCTTTGCGGCCAGTCGACGAACTCGAGCTTCGTGGCCCCGTTGAGGGACAGCCAACCGGAGGTCCCCAAGTATTGCGGCGCAAGTTCATTATTTATCGTGCCACTCGCAGGTGAATGGGGGTAGGACCCGGAGGAAGGCAGTGCCGCCACTGTCACGAATTTTTGGACGCCATCAGCCCAGAATTCGAAGTCCGGCCAGTTCGATTGATTTGAGCCGCAGTTCGTGGACGACGGACAGGTCCCGTCCGGAAAGATCTCGTAGTCAAAGGAGAGTCCGTAGACCGGGACAGGGAAGTACATGGTGATCCGGTCGGAGCCGCTATTGACGATATAGCCATCCGGAGAAATCGCGGTCGGAAGCGGGCTATCGAGGACACTTGGGTTCGGAATCCCGGTGTTCCCCAAGGTGAGAGGGGTGACAGTTCGACTGTTGACAGACCCGACGACGTGCCCGTCGCCGGTGTAATTGCTATTCGATAGGCCTCCCGACCCTGTAACGGTGATGCCGGGCAAAATGCTCTGCATGTACGTCTGAACGAACGAGTTCCCTTTCGGAGTCGATGTGTTGTTGGTGATGGTCGTCGAATCGAAACTGAATTTGAAGACTGCCGCGTTCGCACAATCGATTGTGACCGCAACGCTCATCGCGGCCATTACCAATGATCTCCAGCTCATCGTGTTTCCCCCTAGCTAGGTCCCCGCTTACCGCTCCAATTTCTGGAGCTCGAGTCGCGCTTATATATCTCGCGCGGCGTCGCTTTACCCTGTGATAGCAATTCCTAAGCCATGACCCCGCTTGCCATAAGGGATCAGTAAGTTAGTCGAACGATAGCGGTCGGGCTTTAAGGACATGTAAATAAGGCCGACATGGGCACATAGGACATTCCAACCAACAACGAGTCCTTGAACGCAAGTGCGCGCGGTGTGTCGGCAAACTCCGCTACTTAGCGAAAGAGCGCGCGCAGTGGGACTAAGTCCGGAATCATGCTCTACCGCAGAATGGTACGGGCGTCATGTTTGCTCGAATCTACGCATCTGAATTCGTGCTCTTGTCGCGATTTTCGGCCAGCTCTACAGCCATCGCTCGCGTCGGTAACCACCGCCACTTTGCGAAGACCTTTCTACTAGTTATCCGGACCGGCCTTCAAATCGGAGTTGATTGAACGTCCATCACAAGCGGCAGCACATCGTCATAGAGGAAACCGCTCCAAGCGTTACTGCCGGCTGTCGCTAATTGGTAGCGCTTCATCTCCCGATGTGTGCCCGCAGTGCGCCGCAGCAGAGCCCAGGAGTCGCCCGCGGCCGGTGGCACAGCGCTTGCCGCACGTGTCGATTCACTTAACATCTCTTGGCCAACAGAGGGACGGCCTGATTGTCATTTGCTGATAATTCAGTGGACTTAGGATGGCGACGATCCTTTGGCACGATTCGTGCGAAGGACAGCCAGGGGGTTGCCTCGTCAAATCCAATGAGCAACTGAGCGCAGTCCCCTAGATGTTTCTAAAAGCGGGCGATCCTTCCGGGGCAGCAAGACTTGCCTTGAGGTTGTGGCGTTGCGGACGCGGCAATGGCGAGACATGCGTGTTGATTTGGAGCAGGCTCAGCAGACTCAACAGGTTCTAAACGGCCACCCCGGCCCGCGCCTTGCACTCGCCGCCACGTTGGCATACGCCTTCGATTTCCTAAAGGCCGCCGAGAGTCACCGCGCATCAACCAGCGATTTCAAGCCGGCCAAGCTGTACTTGGCGTGTCACGCCCTCGAACTTGCGCTTAAGACTTATCTCGCGCTTCAGGGATGGCCTATTGCTACACGTGAGCGCGCAACTTCAAGGGCGGACCTCCTTTCCCTTCTTGCGCAAGCGGACTCACATGGTCTCGACAAGCTTGTGCCACTTTCCCCGCAGCAACACGCCGAAGTCAAGAAGGCTGCAGCCTACTATTCGGGGATGGTCCTGGAATACCCCGCGCTTGTCGAGACCGTGCGTGGGTTTCCACAGCGGCCCGATGCCGACTCCTTAATGACACTCTCCAACAACCTGCTCTCGGCGATTGGGCGGAAAATCCGCGCGCTCATTTAGCACGCCTTGAACGGAAGCATGCGGACGCCCTCTACGCGGCGCGCGTGCATCTTGGACCAGCGCGCGGATATCACGCCTCACATCGTCGAGGCTGCATCTTGTGTGCTGATGCGTTGCGGCCTGAGACCGTTGCTTGGATTGATTCTAGGTCATGGTGCCGGCTGCAGGAATCGAACCCGCGACCTTCGGTTTACAAAACCGCTGCTCTACCGACTGAGCTAAGCCGGCCCGGCTCGCAGTCTACTTCACGCGCCGCAGCGTGGGCTTGCCCGCTGTCGGCTTGGGCGGCTTGGGCGGCCTGGGTGTGACTTCCTCCGCGGCGGGCACCGGAAGCGCGGGCGTTGCGCTGCCCGCGACCGGCTCGAGCTCGCCGTGCGTCTGCGCCGGCGGCGCGCCGACCTCGACCTCGAAGGTCATGCCGTGCCCGGTCTCGCGCGCGTACAGCGCGTACACGTTCGCCACCGGCACCGACAGGTGGCGCGCTACGCCGCCGAAGCGCGCGGAGAACTCGATCAGCTCGTTGCCCATCTGCAGCTTGTGCACCGCGCTCGGCCCGACGTTCAGCGTGATCTCGCCGTTCCTCACGTGCTCGCTCGGCACCTGGGTGCGTGAGTCCACCTTGACCGCGAGGTGCGGCGTGTAGCCGTTGTCCACGCACCACTCGTACAGCGCGCGCAACAGGTACGGCTTGTTCGGGATCTCGGCCATCTCGCGCCTACTTGCGCATTACCTTTTCCGAGGGGGTGAGCGCCTCGATGAAGGCGGGGCGCGAGAAGATGCGCTCGGCGTACTTCATGAGCGGCGCGGCGCTCTTGCCCAGGCGGATGCCGTAGTGGTCCAGGCGCCACAGGAGCGGTGCGATCGCCACGTCGAGCATCGTGAAGTCGTCGCCCAGCATGTACTTGGTGCGCGTGAACACGGGCGAGAGCTCGATCAGCCGGTCGCCGACGTGCTGGCGCGCCTTGTCGACCTGCTTCTCCTTGCCCGAGTCGAGCGCGTCGATGTGCGAGAAGAGCTCGACTTCCATGTTGAACAGCATCAGCCGCGCGCGGGCGCGCATCACCGGGTCGGCCGGCATGAGCTGGGGGTGCGGGAAACGCTCGTCGATGTACTCGTTGATGATGTTCGACTCGTACAGCACCAGGTCGCGCTCGACGAGCACGGGCAGGCGGTTGTACGGATTCATCACCGCGATGTCTTCCGGCTTGTTGTACATGTCGACGTCGATCACCTGGAAGTCCATGCCCTTCTCGTACAGTACGAAGCGGCAGCGGTGGCTGAACGGACAGGTGGTTCCGGAATAGAGTTGCATCATGATGCGTGACCTCGGTGCAGAGAAAAAAGCCGGGCGGTTACGCCGCCCGGCCCGAAGTCGCGGCGTCGCGCGCCGTTACTTCACGTCTTTCCAGTACTCCTTCTTGAGCACATAGGTGAGCGCGAATAGAATGAGCAGCACGAACAGCACCACGATGCCGATGCGCTCGCGGCTGGTGGCCGCCGGCTCGCCCATATAGACCAGGAAATTGACCAGATCGCGCACGGTCGTGTCGTACTCGACCGTGTTCTGCGCGCCCTTGGAGATTTCGGTCAGCTCGAATTCGACGCGCTCGTGGCCGCCCTCCTCGGGGGTCTTCACGACCTTCAGCCCCTTCTCGCCCTGCAGCGTCCACAGCACGTGCGGCATGCCGACGTTGGGGAACACGAGGTTGTTCCAGCCCGTGGTTGTCTTCGGATCGCGGTAGAAGCTGCGCAGGTAGGTGTACAGCCAGTCCGCGCCGCGCGCGCGCGCTTCGACCGACAAATCGGGCGGCGCCACGCCGAACCAAGCCTTCCCCTCCTTGGGCGTCATGGCGATCTTCATCGTCTCGCCCACCTTCTCGCCGGTGAAGATCAGGTTGTCCTTGATCTCCTGCTCGGTCAGGCCCAGGTCGGTGAGCCGGTTGTAGCGCATGAAATTCGCGCTGTGGCAGCCCATGCAGTAGTTGACGAAGGTGCGCGCGCCGGCCTGCAGGCTTACCTGGTCGTTCGGGTCGATCGGCGCGTGGTCCAGCCTGTAGCCGCCTTCTTCGGCCCAGCAAATGAGCGGCGCAAACAGCAGGGCGATGAGCAGGTTCTTCATGTGCGCGATCCTCACTTCGTCACCCGCTCGGGCACCGGCTTGGTCTTGTCGATCCTCGAGTACCACGGCATCAGCAGGAAGAACGCGAAATACAGGATCGTGCCGATGCGCGCGATGATGGTGGCGCGCTCGACGCCGCCCAGCCAGTCGCCGAACTGCCCCCAGATGTTGGTCGGTACCGTGCCGAGGTAGGCGAGCACCGCGAACGACGCGATGAAGATGGCGAGTGCGCCCTTGTAGATCGGGCCGCGGTAGCGGATCGACTTGACCGGGCTGCGATCGAGCCACGGCAGCGCGAACAGGATCAGCACCGCGAGGCCCATCACCAGCACCCCGGGGAACTGCGAGTTGAACAGCGGCGGCACCGCGCGCAGCATCGAGTAGAACGGAGTGAAGTACCACAGCGGCGCGATGTGCGCGGGCGTCTGCAGCGAGTTCGCCGGGATGAAGTTGTTCGCCTCGAGGAAGTACCCGCCCATATTGGGAATGAAGAACATCACGACCGCGAAGATCGCCAGGAACACCACCGCGCCGACGATGTCCTTCACCGTGTAGTAGGGATGGAAGGGAATGCCGTCGAGCGGCTTGCCGTTTGCGTCCTTCTTCTTCTTGATCTCGATGCCGTCCGGGTTGTTCGAGCCGACGTCGTGCAGCGCGAGCAGGTGGAACACCACCAGGCCGAGCAGCACCAGCGGAACCGCGATCACGTGGAAAGCGAAGAAGCGGTTCAGCGTGGCATCGGAGATCACGTAGTCACCGCGGATCCAGAGCGCCACGTCCGGGCCGACGAACGGAATCGTACCGAACAGGTTGACGATCACCTGCGCGCCCCAGTACGACATCTGGCCCCAGGGCAGCAGGTAGCCCATGAAGGCCTCCGCCATCAGGCACAGATAGATCAGCACGCCGAAGATCCAGACCAGCTCGCGCGGCTGGCGGTGCGAGCCGTAGAGCAGCGCGCGGAACATGTGCAGGTAGACGACGATGAAGAACGCCGAGGCACCGGTCGAATGGATGTAGCGGATGATCCAGCCGCCCGGCACGTCGCGCATGATGTACTCGACCGAGCCGAAGGCGAGCGCCGCGTCGGGCTTGTAGTTCATGGTCAGGAAGATGCCCGAGACGATCTGCATCACGAGCACCAGCAGCGCGAGCGAGCCGAAGAAGTACCAGAAGTTGAAGTTCTTCGGCGCGTAGTACTCGGTCAGGTGCTTGCGGTACTCCTGCCCGAGCGTCGGCATGCGGGAGTCGACCCACTGCCACAGCGACATCAGACGGCTTGCCATCGGTTATGCCCCTTTCTTGTCTTCGCCGATGAGGATGGTGTTGTCCGACAGGAACGCATACGGCGGCACGATCAGGTTGGTCGGCGCCGGCACGCCCTTGTAGACGCGCCCCGCATAGTCGAACTTCGAGCCGTGGCAGGGGCAATAGAATCCGCCGTTCCATTCCGCGCCCATGTCCGCCGCCTTTGCCGCCTTCATCTCCGGCGAGCATCCGAGGTGCGTGCACACGCCCACCAGCACCATGATTTCCGGCTTGCGCGAGCGGTACTCGTTCTTCGCGTACTCCGGCTGGTGGTCGACTTCGGAGTTCGGATCGGTGACCAGTGAATCGTCCTTCTTGATGTCCTCGAGCATCGCCGGCGTGCGCTTCATCACCCATACCGGCTTGCCGCGCCAGTCGTAGATACCGAGCTCGCCCGGCGCGAGCTTCGAGATGTCGACCTCGATCGGCGCGCCGGCGGCCTTCGCGCGCTCGGAAGGCAGCATGCTGGCGACGAACGGCACGGCGGCGCCCACCGCCGCCGCGCCGCCGACAGCCGAGGTGGCGACGATCAGGGTACGGCGCGTCTTGTCGGGTTGCTGGTTATCGCTCATTGACTCGAACCTGGGAGGAAAAGGACGGGAAAACGATAAAGCGGGGCATTATAGCGATGCACCGGATCGAAGTCCAAGAATTCGAGGCTAAGCGTTTCAATATTTGGGGGTTTTTTGACCTCGGCCATGAAAGGGCTTTGACAGCCGCGGCGCGGGGACGGCGCGCCCGCTGTGGTAGGCTAAACGAGGCATGTACCGGCTGTGGCTCATCTTTTCGCAGGCCGCGACCGTCGCGGTCGCGGTGCTGTTCGTCGTCTCCACCTTTCACCCCGAATGGCTCCCGCAGCGCGCGCGGGTGGCGGTGGTGCAGCAGGAGCCTGCGCGACACGCGCCGGCGGAGATAGAGCCCGAGTCGCTGCACGTCGCGGTCGAGCGCGCCACGCCTTCGGTAGTGAACATCTTCACCTCCAAGGAAGTGCGCGTGCGGCGCCATCCCCTGTTCGATGATCCGTTATTCAAGCGCTTCTTCGGCGACCAAGTGCCCGACGAGGAGCAGCGCACCAAGAGCCTCGGCTCCGGCGTCATCGTCAGTCCGTCCGGTTATATCCTCACCAACCAGCACGTGGTCGAGGCGGCCGAAGAAATCGAAGTGGCGCTGCCCAACGGGAGAAAGCTGCTCGCCAAGGTGGTCGGCGACGATCCCGAGACCGATCTTGCGGTCTTGCGCGTCGACGCCGAGGGCCTGCCGGCGATCACCTTCGGCTCTTCCGACGCGCTGCGCGTGGGCGACGTGGTGCTTGCCATCGGCAATCCGTTCGGCGTGGGCCAGACCGTGACCTCCGGCATCGTCTCGGCGCTTGGACGCAGCGGGCTGGATATCCCCGGCAACACCTACGAGAACTTCATCCAGACCGACGCGGCGATCAACCCCGGCAACTCCGGCGGGCCGCTGATCGATTCGCGCGGCAACCTGATCGGCATCAACGCGGCGATCTACTCGCCATCGGGCGGCTCGAACGGCATCGGCTTCGCGATTCCGGTCTCGACCGCGGAATCCGTACTCGAGCAGATCATCAAGACCGGGACGGTAACGCGCGGATGGATCGGCGTCGAAGTGCGAGAGATCAACTCCGGCCCGGCAGACTCGCTCACGCCCGGCGACGCGCACGGCGCGCTCATCGCCGGCGTGCTACGGGGCGGCCCGGCCGACAAGGCGGGCTTCAAGTCGGGCGATGTGCTGACCGAGGTCGACGGCAAGCCGGTGGCTGATCGGTCGGCGATGCTGAACCTCGTGGCGGCGCTCAAGCCGGGCAGCCGCGCGCACATGAAGGTGCACCGCGGCAAGCAGGAGGTGATGCTCGACGTGACCGTCGGGCGGCGGCCCAAGCCGCAGCCGAGGCCGGAGGAATGAGCGCGCCTGCGCTGCCGCTGGACGCCGAGAACGTCCTCAAGCTCGCGGCGCGCTCCATGTTCGATCTGTTTTCGAGCATGAGCGAAGGCATGATGCTCGTGGATCGCAGCGGGCGCGTGGTGTGGATAAACGAGGGCTACAAGCGCTTCCTGCCGGCGCTCGGCTTCGAGCGCGCCGAGGATTTCGTCGGCAGGCCGGTCGAGGAGGTGGTGCCCAACACGCTGATGCGCCACGTGCTCGAGACCGGCAAGCCGATCCTCATCGACCTGCTCACCAACAAGGCTGGCACTTTCGTCGTCAGTCGCATCCCCTTGCGCGACGAATCGGGCGCGGTGATCGGCGTGCTCGGCATGGTGCTGTTCGACCACCCCGAGACCACGCTGCAGCCGCTGATCGCCAAGTTCGCGCGCCTGCAGAAGGACCTCGACGACGCGCGGCGCGAGCTCGCCGCGCAGCGCCGCACCAAGTACACCTTCGCCAGCTTCATCGGGGCGAGCGCCGCGGCGCTGGAGGTCAAGCGCCAGGCGCGTCGTGCCGCGCAAAGCGACGGCAACGTTCTGCTCTTGGGCGAGACCGGCACCGGCAAGGAGCTGCTCGCGCATGCCATCCACGCCGCTTCGGCGCGCGCCGAGCGGCCGTTCGTGGGCGTGAACCTCGCCGCGGTGCCGGAAACGCTCCTCGAAGCAGAGTTCTTCGGCGTCGCGCCCGGCGCCTATACCGGGGCCGAAAGGAAGGGGCGCGATGGCCGCTTCGTGCTCGCTGATGGGGGCACGCTGTTCCTCGACGAAGTCGGCGACATGCCGGTGGCGCTGCAGGCGAAACTGCTGCGCGCGCTGCAGGAGCAGGAGATCGAGCCGCTCGGCTCCAACAAGGTGATCAAGGTCGACGTGCGCGTGATCGCGGCCACCAGCCGCGACCTGAAGGCGCTCGTGGCCGAGGGGCGCTTCCGCGAGGATCTGTACTACCGCCTGAGCGTGCTGCCGATCCGCGTGCCGGCGCTGCGCGAGCGGCTCGCCGACCTGCCGGCGCTCGCCGAGAACCTGCTCGAGAGCATCGCGGCGCGCACCGGCATGCCGCAGCGCGAGCTCGCGCCGGGCGCGCTCGCGGCGCTCGCGGCGCACGAGTGGCGCGGCAACGTGCGCGAGCTCAGGAACGCGCTCGAGCAGGCGGCGATGCTCACCGACCGCGCGCGTCTCGAGGCCGAAGACTTCGTCGCCGTGCTGCCCGGCGCGCCCGACGCGCGGCCGGCCCAGCCGCTACGCCCGCTGCCGCAGCTGATCGCCGAGCTCGAGCGCAGCTCGATCCGCTCGGCGCTCGAGGCCACCGGAGGCAACAAGGTCTCCGCAGCGCGGCTGCTCGGCATCTCGCGCGCGACGCTCTACGAGAAACTGGCCGAGATAAAGCGCCTGTCTGTCTGACGGACACTCTGTTCGGATACCAGACACGGGTTCTTGGTACTGTGTCTGCATACTAGACATTTGGCGTGACAAGCATTTTCCTACGTCTTCACTAAAAGCTTTCGAATCAAGAGCTTTACTTTTCTGGCACGCCGGTTGCGAATCCCCACTCGCAACATCCACCTTGGAGGCAGCATGAACCGCACATTGAAATGGGCGGCCGGCGCGACGCTCGCGGCCGCCACGAGCCTGGCGTTCGCCCAGGACATCAAGATCGCGCACGTGTACGACAAGACCGGGCCGCTCGAGGCCTACGCCA
Source organism: Burkholderiales bacterium (assembly GCA_035310985.1). Lineage (GTDB taxonomy): Bacteria > Pseudomonadota > Gammaproteobacteria > Burkholderiales > SG8-39 > DAHVFK01. The sequence goes on from DATGDH010000133.1 coordinate 12,443, forward strand.
AGCAGAGCGACATCGGCTTCAGGATGGGGCTCGAGTACGCCACCGGCGGAAAGATGGAAGTGCTCGGTCGCAAGATCGTCGTGATCGAGAAGGACACCCAGAACAAGCCCGACGTCGGCAAAGCTCAGCTCGCCTCGGCCTTCGGCGACGACAAGGCCGATATCGCAGTGGGCCCGGTCAATTCCGGCGTCGCGCTGTCGATGCTGCCGGTCGCCGAGGAGTACAAGAAGATCCTGGTGGTCGAGCCCGCGGTCGCCGATTCGATCACCGGCAAGGACTGGAACCGCTACATCTTCCGCACCGCGCGCAACTCGACGCAGGACGGTCTCGCCGCCGCCGCGACGCTCAAGGGCGACGTCTCGATCGCCACGCTCGCGCAGGACTACGCGTTCGGGCACGACGGCGTGAACGCGCTCAAGAACGCGCTCGCGGCGGTCGGCTCGAAGGCGAAGATCGTGCACGAGGAGTACGCGCCGCAGCAGACCACCGACTTCACCGCGCCCGCCGAGCGCATCTTTGCGGCGTTGAAGGACAAGCCCGGTCGCAAGGTGCTGGCGATAATCTGGGCCGGCCCGAACCCGGTGACCAAGATCGCAACACTCAAGCCCGAGCGCTACGGCATCGAGCTCGCGCCCGGCGGCAACATCCTGCCCGTGATGAAGGGCTGGAAGGACCTCGCCGGCGTGCAGGGCGCGATCTATTACTACTACGGCTTCCCGAAGAACAAGATGAACGACTGGCTGGTGGCCGAGCACGAGAAGCGCTATGGCCAGCCCCCCGACTTCTTCACCTGCGGCGGGATGGCCGCGGCGGTGGCGGTCGTCGATGCGATCAAGAAGGCCCACGGCACCGACACCGAGAAGCTGATCCACGCCATGGAAGGCATGTCGTTCGACACGCCCAAGGGCAAGATGACCTTCCGTAAGGAAGACCACCAGGCGATGCAGGACATGTTCGAGTTCCGCATCAAGAAGGCCACGGACCAGAAAAACGAGTGGGACCTGCTCGACCTGGTGCGCGTGATCCCGGCCTCCGAGCTCCCGGTTCCGATCACGAACAAGCGCTGACAGGCTAGCGCCGCGACGGAGAGGACCGTGGAGCATCCGGTCCTGGAGACGCACGGCCTGACGATCCGCTTCGGCGGGCACGTGGCGGTGAACGCGGTGTCCTGCGCCTTCCGGCCGGGCACGCTCACCGCCATCGTCGGGCCGAACGGCGCGGGCAAGACGACGTACTTCAACCTGATCTCGGGGCAGCTGAAGGCGAGCGCCGGGCGCGTGTCGCTGTTCGGCGAGGACGTCACCGCGCTCGGTGCCCCGGCGCGCACGCGGCGCGGGATCGGGCGCGCCTTCCAGCTCACCAACCTCTTCCCGCGCCTGTCGGTACTCGAGAACGTGCGCCTCGCGGTGCAGGCGCACGCGAGGCGCGGCAAGGACCTGTTCTCGATGTGGAGCCGCCACGTCGAGCTGATCGAGCGTGCCGAGCACACCTTGCATCGCGTCGCGCTCGCCGACAAGCGCAATCTGCCCGCGGCCGCGCTGCCGCACGGCGACCAGAGGAAGCTCGAGGTCGCGATCCTGCTCGCGCTCGAGCCCGAGGTGTTCATGTTCGACGAGCCCACCGCCGGCATGAGCGTCGACGAGGTGTCGGTGATCCTCGAGCTCATCGAGCACATCAAGGCGCAGGGCGACAAGACCGTGCTGCTGGTCGAGCACAAGATGGACGTGGTGAGGTCGCTGGCCGACCGCATCGTCGTCCTGCACCAGGGCGAATTGGTCGCCGACGGTGCGCCCGACGAGGTGATCGCCTCGCCGGTGGTGCAGGAGGCCTACCTTGGAGTGAAGGCGCATGCCTGAGGCGCTCCTGTCGCTCTCCGGAGTGAACACCCGCATCGGCCAGTACCACATCCTGCAGGGCGTGGACTTCGATGTGCCGCGCGGCGGGCTGACGATGCTGCTCGGCCGGAACGGCGCGGGCAAGACCACCTGCCTGCGCACGATCATGGGCCTGTGGCGCGCCTCCGCGGGCCGCATCCGCTACGCGGACGCGGAAATCCAGGAGCTGACGACTCCGGACATCGCGCGCCTGGGCGTGGCCTACGTGCCGGAGAACATGGGCATCTTCGCCGGGCTCACGGTGCGGGAAAACATGCTGCTCGCCGCGCGCGGCGGGCCGCCGGACGAAAAGCGCCTGGCGTGGATCTTCGGCCTCTTTCCGGCGCTCGAGACGTTCTGGCACGGGCTCGCCGGCAACCTCTCCGGCGGGCAAAAGCAGATGCTCGCGATCGCGCGCGCGATCGTCGAGCCAAGGAAGCTGCTCCTCGTCGACGAGCCGAGCAAGGGCCTCGCCCCGGCGATCATCGGCAACATGATCGAGGCCTTCAGAGAACTGAAGCGCACCGACACCACAATGCTCGTCGTCGAGCAGAACTTCCATTTCGCAAAGTCGCTCGGCGACACGGTCACGGTGATGGATTCGGGACGCGTCGTGCACGCTGGGCGCATGGACGCGCTCGCGGCCGACGAGGCGCTGCAGGCACGGCTGCTCGGGCTGTCGCTGGAGGCGCACCAGTGAAGCGCGACTGGCTGCCGCTCGCGCTCGTTCCTGCACTCGCCCTCGCCGCGCTGCCGCTCGTCGCCAGCCTGCCCATCTGGGTGACGCTCACCGTGGCGGGTCTCGCGATGGGGATGATGATCTTCATGATGGCCTCGGGCCTGACGCTCGTGTTCGGCCTGATGGACGTCATGAACTTCGCGCACGGCGTGTTCATCTCGGTCGGCGCCTATGCCGCCGCGTCGGTGCTGCTCGCGATGAAGGCCCAGACCGCGTCGCCCGATCTCGGCGCCAACCTGGTGGCGATCGTGCCCGCGGTGCTCGCCGCGATCGCGCTCGCCGGCGTGCTCGGCTGGTTTTTCGAGCGCGTCGTGATCCGGCCGGTATACGGCGATCACCTGCGGCAGATCCTGGTGACGATGGGCGGCCTGATCGTCGTCGAGCAGCTGATCGTCGTCGTCTGGGGGCCAGACATGATCCCGCTGCCGCGGCCCGAGTCGCTCGGCGGAGCGTTCGTCTTCGGCGACGCGGCGATCGAGCGCTACCGCGTGCTCGCCGTGGTCGTGGGCCTCGCCGTATTCGGCGCGATGTGGCTCGCGCTCAACCGCACGCGCATCGGGCTGCTCGTGCGCGCGGGCGTGGAGAACGCCGAGATGGTCGAGTCGCTCGGCTACCGCATCAGGCGACTTTTCGTCGGCGTGTTCGTCGCCGGCAGCGCACTCGCGGGTCTCGGCGGCGTGATGTGGGCAATGTACCAGGAGTCGCTCACCGCGCAGATGGGCATGCAGGTGATGGTGCTGATCTTCATCGTGGTCATCATCGGCGGTCTGGGATCGGTCGTCGGCTGCTTCGCCGGCGCGCTGCTCGTCGGCCTCACCGCGAATTACACCGGATTCCTCGCGCCCAAGCTCGCGCTCGGCTCGAACATCCTGCTCATGGTGCTGGTGCTGCTGTGGCGTCCGCGCGGACTGTACCCGGTCGGCAAATGATCGGCACCCTGCTCTCGGGCGATCTGCCGCGCAGCCGGGCGCTCTCGGCGGCGCTGCTCGTCGTCCTCGTCGCGCTCGCGTTCGCGCCGTTCCTCTTCCCCGGCACGCGCTCGCTCGATGTCGCCGCCAAGGTGTGCGTGTTCGTGCTGCTCGCGGCGAGCTACGACCTGCTGCTCGGCTATACCGGAATCGTCTCGTTCGCGCACACCATGTTCTTCGGCATCGGCGGCTACGGCATCGGCCTGGCCGCGGCCAGCTGGGGGCCGAGCTGGACGAGCCTCGCCGCGGGCGGCGTGCTCGCTTTGCTGCTTTCGGCCGCGGTCGCGCTCGGCGTGGGCCTGCTCAGTCTGCGCGTGCGCGCGATCTTCTTCGCCATGATCACGCTCGCGGTCGCGGCGTTCTTCCAGATCCTCGCCTCGCAGATGTCCTGGCTCACCGGCGGCGAGGACGGCGTGAATTTCAGCCTGCCGCGGCTGCTGCAGCCGCGCCTCGCGGCCTACTACCTGGTGTTTGCCGCCTCGCTCGCGCTGTTCCTCGTGCTGCTGCGCATCGTCAATTCGCCCTTCGGCCGCGTGTTGCTCTCGATCCGCGAGAACGATTTCCGCGCCGAAGCGCTCGGCTACCGCACAGTCATCTACCGCACCGCGGCCAACTGCATCGGCGCGCTCGGCGCGACCGCCGCAGGCCTGCTGTATGCGGTCTGGCTGCGCTACACCGGCCCCGGGGCGACGCTCTCCTTCGACATCATGGTCGACATCCTGCTGATGGTGGTCATCGGCGGGATGGGCACGATGTACGGCGCGGTGCTCGGCGCGACGATCTTGGTGCTGGCGCAAACCTATCTGCGCGATCTGATGAAGCTGGCGAGCGGCGCGCTGAAGGGCCTGCCGCTGCTGCCCGACCTCGTGCATCCCGACCGGTGGCTGCTCTGGCTCGGGGTGCTGTTCGTGCTGTGCGTGTACTACTTTCCGACCGGCATCGTGGGACGGTTACGAAAATGATGTCGAAATATGCGATCTGCGAGGGCCGCGAGATCCACTACACCGAGTGGGGCGCGGACCGGAGCGAAGCGGTGATCGCCTGGCACGGCCTGGCGCGCACCGGGCGCGACATGGACGACATCGCCGCGCACCTCGCGGCGCGCTACCGCGTGATCTGCCCGGACACGCTCGGCCGCGGCCTCTCCGAGTGGAGCGCCGCACCGCAGAAGGAGTACTGCCTCGCTTTCTATGCGCGACTCGCGGTGTCGCTCGTCGAGCAGCTGCGCCTCGAGCGCTGCCACTGGCTCGGCACCTCGATGGGCGGTGCGCTCGGCATCCATCTCGCCGCCGGCGCGCTGAAAGGGCGCATCCGGCGCCTGGTGCTGAACGACATCGGGCCGAAGCTCGGCGAGGCCGCGGTCGAGCGCATCCGCGCTTACGCCGGCAACCCGCCGCAGTTCGCCAGAATGAGCGAGCTCGAGCAGTACTTCAGGACCGTGTACAAGCCGTACGGCTGGCTGTCGGACGATCAGTGGCGGCGCCTCGCCGAGACCTCGGCGCGCCGCACGGCCGAAGGCAAAGTCACACCGCATTACGATCCGAACATGGTGATGCAGTTCGTGCACCACCCGCACGACTACGACCTATGGGAGGCGTGGGACGCGATCGACGTGCCGACGCTGTGCCTGCGCGGCGAGCGCTCGGACCTGCTGCTCGCCGACACCGCCGACGAGATGAGAAAGCGCGGCCCGCGCGCGGTAGTGGTCACGATCGCCGGCTGCGGCCACGCACCGGCGCTGAACGTCCCCGACCAGTTCGCGCTCGTCGAGCGCTTTCTCGGTGGCGGGAAATGAGGGGCGGCAAGGCCTAGTTTTCCACGCCGGCGTCGCGGTCTTGGCGTGCTATGTTCTGCGCGCCATGACCGAGAATCCTCCCGCCGAATCCCTGCTCGCCGCCGCCGGCCTGCCCGCGGACGAGGCGCGCGAATGGCTGCGCGCGCGCCCCTCGGGCACGACCTCGCTCGAGGCGGACGTCGCGCGCTACGGCCGCTACTTGGCGCTGGGCGACGCGCTGCTCGCGCGCCTGCCGGCGAAGCCCACGCGCTCCGAATCAGAGCGCATCGCCGCCGAGACGTTGATCGGTCATGGCAGACAGGCGCGCAGCGACTTCCTGCTTGCGCATGCGACCGCGGTCTACGACGCGCTGACCGGCGGCCGCTCGCGCTTCGTGCGGCTGGAAGAGCTTTGCACGGCTGCGGCCGAGGCGTTTCCCGGCCTCGTGCCCGGGCGCGCGCAGCTTGCGCGCGAGGCGGCCCTGATACAGCGCGACAAGGACGGCGCCGAGGTCGACCAGGGAATCTTTCTCGCGCACGTGCTCGCGGACGAGCGCGCCGGGCGCCACCTGTCCCACGCGATGCTCCTGCCGCGCGCCGAGTCCGCCGCGCTGCTGCCCGAGCTCGCGCGGCGCGGCGCGATCGGGCTAGCCGGGGCGCGCCTCGTGCGGCGCGGCCGGGCGCTCGAGCTTTCGATGCGCAACCCCGAGGTACTGAACGCCGAGGACGCGACGACGCTGGAGGGCTTCGAGACCGCGATCGACCTGGCGCTGCTCGATCCGGCGAGCGAGGTGTGCGTGCTGCGCGGCGATGCCGTGACACATCCACGCTACGGCGGCGCGCGCGTGTTCGGCGCCGGTATCAATCTCACGCACCTCTACCACGGCCGCATTCCGTTCCTCTGGTTCCTCACGCGCGACATGGGCGCGGTGAACAAGCTCTACCGCGGCCTCGCGCGCCCCCACATCGACCCCGAGCACCCGGCCGCCGAGCCCGCCGAGAAACTTTGGATCGCCGCGGTGGAAGCCTTCGCCATCGGCGGCCACTGCCAGCTGCTGCTCGTCATGGACGAGGTGATCGCCGGGCGCGACGCCTACATGACGCTGCCGGCGAGGAAGGAAGGCATCATCCCCGGCGCGGCGAACCTGCGCCTCGCGCGCTTCGTCGGCGCGCGCGCCGCGCGCCAGGCTGTGCTCGCCGACCGGCGCATCGACTTCGACAGCCCCGACGGCCGCCTGGTGTGCGACGAGCTGGTCGCGCCCGGCGACATGGATCGCGCGATCGACGCGCGCGTCGCGTCGCTGACCGGCTCGGGCGTCGTGAGCGCTTCCGGCAACCGGCGCGCGTTCAGGATCGGCGAGGAGCCGCTAGACGCCTTCCGCCGCTACATGGCGGTCTACGCCTGGGAGCAGGCGCGCTGCCATTTCAGCCCGACACTGATCGCCAACCTGGAGAAGCACTGGAACGCCGCCGCGCGGCGGCTGCACGGCTGACCCGTTAGCGCTCCCTGCCCGCCTCGTGGAACGCCTTCTGCACCGGCGAGAGCAGGTACTCGAGCACGCTGCGCGTGCCGAGGTGGATCTCGGCGGCGACCTGCATGCCGGGGGCGAGTGCATAGCGCGCCTCCTCGGTCGCGAGCGCCTGCGACTCGAGCTTCACCAGCGTGCGGTAGGCGAGCGGCCCCATCGGCCGGTCGCGCCCGCCGAGCGTGTCCGAGCGCGTGTTGGCCGAAGGCGCCTCGGTCGCGTCCGCGCTCACGTGCTCGACCACGCCCTCGACCATGCCGTACTTCTGGAACTGGAACGGCGCGAGCTTCAACTTCACCTTCTGCCCGGCGCGCACGAAGCCGATGTCCTGGTTGCCGATCCACACCTCGGCCATCAACCGCTCGTCGTGCGGCACGAGCGTCATGAGGATCGTGCCGGGCGCCGCCACCGTGCCCACGGTGTGGGTGGCGAGGTCCTTCACCGTGCCGTCGACCGGGGCGCGCAGCTCGAGCAGCGCGCTGCGGTGCTGGTGCTTGGTGAGCTCCTGGCGCGCTCGTTCGAACTGCGACGCGGTCTCGACCCGCTCGGTCCGCAGCTGGCGCCGGTAGTCGGCGGTGATCTGCGCGATCTTGCGCTGCGACTGCTCGATCAGCGCCAGGTTCGCGCGAATGACGTACTCCTGCGCGCGCAGGTCCTGCTCCTTCTCGATCCGCTCGCGCGCCTTGTCGGTGGCGAGGATGCGGCCGGCGTAGCCGTCGCGCGCGAGCTGGTCGAACGCGCGCTCCTGCTCGACGTAGTGCGGCAGCACCTGCTCGAGCTTCGCCTTCGTCTGGCGCGCGGCGGCGAGATCGTTCTGCGCCTTGTCGAGCAGGCTCCTCTCCTGCGCGAGTGCATTCTCGTAGGCCCTGACGTTCGCGCCGAACTGCGCCGCGACCTCCGCGTGCAGGTCCTCCCGGTCGCCCTCCGCGCGCCCGAATTCGCCGCTTTGCAACTGCGCATCGATGCGCCGCAGCGCGAGGCGCTTCAGCTGGAAGTCGGTTTCCAACGTCTTCAGGTCGGCACTCGTAAACGCCGGATCCATCCTGATCAGCACCTGCCCGGACTTCGCCTGCTCGCCCTCGCGCACCAGGATCTCCTTCACGATCCCCTGCTCGGCCGGCTGCACGATCTTGAGGTAGCTCGAAGGCACGAGCTTGCCGTCCGCGACCGCCACGATGTCGAGCCGCCCGAGCACCGCCCAGAGAAGCAGGCACACGAGCAGTGCCGCGAGCATGCGGAACATCCAACCCGCGAGCGGCGCGGGCGGCCTGTCCTGGATGCGCAGCAGAGGGGGCGCGAAGTCGATCGGGTCGGCCATTATTGAGCAGTCCTCTCCCCCAACCTTACGACCTCGTCCATCTGCAGCCCCTTCGGCACCTGGTGCGCGATGAAGAGCGTCGTCACGCGTCCTTTGAGTTGATTCACGGTCTGCGCGAACTGCTCGGCGGTCGCCTGGTCGAGGCTGCTGGTCGCTTCGTCGAAGACGAGAATCTTCGGCCGCTTGAGGATGGCGCGGGCGATGGCGAGGCGCTGTTTCTGGCCGCCGGACAAGCCCACGCCATGCTCGCCGATCTCGGTGTTGTAGCCCTTCGGAAGCTTCTCGATCACGTCGTGGATCTCGGCGATCTTCGCGGCCTGGACGACGTCGGCGAAGCCGGCGTTGGGGTTCGCGGCGATCAGGTTCTCGTAGATGGTTCCGGAGAAAAGGTAGGTCTCCTGGGGCACGATGCCGAAGTATTGCCGCAGTTCGTTGGCGGAAAGATGGCGCAGGTCGCGGCCGTCGATCTCGATCGATCCTTCCTCGGCCTGGTAAAAGCCAAGAAGGAGCTTCGCTAGAGTGCTCTTCCCTGAGCCCGAGGGGCCGGTGAGGACGGTGAGCTTGCCGGGCTTGAGGGAGAGACTCAGGTCCTTGAACAGCCAAGGCTGCTCAGGCGCGTAACGGAATCCGAGGTCGCGGATCGTGACCTCCCCCTTGCCGTCGGCGGCGCGCGACGGGGCGAGCGCGTACGGCTCGGCGGGAGCGTCCATGATGTCGCCCAGGCGCTTGACCGCGATATTGGCCTGCTGGAACTCCTGCCACAGCGAGGCAAGCCGCAGCATCGGCAGGCTCATGCGGCTGGCGAACATCTGGAAGGCGACCAGCATGCCGATGGTGAAGCCTTCGTTCCTCATCACGAGCAGCGCGCCGACGCACAGGATGCCGAGTGTCATGGTCTGCTCGAGCGCGTTCGCGGCGACGTTGTAGCTGTTCGAGAGCGTGCGGGTCGAGAACCCCGCGGCGAGGTAGGAAGCGAGGTAATCGTCGTAGCGCGATTCCAGGCGCGGCTCCATCTGCAGCGACTTTACGGTCTCGATCCCCGAGACATACTCGGTGAGGAAGGCCTGGTTCCTCGCGCCGAGCAGGAACTGGCGGTTGAGCCGCGCGCGCAGCACCGGCGTCACGCCCAGGCTGATGGCGACGATCAGCGCGAGGGTGCCGGCCGCGATGAGCGTGAGCTGCCAGCTGTAGAAGAACATCACCGCGAGGAACACGGCGAGGAACGGTAGGTCGAGGAGCAGCGATACCGCGGCGCCGGCCATGAACTCGCGGATCGTCTCGACCGCGTGCACACGCGCCACCAGCACGCCGGTGGGGCGATGCTCGAAGTACGGCAGGGCGAGGCGCAGCAGGTGGCGGAACACCTGGCTGCCGAGCACCGCGTCGACCCGATTGCCGGTGTGCAGGACGAGGTACTGCCGCAGCCAGCTCATGCCCGCGTTGAACAACATGAACATCGCCAGGCCCACGGCGATGACGACCAGCGTGCTGGTGGTCTGATGCACCACCACCTTGTCGATGATCACCTGGGTGAAGAGAGGCGTGGCGAGGCCGATGAGCTGGATGAAGAGCGACGCCACGAGCACGTCGCGCCAGATCGAGCGGTGCTTGAGGAGCTCCGGAATGAACCAGCGAAAGCCGAACGGCTTTTTCCGCTCTTCGACGCCGGCAGACTCCTCGTGCGCGCCGTGCTCGCGGGACACCAGGATCGCCTCGGGCTCGAAGAACTCCTCGAAGTTGCGCGCGAGGCGCGTGCGCGGCAGCTCGCTCTCTGCCTCGACGTACAGGATGCGCTCGCCGTCGCATTTGAGGATCAGCCCCGGCCTGGCCGGCTGCCGCAGGAACGCGATCGCCGGCAGCGGCGCGCGCGCCAGGCGGCCGCCGCCGAGCGAGGTCTGCCCGGCGCGAAAGCCGAACGCGCGCGCGGCCTCGACGAGCTGCGCGCGGTCGTGCGGCGGCGGGAACTGTTGCAGCAGGAGCGCCGCGTCGAAAGGTAGCCGGTGGATCCGGCAGAGACTGTCGAGCAGCCAGACGAACTGCCCGGTGCCGGGCGCCGAGCCGCACGGCTCCGCCCCCGGCGGCGAAGCCGCGTCGGCCTGTGCCATAGAACGATCCCCCCGAGGAGAATCTACTCCGGCGTCAGGCTTTTGTAATCTAGACAAAGGGATAAACCCGGGCGGTTTAGTCAATCGCGCTTCACTTATAGTCGCGCCCTCATGCTCGCGATCTTCCAAGTCACCACGCCCTTCTTCGCGCTCATCCTGTGCGGCTATCTCGCCGCGCGGCTGCGGCTGCTGCCGGAGAACGCGGTGCCGGCGCTGAACACCTTCGTCCTCTACTTCGCGCTGCCATGCCTACTGTTCCGCTTCTGCGCGGGCACGCCTTTCGGCGAACTGGTCAACCTGCCGGTGTTCTTCGCCTACCTCGCGACCGGGCTCGCGCTGTTCGCCGCCGTCGCTCTGCTCGTACGCCGCATGGCGCGCGAGAGCCTGCGCGACGCGGCCTTCGCGGCGCTCGCCGGATCCTGGTCGAACTGGGGCTACATGGGCTTCGCGCTGCTGCCGCCGATCCTCGGCCACGCGGCGCTCGCGCCGCTGATTGCCGCCGGCATGGCCGATCTGCTCGTGCTGGTGTCGCTCGCGCTCGCGCTCTCGGCGCTGCAGGATCACCACGGCGCGGATTTCGGCGCCGCGCTCGCCGGCGTGTTCGCGCGCATCGCGAAGAACCCGATGATCTGGGGCGTGATCGCCGGCAGCGCGTTCTCGGCGTGGCAGGCGAGCCTGTGGCCGCCCGGCGACCAGCTCGTGCGTCTGCTCGGCGAGGCGGCGGTGCCGGTCGCGCTGTTTACGATCGGGGTGTCGCTCTATCGTCCCGGCACGCGCATCGCGCGCACCGACGTGTTCGTCATCGCCGGCGCGAAGCTGCTCGCGCATCCCTACCTCGCCGCGCTGATGGCGGTCTACGTCTTTCGCCTGCCGCAACTCGAAATGCGCACGCTGGTGCTCGCGGCGGCGCTGCCCGCCGCGGGCACGGTGTTCCTGTTCGCCGAGCGCCAGGGCGCGAACGCCGAGCGCATCGCCGCCGTGATCCTCGTGTCGACCGCGCTCGCCTTCTTCAGCTTCTCGGCACTGTGCTGGGCGTTCGGCCTGCGCGTCGGCGGCTAGTGCGACGACTCGCGCTCGGGCGCCGCGACGATCACCTCGGGCTCGAAGAACTCCTCGAAGTTGCGCGTGAAGCGCGTGCGCGGCAGGTCGGTGCAAGCCTCGACGTGCAGCAGCCGGCCCGCATCGCATTTGGCGATCAACCCGGGAACCGGCTCGAGTCGGACCGCCGGCAGGCTTTGCGTCATGTCGGGACGCAGGAACGCGATCGCCGGCAGCGACAATGCCTCCAGCTCGCTGCCGCGCGGCGTCAGCACTTCGGCGCGCAAGCCGTGCGCGCGCACCGCGTCGACCAGACCTTCGCGCAGGTGCGGCGCCGGAAAGCGCTGCACCAGGCGCACCGCATCGAACGGCACGCCGTGCGCCCGGCACAGGCTGCCGATCAGCCAGATGAACTGCTTGGTGGTGAGCTTGGGCGCGTACACCGCCTCGCTGGCAGTGCGCCCGGCGTTTATATGCGACATGGGGATTGCTTCCGCGGGCAGAATCTACTCCAACCGGCGGATTCTGTAACCTAGACGAAAAGATAAGCGGGCGCGGCGCTTGCGCGCACTAGCGGTCGGCCCGGTCGAGCTCGCGCTCCATTTCTTCTTCGCTCATCGGCGGCCCTTCGGCTTGCGCCTCCTTGGCGCGCGCGGCGACGAAGCGCGCGAAAAATACCCCCGCCTCGTACAGCAGGCACATCGGCACCGCCAGCATGATCTGCGAGATCACGTCCGGCGGCGTGACGATCGCGGCGACCACGAAGGCGCCGACGATCACGTAAGGGCGCGCGTCGCGCAGCTTATCCACCTCGACGAGGCCGACGCGCACCAGGATGATGACGAGGATCGGGATCTCGAAGGTGAGCCCGAAGGCGATGAACATCGTGATCACGAAGCTGAAGTAGGCTTCGATGTCCGGCGCGGGAGTGATCGACTTGGGCGCGAACTGGTGGATGAAGTGGAACACGCGCACGAACACGAAGTAGTAGCAGAAGGCGACGCCCATGAAGAAGAGCACCGTGCTGCCGATGATGAGCGGCAGCGCCAGCTTCTTCTCGTGCTCGTAGAGCCCCGGCGCGACGAACGCCCAGACCTGGTACAGGACGTACGGCAGAGCAACGAACAGGGCGACCATCGCGGTAACCTTCATCGGCACGAGGAATGGGGTCACCACCCCCGTGGCGATCATTCTGGTGCCTTCGGGCAGCGCCCGCATGAGCGGCAGCGCGAGGAAGTCGTAGATCGGGCCGGAGCCCGGCCAAATGAACAGCACCACGAACACCGCGAGCACCGCGAACACCGCACGCACGAGCCGCTGGCGCAGCTCGATCAGGTGCGACATGAATGTGTCTTGGTCGCTCATCCACGCGCCTCGGGCGTGGCGCTCTTCTCCGGCAGTTCCTTGTGCGGTCCGGGCTCGGATGCGGGTGCGGCAGCTTCGGTCACCGCCTGGTTCAGCGCCTGCTCGGTCTCGCCGAGCTCCTTGCGCACCGAGCTCTCCATCTCGCTCGCCGCCTGCTGCATCTCGTCGCGCATCTTGCGCAGCTCGTCGAGCTCCATCTCGCGGTTGATGTCCGCTTTCACGTCGGCGACGTAGCGCTGGAGCCGGCCGGCCAGATGGCCGACGGTGCGCGCGACGCGCGGCAGCCGCTCTGGGCCGATCACGATCAGCGCGACCAGGCCGATGACTAGTAGCTCCGAAAAACCGATGTCGAACACGTCAGCTCACGCGGTCCGCAGATGAAAAGGGCGCCCGCCAGGCGCCCGTTAGTCGAAACGCGACGGATCCAGGCCAGCGCCTAGGCCCTGGTCTCGGTCTTGCCCTTTACTTCGCCTTCGACCGTCTTGCCGGTGACCTGCGGCGTCGTCGCGCCCTCAGCACCCTCGCGGGTGCCTTCGCGCATGCCTTCCTTGAATCCGCGCACCGCGCCGCCGAGATCCGTGCCGATGTTGCGCAGCTTCTTCGTGCCGAAGATCAGCATCACGATAACGAGGACGATCAGCCAGTGCCAGATGCTGAGCGAACCCATAAATTCCTCCTATTTCCTCTTCGAAATCATGGGGCCCAGCGTATCCGGGCCACCGATCACGTGCATGTGGAGATGATACACCTCCTGGTGTCCCACCCGCCCGGTATTGATGATGACGCGAAAACCGTCGTTTGCGCCTTCCTTGCGCGCAAGCTCGCCTGCGAGCGCGAGCATCTTGCCGAGCGCCTTGCGCTGATTCATGCCTGCCTCGTACAGCGAATCGACGTGCTCCTTAGGAACGATCATGAAGTGCACGGGCGCGAGCGGTCGGATGTCGTGGAACGCGAACACGTCCTCGTCCTCGTAGACCTTCCGCGACGGGATCTCGCCGCGCACGATCTTGCAGAAGATGCAGTCTTGCATCGTCATTTGCTCTCGTTGCCGGCGCCGTAGCGCGCGGCCTTCTCGTCGATGCCCGAGATGCCCTCGCGCCGGTGCAGCTCGGCGAGCACGTCGGCGGGGCCGAGGCCGTGCTGCGCGAGCGCGATCATGCAGTGGAACCACAGGTCGGCCGTTTCGCGCACCAGTTGCAGGCGGTCCCCGCTCTTTGCCGCGAGCACCGTCTCGGTGGCCTCCTCGCCGATCTTCTTCAGCACCGCGTCCTCGCCTTTCGCCGTGAGGCGCGCGACGTAGGACTTCTCGGGATCGCCGCGCCGGTGCTCGTCTATCACCGCGGCGATGCGCTCCAGCGCTTCGTACATTCCAGGCTTCATTTCTTCCCGTAGATGAGCGAAGGATCCTTCTTCACAGGATCGGTCGTCACCCACCTCCCGTTCTCGAGTTTGCGGAAAAAGCAGCGTTCGCGCCCGGTGTGGCAAGCGATGCCGCCGACCTGTTCCACTTTCAGCAGCACGGCGTCGGCATCGCAGTCCAGGCGCATTTCGAGCACCTTCTGCACGTGGCCGGATTCTTCGCCCTTGCGCCACAGCCGGCCGCGCGAGCGCGACCAGTACGCGGCGCGTCCGGTCTTCGCGGTCTCTGCGAGCGACTCGCGGTTCATCCAGGCGAGCGTGAGCACGTGCCCGCTCGCGGCATCCTGCGCGATCGCCGGCACGAGCCCCTGCTCGTTCCAGTTCAGCTCGTCTAGCCATTCGTTCATAGCCTGACCTCGATGCCGCGCCCGCGCATGTACTCCTTCGCCTGGCGCACGCTGTAGTCGCCGAAGTGGAAGATGCTCGCCGCGAGCACCGCGTCGGCGCCGCCTTCCAGCACCCCTTCGGCCATGTGTGCGAGCGTGCCGACGCCCCCCGAGGCGATCACCGGCACGGTGACCGCATCGCTCACCGCGCGCGTGAGGCCGAGGTCGAAGCCCTCGCGCGTGCCGTCGCGGTCCATGCTCGTAAGCAGGATCTCGCCGGCTCCGGCCTGCTGCATGCGCCGCGCCCAGTCTACCGCGTCGATACCGGTCGGCCTGCGCCCGCCGTGCGTGTACACCTCCCAGCCCGGGGCGTCGGCGCGCCGCTTGGCGTCGATCGCCACGACGATACACTGGTTGCCGACACGGCCGGAGGCTTCGCGTATCAGCTCAGGGTTTTGCACCGCCGCCGTGTTGATGGACACCTTGTCCGCGCCAGCGTTCAACAGGCGGCGCACGTCCTCGACCCTGCGCACGCCGCCGCCCACGGTGAGCGGTATGAACACGCGCTCGGCCACCGCCTCGATCACGTGCACGATGATGTCGCGCTCGTCCGAGCTCGCGGTGATGTCAAGGAAGCAGAGCTCGTCGGCGCCCTCGGCATCGTAGCGCGCAGCGATCTCCACCGGGTCGCCGGCGTCGCGCAGCGCGAGGAAATTGACGCCCTTCACCACGCGCCCCGCGGTAACGTCGAGGCACGGGATGACGCGCTTGGCGAGGCCCATGGCCTAGTCGCCCTTGCCGGTCGCCTTGTCTGCGGCCGTCTGCGCCTTTTTGAAGTCGAGCGTGCCCTCGTACAGCGCGCGCCCGGTGATCGCGCCGATGATCCCCTCCGGATAGAGCTTCTCGCACAGTGTCTGCACGTCCTTGAGGCTCGCGATGCCGCCCGAGGCGATGATCGGCGTCTTGATCGCCTGCGCGAGCTTGAGCGTGGCCTCGACATTGATGCCGCTCATCATGCCGTCGCGCCCGATGTCGGTGTAGATGATCGCCTCGACGCCGTACTCTTCGTATTTCTTCGCCAGGTCGACGACGTCGTGCCCGGTCATCTTCGACCAACCTTCCACCGCGACCTTGCCGTCCTTGGCGTCCAGCCCCGCGATGATGCGCCCGGGAAAGGCATAGCAGGCATCCGACAGGAAGCCGGGGTTCTTGACAGCCGCGGTGCCGATCACCACGAAGGCCACCCCCGCGTCGATGTAGCTCTCGATCGTGTCGAGGTCGCGGATGCCGCCGCCCAGCTGGATGGGCAGCCGCTCGCCGACCGCCTTGATCATCTCGCGGATCACTTTCTCGTTCTTCGGCCGGCCTGCGACCGCGCCGTTCAGGTCGACGATGTGCAGGCGGCGCGCGCCTTCGTCCGCCCAGTGGCGCGCCATGGCCACCGGGTCGTCGGAGAACACGGTGGCGGTCTTCATGTCGCCCTGCTTGAGGCGCACGCAGCGCCCGTCCTTGAGGTCGATCGCGGGGATGATCAGCATGGCTTGATTGACGGGTGTTACGTGGGCCGAGCGCGTCAGCGAACGCGCGGCGGATGAAGAACGATCGCGAATCGAATCCTGGATTGCGCGGAATGCGCGGAGATCAGGGTCGCCAGTGTACGAAGTTTCGCAGCAGCTGCAGTCCTGCGGCTTGGCTCTTTTCCGGATGGAACTGTACGGCAAAGATGTTATCCCGCGCAACCGCGCAGGTAAAGACCGAGCCGTAGCGGGTGCGCCCGCTCGCGAGCGCGTGATCTGCTTCGTCGGCGTAGTAGCTGTGCACGAAATAGAAGCGCGCGCCGTCGCCGATGCCGCGCCACAGCGCGTGAGTTTGCGCCTGCATCACCTCGTTCCAGCCCATGTGCGGCACCTTGAGTCGCGCGCCGGTCGCGGGATCGTGCAAGTCTTGCGCAAAGCGCCGCACCGTGCCGGCGAGCAAGCCGAGGCCTGCGACCCCGCCCTCTTCGCTCCTGTCGAACAGCATCTGCAAACCGATGCAGATGCCGAGGAAGGGCTTCGCGCGCGCCGCCTCGATCACCGGCGCGCGCAGGTCGCGCGCGTCGAGCTCGCGCATGCAGTCCGGCATCGCGCCCTGTCCGGGCACGACGACGCGCTCGGCGGCGCGGATCGCCGCCGCGTCCGAGGTCACCAGCACCTCCGCCTCGGGCGCCACGTGCTCGAGCGCCTTCGACACGGAGCGCAGGTTCCCCATGCCGTAATCGACGACCGCGATTCTCAACTTACAGGGAACCCTTCGTGGACGGGACCGCGCCCGCGGCGCGCGCGTCGGCCTCTGCGGCCGTGCGCAGCGCGCGGGCGAACGCCTTGAACACCGTCTCGCACTGGTGGTGCGCGTTGTCGCCGCGCAGATTGTCGATGTGCAGCGTCGCCATGGCGTGGTTGACGAAGCCCTGGAAGAACTCGTGCACCAGGTCGACGTCGAACTCGCCGATGAGCGCGCGCGTCCAGGCGACGTGGAACTCGAGCCCCGGCCGCCCCGAGAAGTCGATCACCACGCGCGACAGCGCCTCGTCGAGCGGCACGTAGGCGTGCCCGAAGCGGCGGATGCCGGCCCTGTCGCCGAGCGCCTTGGCGAGCGCCTGCCCGAGGGTGATGCCGATGTCCTCGACGGTATGGTGCGCATCGATGTGCAGGTCGCCCCTGGCGTCGACCTCCAGGTCGAGCGAGCCGTGGCGCGCGACCTGGTCGAGCATGTGCTCGAGGAACGGGATTCCGGTGGCGAGCTTGGCCGTGCCGCGGCCGTCGAGATTCAGCCGGACGCGAATCTGCGTTTCCTTCGTGTTGCGGACGACTTCGGCGGTACGCATGGGGGTCTCAAAGCGCTTCGCGCAGCGCAGTCAGCAGTATACGGTTTTCGTCGGGCGTGCCGACCGTCACCCGCAGGCAATTGGCAAGGCCCGCTCCGCCGTGCAGGTTCTTCACCAGGACGCCCTGGCGGCGCAGCGCCTCGTAGGTCCGGGTCGCGTCGCGCACGCGGATCATGAAGAAGTTCGCTTCCGAAGGGAACACGGTGACGCCGTCGAGCGCGGCGAGCGCCGTGCCGAGCCGAGCGCGCTCCGCACGGATGCGCGCCGCCTGCTCTTCGAGCACCTCCAGGCGCTCGAGCACGTACGACGCCGCGGCCTGCGTCAGCACGTTGACGTTGTAGGCCTGGCGCACCTTGTTGAACTGCTCGACCCAGCGCGGGTGCGCCGCCAGATAGCCGAGCCGGATGCCGGCCAGTCCGAGCTTGGACACCGTGCGCATTACCACCAGGTTCGGGAACTCGGCGAGCCGCGGCATGAAGCTCTTCTGCGCGAACACGTGGTAGGCCTCGTCGAGCACCACCACGCCGCGCGCCGCGCGCAGGATCGCGAGCACGTCGTCCTCGGCGTACAGCACGCCGGTCGGGTTGTTCGGATAGGCGATGAACACGAGCGCGGGGTCGTGCGCCTTCACCTGCGCGACAAAGGCCTCGCGATCGAGCGTGAAGTCCGCGGCGAGCGGAACCTCGACCTTCCCCATGCCGGCGAGCGTCGCGTCCATGCCGTACATGACGAAGGTCGGCGCCGGGTACATCATCACCGCCCCGGGGCGTGCGAGCGCCCAGGTGACGATCTGGATCAGGTCGTCCGAGCCGTTGCCGAGCAGCAGCTCCATGCCCGCGGGGACGCGCATCACGCGCGCGATCAGCTCGCGCAGCCTGCGCCCCGTGGGGTCGGGATAGCGGTTCAGCTCGACCGTCGCGAGCACCTGCGCGAGCTCGCGGCGCATCTCGGCCGGCAACGCATAGGGATTCTCCATCGCGTCGAGCTTCACCATCCCCTCGGACTCGGGGACGTGGTAGGCCTTGAGCGCCAGGATCTCCGGCCGGACGAGCTCCTCGGGGCTCACTTGAACCTCAACTCGGCCGAGCGCGCGTGCGCGGCGAGGCCCTCGCCCTCGGCGAGCGTCGCGGCAATGCGCCCGAGCGCGGCCGCACCCTCCCGGGACACGCCGATCAGGCTGGAGCGCTTCTGGAAGTCGTACACGCCGAGCGGCGAGGAAAAGCGCGCCGTGCCGGCGGTCGGCAGGACGTGGTTCGGGCCGGCGCAGTAGTCGCCGACCGCTTCCGAGCTCCAGCGCCCGAGGAAGATCGCGCCCGCGTTGCGCAGCTTTGGCAGCCACGCCTCGGGCTCGGCCACCGAGAGCTCCAGGTGCTCGGGCGCGATGCGGTTGGCGAGCGCGCAGGCCTCGTCGAGGTCGCGCGTCGCGACGAGCGCGCCGCGCGCGCCGAGCGAGGCCTCGATCACCGCGCGCCGCGGCATCGCGGGCAGGAGCCGCGCGATCGCCTGCTCGACCTCGTCCAGGTGGCGGGCGCTCGGCGAAAGCAGGATCGCCTGTGCGAGCTCGTCGTGCTCGGCCTGCGCAAAGAGGTCCATCGCCAGCCAGTCGGGCGGCGTGCTGCCGTCGCTGATCACGAGGATCTCCGACGGGCCGGCGATCATGTCGATGCCGACTTGCCCGAATACCTGGCGCTTGGCGGCGGCGACGTAGGCGTTGCCCGGCCCGACGATCTTGTCCACGGCAGGCACGCTCTCGGTACCGTAGGCGAGCGCGGCCACGGCCTGCGCACCGCCCAGCGCGAACACGCGATCGACGCCGGCGAGCGCGGCGGCCGCGAGCACGAGCGCATTCCTCTCGCCGCCCGGCGTCGGGCTCACCATGACGAGCTCGCCCACGCCCGCCACGCGCGCGGGAATCGCGTTCATCAGCACCGAGGACGGATAGGCCGCCTTGCCGCCTGGCACGTACAGGCCGACGCGCCCGAGCGCGCTCACGCGCTGGCCGAGGAGCGTCCCGTCGGCCTCGCGGTACTGCCAGGATTCGGCGAGCTGGTGCTCGTGGAAGCGGCGCACGCGCGCGGCCGCCTCCTCCAGGGCCGCGCGCTCGCGCGCCGGCAGCGCCTCGAGCGCGGCGCGCAGCTCGGCGCGCGGGATCGCGAGCTCGGCGACCGAGCGCGCCTCGACGCGGTCGAACTTGCGCGTGTATTCGAGCAGCGCCGCATCGCCGCGGCTACGTACTTCGGCGACGATGGCGCGCACCGCCGCCTCGACCGCCTCGTCCTGCGCGGCCTCGAAGCGCGTCAGGCGCGCGAGTCCGGCGTCGAACCCGGGCGCGCGCGAATCGAGCCGGCGCAGCTTCATCGCGTTTCCTGCGCGACGGCAGCGAACGCCTCGATCAGCCCCTGCAGTGCGGCGCGCTTGGTCTTGAGCGCCGCCTGGTTGACGACGAGCCGAGCGGACACCGGCATGATCTCCTCGACTGCGACCAGCTTGTTGGCGCGCAGCGTGTTGCCGCTCGAGACCAGGTCGACGATCGCGTCCGCGAGGCCCACGAGCGGCGCCAGCTCCATCGAGCCGTACAGCTTGATCAGGTCGACGTGCACGCCCTTGGCTGCAAAGTGCTCGCGCGTGGTGCGCAGGTACTTGGTCGCCACGCGCAGCCGTGCGCCGCGCCGCACTGCGCCCTCGTAATCGAAGCCTTCGGGCACCGCGACCATCATGCGGCAACGCGCGATGCCGAGGTCGACGGGCTGGTACAACCCCTCGCCGCCGTGCTCGACCAGCACGTCCTTGCCCGCGATGCCGAGGTCCGCGCCGCCGTACTGCACGTAGGTCGGTGTATCGGAGGCGCGCACGATGATCAGCCGCACTCCGGGGCGATTGGTACCGATCACCAGCTTGCGCGAAGTCTCGGGATCCTCCTGCGCGCGCAGGCCGACGCGCGCGAGCAGCGGCGCCGTCTCCTGGTAGATGCGCCCCTTGGACAGGGCGATGCCGATGGTCATGGAAGGGGAACCCGCGTAGCCGAGCGCGGGATTTTACCGCACTGCGTCAACGCACCCGTTCGATGCGCGCACCCAGGCGAGCGAGCTTGTTCTCGAGCGCTTCGTAGCCGCGGTCCAGGTGGTAGATGCGGTCGATGACGGTCTCGCCCTGCGCCGCCAGGCCGGCGATCACCAGGCTCGCCGAGGCCCGCAAGTCGGTAGCCATCACTTGCGCCCCCGAGAGGTGCTGCACGCCGTTTACCACCGCGACGTTGCCCTTCAGCTCGATGCGCGCCCCCATGCGTGCCAGCTCCTGTACATGGGTGAAGCGGTCGTGATAGATCGTGTCTTCGACCACACTCGTGCCATCGGCGATTGCGCAGACGGCGATCATCTGCGCCTGCATGTCGGTAGGGAATCCCGGGAACGGCTGCGTCACCACGTTTACCGCTGCCGGACGCGGGGGGCCGGAGACGGCGACCGTGTCCGCACCGCGCTCGATTACGCAGCCGGCTTCCTCCAGCTTGTGCAGCGCGGCCTCGAAATGCTCCGGCACGACGCCGAGCAGGCGGATGCGGCCGCCGGTCATCGCCGCCGCTGCCGCAAACGTCGCCGCTTCGATACGGTCGGGGATGATCGTCGCGTCGATGGGCCGTAGGGCGCTCACGCCGTGAATCGTCACGCGGCGCGAGCCGAGGCCATCGATGCGCGCCCCGCAGGCGAGCAGCGCCTCGCCCAGCGCGGTGACGTCGGGTTCGATCGCCACGTTCTCCAGCACGGTCGTGCCTTGCGCGAGGACGGCGGCCATCATGAGCTGCGCCGTGGCGCCGACCGAAACCACGTCGAAGCTCACCGTCGCGCCCCTCAGCCTCACCTCGCGGCCGACGATGTAGCCGTGCTCGATGTCGAGCTTCGCGCCCATCGCCTGCAGCCCCGTCAGGTGCAGATTGACCGGCCGCGGCCCCCAGGCGCAACCTCCGGGCAACGACACGCGCGCCTGGCCGAAGCGCGCCAGCAGCGGCCCGAGCACGTAGATGCTGGCGCGCATGGTCTTCACGAGCTCGTAGGGCGCCTCCACAGATTTGACCGCGTGCGTGTCGATCGTGAGCAGGCTGCCCTCGAACGACACTCTCGCGCCGAGCAGCTCGAGCACGCGGGCGAATGTTCGCGTGTCGCGCAGTTGCGGTACGTTGCGCAGTCGGTGAACGCCCGGCGCGAGCAGGGTCGCCGCCATGATCGGCAGCGCCGCATTCTTCGCACCCGAAATCGCGACCTCGCCCTCGAGCGGCAAACCGCCGCTGATGCGCAGCTTATCCACCGGCGCGCCACTCCGCGGGCGTGAGCGTGCGCATCGACAGCGCGTGGATCTCCTCGCGCATGCGCTCGCCGAGCGCGGCGTACACCAGCTGGTGGCGCTGCACGCGGCTGCGCCCCTCGAATTCGCGCGACACGACGAGCGCCGTGAAATGCTGACCGTCACCGCCCACCTCGAGGTGCTCGCAGGCGAGCCCGGCTGCAATTCCCTGCCTGACGCTTTCAGCCGTCACCATTTCCTATCCCCGCATCTTGTAGCCGTTCCCGAGCAGCGCGAGCGTGCCCGCCGTCACCAGCGCGAAGCTTATACCGACCACGACCAGGCTGACCGCGGGCGAGATGTCCGAGACGCCGAAGAAGCCGTAGCGGAACCCGTCGATCATGTAGAAAAAGGGGTTCGCGTGCGACAGCTTCTGCCAGAACGGCGGCAGCGAGTGGATCGAATAGAACACGCCCGAGAGGAAGGTGAGCGGCACGATGACGAAGTTCTGGAAGCCCGCGAGCTGGTCGAAGCGCTCGGCCCAGATGCCGGCGATCAGGCCGAGCGCGCCAAGCAGCGCGCTGCCGAGCAGCGCGAACGCGAGCGCCCAGAGCGGCGCCGCGAGGCGCAGCTCGACGAACCAGACGGATACGAGCAGCACGCCCGCCGCCACCACCAGCGCGCGCGCCATCGAGGCGAGCACGTAGGCGAGGAAGAACTCGAGGTACGAAATCGGCGCGAGCAGGATGAACACCACGTTGCCGGTGATCTTGGACTGGATCACGCTCGAAGAGCTGTTGGCGAACGCGTTCTGCAGCGCGCTCATCATCACCAGCCCCGGCACGAGAAACGCCGTGTAGCGCACGTCCTCGTATATGCGCATCTGGCCCTCGAGCGCGTGCGCGAAGATGAGCAGGTACAAAAGCGCCGTCAGCACCGGCGCGCCTACCGTCTGGAAGCTCACCTTCCAGAAGCGCAGCAGCTCCTTGCGCAACAGCGCCGCAAAGCCCTGCATCAGTGCCGCCCCATGACGCGCAGGAACACCTCCTCGAGGTCGGGCTGCTCGAGCTCGAACTCCTTGATCGCGACGCCCGCCTGGCGCAGCTGCGCGAGCACGTTCTCCAGTTCGGCATAGCCTTCCAGGCGCAGGGTGACGCGCGCGCCGTCGCGCGCCAGCACGCGCGCGGCGAAGGCCTCGGGCAGCTCGCCGCGCTCCAGGCCGAGCCGCAGCTGCAGGCCGGAGAAGGTGGCGAGCAGGTTGCGCGTCGTGTCGAGCGCCACCAGGCGTCCGGCCTTGAGCATCGCGATGCGCGTGCACAGCGACTCGGCCTCCTCGAGGTAGTGCGTGGTGAGCACCACGGTATGGCCGTCGCGGTTCAGGCGCCGCACGAATTGCCACAGCCCCTGGCGCAGCTCGACGTCCACTCCGGCGGTCGGCTCGTCGAGCACGATCACCGGCGGCTTGTGCACAAGCGCCTGCGCCACCAGCACGCGCCGCTTCATGCCGCCGGAGAGCGCGCGCATGTTCACGTCCGCCTTCGCTTCGAGGTCGAGGTGGTGCAGCACTTCGTCGATCCAGGGGTCCGCGGCGCGCACGCCGAAGTACCCGGCCTGGAAGCGCAGCGTCTCGCGCACCGTGAAGAACGGGTCGAACACCAGCTCTTGCGGCACCACGCCCAGCATGCGCCGCGCGCGGCGGTAGTCGGCGGCGACGTCCGCGCCGAGCACCTTCGCCGAGCCAGCGTCGGGCCGCACCAAGCCCGCCACCACGCTGATGAGGGTCGTCTTGCCCGCGCCGTTCGGTCCGAGCAGGCCGAAGAACTCGCCCTGGGCGATCGACAGGCTCACGCCGGCGAGCGCCCGCAGCGCGCCGTAGCGTTTCTCGACGCCGCGGATCTCGATCGCCGGGGTCAGTGTCGTGCGCCCGATCCGGCGAGCAACCCGTCCACGCCGTACAGGCGGGCGATGGTGACCAGCCCCTCGGGCAGGCGGTCGAAGCCGATCTCGACTCCCGCGCGCCGCGCTTCGCGCATCCATACGAGCATGGCGGCGAGCAGCGAGGAGTCGATCTCGGTGACCTCGCCCAGGTCGACGGTGCGCGCGCCGTCGCGCAGCTCGCGCACCCCGTCGGCGAGCACCTGCGCGACGTTGGCGAGCGTCACCGGACCGCTGACCACCAGCCGCGCGCCGTCGCGCCGCATCACTTCTTGCCCGCGATGGGCGCGTGCTCGAGCGACTTGTTCTTCGCTTCGAGCGACTTGAGCAGCCCTTCGACGCCGTTCCTGCGCACCTCGGCGTCGAACTCGGTACGGTAGTTTGCCACCAGACTCACGCCGGCGACGTACACGTTGTAGCACTTCCAGCCGTCCGGGGTGTTTTCCATGTCGTAGTCGATCCTTACCGCTTCGCGGCCGGGCTGGATTACGCGCACGTTGACCGTGACGTCGGTCGCGTCCGGCGCCGCCCGCAGCGGCTGGAACTCGAATTTCTCGTCCTGGTAATTGGAGATCGCGCTCGAGTAGGTGCGCACCAACAGGGTCTTGAACTCGACGACCAGGCGTTTTTTCTGCTCGGGCGACGCCTGCCGCCAGTTGCGCCCCATTGCGATGCGCGTCATGGTCTCGAAGTCGAAGTGCGGCAGCACCTTCTCCTCGACCAGCGCGATGATCTTCTTGTGGTCGCCGGCCTGGATGTCGCGGTCGCGCTTGACGATGTCGAGCACCTCGAGCGTGACCTTCTTGACCAGCACGTCGGGCGCGACCTCTGCCGCGGCCCCGGTCGCCGGCGCCACGAGCAACGCGCCCAAGACGAACAACGCTACGCGTTCGATCATGCGCCACATGTCTCACTCCTCCGGTAGCCGCTCGCGCGGCGGATTGCCGTCATAGATGAGGCTCCTGCGACGCTGCAGGTAGAAATCGCGCCGGAACGCGTATTCGTCCAGCGCCGCCTGCTCGACGATCGTGCTCGCCTCGAGCAACTCGGCGCGGTCGTTCACGACGCGCACCGCGGCCATGCTGTTACGCACCGGGACGTTGTGGTAGCCGAGCAGCGGCGAGGCGTACAAATCGAAGCCGAGCCCGACGCCGTCGCGCACGTCGCTCGGACCGAAAAACGGTAGCACCAGGTAAGGGCCGCTCTTCACGCCCCACACGCCGAAGGTCTGGCCGAAGTCCTCGTTGTGCTTTTCCAGCCCCATCTCGCTCGCCACGTCGTTTATGCCCGCCAGACCGAACGTGGTGTTCCACAGCACGCGCGACCAGTCGCTGAACCCCTCGCCCGGCTTGCCCTGCAGCACGTTGTTGACGCCGATGAAGACGTCCGAAATGTTCGAGAAGAAGTTGCGCACCATGACGCGCAGCGGGCTCGGCAGCACGTCGCGGTACGCGGTGGCCACCGGCTTGAGCACGGCCCGGTCCAGGCCGTCGTTGAAGGAGAACACCGCGCGGTTGACGCTTTCGTAGGGATCGCGCGGGTCGGGATTCTGCACGGTGGCGCAACCCGACGCAAGCAAGAAGACGAATGCGAGCGCGGGCGACTTCATTTCTTGTTATCCCCGCCTTCCGCCGCCTTGTTGAACAGGAACTGGCCGATCAGGTTCTCCAGCACTACCGCCGACTGCGTCAGCCGAAGCCGGTCGCCGTTCGCAAGCATCTTGCTGTCGCCGCCGGCCTCGAGGCCGATGTACTGCTCGCCGAGCAGTCCCGAAGTGAGGATCTTCGCCACAGTGTCGCGCGGAAACTTGTATTGCGAGTCTAGGCTCATGGTGACGATCGCCTCGTAGGCCTGATCGTCGAAGCGGATGTCGCTCACCCGTCCGACGACCACCCCCGCGCTCTTGATCGGTGCGCGCACCTTGAGCCCGCCAATGTTAGCAAAGTTGGCCGATACGCGATAAACCTCGTTGGTGGTGAAAGACGCGAGATTGCCCACTTTCAGCGCGAGAAAAAGCAGTGCGCCGAGTCCCGCCGCGACGAATAGTCCGACCCAGAGATCGATCGTGGAGCGGTTCATCTTACGTTACCTCCGGTGAACATAAGCGCGGTCAAAATAAAATCGAGCGCGAGAATCGCGAGCGACGAAGTGACCAC
Organism: Burkholderiales bacterium; assembly: GCA_035310985.1. Lineage (GTDB taxonomy): Bacteria > Pseudomonadota > Gammaproteobacteria > Burkholderiales > SG8-39 > DAHVFK01. Next base: position 38,126 of record DATGDH010000133.1, read on the forward strand.
GGTACGCGTGGTCGCGCCCGACACGCCTTCGGCCGTTGGCGGTGCGTCGTAGCCCTCGAACACCGCGATCCACGACACCGCGATGCCGAATACGAAGCTCTTGATCACGCCGTTCAGGATGTCCTCGCGCAAGTCTACCGCCGCCTGCATCTGCGACCAGAACGCCCCTTCGTCGACGCCGATCAGCCGCACTCCGATGAGGTAGCCGCCGAAGATGCCCATCGCGGAAAACAAGGCGGCAAGCAGCGGCATGGAGATGACGCCGCCCCAGAAGCGCGGCGCGACGACGCGCGCGATCGGGTCGACCGCCATCATTTCCATGGCAGAGATCTGCTCGGTCGCCTTCATCAGGCCGATCTCGGCGGTGATGGCCGAGCCGGCGCGGCTGGCGAACAGCAGCCCCGCGACAACCGGGCCGAGCTCGCGCACCAGCGAGAGCGCCACCAGCACGCCGAGCGCCTCGGACGAGCCATAGCGCTCGAGGGTGTTGTAGCCCTGCAGACCGAGCACCATTCCGACGAACAGCCCTGAGACGAGGATGATGACGAGCGACAGCACCCCGGAGAAGTAGATCTCGCGGATGGTGAGCGGAAAGCGCCGCAGCGCGGTGCCCGAGTGCAGCAGCATGTAGCCGAGGAAGCGGCTCGCGTAGCCTAGCCGCCAGATGCGCGCCGTCACCCAGCTTCCGAGGCGCTCGAAGAATGCGCGCAGCGCGCCGCCCGGCATCTCAGCTTCCCGTCAGCTCGAGGTCGGCGTCGTAGCTCGGCGCCGGATAGTTGAACGGCACCGGACCGTCCGGCTTGCCGTGCACGAACTGATCGACGAACGGCTCGCGCGAGGCGCGCACGGACTGCGGATCGCCCTCGGAGACGACGCGGCCATCGGCCATGAAATAGAGGTGATCGACCAGGTCGAGGCATTCCTGCACGTCGTGGCTGACGATGATCGATGTCGCGCCAAGCGAATCGTTCAGCTCGCGGATGAGGCGCGCGATGGCTCCGAGCGAGATGGGATCAAGCCCGGTGAAAGGCTCGTCGTAGAGCATGAGCTGCGGGTCGAGCGCTACGGCGCGCGCGAGCGCGACGCGCCGCGCCATGCCCCCTGAGAGCTCCGAAGGCATCAGCTGCGACGCGCCGCGCAGTCCGACAGCCTGCAGCTTCATCATCACGAGGTCGTGGATCAGCTCTTCGGGCAGATCCGTGTGCTCGCGCATCTGGAACGCCACATTGTCGTACACCGACATATCGGTGAACAAGGCGCCGAACTGGAACAGCATGCCCATCCTGCGGCGCATCGCGTACAGCCCGTCGCGATCGAGATCGCGCGTCAACTTGCCGAACACACGCGCGCTGCCGCGCGAGGGCAGCAGCGCGCCGCCGATGATGCGCAACAGCGTGGTCTTACCGCAGCCCGACTGGCCCATAATGCCGACGACCCGGCCGCGCGGAATGGAGATGCTCACGTCGCGCAGCACCGGCCGCGCGGTATCGTAGCCGAACCAGGTGTTTTCCACTGCGACGATGCTCGATGCGGACAAGGGAAAAGACGCCGCGCAAAAACGCGGATTCTACCCGCATGTGCATATATATATATCATTGGCGGCATGCCAGTTCGGGAAAGCACGGCCGTGCTGCGCATCACGCGGCTCGAGAAGCGCTACGGCAAGCGGCTGGTGCTCGCCGGGGTCGACCTCGATCTCGCGGCCGGCGAGTCGCTCGGCTTGGTCGGACTGAATGGCGCGGGCAAGACCACCCTCATCAAGTGCCTGCTCGATCTGTGCGGCCACGATTCGGGCGCGATCGAACTGTTCGGCCTGCGCAACGACGAGCCGCGCGCGCGGCAACGGCTTGCCTATGTGCCGGAGCGCTTCATGCCGCCGCATTATCTGCTGTGCCGGGAGTTTCTCGGCCTGATGCTTTCGCTTTCGGGTGGCCGCTACGAGCGCGAGCGCGCACGCGTTGCACTCGTCGAGCTCGAGCTCGACGCGGAAGTGCTCGACCGCCCGGTGCGCCAGCTCTCCAAGGGAATGACGCAGAAGCTCGGGCTCGCGGCCTGCTTTCTGCTGGAGCGCGACTTGTACGTGCTTGACGAGCCCATGAGCGGCCTTGACCCCGCCAGCCGGGTCGCGGTCAAATCGGTGTTGCACCGCCTCAAGAACGAGGGCCGGGCGTTGCTCATCACCTCGCACGTGCTCTCGGACGTGGAGGAATTATGCTCATCAGTGGCGGTGCTCGATCGCGGAATGATCAGATTTCGCGGCACGCCGGCGGCGCTGTGCGACCGTTATGCCGAGCCGCAACTTGAGCGGGCATTTCTGAGGTGCATTCGCGACAATGGCGAGCAACTTGCAGGACGCGCGTGAGGGCAAGCCCTCGCTGCTGATCGTCGACGACGATGCGCTGATCACCGATTCGCTGGCGTTCGCGCTCGGCGCCGATTTCGAGGTTTACACGAGCGACGCGCGTCAGGCCACGATCGATCTTCTGCGTCAGCTGCCGCAGGCGCCGCAGTTGGCGCTCGTCGACCTCGGGCTGCCGCCGACTCCGCACGCGCCTGACGAGGGATTCCAGCTGATCGGCGATCTCCTCGCGCACTCGCGCAGCATGAAGATCTTCGTGCTCTCCGGCCAGAACGACGCCGCGAACGCGCGCCACGCGCGCACGCTGGGCGCAATCGAGTTCATCGCCAAGCCCTGCGATCCCGCCACGCTGAAGCGCAGCTTGCTGCGCGCCCTTGAAATGCGCGCCGCGGAGATCGTCGCGCCCCCGGAGGATGCCGCGGTGCTGATCGGCGAGAGCCCGGCACTCGCCAAGCTCAAGAGCCAGGTCGCCCAGTTCGCCGACTCGCCGTTCCCCGTGCTGATCGAGGGAGAGTCGGGCAGCGGCAAGGACCTGGTGGCCCAGAGCCTGCACCGCCGCTCGGTGCGCGCGACCAGGCCGTATCTCGCTCTCAATTGCGCGGCGATATCGCCGACCCTCGTCGAGCCGACGCTGTTCGGCTACGCGAAGGGCGCGTTCACCGGCGCCACGGCGAACAAGTCGGGCTACTTCGAGGATGCGCAGGACGGCACGCTGTTCCTCGATGAAGTGGGCGAGCTGCCGCTCGAGATGCAGGCCAAGCTTCTGCGTGTGCTCGAAAACGGCGAGTTCCAGCGCGTTGGCGAGACGCAGCGGCGCGTCTCGCGCGCACGCGTAGTCGCAGCGACCAACCGCGATCTGCGCCAGGAGGTCAAGCGCGGGACGTTCCGCGCCGACCTGTATCACCGTCTGTCGGTGCTCACCCTGTCGGTGCCGCCGCTGCGCGAGCTTGCCCAGGACAAGCTCCTGTTGCTTGAGCAGTTCCGCCGCCTGTATGCACAGATGTCCGGCACGCAGCCGTTTTCGCTCGATGCGGAGGCCGAGCGTCGCTGGCTCGGCTATCTATTCCCGGGAAACGTGCGCGAGCTGCGCAACATCGTCATCCGGCTTACGACCAAGCACGCCGGACAGCGCCTGTCGGTCGCCGAGCTCGAGCAAGAATTCGATCTCGAGGCGCGTCCGCCTGGTCCGGCGCATACGGCCGAGGGCGCCGACCTCGTCGAGCAGGCGCGACGGCACCTCGAGCAGGCGCGCAATTTCAGCTTGGACGAGACGCTAAGGAGCTGGGAGCGCGGCTATATCGAGGCCGCGCTCAAACTTAGCGGCGGCAACGTCAGCCAAGCGGCCAGGATACTCGGCGTCAACCGCACCACGCTCTATAGCCGCATGTCCAGCGACGCCGGGGAGATTCAGGGCGCTGCCGACGCAGCGCTGGCCCAGCAAACACCGAAGTAGCGCGCGGCGCTATGTACCTCGAACACTTCGGACTCGACGAGCCCCCGTTTCGCATCACGCCGCATACCGACTTCTTCTTCGACGGTGCCGATCGCGGCGCCACGCTCGAAGCGCTCGTGTACTCGATCCTGCATGACGAGGGCATCGTCAAGGTGAGCGGCGAGGTCGGCAGCGGCAAGACCATGCTGTGCCGCGTGCTGATGGAACGCCTACCCGAGAACGTGGACACTATCTATCTCAGCACTCCGTCGCTCGGGCGCGACGAGATTCTGTACGCGATCGCGGACGAGCTGAAGTTCCGCTTCACGCAGAGTCGCGTCTCGGTCGCACTGCGCGAGCTGCAGGAGCACCTGATCGGCCTGTACGCGGCGGGCCGCCGCGTGGTGATCCTGATCGACGAGGCGCACGCTATGCCGGAAGAGACGCTCGAGCAGGTACGGCTGCTGTCCAACCTCGAGTCGAGTCGCCACAAGCTCCTGCAGATCGTGCTCTTCGGTCAGCCCGAGCTCGACGAGGCATTGAGCAGGCCATCGCTGCGCCAGCTCAAGGACCGCATCACGCAAAGCTTCCGCATGCGCCCGCTGACGGATGACGAGGTCGCAAGCTACCTTGCCTTCCGCATGCGCGCTGCCGGCTATCGTGGGCCTGACGTGTTTACCCGGCAGGCGGTCTCGCTGATCGCGCACGCGTCCGGGGGCCTCACGCGACGCATCAATATCCTCGCAGACAAGTCGCTGCTTTCCGCGTTCACCGTCGACACCCATGCGGTCACCGCGCGGCACGCGCGCGCAGCAATCGCGGATTCTGATTTCGCCCCTTTAAAGCGACCATGGCGCCGTCCCGCGGCTTATGCGGCTGCCATACTGATTGCAGGTATCGCGATAGGAGTGACTGCTCACTGGGTGCTTTCCTCGTCCCCTCCAACCGTCGTTCCCAGTAGGCGGGCGCCGGTACAAGCCGCCCCCCCGGTCTCGGCTAAGCCCGCGCCGAAACCTGACTCTGCGCCGAATCCTGACGCTGCGCCGAGACCCGACGCCGCGCAGAAACCCGGGCTAGCACCCGGGCCCAAGCGAGTCCCGGCCATGCCTCCGGCCGTGCCGCCGCCTGCGCCGCCCGCCTCTCCGGCGCCGGAGGCTGCGCGGCTGTCGCAGGCGCAGCTGCAGCGCATCGAGGCGCGCTACGAGGCGCGCGGCCAGCCCCTGCTCGACGAGCGCCTTGCGGCGACGCGCGCGCTGCTCGCACGGGCGCCAGACGATGCCTACACGCTTGAGATGTACGTCACGGAGAACATCGATCAGGCGCGAGTCGAGCGCTTTCTCGTGCGCGCGAACGGCATGGCGGTCCTATCCCGGGTCTACGTGGTTCCGCTCGGCGGCGCGGCGACGCGGCTCTGGGTACTGTTCGGCGACTTCGCCGACCGCCAGGAGGCGCTCGCAGCGCGGAAGGGCCTGCCGGCGGAATACCAGCGCGAATTCAAGAGCGTGCCGCGCAGCTTATCCGAAATACGGCATGCACTTTGACGATTATTGACAACCCATGATGGCGAAAAACCTCCGCATGACAGAAGGTTAGCGTGGTTTTCTCAGGATTGGCATGATATGCTTTTCGCGGCAAAGGGGGGAAGGCGCGCCCGTCATGAACCGAAGCAAGAAGATAGTCGCCATGGGTCTCGCCGCGCTGCTCGCGGGCTGCGGTGAGGCGCCACTCAAGCCCGCAGAGACCCATCTCCGGGCCGAAACAGCTTCCCGCACCGGGGTTATTCCACCTCCCGTGCAAGCTGCGCCCGTCCTGCCGAAGCCAGTGCCTCGTACGCCGCCCGAAACCTACAGCGTGGTCGTCAACAACGTGCCTGTGCACGACCTGCTGTTTGCACTGGCACGCAACGCGCACGTGAACGTGGACATCGACCCCGGGGTCACCGGCATGGTGACGCTGAACGCCATCGACCAGACGCTGCCGCAGTTGCTGACACGCATCGCCCGCCAGGTGGACATGCGCTACGAAACGCGCGGTAACGATCTGGTCGTGATGCGCGACACGCCTTACCTGCATCTGTACAAGATCGATTACGTCAACATGGCGCGCAACGCGACCATGAACGTGTCGGTCTCCAGTCAGCTTGCGGGAGGGACGACCATGAGTGGGGGCGGGGGCGGCAGCGCCGGCGCCGCAAGCGGCACGACCAATTCCTCGTCCTCGCTCGTCATGACCTCGAACAACAAGTTCTGGGACGCGCTGGTCGCTAACGTCAAAGACATCCTGCGCGAGACGGATAAGGTGCTGCCGGCGAACGCCGCCGTCGAGGGCGGACAGGCTGCCGCGCCCGCAGCCGCCCAAACTGCGACAGGTGCGCAGCAGGGCGGGCAACAGCAGGTCGCCCCAAGTGCGCCGGCGGTTCAGCCGGTCGCCTACCGCGAAGCCGCTTCGGTCATCGCCAACCCCGAGACCGGCATCCTCACGATCCGCGCCACCGCGCGCCAGCACGCCAAGATCCAGGAGTTCCTCGACCATGTCATGGCGAGCGCCAAGCGCCAGGTGCTGATCGAGGCGACCATCGCCGAAGTCCGACTGAACAACGATTATCAGCGCGGCATCGACTGGTCGCGAGCGCTCACCGGTAGCGCCGGCTGGACTTTCAATCAGTCCTCCGCGGGCACGCCGGCGAACATCACGACGAACGCGTTTACCATCGGTTACTCCGCCCTCAACATGAAGTTCACCTCTGCGCTGAAGATGCTAGAGTCCTTTGGCCAAGTACGGGTGCTTTCCAGCCCGACGCTCACGGTGCTAAACAACCAGGCCGCGGTGATGCGGGTGACGAATGACCTGGTGTACTTCACCTTGCAGCCGGGCACCACGACCGTGTCGTCCACTGGCACGGGAGTGGTAAACGCGCCGCCTACCTTCACTACGACGCCGAACGTCTCGCCGGTCGGCCTGATCATGAGCGTCGTGCCGCAGATCAGTGATTCGGACGTCGTGCTGCTCGACGTTCGACCGACGATCCGCAGGCAGATCGACAGCGTGCCGGACCCGAACCCGGCGCTCGCCAACCCCTGCGGCGCCGGCGGCGGGCTCGGGGCAAGCTGCGCCCCGATCCAGAGCTTGATCCCGGTGATCCAGACGCGAGAGATGGAGTCGCTCCTGCGCGTGCAGAGCGGCCAGATTGCGGTGCTCGGCGGACTGATGGAGGACACGCGCTCGTCCACGGAGGACACGATTCCCGGTGTCAACAGGGTTCCATTCCTCGGCGACCTGTTCCAGCAGCGCCGCGACCAGAACCAGAAGACGGAGCTCGTAATCTTCCTGCGTGCCACGGTCGTGCGCGACGCCAGTCTCGAGGGGGAATTCGCCGCCTTCCGCGATCAGCTGCCAGACAAGGATTTCCTCTCCAAGCCGAACCCCGCCCGTAACGCGCCTGTGGTCGTGCCGGGAAATTGAGATGAGCCTGCTCCTCGACGCGCTGAAGAAAGCGGAAAAGGCGAAGGAAGAGGCGCAGCGTCGTGCCGAGGCGGACGAGACGGCGGCGCCGAGCGCACCCAGCACGCCGCCGGATCTGCGGCTTTCCGAAGAGGCGCGCGCGAGCGGCACGCCGCACGTGCGTACGCGCGACGAGCTACCCGATATCTCGCAGTCGCTTGAGATCGCGACCGAGGATCTGTCACCCGTGAGTCGTCCGCGCGAAGCGCCCCGTGAGCTCACGCTCGAGAGCCTCGAAGCGTCTCCGCAGACTGCTTCTCCGGTGCGCCAGCGACCGACCACAGCGCAGAGTGATGCAGCGCGCGGACAGAGCGCCGAACGCGCCGCCGCGAAGATGGTTTTCGAGGCCAAGATGAGGGAGCCCAATCCGCGCTTGCCGTTTTTCATCGCGCTCGGCGTGCTAGGCGCCGTGGCGCTCGGCACGGTGGTCTATTTCTGGTATCAGTTGCGGCCGCCGCCGTCCCTTGTGAACGCGAATCCGGTCCCGACCCAGGTCGAGCAACTCCCCTCGGTGGCCGGGAGCGGCGGCACCGCGGCTCCCATGGCGCCCTCGTCCGGCGCTGGGATTACTGGCGGCGAGGTACCCGGCCTGCCGGGACTTCCGGCGGCCCCCCCGGCACCGCCGCCGCAGCAGGCCGCGCAGGCGCCGTCCGAACCGCCCGCGCAAGCGCGCACGTCCGCGGCGAGGCCCGAGCAACGCGTCGCTACGCGCGCGGCGGTCGGGCTGCGTGCTGCACCCCAGTCGCCCGCTCCGCGCGTCGAGCTGAAAAGGCCATCGAGCGATGATGCGCTGACGGTTGCACGGCCGGCGCCGCGTCTCGACCCGGATGTCGCCGCCGGTTATGCGGCCTACCAGGAGGGCGATTTGGCGGCCGCGCGGACCCACTACGAGCAAGCGCTGCAGAAGGACGCCGGCAACCGCGATGCTCTGCTTGGCCTCGCAGCGCTCGACATGCGCGCGCAGCGCTACGACGCCGCTGCCACCCACTACCGGCGGCTGCTGCAGGCGAATCCGCGCGACCCGTATGCGCTTGCGGGGCTGCTGGCGCTGCGCGGCGGCCAGGTCGATCCGCTGTTCGCGGAGAGCCGCGTGAAGACCCTGCTCGCATCCGATACGGGTACCGATGTGCTGAACTTCACGCTCGGTAACGAGTACGCCCGGCAGGGACGCTGGGGCGAGGCGCAGCAGGCCTACTTCAAGGCGTTCGCCGCCGACCCGAGCAATCCCGACTTTGCCTACAATCTCGCCGTGAGCCTCGAACACATTGGCAAACCGGAGCTCGCACTCGAGCAGTACCGGCAAGCGCTCGCGCTCGCTCAGCAGCGAGCCGCGAGCTTCGACCCGGCAGCGGTGCGCAAGCGCGTCGAGGAGCTGAGCAACTGAGGAATAGATAGGTTCGCCCGGCACGCGCCGGACACCATTATTTACGGATGAACTCGCCCACCAATCCGCAGGCCAGGCGCCACATCGGGCAGATCCTGATCGACCAGGGCATCCTCACCGAGGATCAGCTCAGGATCGCGCTGCTCGAGCAGATGAAGTCGCACCTGCCGGTGGGCCGGCTGCTGGTGCAACTCGGCTTCGTGTCGGAAGCCACGCTGCGCGACGCGCTGTCGCAGAAGCTCGGCCTGCAATCGGTAGATCTGGCGCACATCATCGTCGACCCGGCTGCACTCAAGGCGCTACCCAGGGAGCTTGCGCGGCGCTACCGCATCTTTCCCATCGCGCTCGACCGCCAGGCGAACAGGTTCATCGTGGCGCTCGCGGACACGAACAACATCGTGGCGGTCGACCAGTTGCGCACGCATCTCAAGGGCGACTTCGAGATCGAGCTTAGGCTCGCCGGCGACTCCGAGATCGAGCGAGCGATCGAGCATTACTACGGGCACGAATTCTCGATCGACGGCATCCTGCAGGAGATCGAGACCGGCGAGGTCGACTACAGCTCGCTGACCGAGGAGGACGAGTACAGCCAGCCGGTGGTGCGGCTCATCTCGGCCTTGCTCGCCGATGCGGTCGAACACGGCGCCTCCGACATCCACTTTGAGCCCGAGCAGAGCTTTCTGCGCATTCGCTACCGCATAGATGGCGTCTTGCGCCAGATCCGCTCGCTGCACAAGACCTACTGGCCGGCCATGGCGGTGCGCCTGAAGGTCATGTCCAAGATGAATATTGCCGAGACGCGCGCTCCGCAGGACGGTCGCATATCGGCGACCATGTCCGGCAGGGTCATCGATTTCCGCGTCTCCAGCCTGCCGACCACGCACGGCGAGAACCTGGTGCTGCGCATCCTGGACCGCCAGAAAGGGATCGTGCCGCTGGACAAACTCGGCCTCGAGGACTCTCAGCTCGAGCTGCTGAAGCGCATGATCGCCCGACCGGAGGGCATCATTCTCGTTACCGGTCCTACCGGAAGCGGCAAGACGACAACGCTCTATTCGATCCTCAATCACGTCAACTCGGACGCGGTCAACATCATGACGCTCGAGGATCCCGTCGAATACCCGCTGACGCTCATCCGTCAGACCTCGGTGTCGGAGGCGGCGAAGCTCGATTTCGCCAACGGCGTACGCGCCATGATGCGCCAAGATCCGGACAAGATTCTCGTGGGTGAGGTGCGCGACGCCGATACGGCCGAAATGGCGTTCCGCGCCGCGATGACCGGTCACCAGGTGTTTTCCACGCTGCATACCAATTCGGCAATCGGCGCCATTCCGCGACTGCTGGACATCGGAATCGTGCCGGACGTCATGACCGGGAACATCATAGGCGTCATCGCGCAGCGTCTGGTGCGCAGGCTGTGCCGGACTTGTCGCCAGGCGTACGCCCCAGACGCGGGCGAGATGCGCATGCTGGGCATGAAGGCGAGCGAGACCGCGACGCTGTACCGCGCCGTCGGCTGCGAGCAGTGCGACTACCAGGGATACCGGGGACGCACAGCGATCATCGAAATCCTGAAAATTGACGCGACACTCGACGAACTTATCGCGCGGCGGGCCACCACGCGCGAGATCTTCGATGCGGCGCGCGCCAAGGGCTTCAGGACCCTGGCAGATGACGGCGTGCGTCTGGTGCGCGCCGGCGCGACAAGCCTCGAAGAGCTGATGCGCGTGGTGGACCTGACCGATCGGATGGGTTGAGCGCGGCCGTGGCGCCGCGCAGCGAGCATGCCCCTCTACACGTACAAGGCGATCGACGGCGACGGCAAGAGCGTGCTCGGGCGGATCGAGGCAGTGAACGTGTTCGACCTCGAGCAGCGTCTGGCGCGCATGGGCCTGGACCTGGTGAACGGCGCTCCGACGAGCGGCCGCTCGCGGTTGATCGGTGGCATGCGCGTCAGCCGCCCGGACTTGATAAATTTCTGCTTTCACCTCGAGCAGCTCACATCCGCTGGTGTACCGGTCGTCGAAGGCCTCGTGGATCTGCGCGAGAGCATGGACAATGCGCGCTTTCGCGAGGTGGTGTCGGGTCTTGTCGAGGCGATCGAGGGAGGTCGCAGCCTGTCCCAGGCGCTTGCCGAGTATCCCGAGGTTTTCGGCAAGGTATTCGTTAGCCTGGTGCGCTCGGGTGAGCAGACGGGCAAGCTCCCCGCTGTGCTCAAGAGCCTGACCGAATCGCTCAAGTGGGAGGACGAACTCGCCGCGCAGACCAAGAAGCTGCTCATGTACCCGGCGTTCGTCGGCACGATCGTCTTGCTTGTGACCTTCTTCCTCATGATCTACCTGGTGCCGCAGATGACCGGGTTCATCCGCAACATGGGGCAGCAGATTCCGCTGCAGACGCGCATCCTGATCGAAGTGTCGAATTTCTTCGTCAACTTCTGGTGGGCGATCGTCGCGGCGCCGTTCGTCACCTGGTTCGGACTGAAGCTCGCCGCAAGATCGTACCCGGCGGTCGAATACGCCATCGATCGCTACAAGATCTCGCTGCCGCTGGTCGGCCCGATCCTGCGCAAGATCATCCTGTCGCGCTTCGCCTCCAGCTTCGCAATGATGTATGCGTCCGGGATCACAGTACTCGACGCGATCCGCAGCTCAGAGGAAATCGTGGGCAACAAGCCTCTAGAAAATGCGCTGCACACTGCGGGTCAGCAGATCTCCGAAGGCAAGAACCTGACCGCAGCATTCCAGGAAGCGGAGCTGTTCCCACCGCTGGTTATCCGCATGCTCAAGATCGGCGAGAATACCGGCGGGCTCGACACGGCGCTGCTGAACGTGAGCTATTTCTACAACCGCGAGGTAAAGGAAGGCATTGGGAAGCTGCAGGCGATGATCGAGCCCGCGCTCACGCTCGTCCTCGGCCTGATCCTCGGCTGGGTGATGCTGGCCGTGCTCGGGCCGGTGTACGACACCATCTCGAAAATGAAGTTCTGAAAGGGCTGCAAGGGCGATGTCGGCCAAGCGCATTCTGTACTTCACCTCGAGCGAGCACCTCGTTTATCGTTGGTCGCGGCGTGCGCTCGACCTCGACGCGCGCTTCGAGGCCGACGAGGAGGGCTTGAACGCTTTCCGCGAATTCATGCGCCACCAGAAGGGGGCACTGTTCTATGTGGTCGCCGACCTCGCGGGCGAGGACTTCCACGAGGACCAGATACCCTATTTGCGCGGCGGCGACCGTCAAGCCGTGGTGCAGCGGCGTCTGGCACAGCGCTACCGCGACACGCGCCTCGCGACCGCTTTGCCGCTCGGCTACGTCACCGGCGAGAGGCGGAACGAGCGCCTGTTGCTCGCCTCTTTCACCAATACCCAGCAGTTCACTCCTTGGCTCGACGCGCTGGTCGACTCCGAGGCCAAGCTTGCCGGCGTGTATTCCGCGCCACTGATCGCGCCTGCGCTGGCAGCACGCCTCGGGGCGCGCAAGGGGCGGGCATTCGTGGTCACCCAGAATAGCGCCGGCTTGCGTCAGTGCTACGTGGACGACGGGCGGCTGCGATTCTCGCGCCTAGAGCGCACCGGCAACATGGCGCCCGCCTCGCTCGCCGCACTCGTGCGCTCCGAGATGGTGCGTCTGGCGCAGTACCTTGGCGGCCTGCGCGCGTTGCCGCGCGAGGGACCTCCGATACAGGTACTGGTGGTCGCCCCGCCGGGCCAGCGCGCGGCGTTCGAACACGCGCTCGTTTCGGATGCGCGGCTTTCGTTCCGCACGTTCGATGCGGACGAGGCGGCGCGCTCGGTCGGCGTTCGGCGCGCGGGCGATTCGCTCGCCGAGCGGCTGTATCTGCACCTGGTAGTCTCCAAGCCGCCGAAAGAGCAATTCGCGCGCAGAGAGGAGCGTCGGGGCTACCGCATCTGGCAACTGCAGCGCGGCATCGCGGCAGCGGGCGTGCTCGGCTTCGCCGCATGCGCGCTCTACGCCGGGGCGAACTGGTGGGACGCGCTTTCGGTGCGCAGTAGCATCGAGTTCCAGCAACGCCAGGCACGCGCCGCATCCGAGCAATATGAGCGCATCACGGCAGCGTTTCCGGTCACCCAGACCAGCAGTGACAACCTCAAGGCGACCGTGGTGGAGTTCCGCAAGATCGCCGCCAGCAGCGGCAGTCCCGAGGCCTCGCTGGTGCACCTGTCGAAGGTGCTCGACCATTTTCCGCAAATCGAGCTCGATCGGCTGGTGTGGCGCATGGGCGTGCCGACCGAGGACGGCCGCGAGGCACCGCCCGCGGCGGCGGCACCACCCACGAACGCCGCGTCTGCGCGCGACGTCCAGGTGCTCGAGATCGCGGGCCGCGTGAACGCCACTCAGCGCTCGGACTATCGCGGCATTACCGCCCAAGTGCAGCAGTTCGCCGACGCACTCAGTGCGGGCGGCGTGTACCGCGTGCTGCGCACTCAGCTGCCGTTCGACATCACGTCGCAGGGTACGCTTACCGGGGACATCGGCGCCTCCGAGGCGAGCGAGGCGCCGCGCTTCACTGTCGTGCTTGCCAGGGGTCCGAAATGAATTTCACGGCCGCCGAGGCGCGCAAGCTGGCCCTGCCCCTACTCCTGTGTCTACTGCTTCTTGGCGGGGGCGCAGCGCTCATTGCGCAGGTGCAGTCGGTGCTTGCGCGCGACCACCGTGAGCTCGCCGAAGCTCAGCGCCAGCGCGCCGAAGCGAATCAGCGGCTAGCGCGCATCGCCGAAGAAGAGCGGGAGGTAAACGAAAAGCTCGCGCTTTACCGGCGCCTCAAGGCGCTGCACATCATTGGTCCGGAGCGCCGCCTGGAATGGGCCGACACGATGGCGCACATTCGCACCAGCCGTGAGCTGCCCGACCTGCGCTACCAGGTCGAGCGCCAGCAACTGCTCGTATCGGTGCCGGGAAAGCCCGCGAACGTCGATTTCTACTCGAGCACGATGAAAGTCGACCTCGCGTTGCTGCATGAAGGTGACTTGCTCGGCTTCCTCAAGGACCTGCGCGACTCGGGCAACGCCTACTACTCGATTCGAAGCTGCGACATTTCGCGCACCGGACAGACTCCGACGGGAACCTCGATCGTGCCGCGGCTGCACGCGAGGTGTGACATCGATCTCATCACCATACTCGACCGGGCGGCGAAGACATGACGCGCGGCGCCGGGCCACTGATCGCCATCGCGCTCGCGGCGTGCGCCACGGTCGCGCAGGCACAGGAACTCGGACGCCTGTTCTTCACGCCCGAGCAGCGTGCGCAACTCGACGAGCGGCGCAAGGCACACGTGCCGGACAAACCCGCCGCCGTGCTGGTCGAGTCGCCGAGTACTCGCCTCGACGGTTACGTTAAGCGCTCGCGCGGCGAGTCGACCCTATTCGTCAATGGCGAGGCGATCCCAGAGGGCGTTCAGACCGAGGGTATGCAGGTCGTTCCCGACCGCGCCAGCGCGGACCGCGCGACGATCGTCACAGGGGAGGGCGGGAAGCGCGTTCGGCTGAAGGTCGGTGAATCCCTCGATCGCGGCACCGGGACGGTGCGCGACGTCGTCGACGGCGAGGTGCGTGTCGCGCGTCCGAGAGCTAGCGCCGGTCGCTGAGCCAGACAGCACTCCGTCGATGCAGCGGCGCGTCGGTCGAGTAGGTTCGCAACAGGGCGCGGCGTTACTCGCCCTACTCGCACTCGCCGTGCTCGCGGTCTCCTGGTTCCTACTCGCGGCGCTGCGAGACACAGGCAACTACACGGCACGGGCGCGGACGCGCAATGCAGCGGTGATGCAACGCGCCAAGCAGGCGCTCGTCGGTTACATCGTGCGCCAGGCAGCACTGCAGGAAGAAGACAATCCGGGTCGACTGCCATGCCCAGAGGCGCGCGGCTACATCGGTACCGCGAGCGAGGGCATCGCCGCGGGCAGCTGCACGCTGCCGGCCCTAGGGCGGTTGCCGTGGCGCACGCTGGGTCTGGATCGGACGCTAGACGCCTTCGGCGAACCGCTGTGGTACGCAGTCTCACCCGGTTGGGCGCTGCCCAAGCCGGGCGCCGAGCTGTCGATCAACTCCGACACCGAGGGCGGCCTCTCGGTCGATGGGCGAGAAAACGCGGCGGTGGCGCTGATCATCGCCCCTGGACCGGCGCTTGCGGTCGCGCCCGTCGCGGGATGCGTGGCGCGCACGCAGTCGCGCGGCATCACGCCTCCCGACGTACGCGACTACCTGGAGTGCGCCAACGCCGACGTTCCCACCGACGCGCGCTTCGCGAGCGCCGGCCCGCTCGGGGCGTTCAACGACCAGGTACTAGCGGTGACCGCGGCCGATCTGCTGCCCGGCCTTGAGGCGGCCATCAAGGTGCGCATCGAGCGCGACATCGTGCCCGCGCTCAGGCAGGTCTACGCCGGTCCGGAATGGGGGCTACCTGCCGGTCACGTCGCTTTCCCCTATGCTGCACCGTTCATGGATCCGGGCGCGTCGGATTTTCGTGGAGCGGTGGGTGCCACCCAAGGGCTGCTGCCCTTCAGTGCCGCGCTGGGCTGCGCTGTGCGCAACGACGCGCGCTGCATCCCCTCGCTCACCGGCTGGGATGCGCGGCGTGCGCCGGACGTCGTGCAAATCGGCGGCAGTGGGCGACTGCGCAACGCGCAATGCGGATTCGCGGCGGACGCAAGCGCCTGGTGCCGCGGAACTTACTCGGGCGCGCCGCGGCTGCGCCTGAGCGCGACCCAGCATGGCGTCGCGCTGGCCCTGCGCAAATTCGACCCGCAAAACGCGACGGTCTATTACTATTCGGCGACGGGCCGCGTGCCGGTGGCCGGAACGCTGAGCGGGCGCCTCGCGGCGGATGCTTCCGCTCGCGTCGAGCTGTCCAGCAGCCTGCCGGACCTGGGCAGCGAAACCGACTTCTATATGACTATGGGTCAAGACGTGCTCGCCGACCATCCGCTGCTCGACCGCAACAATCCGACGAGCGGATGGTTCGTACGCAATGAATGGTTTCGCCTCGTGTACTACGCCTTTGCGCCGCGGCTCGCGCCTGGCGGCGCGGGGCAGTGCAGCGCCTCTGAACCAGTGACCTGCCTGCAGGTCGAGAATCTCGAGCCGCGTGCTGCGCAGCGTGCGATTCTGGTGCTGGCGGGCCGTAGTCTGCGCGGCGCAGCGCGTCCGAACGACTCGCTCGCGGACTATCTCGAGGACGAGGAAAACCGCGACGGCGATGGCCGCTTCGTGCAACGAATTGCGGGCGCGACGTTCAACGATCGATTCATCGCATTGGACGTGGAGCCGTGAATATGCACGGCGTCGCGTCGGCACGCATCCAGAGCGGCTTCTCGCTGGTTGAAGTCGCGGTCGTGCTTGCTATCGTCGGTCTGCTTCTCGGCAGCGCGATGTATACGCTTTCCGCCCAGCTCGAGCAGCGCGACGAGACGCGCACCACGCGCTTCCTGGACGAGGCGCGCGAGCTGCTGCTCGCATTCGCCATCGTCAACGGCCGTCTGCCCTGCCCGGCGCGCGACACGAGCGGCGGCGACGAGCTGCGCGACGATGCGGGCGTGTGCAGGGATGCGGCAGGAAACGACGAGTACTACCGCGGACTGTTGCCGGCGCGCGCGCTCGGTCTGCAGGAAGTCGACGCCCAGGGTTTCGCGCGTGACGCCTGGGGCAACCGAATCCGCTATGCCGTGGCGAAATCGGTGATCGGCTGCGCGCGCGCGCCGAAGCTGCCGCACTTCACTTCGGCAACCAACCTCAAGGGCAACGGCATTACCTGCCAGCCCGCTGACCTGCTGATCTGCAGATCGGCCGCGGGGATCAATCCGGCGAGCTGCGGCCGTGCGGGCAACTCGCTCACCAATCAAAACCTGGTGGTCGCGGTGCTGCTCTCGCCGGGCAAGAGCGCGGCGCTTGGACGCAGCGGCGGCCCCGACGACGCGGCAAACGCGGATGGCGACGCGGTATTCGTGGCGCACGCGCCGGCGCCCGCCGGCGCCGTCGGCGGCGAGTTCGACGACCGCCTGACCTGGATCACCGTCGGCGAGCTTTACGGGCGCATGGTGGCCGCGGGGCTGCTGCCGTGACCGCTCGCGTGACGCCTTCGGTTCTGCTGCGCCGGCTCGGCACCGCCGGGGTACTGCCGACCGACTCGGAGGAAATCCAGCTCAAGAAGCACGTGCTGCTCTTCTCCTGCGGCCTGATGATCGGCGGCTCGGCGATCTGGCTCGGACTTTACCATCTGCTCGGACTGCCCCTCTCGGCCACATTGCCGTTCAGCGTCGAAGTGATCTCGCTCTGCACGCTGTTCGTTTACTTGTGGACTCTGAACTTCAAGTTCTTCCGTGTCGCCCAGCTTTCGCTCTGGCTCTTCGTGCCTTTCGTAGTGCAGTGGGCGATGGGGGATTTCGTATCGGCGAGCGGCATGATCCTCTGGGGCCTGCTTGCTCCGGTCGGCGCCGCGCTTCTGCTGTCGGCGCGCGAGTCGCTGCCTTGGATGGTCGCATACGTCGTGCTGACAGTCGCCACCGGCTACGTGGACCACGAGCTGGCGGGCGCGTCGGGCTCGCGGCTGCAGGTGCCGGTGAGGACTATCGTCGTGTTCTTTGCCCTGAATTTCGCCACCGTGTGCGCGATGGTGTACTGGCTGCTGAGCTTCGCCTTTACTGAGCGCGAGCGGTCGCGCGCACGACTGCAGGACGCGCACGCGCGCCTGCAGGAGGAGCAGGAGCGCTCCGAGCGCCTGCTGCTCAACATACTGCCCGCGCCGATCGCCGAGCGGCTCAAGAAATCGGAAGCGGCGATCGCCGACGGCTACGCGGACGTGACCGTGATGTTTGCCGACATCGTCAATTTCACGCGCCTGGCCGAAGACATGACACCTCGCCAGGTGTTTGCCCTGCTGAACCGCATGTTCTCCGAGTTCGACGCGCTCGCCGGGCGCTTCGGCCTGGAGAAGATCAAGACAATCGGCGACGCGTACATGGTCGCCGGTGGACTCAATCAGGGCAATGCCGAATACAGCGGGGCCATCGCGGAGCTCGCGCTCGAGATCCGCGACCTCGTGGCGCGCGAGTTCCACGTCGACGGCGTGCCGCTCGCGTTGCGCATCGGAATCGGTACCGGGCCGGTGGTGGCCGGCGTGGTCGGCAAGAAGAAGTTCATCTACGACCTGTGGGGAGATACCGTCAACATCGCCAGTCGCATAACGACCGAAGGCGTGCCAGGCATGATCCAGGTCGACCAGGCCACCTACAGGCGGTTGCGCGACAAATTCGAGTTTCTCGAGCCGCAGACCATCTATCTCAAGGGCAAGGGCGACACGACCGTCTACCGCATGATCGGGCGGCGTGCGGACAAGCAGCGCGAAGCAGTCTAGGACGCTGCCGCAGGGCCGGCGAGCGCGAAGCAAACCTCACCGTCCCGATTGCTGCGCAGCGCGAGCTCGAAACCCGCCGCCTCCGCCTGGCGTGCGGCCTGGTAGAGACCGATCCCGAGCCCCGCGCGCGAATCGACCGGCGCCTGCAGCAGCTTGGGCGCAACCTCGGGCGGCACCGCGTGCCCGCTGTCGCACACCCTGAGCTCGATGCGGTCCGCGCCGCATTCTAGCGCCACGCGCACGCGCACCGTGCCGTCTTCGCGGCGCTTGGCCAGCGCGTTTTGCAGCAGATTGTCGGCCACGCTGCCGAACAGCGTGCGTGGCACCTGCAGGCCCGCGCGCAGCCCGCGCACCGCGAATTCGACCCCGTGGTCGCGGTACTGGCGCGAGAGCGCGTCCCACCAGGCCTCCACCTCGGCCGGCTTCTCGCTGTCGGCCTGCGGCCGCTCGAGTTTCTCGAGCGTCTCGCCCAGGCGCTGGGCAACCGCGGGCAGCTGGCGGCGCACCAGCGCCTGCAGCTCCGGAGAATTCTCGTCCTGCTCGCGCGCGGCCACGGCGCACAGGACGTTCAGCGACTGAAGCAGGTTCTTCACGTCGTGCGTCATGCGTGCGCCGGTCTCGTGCACCGCCTTGAGGTAGCTCTGCTCCTGGAGTTTCTGCTCGCGCAGCTTTCCCACGTAGAACTCGGCAAGCAGCTGACCCAGCACGTGCAGGTGCCAGTGCAGGGCCGGCCCCGTGCGGTAGCGGGAGTAGATCGTGAGCGACAGTTCGCGGTTGGCGAATTCGACTGCGTACGGACTCTTCGCACCCGCTTCTCCGCTGCCGTGCGCGCCGCGCCAGGTGGCGCCCGCTACCCATTGAAGACGCGCCAGCCCGGCGACTGCCTCGGCGAGGAAGCGCTCGGGACGGGTTTCGATCTGGGACAGCTCGGCAAGGAAGTACAGCCATTTCTCGATCGGCAGGCCGATCGAAAACAGATAGCGGGAGACGAACACGCTCAGTCCGGTGAAGCCGGTGCGCGGATCCCAGGCGAGTCCGATCACGAACACCATCGCGGCGATCAGGAAGACCGTGTAGGTGAGCGCCGGGAGGTAGGCCATGCGGCCGAGCGTCATGAAGGTGAAGCTGCCAAGCGTGACGATGCTCAGCACGAGCATGACGAACAGGCTGTAGAAAAAGTCGATCACCTGAGGCGAGTCGACTGGATCGGGCTCGGTCGGGAACAGCAGCGCCGCAAACAACAGCACCGGCAGTCCGTACTCGAACATTGCGCGCACTTCGGCGGTAACCTCCCGCCGCGGCGCGATCTCCGGCAGGATGATCACCGCGAGCAGCGCGATCAGGTACACCAGCACCACCAGGTAAAACCGGCGTTGCCAGCGCGCGTGCTGCTGATACACCTTGCCCGCGACGAATCCCGCCAGCATCACCACCCAGAACGCGAGCAGCCACCAGCCTAGCCAAAGCATTACCGCGACCGCCGCACCTGCGATCAGCGCCGCCTGCGTCAGGGTCACGCGCTCCTGACCTCGCAGGAACGGCTGCCACAGCAGCAAGAGGCCGAGGTGCGCGAGCAATAGCGCGCGCGCCCAGTCGTCGGCCACGCCGCGCACCGCCGCCACGTGCAACAGCAGCAGCATCGCGATCACCACAATGCGCCAGTTGCGCCGGCTGAAGCGCGCGACGGCGTCCGCGATCTGCGCGAACGCCGGCACGCTCACTCCGTCAGCTTGCACGGCCCGCCCCCGCCCGCTAGCCTTCGTTGTCGAATGTCCACAGCTCGATTCTAGCCATGCCGGCGGTCGCCATCCTCGCACGCTTCGTACTTCTTGAAGCACGCCGCAGCGGCCTTCCCTGGCTGGTCGCGGCAAGCCTGGCGGCCGCGCTTGGCTTGGCGGCGTTCGTCTCGCAGGTCGCGCTCACCGAGAGCATTGCACTGCAGGCAGCCTTCTCCGCAGCGCTGCTGCGCGCCTGTGCGGTAGTTCTCGTCGCGTTACATGTCGCGGCCAGCACGGTGCGCGAAGCGAATGACAAGGGGCTGGAGCTGATGCTGACGCTGCCGATATCGCGCAGCGCCCAGTACGCCGGGCGCCTGGCCGGCTACGTCGCCCTGGGCGTGGTGATCTCGGCGTGCTTCGCACTGCCGTTGTTGCTCTGGAGCCCGCCAGCCCCGGTCGAGCTGTGGGCCGCGTCCCTGGCGCTGGAAACAGCAATGGTCGCGGCCGCGGCGCTGTTCTTCTCCATGGCACTGGTTCAGCCGGTGCCCGCCTTCGCTGCGACTGCAGGGCTCTACCTCCTCGCCCGGGCCATCGGCGCGGTTCAGTCGATCGCGGCGAGTCCGCTCGCGGAACCGACGCTCGCGCACCGCCTGGCGCGGTGGAGCATCGATGTGGTGGCGCTGCTGCTGCCGCGGCTAGATGCCGCCACGCGCACCGACTGGCTGATCTACGGCGCTCCGACGGCAAGCGCGTACATAACGGCACTCGCCGGGCTGGCGCTCTATTCGCTCCTGCTGGTAGCCGCCGGGCTGTTCGACTTTCACCGTCGCAACCTGTGAGCCGCGACGAGCGCCCCCTGACCGCGGTGCCAGGCTGGATCTGGCTGGCACTCGCCGCCTGCCTGGCACTCCAACTGGCGTGGGCCGGCATGCGGCCGGGAATGCTCCATCGCGCCGAGGACCTTCCGCCCGCCCCAAGGCTCGTGGCGCTGCGGTTAGCGAGCCTAGGCGAGCCCGAGGCCTTGGCGCGCCTGGCAATGCTCTACCTCCAAGCGTACGACCTGCGCGGCGCGAACGACGTTCCATATCAGGACCTGGACTACCAGCGGCTCGTCGCGTGGCTAGGCGTGGTTCTCGCGCTGGACCCCAAGAGCGAGTACCCGCTTTTCTCAGCCGCACGCGTATACGCAGAGGTCCCTGATCCTGCAAAAGCCGGAGTCGTGCTCGACTTTATTTACCGGGAGTACCTGAAGGACCCCAATCATCGTTGGCAGTGGCTCGCGCAAGCCGCCCTCGTCGCCAAGCACCGCCTACACGATCTTCCGCTCGCCCTGCGATATGCGGACGCCATCGACCGGTACACGACTGCATCCGACGTGCCGCTTTGGGCAAAGCAAATGCGCATCTTCATCCTCGAAGACATGAACGAGCTGCAGGCCGCGAAGGTGATTCTCGGTGGCTTGCTTGCGAGCGGCGCCATCAGAGACCCGGCCGAGCGGCGCTTCCTCGAGCGCCACCTGGAGGGCCTGGAAGCGCGGCAGGTAGGGCAGGCGAACGGAGGAAAAATGTCACGCCCGTGACGAACCTGTCGAAAGCTCGACGTTTCACTTGCATGCTTTCGTCCGTAACTCATTGAAAATACAACTACATCTAGCGGGCACGGGCTTTGCATAACACTGAATACCCAGTTCCAATTTAGGGGGTAGAACCATGAAAGCAATGCAGAAAGGCTTCACGCTTGTCGAGATCGCGATCGTTCTGGTCATCATCGGCCTGTTGCTCGGCGGCATCCTCAAGGGTCAGGAGATGATCACGCAGGCGAAGATCAAAAACGTGATCGCCGACTTCTCCGGGATCTCGGCCGCGTATCACGGCTACCAGGACCGCTATCGCGCGATTCCCGGGGACGACAAGGGCGCGTCACGCTGGACCGGCATTAGCGCCTTGGGCGACGGCGATGGCCATGTAATGGGCCTCTACAACAGCGCGACCGCTACCGACGAGTCGCGTCTATGGTGGGAGGACCTGCGGCGCGCAGGCTTCATTACCGGGACGGGCAACGGCCAGCCCCTGAACGCGGTAAGCGGCATGATCGGCGTGCAGACCGGCGACGGTGCCGCAGCGCCCGGTCGGGTGCTAAACGGTGCTACGGCCGACGGATTCGCGGGACTCATCATCTGCTCGGCGAATCTGCCGGACAAGATTGCGATTGCGATCGACGCGCAGATGGACGACGGCGTGCCGAACGCGGGCACGGTTCGCGCGCAGCTGCAAGCTGCCCTCAACCCGGCGATCGGCACGACGGCGGATACGGCCTACGCGGAAACCGGGAACAACAGCTACACGGTCTGCCGCTCGCTCAACTAAGCGGCACTCGCCAAAGGAAGGTCAAGGCCGGCGCGAGCCGGCCTTTTCTTTTTAGACGGCGCTTCAGCCCTGCAGCAACCGAGCCTCGGCGAGCGCGATCATCTCGGGCACACCGAGCAGCACGACGACGTCACCCGCCTCGAGGCGCCCGGCATCCTGCGGCGCGAGCCTGCCGCCGGTTCCCGGACGGCGCACCGCCTTCACTTCCACACCCGCGTCTTCGAGCTTGAGCTCTTCGAGCGTGCGGCCCACACCGTAGGCGTCGGCACCGAGCGTGACGGCGTGCAGCCGCGGCGCGCGTTCTTCGCCGAGCTCGGCCTCGTCGCTCGGGCCGCGAAACAGGCCGCGCAGCAAGCCATACTGCTGGTCGCGCACCTGGCGCATGCGCCGCACGACGCGCGTCAGCGGCACCCCGATCCAGATGAGAGTGTGCGAGGCGAGCATCAGCCCGGACTCGAATGCCTCGGGAACGACCTCGGAAGCGCCCGCGGCGGTGAGCCGCTCGATGTCGCGCTCCTCGTGCGCGCGCACGATGACCGGCACCGCCGGGTTGAGTTCATGGATGTTGGCGAGCACCCGCGCGGCGGCCGCCGCGTCAGCGAAGGTCACCACGACGGCGGCTGCGCGCGAGATGCCGGCAGCGACCAGCGCCTCGCGCCGCGCGCAGTCGGCGAATACCACCGTATCCCCGGCGAGCACCGCCTCGCGCACGCGCTCGGGATCGAGATCGAGCGCGACGTAGCGCACCTTCTCCGCGTCGAGCATGCGCGCGAGATGCTGTCCGTTCCTGCCATAGCCGAGGATGATCACGTGGCGTTCGGACTCGATCGCCTGCACCGCGATGCGGTGCAGCTCGAGCGAGCGCATCATCCATTCCGAGCGCGCCAGGCGCAGCACGATGCGGTTGCTCGCCGCGATTACGAACGGCGTCGCCAGCATCGACAGGATCATCGCCGCGAGCAGCGCATGCAGGACCGGCTCGGGCGCTACCGCATCGCGGCGCGCGAGCGCGATCAGCACGAAGCCGAACTCGCCGCCCTGCGCAAGCCCGAGCGCCACGCGCAGGGCGGTTCCGGGCGGGCTGCCGAACGCCCGCGAAAGAAGAGCAATCAAGCCGAACTTCGCGCCCACAAGCAGCGCCAGCAGCAACAGTACAAGCACCGGCTCTCCGAGCACCATGCGTACGTCGAGAAGCATGCCAACGGTGATGAAGAACAGCCCGAGCAGCACGTCGCGAAACGGCTTGATATCCTCCTCGACCTGGTAGCGGTACTCGGTCTCCGAGATGAGCATGCCCGCGAGGAAGGCACCGAGCGCGAGCGAAAGCCCCGCCAGCCCGGTGACGAACGCCAGCGCCAGCGTGACGAGGAGCACGTTCAGCACGAACAGCTCGCTCGAGCGGCGGCGCGCCACCAGGCCGAGCCAGGTGCGCATCGCGCGCGGACCCACCAGCACCAACACGCCGAGCGCGAGCGCCGCCTTGGCAAGCGCCAGCGCGATCGCCGCGCCGATTTCGCCCGCGGGTTGCCCCAGCGCGGGGACGAGGATCAGGAGGGGCACGACCGCCAAGTCCTGGAACAGCAGCACGCCGATGATCTCGCGGCCGTGCGGCGTGTCTAGCTCCATGCGCTCGGCGAGCAGCCTGGAGACGATCGCGGTCGAGGACATCGCCGCCGCGCCGCCGAGCGCAATTCCGGTCTGCCATGACCCGCCGAAAGCGACCGCGGCGGCGACGCACAGGGACACCGTGGCGAGCACCTGCGCGAATCCCAGACCGAACACCACGCGCCGCATCGCCATCAGCTTTGGCATGCTGAATTCCAGCCCGATCGAGAACATCAGGAACACCACCCCGAACTCGGCGAGCCGCCGCGTCTGCTCGGTGTCCTCGATCAGTCCGAGCGCGTGAGGACCGAGCGCCAGCCCGGTAGCCAGGTAGCCGATGATCGGCGGTAGCGACAGCCGCCGGCACAGCGCCACCGCGAGGACGCTGCCGGCGAGCAGGACCAGAACCGGCAGCAGCGAAGTACCTACTTCCTGCATCGTGGAGAGGGCGGTCGAAGAGTGGGCTTGGGCTATACTTCTTGTCTATGATAAGCGCAGCGTCAGCGCCGGGACAGGGCGCCCCCGCGGCCCAGCCTGCGTCGCCTCGCGGCGCAGTGACTCCCGCCGCGCTGGAGCTGGCGCGCAGGGTGCTCGCGATCGAGGCGGACGCGGTGCGAGCGCTTATCGCGCGCATCGACGACAATTTTCTCGCCGCGGTGTCCCTGATCCTCGAACGGCGCGGACGCGTGGTGGTGAGCGGCATCGGCAAGTCCGGCCACATCGCGCGCAAGGTGGCCTCCACGCTCGCCAGCACGGGCACACCGGCGTACTTCGTGCACCCGGCCGAGGCGAGCCACGGCGACCTGGGCATGGTCCAGGCGGAGGACGTGTTCATCGGAATCTCCCATTCCGGCGAGAGCGAAGAGCTGCTCGCCATCGTCCCGCTCATCAAGCGCCAGGGCGCCAAGCTAATCGCCCTCACCGGCAGCGCGCGATCCACGCTCGCGCGCGAAGCGGACGTGCATCTCGATGCGGGCGTGGCGCAGGAAGCCTGCCCGCTCAACCTCGCGCCCACCGCCAGCACGACCGCGGCACTCGCGCTCGGAGATGCGCTCGCCGTGGCGCTGCTCGATGCGCGCGGCTTCTCGGCCGACGACTTCGCGCGCTCGCACCCGGGCGGCGCGCTCGGCAGGCGACTGCTCACGCACGTCGCCGACGTCATGCGACGCGGCGCGGACGTGCCGCGCGTGCCCGACACGGCCAGCCTGCGCCAGGCGGTGCTCGAAATGTCGCGCGGGCGCATGGGCATGACCGCCGTCGTCGATACCGACGGGCGGCTGTGCGGCATCTTCACCGACGGGGACCTGCGCCGTGCGCTGGACCGGGTGAGCGACTTCGGCTCGGCGATGGTGAGCGACCTGATGACAGCCGCGCCGCGCACGATCCGGCAGGAAGCGCTGGCCGTGGAGGCCGTGCAGCTGATGGAGCGCCACAAGATCAACCAGTTGCTGGTCGTCGACGAGCGGCAGCGGGTCATCGGCGCGCTCAACATGCACGACCTGTTCCGCGCCAAAGTCATCTGAACCGATGACCGCGATTTCGGGTGACGCGCTGGAGCGCGCTCGACGCGTGCGCCTGATGGTCTTCGACGTGGACGGCGTGATGACCGACGGGCGCCTGTGGTACGGCCCGGAGGGCGAGACGCTCAAGCAGTTTCACTCGCACGACGGGCACGGGCTGAAGCTGCTCGCCGCGGGCGGCGTGGCGAGCGCGATCCTGAGCGGGCGAAGATCGGCCGCGGTCGAGCGGCGCGCGGCCGAGCTCGGCATCGCGCACGTGCTGCAGGGTATCGAGGACAAGCGCGCCGCGTGGGAGGCGCTCATCGCCCGCCTCGGCTTGCCGGCCGAAGCGACGGGCTACGCCGGTGACGACGTCGTCGACCTGCCCGTGCTGAGCCGCTGCGGTTTCGCCTGCGCAACCCGTGAGGCGCCGCGCGCGGTGCGCGAGCGGGTGCACTACGTGTGCGAGGCCCCGGCGGGCGGCGGCGCAGTGCGCGAGTTGTGCGAGCTGCTGCTGCGCGCACAGGGCACGCTCGATGCGGCGCTGGCAAGATACCTGGCGTGAGACTCTCGGCGACCGGGCTCTTTCCGCTCCTGCTGATGGTCTCGCTCGCCCTGCTCACCTATTGGCTCGAGCGCGCCGCGCGCGAAGAGCAGCCGGTGAGCACCATCAGGCGGCACGACCCCGATTACATCGTCGACAACTTCGTGATCACGACCTTCGACGCCAAGGGTGTGGCCGAATCTACGCTCTCGGCCGCGAAGATGCTACATTACCCGGACGACGACTCGACCGACCTGGTCGCGCCGCGCGTCATACAGACCAAGCCTGGCGAGCCGCGCATGACGCTCACCGCCGACCGGGGAACGCTTTCCCACAGCGGCGACGAGGTGTTCCTGTTCGGCAACGTCACGCTGGTACGGGACGCTGACGCGAAGGAACCGCAGATGCGCTTGAATACGAGCTTCCTTCATGTCGTCACGGCCAAGTCGCTGGCGCTCACGGATCGAGAGGTTACCGTCGTAGACGATCACCGCAGCCTGAGCGGGCGCGGCATGGAATACAACAACGAGCTGGGCGTGCTTCGCCTGCAGCACGATGTGCGCGCGAGCATCGAGTCCGCGAAGGCAGGCCGGTGAGCGACATGCGCATGCGCCGCACCGCGCTGATGGCCGCCGCCTGCGCGGCGCTCGCCCTGCCTTGGTACGCGCCGCAGGCGCGCGCAGAAAAAGCCGATCGCGACAAGCCCACGCAGATCGAGTCCGACCACATGACCTCCGACGAGGTACGGCGCATGGCGATCTTCGAAGGCAACGTCGTGGTGACGCAGGGCACAATGACGGTGCGGGCCGATCGCATCGTCGTGCGCCAGGACGTGGATCAGTTGCGCCACATCACCGCCACCGGCAATCCCGTACGCTTCCGTGAGAGGGCCGATGCCGCCGGCGGCAGGCCCGGCGCATGGATCGAAGGCCAGGCGCAGCGCGTCGAGATCGACGAACGCGACGAAAAGGTCGACCTGTTCGACAACGCGCGCGTGACGCGCGAGGGCGACGAAGTGCGCGGCGAGCATATCGCGCTCGATCAGCGCGCCGAATCGTTCTCGGTGAGCGGCGGCGCGCAGGCGCCCGAAGGAAGGGTGCGCGCGGTGATTCAGCCAAAGACGCAGGCTCCCGCGAGTCCCATGAAACCCGCCGAAGCCCCTGCCCCCTCGAAATGAGCCTGCTGCACGCCGAAAGCCTGCGCAAACGCTACAAGTCGCGCACCGTCGTCCACGACGTCTCGCTGGAGGTGTCGAGCGGCGAGGTGGTCGGGCTGCTCGGCCCGAACGGCGCGGGCAAGACGACCTGCTTCTACATGATCGTCGGGCTCGCGGCGGCGGACGAGGGCCGCATCGAGCTCGATGGCCGCGACCTTACGCACCTTCCCATCCATCGCCGCGCGCGCCTGGGGATTTCATACTTGCCGCAGGAAAACTCCGTCTTTCGAAAGCTCACGGTCGAGGAAAACGTGCAGGCGATCCTCGAGCTGCAGGGCCTCGCGATGGGCGAGCTCGAGCCGCGCCTGACCAACCTGCTCAAGGACCTGAACATCGCGCACTTGCGCAAGCACACCGCCCTGTCTCTCTCGGGCGGCGAGCGACGTCGCCTGGAGATCGCGCGCGCGCTCAGCACGCAGCCGTCGTTCATCCTTCTCGACGAGCCCTTCGCGGGCGTGGATCCCATCGCCGTGCTCGACATCCAGCGCATCATCCGTTTCCTCAAGGAACGCGACATCGGGGTGCTGATTACCGACCACAACGTGCGCGAGACGCTCGGCATCTGCGATCGCGCCTACATCATCAACGAGGGCAAGGTGCTCGCCTCCGGTCATCCCGAAGAAATTGTCTATAATGACAGCGTGCGCCGGGTCTACCTCGGCGAGAACTTCCGCATGTAGCGCGCGAACCGCCGCGCTCCGCTCCAGACATGAAGCCGACTCTGCAGTTCCGGCTGTCACAGCACCTGACGCTCACGCCCCAGCTGCAGCAGTCCATCAAGCTGTTGCAGCTGTCCACGGTCGAGCTCAATCAGGAGATCGAGCGCCTGCTGATGGAGAATCCAATCCTCGAGCGCGAGGACGCGGAAGGGGAGGCGCCCGACGCGCCGCCCGTCGCGCGTGGGTCGGTCGACGAAGCGCCCGCCGCCGCTTCGGCCACCGACGCGCAGCCCGAGCCGCGCGAGGAATGGGGCGCTGAGCTCGCGTACTCGTCGCGGCAGGACGCGGAAGACGACGGCGACCGCAGCTTTTCCGCACCAGACACTCCGAGCCTGCGCGACCATCTGGTGGAGCAGCTGTCCCTCACCAACCTGGACAAGCGCGACCGCGCGCTGGTCGCAGTGCTTATCGACGCTCTGGACGACGACGGCTATCTCACGCAGAGCCTCGAGGACATCGCAGCGCTGCTTCCTCCCGAGGTCCAGGCCGGGGTCGAGGAGCTCGGCATCGCGCTGCGGCACCTGCAGAACTTCGACCCGGTCGGCGTCGGCGCGCGCTCGCCCGCCGAATGCCTCGCGCTGCAGATCCGCGCGGGCGGCACGGACGACCCGGTGCGCCGGCTCGCGCTCGAAATCTGCGAGCGACACCTCGAGCTGCTCGCGAGCCGCGATTATGTGCGCCTGAAAGCGGCGACCGGCGCGAGCGACGAAGCGCTGCGCGCTGCCCATCGCCTCATCCTCGCGCTCAACCCGCGCCCGGGCGCGGCATTCGCCGAGGTCGAGGCGCGCTACGTCGTGCCCGACGTGATCGTGCGCAAGCTACGTAACGTATGGCGCGCGAGCCTCAATCAGGAAGCGATGCCGCGCCTGCGCATCAATCGGCTGTATGCCGAGCTCGCCGGGCGGCGCAACGCCGGCAGCGCGCTGTCCTCGCAGATTCAGGAAGCGCGCTGGCTGATCAAGAACGTGCGGCAGCGCTTCGAGACCATCCTGCGCGTGTCGCAGGCGATCGTCGACCGGCAGCGCAACTTTTTCGAGCACGGCGAGATCGCGATGCGGCCGCTGGTGCTGCGCGAAATCGCCGAGACCCTCGGACTTCACGAGAGCACGATCTCGCGCGTGACGACCCAGAAGTACATGGCCACGCCGCGCGGCACTTTCGAACTGAAGTATTTTTTCGGCAGCCACGTCGCCACCGAGGCGGGTGGCGCGGCCTCGTCCACGGCGATCCGCGCCGCGATCAAGCAGCTGGTCGCCGGCGAGAACGCGAAAGCCCCGCTTTCGGACGCGCAAATCTCGCATATTCTCCGGCAACAGGGTATCGTCGTAGCGCGACGCACGATCGCGAAATACCGGGAATTACTGCAGATCCCTCCAGTCAATCAGAGAAAGTCCCTCTAGGAGAAGAGAGAATGAATCTCAACGTGAGTGGCCACCACGTAGAAGTGACCCCCGCGATACGTGACTACGTGCAGAGCAAGCTCGAGCGCATCAAACGGCACTTCGACCACGTCATCGACGCGCACGTAATCCTATCGGTCGGCAAGCTGCGCCAGAAGGCCGAGATCACCCTGCATGTGCGCGGCAAGGACCTGCACTGCGAGTGCGAGGACGGCGACCTGTACGCCGCGATCGACCTGCTGGTCGACAAGCTCGACCGCCAGGTGCTAAAGCACAAGGGCAAGGCCTATGACAAACCTCATGACGCCCTCAAGCACCACGAGGTGCGCTCCTAGGTTCGCGTAAGCTATAATCCGCGCCCTCTGAAGCCCCCACCCCGCGAGGCATGAGCCTAGTCGCGAAACTTCTGCCGACCGCGAACGTCGTGCTCGAGCTGTCCGTATCGAGCAAGAAGCGACTGTTCGAGCAGGTCGGCCTGCTATTCGAGAACAACCACGGCATCGCGCGCAACCTGATATTCGACAGCCTGTTCGCGCGCGAGCGGCTCGGCTCGACGGCGCTCGGCCAGGGTGTCGCCATCCCGCACGGCCGCATCAAGGGGCTCAAGGAGGCGATCGGCGCATTCGTTAGGCTCGCCCAGCCGGTGCCGTTCGACGCACCCGACGGCAAGCCGGTCAACCTGGTGTTCGTCCTGCTGGTTCCCGAGCAGGCGACCGAGAAGCACCTGCAGATCCTGTCCGAGCTCGCCCAGATGTTCAGTGACAGGTCGTTGCGCGAATCGATGTCAGCGGCGCCCGATGCGGCCGCCCTGCACCAGATCGTCGCCGCCTGGGAGCCGGATGTTCCAGGTCAACGTCGCGCGGTTGCATGAAGACAACCGCGAGGCGCTTTCCCTCGCGTGGATCGCGGGACGCGACGGAAGCGCAGCGCTGAGGCGCGACGCCGCGGCGGCGGCCGCGCTGATCGGCCACCTAAACCTCACCCACCCGAACAGCATCCAGGTGCTCGGCGCTTACGAGGCGTCGATGCTCGCTGGCGGCGATCATGCCGCGCGTGCGCGCTTCGCGGCGCAACTGTGCGACAGCGTGCCGGCTGCGCTCATTCTCGCCGACGGCGTAGGCGCCACCGAGGAGCTGCTCGAGAAGGCGGAAGCTGCGCACGTCCCGCTGTTCACCACACCGCTTCCCGCACCGAGGGTCATCGAGAAGCTCGCGCGCTACCTCGGCAAGGCGCTCGCGGATACGACCGAGCGGCACGGCGTAATGATGGACGTGCTCGGGCTGGGCGTGCTGATCACGGGCGATTCGGGTGTCGGCAAGAGCGAGCTGGGGCTGGAGCTCATCAGCCGCGGGCACGGCCTCGTTGCCGACGACGTCGTCGAGATCTCGCGCATCGCCGCCAACACCCTGGAGGGACGCTGTCCGCCCGTATTGCGCGATTTCATCGAGGTGCGCGGCCTCGGCCTGCTCGACGTGCGCACCATCTTCGGCGAGACCGCGGTGCGCCCGAAGATGAAGCTGAAGCTGATCGTGCACCTGGAGAAGCCCGCGCCGCGAGGCCGCGACACCGCGGAGCGCCTGCCGCTCGCCGAGCTGTCCGAGGACATCCTCGGCGTCACGGTGCGCAAGGTCGTGATTCCCGTCGCCGCGGGGCGCAACCTTGCGGTGCTGCTCGAGGCGGCGGTGCGCAACTACATTCTGCAGCTGCGCGGCATCGACTCGATGGCGCAGTTCATGAAGCGCCAGAAGAAGGAAATCGACGGCGCGCCTTGAGCGCGGACCGCGCCCCGCGCCATGCAACTCGTCCTGGTCAGCGGACTCTCCGGCTCGGGCAAGAGCATCGCCCTGAACGTGCTCGAGGACGTCGGCTACTACTGCGTGGACAATCTGCCGGCGACGCTGCTGCTCGACGTCGCCGACTTCTTCGCGGAGGCCGGCCATGAGCGCGTCGCGGTAAGCGTCGATGCGCGCAGCGCGGCGCTGCCGGCGTTGCCCGAGAACGTCGCCCAGCTCAAGGCGCGCGGCGTCGATTGCCGCGTGCTGTTCCTCGAGGCCACGCCGCAGACGCTGCTCAGGCGCTTTTCCGAGACCCGCCGGCGGCATCCGCTCACGCTCGGCGGGCTCACGCTCGCCGAGGCGATCGAGCGCGAGCGCACGCTGCTCGCCGGGGTCGCCGAGCTCGGCCACCGGGTGGACACCAGCGACATGCTGCCCCGGGTGCTGCAGAACTGGATCAAGGACCTCCTCGGCCTGGGCGGCGGCGCGCTCGCGCTACTTTTCGAATCGTTCGCATATCGCGACGGCATTCCCCTGGACGCGGACTGGGTGATCGACGCGCGCATGCTGCCCAACCCGCACTACGTCCCGGCGCTGCGCCCGCTCACCGGGCGCGATGCGCCGGTGGTGGCCTACCTCGAAGGCGACGAGGCCGTGCAGCGCCTGCTGGGCGACTTGCGCGCGTTCCTCGAGCGCTGGCTGCCCGACATCGCGCGCGAGAACCGCAGCTACGTCACCGTGGCGATCGGCTGCACCGGCGGGCGACACCGCTCGGTGTACCTCGCCGAGCGGCTCGCCGCCGCGTTCAGGACGCGCTGGAGCGTGCTGGTGCGCCATCGCGGGCTGGCGCGCGGCGACGCGGGGGAGACGCCCTGAAAGAGGCGGACCCGCGCGAAGTCGCGCTCTTCCCGCTGCGGGCCGTGCTCTTTCCGGGCGGCCTGCTCCCGCTGCGCATCTTCGAGCAGCGCTACATGGAGATGGCGAAAGACTGCCTGCGCGCGCAACTGCCCTTCGGCGTCTGCCTGATCCGCTCGGGCGAGGAGGTGGGCGCGCCGGCCACCCCCGAGGACATCGGCTGCCTGGCGCACATCGTGCAGTGGGACATGCAGCAGCTGGGCCTGCTGCAGGTCACCGTGCGCGGCGGGCAGCGCTTCCGCATTCTGGAGCGCTCCGTGGTGCAAAGCGACCTCGCCCGCGCGCGCATCGAGCTGCTGCCGGAGGAGCGCGACGCACCGCTGCCCGACGAGTTCCTCGGCTGCGCGCGGCTGCTGCGCCTGGTGATCGAAGAGCACGGCGCGCGCACCATCGAGGCGCCCTTCCGCTTCGATTCCAGCTGCTGGGTCGGTGCCCGCCTGTGCGAGCTGCTGCCCGTGCCGCTCGCCGCCAAGCAACGGCTCATGGAGCTATCGGACTGCCGCGAGCGGCTCGCCATCCTACAGAAGTTCCTCGAGCAGCACGGGCTGGTCACTCGCGCCTAGCGGCGATCTGCGCGAGCAGTTTCTTGACCGGCGCCGGCGCCGCGGCGCCCTGCGCTTCGGCGAGCTCCAGCCACAGGCGCCCGGACTGCTCGGCATGCGGCGCGCGCTCGCGCAGAGCATAGACTAGCGGCCGGGCGCGCAGGCGAAAGTGGGTGAAGGCATGCTCGAGCGGCGCGAGCCGCTCGATGAGCCGCGCCTCGCAGCCGAGCGCCCGGCGACAATGTGCTTCCGCGCGCCTCCCGGAAACCTCCGGAAACGCCCATAGCCCGCCCCACAGTCCGGGGGCGGGGCGCCGCTCGAGCAGCACCCGCCCGGCGTCGAGCAATACGAGCCAGGTGACGTCCTTGAGCGGCAGCGTGCGGCGCGGGCGCGCCCCAGGCAGCTCCGCGACACGCCCCTCGCGGCGCGCGACGCAGCGCGCCGCGACGGGGCAGGCCTCGCAGCGCGGCCG
This sequence comes from Burkholderiales bacterium, assembly GCA_035310985.1. Lineage (GTDB taxonomy): Bacteria > Pseudomonadota > Gammaproteobacteria > Burkholderiales > SG8-39 > DAHVFK01. Next base: position 70,936 of record DATGDH010000133.1, read on the forward strand.
CGCGCGCGTGCACACCGTCGCGCCGAGGTCCATCAGCGCTTGGGTGTAGCGCTCGATGCCGCGCGCGGGCAGCTGAGCTTCGGCGAGGCGCCACAGGCGCGCCTCCACCGCGCGCTGGCCAGGGAAGCCCTCGATCCCAAAGGCGCGCGCGAGCACTCGCTTCACGTTGCCATCCAGGATCGCGGCGCGCCGCCCGAACGCAAAGGCGGCGATCGCCGCGGCGGTCGAGCGCCCTACGCCGGGCAGCGCGCGCAGCCCCTCGACGTTGTCGGGGAAGCGCCCGCCGCGCTCCATGGCCACCAGGCGCGCGGCGCCATGCAGATTGCGCGCACGCGCGTAGTAGCCAAGTCCGCTCCACAGGCGCAGCACCTCCTCCTCGGGAGCACGTGCCAGCGCCCCGACGTCGGGAAAGCGCTCGAGGAAGCGCTCGTAGTAGGGAACGACCGTCTCCACCTGCGTCTGCTGCAGCATGACCTCGGACAGCCAGACGCGGTACGGATCGCGCGTTCCCTGCCACGGAAGGTCGTGGCGCCCGTGGGCGCGCTGCCAGGCGACGAGCGAAGTAGCGAATGGCGGCACGGGGCGATTCTAATCGGCGCGGAGCTTGCGTCGGTTTGACGCCGCCGGGCGAACGGGGCACCATTCGGCGGCCCCTCTTCCCGGGGCGCCTCCCCGCCAATACGCATGCTCGCGTTCGTGCTTCGCCGCCTCGGACAGGCCCTGCTGGTGATGCTGGCGGTGGGGTTGATCGCTTTCGCGCTGTTCCGCTTCGTCGGCGATCCCGTGGTGTTCGTGCTCGGGCAGGACGCGACGCCCGCGCAGCGCGCGCAGATGAAGCATGCACTCGGCCTCGACCAGCCGTTCTACGTGCAGTACGCTCGCTTCATCGGACGCGCGGCGCAGGGCGAGTTCGGCCTGTCGCTGCGGCAGCTGAGGCCGGTTTCGACACTGTTCCTCGAGAGGCTGCCGGCGACCCTCGAGCTGTCGCTGGTCGCGGCCGTGTTCGCGCTCGCGGCCGGCATCCCGATGGGCGTGTACAGCGCGCTCAGGCGCGACTCCTGGCTCGCGCACGTCTTCCAGGCGGTGTCGCTGATCGGCGTGTCGCTGCCGACCTTCCTGATCGGCATCCTGCTGATCCTGCTGTTCGCGGTGGTGCTCGGCTGGCTGCCCTCGTTCGGGCGCGGCGACACGGTGAGAATCGGCTGGTGGACGACCGGGCTGCTCACCGCCTCGGGACTCAAGGCGCTCGTGCTGCCCGCGATCACCCTCGGCCTGTACCAGATGACGCTCATCCAGCGGCTTGTGCGCGCCGAGATGCTCGAGGTGCTGCGCACCGACTACATCAAGTTCGCGCGTGCGCGCGGCCTGAGCGAGCGCGCGGTGCATTTCGGGCACGCGCTCAAGAACACCCTGGTGCCGGTGATCACCGTCACGGGCTTGCAGCTCGGCGCGATCATCGCCTTCGCCGTCATCACCGAGACCGTCTTCCAGTGGCCGGGCATGGGACTGCTCTTCATCCAGTCGGTCGCGTTCGCCGACGTTCCGGTGATGGCCGCCTACCTCTGCCTGATCGCCCTGTTCTTCGTCGTCATCAACCTGGTGGTGGACCTGCTCTACTATGCGGTCGATCCGCGCCTGCGGATCGAGCGCACCGCCGCTGCGCACTGAGAGTGGCAATGAGCACACCCGTAGAAACCATTCGCAAATACCACGCCGAGCTGCGCGAGATCCGGCACGATATCCATGCGCACCCGGAGCTCGGCTACGAGGAACGGCGCACCGCCGAAGTGGTCGCCGGCAAGCTCGCCGCCTGGGGCATCGAAGTACACCAGGGCATCGCCGGAACGGGCGTTGTCGGCGTGGTGCGCGGCAGGAAGACCGGCAGCGGCCGCGCGATCGGCCTGCGCGCCGACATGGATTGCCTGCCCCTGCAGGAGCTCGGCGACGTGCCCTACCGCTCGCGCCACGACGGCCGCATGCATGCCTGCGGCCACGACGGCCATACCACCATGCTGCTCGGCACGGGGCGCTACCTCGCCGAGACGCGCCACTTCGACGGGACCGCCTATCTCATCTTCCAGCCCGCCGAGGAAGGCGGCGCCGGCGGCCAGCGCATGGTCGAGGAGGGTCTGTTCGAGCGCTTCCCGGCCAACGAGGTGTACGCGCTGCACAACTGGCCGGGGCTGCCGCCGGGCAAGATGGCGGTACGCGCGGGCGCCATGATGGCGGCCACCGACGAGATACAGATCACCGTGCGCGGCCGCGGCGGCCACGCCGCGATGCCGCACCTCACGGTCGATCCAGTGCCGATCGCGGCGCAGCTGATTACGGCGCTGCAGACGATTACCAGCCGCAATCTGAATCCCCTCGACGCGCTGGTCGTAAGCCTGTGCTCGATGCAGACCAGCCAGGTGGGCGCGTTCAACATCATCCCGGAGTCGGTCAAGCTGATCGGCACGGTGCGCAGCTTCAGGCCCGAGACGCGCGACCTCGCCGAGAGGCGCATCAAGGCGATCGTCACCGGCGTGGCGGCCTCACTCGGCGGCAGCGCCGAGATCGACTACCGGCGCGGCTATCCGGCCACCGTCAACACGCCGCGCGAGGCCGAGTTCGCGGCGAGCGTCGGCGACCGGATCTTCGGCAAGGAAAACGTGGTGCGCGACGCAGAGCCGACCATGGGCGGAGAGGACTTCTCCTACATGCTGCTCGCGCGCCCGGGCGCCTACGTTTGGCTCGGCCAGGGCGGCGGCCCGAGCGGTTGCTTCCTACACAACCCCGCTTACGACTTCAACGACGACGTGATCCCCCTCGGCGCGGGCTTCCTCGCTGCGCTGGTCGAGCACGCGTTGCCACTCAAATAACGCACGGGAGGAGAACACCATGCGCATCACCCGTATCTTCACCGCCGCCGCGCTCGCGCTTGCGCTCGCGGCGGGCGCGCAGGCGAAGACCTTCAGGTACGCGGACCAGGGCGACTCGCTTTCCATGGACCCGTACATGCTGAACGAGTCGCTGCTGCTCAACTTCACCGGCAACTTGTACGAGCCGCTGGTCGACCGCGGCAAGAAGCTCGAGTTGGTGCCGGGCCTCGCCACGAGTTGGAAGCAGACCTCGCCCACGGTGTGGCGCTTCGAGCTGCGCCGCGGCGTCAAGTTCCACGACGGCACGCCTTTTACCGCCGACGACGTCGTGTTCTCCTACCAGCGCGCCAAGGGCGAAGGCTCGGACATCCAGTCCTACGTCGGATCGTTCAAGGAAGTGCGCAAAGTCGACGACCATACGGTCGAGATCGAGACCAGCGCGCCTTTCCCGATCCTGCCCGACGTCATCAGCCAGTGGCGCATGATGTCCAAGGCCTGGTGCGAGAAGCACAACGCGCTGCGCCCGGTGGACGTCAGGAAGGGCACCGAGAACTACGCCTCGAACCACGCCAACGGCACCGGGCCGTTCATGCTCAAGGAGCGCCAGCCGGGCGTGAAGACGGTTCTGGTGCCGAACCCGAACTGGTGGGGCAAGCCCGAGCACAACCTCACCGAGGCGGTGTTCACCCCGATCGCCAACGCCGCGACGCGCGTCGCGGCGCTGATCTCCGGCGAGATCGACATGATGGAGCCGGTGCCGCTGCAGGACATCGCGCGCATCTCCGCCGATCCCGCGCTGAAGGTGATGCAGGGCCCGGAGCTGCGCACCATCTTCCTCGGCATGGACCAGGAGCGCAATGAGCTGCTCTTCTCCAACGTCAAGGGCAAGAACCCGTTCAAGGACCTGCGCGTCAGAAAAGCCTTCTACCAGGCGATTGACGAAGAGGCGATCAAGTCGCGGGTGATGCGCGGCGCGGCGACGCCCACCGCGCTCATGGTCGCGCCCGGCATCAAGGGCTTCGACCCCGCGCTTAACAAGCGCTACCCATACGACCCGGCGGCCGCGAAGAAGCTGCTCGCCGAAGCGGGCTATCCGGACGGCTTCCAGGTGGGAATGAACTGTCCGAACGACCGCTACGTGAACGACGCCGAGATCTGCCAGGCCGTCGCGGCGATGCTCGCCAAGGTGGGTGTGCGCGTCGACCTGATGGTCGAGCCCAAGGCGACCTATTTTCCCAAGATCCTGCGGCGCGACACCTCGTTCTACATGCTCGGCTGGACGCCCGCCACCTACGACTCGCACAACCCGCTCTACGCGCTGATGGCCACGCCGGGCGAGGGCGGCCAGGGCCAGTTCAACCTCGGCTGGTATTCCAACAAGCGCATAGACGAGCTCACCGCGGCGATCGCCTCCGAGACCGATCCGAAGAAGCGCCAGGCCATGATTTCGGAGGCGTTCCGAATACACAAGGAGGACTTCGGCCACATCCCGCTGCACCAGCAGGCGCTCGCCTGGGGCATGAAGAGGACGGTCGAGCTGGTGCAGTTGCCCGACAACTTCAACTACCTGCGCTGGGTCAGGATCAAGTAGCGCTCGATGCGCGCAGCGCTCGCTCGCGCCTGGGACTCGGACCTCGCATACAGTTTCCGCAGGTCGCCCGTCACGGTCGCCGCCGCGCTCGTGGCGCTCGCTTGCGCCACGGGCGCGCTCGGCGCGCCCTGGCTCGCGCCGCACAATCCCTTCGACCTCGCCTCGCTCAATCTGCTAGACGCGTTCACGCCGCCGGCGTGGACGGCAAAGGGCAGCAGCACGTTCCTGCTCGGCACCGACGACCAGGGGCGCGACGTGCTCTCGACGATAATGTACGGCGCGCGCATTTCCCTCGCGGTGGGCTTGGCGTCGGTGCTGCTGTCGATGCTGGTCGGAGTCGCCCTCGGCCTGATCGCGGGCTACTTCGGCGGCACGCTCGATGCGTTCATCATGCGCGTCGCCGACGTGCAGCTTTCGTTTCCGGCGATCCTGATCGCACTCCTGATCGACGGCGTGGCGCGCGTGATGCTTCCGCACGAGGCGCAGGACGTCATCGCGATCCCGGTGCTCGTGCTGGCGATCGGCGCGTCGGGCTGGGTGCAGTACGCGCGCACCGTGCGCGGCTCGACTCTGGTGGAGAAGAACAAGGAGTACGTGCAGGCCGCGCGCGTCATCGGCCGGCGGCCAGCATCGATCATGCTCGCGCACGTGCTGCCGAACGTCACGGGCCCGGTGCTGGTGATCGGCACCATCCACATCGCGACGGCGATTATCACGGAGGCGACGCTTTCGTTTCTCGGCGTCGGCGTACCGCCGACGCGTCCTTCGCTCGGCACGCTGATCCGTGTCGGCAACGACTTTCTGTTCTCTGGCGAGTGGTGGATCACCGTGTTCCCGGGCATCGCGCTCGTAGCTCTGGCACTGTCGGTCAACCTGCTGGGCGACTGGCTGCGCGACGCGCTGAATCCCAAGCTGCGATGAGCGGCCGGCTGCTCGAGGTGCGCGGCCTGCAAGTCGAGTTCCCAACGCGGCGCGGCAGGCTGGTGGCGGTCGACGGCGTTTCGTTCTCGATCGCACCAGGCGAGGTGCTCGGCGTGGTCGGGGAGTCGGGCGCCGGCAAGTCGCTCACCGGCATGGCGATCATCGGCCTGCTCGAGCCGCCGGGGCGCATCGCCGCGGGTGAAATCCTGCTCGAGGGAGAGCGCATCGACCGGCTGCCGCCCGAGCGCATGCGCCGCATCCGCGGCCGGCGCATCGGCGCGATCTTCCAGGATCCGTTCACCTCGCTCAATCCCCTCTACACGATCGGCGAGCAGCTGGTCGAGACGATCCGCACCCACCTGGATGTCGACCGCGCCGGTGCGCGCCGGCGCGCGCTCGCGCTGCTCGCGGAGGTCGGGATTTCCGCCCCGGAATCGCGCTTCTCCCACTATCCGCACCAGTTCTCCGGCGGCATGCGTCAGCGCGTAGTGATCGCGCTCGCGCTCGCCGCCGAGCCGCGCCTGGTGATCGCCGACGAACCGACCACGGCGCTCGACGTCTCGATCCAGGCGCAGATCATCACACTGCTCAAGCGCCTGGCGCGGGATCACGGCACCGCGGTGATGCTGATCACCCACGACATGGGCGTGATCGCGGAGACTGCGGACCGCGTGGCGGTGATGTACGCGGGGCGTATCGCCGAGATCGGGCCGGTCGGCGAAGTGATCCACGCCGCGCGGCACCCTTACACCGCAGGCCTGATGGGGTCGATACCGCGCGTGGTCGCCGCCGGCGGCGCGCAGCATCGCGGGCGCCTGCAGCAGATCGAGGGCTCGATGCCGCGCCTCACCGCGATTCCGGGCGGCTGCGCCTTCCACCCGCGCTGCCCGCGCAGGCTGGCGCGCTGCTCGCTCGATCGCCCCGAGCCGGTCCCGGTCGCTGGCAACCAGGTCGCCTGCTGGCTGTATGCCGAGCAGCGCTGAGCGGCCCCTGTTGCGCCTGCGCGGCCTGGGGCGCGATTTCGACGTCTCGAGACCGTGGCTGAACCGCGCGCTCGAGCGCGCGCCGCGCCAGCTGCTGCGCGCGGTCGACGAGCTGAGCTTCGACGTGCGGCGCAGCGAGACGCTCGCGCTGGTTGGCGAATCCGGCTGCGGCAAGTCGACCGTTGCGCGGCTGATCGTCGGCCTGTATGCGCCCTCGCGCGGCACGGTCGAATTCGACGGCATCGAGCTCACCGACCCGGCGCGCGCCGCCGACGCGCGCGCCGCACGCCGGCGCATGCAGATGATCTTCCAGGATCCCTACGCGAGCCTCGATCCGCGCTGGCGCGTGCGCGACATCGTCGCCGAGCCGATCCGCATGCTCGGGCTCGCGCGGACGCGCGCCGAGGAGCGCGCGCGAGTGCGCGCGCTGCTCGCCCAGGTCGGCCTCGCCGCCGAGGATGGCGACAAGTTCCCGCACGAGTTCTCGGGGGGCCAGCGCCAGCGCATCTCGATCGCGCGCGCACTCTCGGGCAATCCCGAGTTCCTGGTATGCGACGAGCCGACCTCTGCGCTGGACGTATCGGTGCAGGCGCAAATCCTGAACCTGATGAGCGAGCTGCAGAGCCGACTCGGCCTGACGTATCTGTTCATCTCGCACAATCTCGCGGTAGTGTCGCACGTCGCCGACCGGGTCGGGGTGATGTACCTCGGGCGCCTGGTCGAGCTCGCCGAAGCGGCGGACCTGTTCGCGCGCCCGCGCCACCCCTACACGCGCATGCTGCTGGACGCCGTCCCGCGCCTGGAGGCGACCGGTGCGCGGCGCACGCCGGTCGCCGGCGAAGTCCCCGACCCGCTCGCGCCGCCCACGGGCTGCGCTTTTCATCCGCGCTGTCCGCACGCCAACGCGCGCTGCGCCGCCGAGCGCCCGGCGCTGGAGGGCGCGGGCGCCTGGCGGGTCGCCTGTCACGCGGTAAGCGAGGGGCGCTTGGGGCCTAGCGCTTGAACAGGCCGCGCAGCTTTTCCTCGACGCCGCCTTTGCCGCCGAGCTGCTCCTCGAGCTTCTTGGTAGTTTGGGACTTGAGCGCCTCGGTCGCGACCGCACGGTAGTCGACCTCGTATTTCAGCGCGTCGAACGGCCCGACCACGCGCACCGGCACCGTGATGCCGCGCAGCTCGGCGCGCTCCCTGCCGCCCTGCCCCTTGGCGGTGCCGACCAGCGACGCCTTGGCCAGGTAATCGATGCGCGAATTGCCGATGTCGATGTCGCCCGCCCCGCCCACGCGCAACAGCGGCGACTTGAGATTCAGGTCGTCGTTGTGCGCCACACCGTTGCGGATCACGAAGCTCGCGCTCAGCTCGCTGAAATCGGTCTTCTGCGACCGATCGGCGGACTGCGTCTGCGCGCTCTTCGAGCCGACCAGCGACTCCGCCTTGCGCAGGGCCTCGCCCACGTTGAATCCCTTGATCGCGCCGTCGCGCAGCGCGAGCTGCGCGTTGCCGGCGAGCGATTTCTTCATCACATTTACGCTGGCGCCCACGGCCTGCACGTCGAGCGTCACGTTGCCGCGCCCCTCGATGACGTCGCGCTGCGCAAGGTCCCTGACGAGCGGTCCGATCGCGATGTCCGTCAGCTTGTCCTTGAGAACGACGCGGTTCGCGTTGCCGTCGAGCGCAAGCGCGCCGGCGAGCATTCCCTGGTACAGGCTCGCCGAATGCGGCGCGAGGTCGGCGCGTCCGTTCGCGGCACGCACGTCGCTCTTCACCTCCGCGAGCTTGAGGCCCTCCAGCTGCAGCTGGCCGATACGCAGCCGCCCGCGCGCGGTGAGGCCCTTGAGCCAGGAAAGATCGACCGGCGTATCGGCCCCAGCGGCGCCGCCGGCGCGCGTTCCCTTGCCGCCCTCCGCGGCCGCCTTGCCCTCCGGCTTGGAATTCAGATAGCGGTCGACGTCCAGCCGATCGACGTCGACGTCGAAGTTGTACGCCGCTGGCGCGAAGCTCTCGACGCCGAGCTTGGCGCGGATGTTCGAGCCGTCCAGCTTCATGGCGAGATCGGCATGCGCGGTGCCCTTGCCGAAATCGGCCTGCGCGGAGCCGGTGATCGGCACCGTAAGAGTCCCCTGCGGCAGCGTCGGGCTCGACACGCTGATGCGCGCGTCCAGCCCGCTCAGTTCCGCCGTCTCGCGCTCGGTGTCGAAGCGGTAGCCCGTCGCGAGCTTGAACTTCGCGTCGAGCTCGGGTTTCGTGCCCTTGATCGCGGCGGAGATGTCGAGCTTGCCGGGCACGCCGCTCGCAATGCGGCCGGTGCGCAACTCGAGGTCACTCACCGCGATTTGCTGCCCGCCTTTCAGGTCGCGGTACGAGACGTTGGCACGTTCGATGCGGACGCCGGATATGTCGAACTGCACTTTCGACCCCTTCGCAGCCGGTGCAGCAGCGGGCGCCTTTCCCGCCCGGGCGGCCGGCGCCCCGAGCAGGTCGTCGAAGTTGAACTTCCCGTCGGCACGCTTGACGAGGTTCACCTTGAGGCCGGACAGCTGCACCTTGTCGACCAGCGTCTGCCCGCGGAACAGCGGCAGGAGGGCGACCGCCACGTGCGCGGAATCGATCGACGCGAAGGTGGCTTCGCTCGCGCGCTCCGACAGGCTCGCGCGCCCCATCGACGCACCGATGCTAGGCCAGAAGGCGAGATGCAGGTTGCCTTCCAGCTTCAGCGTGCGGCCGGTGTCCTGCTTGACCACGCGCTCGATCTCGCCCTTCAGCTTGTTCGCGTCGAACAGCAGCGCAAACGCGATCGCGCCGATCACGACCATGGCGACGAGCGCGCCCACCGCGTACAACAGGTACTTGAGCGCTTTCACGACACCTTCCGCTCGATGTTGGCGACGCCGAACGGCACGTGCCCCGCGGCCACGTGGCGCTTGGCCGACTCTACGTGCGCACGCTGGTCGTCGAAGAAGAAATCCGGCTCGAAGGCGCGCAGGAATTCGCCCTTGTCCAGCCCACCCAGGAACATCGCCTCGTCGACGCCGATGTTCCACTGCATCAGCGTGCGCACGGCGCGCTCGTGCGCGGGGGCGCTGCGCGCCGTGACGAGCGCTGTGCGCAGGCGCATCCGCACGTCCGTGCCGGCGGCCTGCTGCAGGCGGTGCAGTGCCTCGAGCAGCGGCTTGAACGGCCCTGGCGGCAGCGGCCGCCGCGCGTGCTCGGTCTCGTGGCGCGTGAACGCGTCCAGCCCGTCGGCCTGGAACACGCGCTCGGCCTCGTCGGAGAACAGCACCGCGTCGCCGTCGAATGCAATGCGCACCTCGTCGGCGTGGCGCTCGGCGGCACGCGCGGAATCGGGATACACGCGCGCCGCGGGCACCTTCGCTTCGAGCGCGCTCATCACGTCGGCCTCGTTCGCCGACAGGAACAGGTTCGCCCTCAAGGCATCCAGGTAGCGATACGGCGTGCGGCCGCGCGTGAACACGCCGCGCTCCAGGCGCAGCCCCTCGCGCGCCGCCGAGCGGAACACCCGCAGGCCGCTCACCGGGTCGTTCTTGGAAAGGATCACCACCTCGACGCGCTGCGCGCCGGGCGTGTTGAAGGCGAGCAGCTTCTTGACCAGCGCGAACGCGACGCCCTCCTTCGCCGGGACGTCGACGCGCGAGAGCTGCAGCTCTACGTACTCGCGCTCGCCGCGGCGCTCGAACACCGCGTTCTCCTCCTCGAAGTCGAACAGCGCCCGCGAGGAGATCGCCACCACCAGCTTGCCTTCGAACGAAACGGGCATCGGATTCTCATTTTAGGCGAGCCCCGGGGCGGCGGCAACGCGCTTGGCTGTCCCGTCGCGCCGTGGGAGACTCGCCGCATGATCAGAGTTTGCGCCGGCGTCATCGTCGCGCTCGACCTGGCGCTTGGCCTGCTGCCCGCTGCGCTCCCGGCCGAGCACCATCGCGTCGCCGTCGCCTATCTCGCGCCGAGCGACCCGGCGCAGCGCAAGATCTACGAGACCCTGAAGCGAGAACGCGTTCTCGATAATCTCGCCGAGCTTCTCAGCCCCTTCGAGCTGCCGCACACGCTTATGCTCAAACTCAGGGGCTGCGAAGGCGTCGAGAACGCCTGGTACGACGACGAGCAGCATTCGGTGACGGTGTGCTACGAATACCTCGCACGCGTGCTGCGCGACGCGCCGCGCGAGACGACGGTGGCGGGCGTGACGCCGGAGGACGCGGTGGTCGGCCCGACCGCAGAGGTGTTCCTGCACGAGTTCGCGCACGCGCTGTTCGACCTGCTCAAGATCCCGGTGCTCGGGCGCGAGGAGGACGCCGCCGACATGGTCGCGGCCTACACGCTGCTGCAGCTCGGCCCGAAGATCGCGCGGGGTGCGATCGGCGGCGTGGCCTACATGTACGCGCGCCAGGCGAACGACAAGCCGCTAAACGCCGAGACCGCGGCGGAGGTACACCCTTTCACCCAGCAGCGCTTCTACAACCTGCTCTGCCTCGCCTACGGCGCCGATCCCAAGACCTTCGGCGACGTCGTCGACAAGGGCTACCTGCCCAAGGAGAGGGCCGAGAATTGCGTCTACGAATACCGGCAGGTGGACTACGCGGTGCGTACGCTCCTGTGGCCGCACATGGACCCGATGCGGCGCGAGGCGGTGCGCGCCCGCTTCGCCGGGAAGTTCGCGACGCCGGACAAGCATCCGGCCAAGAACTGAGTGACTGGAGCGGGTGAAGGGAATCGAACCCTCGTATGCAGCTTGGGAAGCTGCCGTTCTGCCATTGAACTACACCCGCCCAGGGTGCGGATTCTAAGAGGGAAAGGCGCCCCGCAGCAATTTGCGACCCCCGGAGGTCACGACTTTGACGATGGCGGTCCGGGACCTCATGGCAGGACACCCGTCGTGTGGATGTCGCGGCACGTTATCCGCGGGTCCGATAATTGTTTCAGGAACCTTCCGCAGGCTATCGCAGCGCACCGACCCGACGTAGTCTATGCCGACATTTCACCGTCGACGATTCCGGGCTCGTGACGATGCGGCCGACGCATTGAATGAAGGCGCGACTGATTCTGATAGTTAGCGCGGCGCTCGCTGCGGGCAATGTCCTTGCGCAAGCCGCCGTAACGGTGAGCGTCGCCGCGCACGTCCTCGCCTCGTGCACCACGACGACGGCGCATCCGCAGTCGACCTGCAGCCAGCAAACCGTCGCCCAGCAGAGCAACGTCGTCGGCGCTTCGGCGAGAATCTCGACGACCACGAACGACGTAGGGGTCACGCAGAATGGCGGGCCGTCTCCGAAGATCGAGCTGAGCGGCAACCAGGCTACGGTCACCTTCTAGCCGCAGGCTTGAACGGCGCCCGGGCGGCCCCATCTTCTTCGGCGGATACCGGCCGGAGGAACCCATGAGCAAGTACGCATTCGGCAAGACCGTCGCCCTCGACCCCACCGCCGCGGTGCAGAAGGTGACCGAGGCGCTCGCCAAGGAAGGATTCGGCGTGCTCACCGAGATCGACGTCGCGGCGACCATGAAGAAGAAGCTCGGCCTCGAGCTGCCGCCGTACAAGATCCTCGGCGCCTGCAACCCGCAGCTCGCCAGCAAGGCGATCGCCGTAGAGCCCGAAATCGGCGCCCTCCTGCCGTGCAACGTGGTGGTGCGCCAGGACGCGACGGGCAAGACGCGCGTGGAGTTCATGGATCCGAGCGCTGTCCTGACGCTCGTGGATCGGCCGGAGATGGGGACGCTCGCGGCCGAAGTGCGCGGCCGGCTCGAGCGGGTCATGGCCGCTCTGTGAGCGCCGCGGGCGGCGCGCGCCCGAGGTAGAATTCGCGCATGATCCAGGTGACAGTGAACGGCGCCCCGCACCGCTTCGAGCGGCCGCTCGACGTGGCGGCGCTGCTCGCGCGCCTCGAGCTCGCGGGCAAGAAGATCGCGGTGGAGCGAAACGGCGAGATCGTGCCAAAGAGCGCGCACGCCGCGACCCAGCTCGCCGACGGCGACGCGCTCGAGATCGTGGTCGCGGTGGGCGGAGGCTGAGCATGGCGGCGCAGGACGAGCTTCTCGTCGCGGGTCGCGCATACTCCTCGCGCCTGCTGGTTGGCACCGGCAAGTACAAGGACTTCGCCGAAACGCGCGCGGCGATCGAAGCCTCCGGCGCCCAGATCGTGACGGTGGCGATCCGGCGCACCAACATCGGCCAGAACCGCGGCGAGCCTTCGCTGCTCGAGTTCCTGCCGCCGTCGAAGTTCACCTACCTGCCGAATACCGCCGGCTGCTACAACGCGCAGGACGCGGTGCGCACGCTGCGCCTTGCGCGCGAGCTGCTCGACGGCCACAGGCTGGTCAAGCTCGAGGTGCTCGGCGACCCGCAATCGCTCTACCCGAACATGCCCGAGACGCTCGAGGCGGCGAAGACGCTGGTAAAAGAGGGCTTCGAGGTGATGGTGTACTGCTCGGACGACCCCATCCAGGCGAAGATGCTCGAGGACATGGGCTGCGTGGCGGTGATGCCGCTCGCCTCGCTGATCGGCTCGGGAATGGGAATCCTCAATCCCTGGAACCTGCAGCTCGTGATCGAGCGCGTCGGCGTGCCGGTACTCGTCGACGCGGGCGTGGGCACCGCATCGGACGCCGCGATCGCGATGGAGCTCGGCTGCGACGGCGTGCTCATGAACACGGCGATCGCCGCTGCGAAGAATCCGGTCCTCATGGCGCAGGCGATGAGAAAGGCGGTGGAAGCGGGCAGGCAGGCGTTCCTCGCCGGACGCATGCCGAAGAAGCTCTATTCGGCGACGCCCTCCTCGCCGAGCGCGGGAACCATCGCAGCGTCGCAGCCCAAGGCTGCGTGACGCGCCAGATCCGCAGCTACGTGCTGCGCCAGGGCAGAACGACGCCCGCGCAGCAGCGCGCGCTCGACGAGCTCTTCGCCCGCTACGGCATCCCCTTTCGCGACGCGCCGCTCGATGCAACCGAGGTTTTCGGCCGCCGTGCGCCGCTCGTGCTCGAGATCGGCTCCGGCATGGGCGAGACCACCGCGGCGATCGCGCAGGCCGAACCCGAGACCGATTTCATCGCGGTCGAAGTGCATGCGCCGGGAGTCGGAAGCCTATTGCGGAAGATACAGGCACTGGATTTGCGCAACCTGCGGGTCGTACGCCACGACGCGGTCGAAGTGCTCGCGGGCATGATCCCGGACGGCGCGCTCGCCGGTATTCATCTCTTCTTCCCCGACCCCTGGCCGAAGAAGCGCCATCACAAGAGGCGCCTGGTGCAGCCGGCGTTCGCGGCGCTCGCCGCGCGCAAGCTCGCTCCCGGCGGGACCCTGCACGCCGCCACCGACTGGCCCGAGTACGCCGAGCAGATGCTCGCGGTACTCGGCGCCGAGCCGCTCTTAGAGAACACCGTCGCCGGCTACGCGGCGCGCCCCGCGCGGCGCCCGCACACCAAGTTCGAGCAGCGCGGCCTCGCGCGCGGCCACCCGGTGCGCAACCTGGTATTCCGGCGCCGCGCGCCCTAGGGCAGGAACAGCGCGAGCGCCTCGTTCAGGAAGCGCTGCCCGCGCGCCGTGGGACGCACGCGCTGCCAGTCGCGCTCGACGAAGCCCTGCTCGTCGGCGCGCGCGAGCGCGGGCTCGAGCGCGGCGAGCGGCAGGCCGGTCCGCTCGCGAAACAGCGCGAGCGGGAAGCCCGCGGTGAGCCGCAGCGCGTTGAGCATGAACTCGAAGGCCAGCTCGCCGGCGGCAACATCCTTCTCGAGCGCGATCGTCTTGCCCTCGGCGCGCAGGTAGTCGCGCGGCTGCTTGACGCGCTCGTGGCGCGTGATGCGCTCGGCGAAGCTGATCTTGCCGTGCGCGCCGGCGCCGAGGCCGAGGTAATCGCCGAACTGCCAGTAGTTCAGGTTGTGGCGCGAGCGCCGCCCTGGCAGCGCGAAGGCCGAGGTCTCGTAGTGCTCGAAGCCGCGGGCGGCGAGCGCCTCCTCCACGGCGAGCTGCATGTCGGCGCAGGCATCGTGCGCCGGCAGCACGGGCGGACGGCGCCAGAAAGCCGTGTTCGGCTCGATCATGAGCTGGTAGGCCGAGACGTGCTGCACGCCAAAGGCCGCGGCCTGCTCGATTTCAGCGCGCGCTGCCTCCGGTGTTTGCCCAGGCAGGCCGTACATCAGGTCGACGTTCACGTTGTCGAAGCTCGCGAGCGCGAGCTCGACCGCGCGCCGCGCCTCGTCGGCGGAGTGGATGCGGCCGAGCGCCGCGAGCATACGATCGTCCAGGCTCTGCACGCCGAGCGACAGGCGATTGACGCCCGCGGCGCGATAGCCGCGAAAGCGCGCGGCCTCCACGGTGCCGGGATTCGCCTCGAGCGTCACCTCCGCGCCGGGCTCGAGCGGCAGGCGCGCGCGCAATTCGGACAGCAGCCGCTCGATCGCCGCGGCCGAGAACAGGCTCGGCGTGCCCCCGCCGATGAACACGCTCGCAGCGCGCCGGCCCCACACCGAAGGCAGCAGCGCTTCGAGGTCGGCCACCAGCGCGTCGACGTACTCGCGCTCGGGCAGCTCGCCCGTTCGCTCATGCGAGTTGAAATCGCAGTACGGGCACTTGCGCACGCACCAGGGGATGTGCACGTATACGGCGAGCGGCGGCAGCGCCTCGAGCCGCACCCGGTCGGCGCGCTCAAGCTCGATCTTCATTTCTCAGGCGCGCGGCGAGCGCCGCGAGCGCCCGCCCTCGGTGGCTGACGCGGTTCTTCTCCTCGGCCGCGAGCTCGGCCGCGGTGCGGCCGGTCCCGGGCACGAGGAAGAGGGGATCGTAGCCAAAGCCCCCGCCGCCGCGCGCTGCGTGCGCGATTTCTCCGTGCCAAGCGCCCTCGGCGACGATCGGCCGCGGGTCCCCGGCGCTGTGCAGCAGTACGAGCACGCAGTAGTAGTGCGCGCGCCGGTCGGCCACGTTTTGCAGCGCCTCGAGGAGCCTGGCGTTGTTGCGGGCGTCGCGCGCCTCGCGCCCGCCTTCCCGGCCGGCGTAGTACGCGGAATGCACGCCCGGCTCTCCGCCGAGCGCGTCGACGCAGATGCCCGAATCGTCGGCGAGCGCAGGCAGCCCGGCCGCCGCGCTCGCGTGGCGCGCTTTGGCGAGCGCGTTCTCGAGGAAGGTGCGATGCGGCTCCTCGGCCTCGCCGATGCCGAGCTCGGCCTGCGTCACCACCTCGATCGCGAGCGGCGCGAGCAGGGCCCGGATCTCTTTCAGCTTGCCCGGATTGTTGGAGGCGAGGACGAGCTTGTTCACGGCGCGAGCGCGGCGCGCTGGCGCGCCACCAGCTCGCCGATGCCACGCTCGGCGAGCGCGAGCAGCGCGTCCATTTCGGCGCGCGAGTAGGGCGCACCTTCGGCGGTGCCCTGCACCTCGACGAAGCCTCCCGAGCCGGTCATCACCACGTTCATGTCGCTGTCGCAGGCCGAGTCCTCGGCGTAGTCCAGGTCGAGCAGCACGACGCCGCGGTATATCCCGACGGAAACACCCGCCACGAAGTCCTTCACAGGCAGCGCGACAAGCAATCCGCGCGTTTTCATCCATGCGAGCGCGTCGTGCACCGCGACGAAAGCGCCGGTGATCGCCGCGGTGCGCGTGCCGCCGTCGGCCTGCAGCACGTCGCAGTCGACCTGGATCGTGCGCTCGCCGAGCGCATCGAGATCGATCGCTGCGCGCAACGCCCGGCCGATCAGCCGCTGGATCTCGAGCGTGCGCCCGGACTGCCGGCCGCGCGCCGCCTCGCGCTCGGTGCGCGTGTTGGTGGCGCGCGGCAGCATGCCGTACTCCGCGGTCAGCCAGCCGCGCCCCTTCCCCTGCAGGAAGGGCGGGACGCGCTGCTCGACGCTCGCCGTGCACAGCACGCGCGTATCGCCGAACTCCGCGAGCACCGATCCTTCGGCGTGTCGCGTCCAGCCGCGCGTCAAGCGCACGGCGCGCAACTCTTCGGGCCTCCTGCCGCTCGGCCTCATCCCGGGCCCGTGTGCTTGCGCAAGGCCCTGCGGATATCGGCGATCGCGCGCTCGATGTCCTCGTCGGTCATTTCCAGGAAATCCGGTTCGATTGCGGCTAGGTCCTGCACGTCGGTCGGCAGCTCGTGGAACGGCAGCGTATGCGGCTCGTCCGCCGGCGCGATTTCGTTTTCGCCCCAGCACATCGCCACCGCGGACACATTATCGCACTCCCGTCCGCCGCGGGTCTCGGCGAGCGCGACCAGCTCGGCGACCGCTGGTTCGAGCTCCCTGGCGATCAGCGAGTGCAGCAGCTGGCGCTGCGTGAGCGGGCCCCACAGGCCGTCCGAGCAGAGCAGCACGATGTCGTCCTCGAGCAGGCGCGCGCTCGAGGCGGGCGCGAGCCGCGGCGGCCTGTCGCCGCCCAGGCACTGCAGCACCTTGTTGCGGTCCGGGTGCGTGGCGAGCGCCTCCTCGCGCAGCAGGCCGTGGTCGAGCAGCAGCTGCACCCGGGTATGGTCGCGAGTGCGCGATAGCACGCGCCCCTTGCGTACGAGGTAGAGGCGCGAATCGCCGACGTGCGACCAGTAGGCGTAGCCGTTCTGCACGACGCAGGCGACGATGACGGTGCGCGGGGTCTCCTCCAACCCGAGCTTGCGCGCCTCCTGGTGCAGCATGGCGTGCACCCGCCCGATGCTGCGGAACAGAAAGATGTCGGGATTGGCGAGGCTGGGCTTCGCGTCGCGCTTGAACGCCTCGATCATCTGCGCGAGCGCGAGTTGCGCCGCGACGTCCCCGTGCCGGTGGCCGCCCATGCCGTCGGCGACCACCATGATTAGCGCGTCGCTCGTGGCCCAGTGGCCAACGCGGTCCTGGTTGTACGGCCGCGCGCCTGGGCGGCTAAGCTGGGCGATCGTGTACTTCATCTCCCGCGCACATCACAGTACCCGGCGCTTCGTGATCTTGACGAGCGCGTCGCGCATCTGGTCGAGCACCGGCACCCCCCTGCGCGGCACGGGCTCTCCCTTGCCGAGCAACGCCTTTTGCAGCGCGAACACGCTCTGCGGCCGCTCGAGGTGATCCAGGCGCAGACACCAGTCGACAATATCGAGCAGCTCGTTCGAGTACTTGCCGGCCCAGCTCTTGCGCGCGGAGACGAGCCGGTCCTTCTGCTGGCGCTGCTCTGCGGGCTGCGGCGCGTTCGCGCCGAGGCAGGCGTAAATGCTCGCGCCGACGGAGTAGATGTCGCTCCAGGGCCCGAGGTGCTCGCGCGCGCCGTGATGCTCGGGCGAGGAGAAACCCGGCGTGTACATCGGCGGCAGCTTGGTGCCTTCCTCCGAGAGCGTCTGCCGCGCGGCGCCGAAGTCGAGCAGCAGCGGCGTGCCGTCGTTGCGAACGTAGATGTTGCCCGGCTTGATGTCCAGGTGCAGCAGCTTGTTGGAATGGACCTCGCGCAGGCCGTTCAGCAGCTGCGCGAAGGTGCGTCGCACCCAGGACTCGCGCAGCGCCCCGCGGTGCGCGTGAATGTGCTCCTGCAGCGTGCGCCCGCGCTCGTAGCGCATCACCATGTACACGGTCTCGTTGGCGCGGAAGAAGTTGAGCACGCGCACCACGTTCGGATGATTGAGCTTCGCGAGCGCCTTGCCCTCATCGAAGAAGCAGCGCAGGCCGTAGCGGAAGGCGGCGAGATTGGATTCGGATACGTCGGGCGCCGGGTCCGTGCCGACGCGCAGGGCGAGCGTCGAGGGCAGGAACTCCTTGATCGCCACCGGCGCCTCGTTCTCGTCGTGCGCGAGGTACACGAACGAGAATCCTCCCGAGGCCAGCACTCTGAGCAAGCGGTAATTCAGCAGCTGATAACCTTCCGGCAGCGGCTGGTTGGCTTGGGATGGCATCGACCTTATGATACGCGTTCCCCATGATTCAAAGCATGACCGGTTACGCAGTCGCGACCGCCGACACGCCGCGCGGTGTGCTCAGCCTCGAGTTGCGAGCGGTCAACTCGCGCTACCTGGATCTGCAGTTTCGCGTCGCGGACGAGCTGCGCGCGCTCGAGCCGCTGCTGCGCGAATTGCTCGCTGCGCGCGTCGCGCGCGGCAAGGTCGATTGCCGTCTGTACTTCGCCGCCGGCGGCGCGCGGCCGCAGGCGCAGACCCTGAACGCAGCCGCGCTCGAGGACCTGCGCCGGCTCGCCGCGCAGGCTGACGCGGCTTTTCCCGGCGCTGCGCCGCTCGCGCTCGCGGACGTGCTGCGCTGGCCGGGCGTACTCGCCGAGCCATCGCTCGACGAGGAGCGCACGCGCGCCACGGTCGAAGAGCTGTGCCGCAGGGCACTGGAGGAGTTCGTCGCGACGCGTGCGCGCGAGGGCGCGAAGCTGGCGGCGAGCGTCGCCGAGCGCGTCGCGCGCATGCGCAGCAGGCTCGAAGAGGTGCGCCCGCTCATTCCCGCAGCGCTCGCCGCATTCCAGGACAAGCTCGCCGCGCGCCTGCGCGAGGCGCTCGGCGCGGCGGACGAGGAGCGCGTCCGGGCCGAGCTCGCCGTGTTCGCCATGAAGACCGACGTCGACGAAGAGCTCACCCGGCTGTCCGCGCACCTGGACGAGACCGAGCGCACGCTCGCGAAGGGCGGCGCGGTCGGCAAGCGGCTCGATTTCCTCGCCCAGGAGCTGAATCGCGAGGCCAATACGCTCGCCTCCAAGTCCGCGACGCAGAAGGTCTCCGACTGCGCGCTCGAAATCAAGCTGCTCGTCGAGCAGATGCGCGAGCAGGTGCAGAACATGGAGTAGCCAGGCAGGTGAGCGGCCTTCTATTCGTGATCACGGCGCCCTCCGGCGCGGGCAAGAGCTCGCTCATCAGGGCCGCGCTCGCCGAGGAGAGCGGCGTCAGGCTTTCGATCTCCTACACGACGCGCACCCCGCGCCCCGGCGAGCAGAACGGCCGCGAGTACCACTTCGTCGACGACGCGACCTTCCTCGCGATGCTCGGGCGCGGCGAGTTCCTGGAGAGCGCCCTGGTGCACGGCAATCGCTACGGCACCTCGCACAAGGCGATCGCCGGGGCGCTCGAGAGCGGCAACGACCTCGTGCTGGAGATCGACTGGCAGGGCGCGCAACAGGTGCGCCGGCTGCTGCCCGAGTGCGTTTCTATCTTCGTGCTGCCGCCCTCGCTCGAGGAGCTCGAGCGGCGCATGCGCGCACGCGCGCAGGACAGCGAGCAAGTCATCGCGCGTCGCATGGCCGGAGCGCGCGAGGAGCTGTCGCACGCCCCGGAGTCGGATTATGTTATTATTAACAAAGACTTCGATACCGCCAAGCGCGACCTGCTGGCGATCATGCGCGCCGCGCGCCTGGTCACGCGGCGGCAGCTCGGCCGCCACCCTGAACTCTTTTGAACGGAAACCCCCGACATGGCTCGCATCACTGTTGACGACTGCCTGAAGAGAATTCCAAACCGCTTCCAGCTCACGCTCGCCGCGACGTACCGCGCACGCCAGCTCACCGCAGGCGCCTCGCCGCTGCTCGAGCCGCAGAAGGACAAGCCGACCGTCATCGCCTTGCGCGAGATCGCGGTTGGCAAGGTCGGAATCGAGGTGCTCAGGCGCAATCCCAGCCCGCCCGTACCGGGTAGCGTCTGACCCGGTACGCAATGCGCGGCCATTCGGGTAGGCTCCCCGAATGGCCGCCGTCACGACGCTCGACGAGACCCGCTTCGCCTACCTGAAGCCGGCGGACGTCGCCCGCCTGGCCGACGCCTACCGCTTCTCGGAGGCGGCGCATGCGGGGCAGAAGCGCCAGTCGGGCGACCCCTACATCTCGCATCCGCTCGCGGTCGCCGACATCCTCGCGAGCTGGCGCCTGGACGGCCAGACGCTGATGGCCGCCCTGCTGCACGACACGCTGGAAGACGCCTCGGTCACCAAGACCGAGATCGCCGAGACTTTCGGCAAGCCGGTCGCCGAGCTGGTCGACGGCGTGTCCAAGCTAGACAAGATCGAGTTCCAGACCGCGCAGGACGCGCAGGCTGAGAACTTTCGCAAGATGCTGCTGGCGATGGCGCGCGACGTGCGCGTCATCCTGATCAAGCTCGCCGACCGGCTGCACAACATGCGCACGCTCGACGCCGTTCCGCCCGCCAAGCGCCGGCGCATCGCGCGCGAGACGATGGAAATCTACGCGCCGATCGCCAACCGCCTCGGGCTGAACGCGCTCTACCACGAGCTGCAGGAGCTCGCCTTCGCCCACCTGTACCCGCTGCGCTACAAGGTGCTCGCGCGCGCCACCCGCGCCGCGCGCGGGAACCGGCGCGAGGTGATCGGCAAGACTGAAGCCGCGCTCAAAGCGAGGCTCGCCGAAGCGGGCATCCGCGCGGCCGTCACCGGACGTGAGAAGCACCTTTATTCGGTCTACAAGAAGATGGTCGAGAAGCACCTCTCGTTCTCGGAGGTGCACGACATCTACGGCTTTCGCGTGATCGTCGGCGAGGTGCGCGACTGCTACCTCGCGCTCGGCGCGCTGCACGGCCTGTACAAACCGGTGCCGGGCAAGTTCAAGGACTACGTCGCCATCCCCAAGGCGAACGGCTACCAGGCGCTGCACACCACGCTGATCGATCCCTACGGTCTGCCGGTCGAGGTCCAGATCCGCACCGAGCACATGCATCACGTGGCCGAATCCGGGGTCGCCTCGCACTGGATGTACAAGGACGAAGAGAGCCAGCTGTCCGACCTGCAGCGCCAGACCCACCTGTGGCTGCAGTCGCTCCTGGAGATTCAGAACCAGTCGGGCGATTCGGCCGAGTTCCTGGAGAACGTAAAGGTCGACCTGTTCCCCGACCAGGTATACGTGTTCACCCCGAAGGGCAAGATCATGTCGCTGCCGCGCGGCGCGACGGCAGTGGACTTCGCCTACGCGGTGCACACCGACATCGGCAACCGCTGCGTGGCGGCGAAAGTGAACGGCGAGCTGGTGCCGCTGCGCAGCGAGCTGAAGAACGGCGACCGCGTCGAGATCATCACCGCGAGCCACGCCAAGCCAAATCCCGCGTGGCTGCAGTACGTGCGCACCGGCAAGGCGCGCTCCAACATCCGGCACTTTCTCAAGACCATGCGCTACGAAGAGTCGGCGAGCCTCGGCGAGCGGCTGCTCGAGCAGTCGCTCAAGGCGCTCGGAACCGACCTCGCAGAGATCGACGAGGCGAGCTGGGAGCGCGTGATCCGCGACACCGTCGGCAACACCCGGCAGGAGCTGCTCGCAGACATCGGCCTGGGCAAGCAGCTGCCGGCGGTGATCGCGCGGCGACTGCTGCTGCACGCCGGCTCGGTGCGCGAGGACGCCAAAGCCGCCGCAATGTCCGGTGCGGTCATGATCCGCGGCACCGAGGGCATGGCGGTGCAGCTCGCCTCGTGCTGCCGCCCGATTCCTGGCGACGCCATCGTGGGCTCGATCAAGAAGGGCCAGGGGCTGATCGTGCACGCGGCCGACTGTGCACTGATCGCGCGCTCGCGCCGCAACGAGCCGGAGCAGTGGATCGACGTCGAGTGGGACCCCGCGGCGACGCGGCTGTTCCTCACCACGATCAAAGTCATGGTCGCCAATCAGCGCGGCGTGCTAGCCAAGGTCGCCTCCGAGATCGCCGACGCGGGCTCGAACATCGATTCGATAAGCATGGAGGAGGAACGCTCGGTGTACGCCAACATGCTTTTCGTGCTCGAGGTCGCGAACCGCCAGCACTTGGCGCGGCTGATGCGTGCGCTCAGGCGGCTTCCAGACGTGAAGAAGATCTCGCGCGTGCGCGAGGAGCGCGGTGCCGCCTAGATGCGCCTCGCCACGCTGCGGAAATGATGTCCGAGGATCGATAGCTCGATCGCCGCGCGGAACTTGCGCGGCCGGGCGAGCAGGGTCGACCAGAACAGGCCCCAGAACTGCAGCCGGCCCGCATTGCGCATCCCCAGTACCCAAAGCGATTTCAGGAACGCACTCAGATCCGAAGGTGAAAGGCGCGACCCGGGTCCGCGCGGCTGGTAGGTGGACAGGAAGGTGCGGATGCGCCGGTAGTAGTTCGCCGGCTCGTAGAGCCGCCGCATCAGCTCGCGGTAGCCCGAGATGAGGAACTCGCGGTCCAGCCGCGTGACGAAGTTGATCGCCGCGCCGGTGTTGTTGCCGCGGCTCTCGGCGAGAATGCGCCCCTCGCGCGCCAGGCGCTTGTAGAGCGCGGTCTCGGGCAGCGCGCTCAGCAGGCCGACCATCGCGGTCACGACGCCGGTCTGCTGGATGAACTCGAACTGGCGGCGGAAGATGTCGCTCGGGTCGTTGTCGAAGCCGATGATGAATCCGCCCATCACCTCCATGCCCGCGCCCTGGATCGTCCGCACCGCGGCGGCGAGGTCGCGCTTGCGGTTCTGCCGCTTGCCGCACTCCTCCAGGCTTTCGGCCGCCGGCGTCTCGATGCCGAGGAACACCTTCTTGAAGCCCGCCTGCACCATCAGCTCGCACAGCTCAGCGTCGTCGGCCAGGTTGACCGAGGCCTCGGTGAGGAACCCCATGCACGGGAAGCTGCGCGCGCGCCACTCGACCATCGCGCGCAGCAGCTCGCGCGTGCGCTTACGGTTGCCGATGAAGTTGTCGTCGACAATGAACACCATATCGCGCCAGCCCGCGCGGCGCAGCGCTTCCAGCTCGCCGATCAGCTGCTCCGGCGTCTTGGTGCGCGGCACCCGGCCGTTCATCACCACGATGTCGCAGAACTCACAGTCGAACGGGCAGCCGCGCGAGAACTGCACCGGCATCGTGACGTAGTCGCGCAAGCGCACCAGGTCCCAGCGCGGCACGGGCGTCGCGCGCACGTCCGGCCATTGCGCCGCGCGGTACACCGCGCGCACGCTGCCCGAGCGCATGTCGCGCACGAGCTCTTCGATCAGGCCCTCGGCCTCGCCCAGCACGAAGTGCGGGATTTCAGGGAATTCGCGATGCCCGGTTGTGAACAGCGGCCCGCCCGCAATGACCGGCTTGCCGAGCGCCGCGGCGCGCGCGGCGACTTCGTGCGCGGAATCCTTGTGCACGATCATGCCGCTCAACATTACATAGTCGGCCCAGCGCAGGTCAGCGTCCGTGAGCACACGCACGTTCTGGTCCACCAGGCGCTGGTTCCAGTCGCGCGGCAGCATTGCCGCGACCGTGAGCAACCCGAGCGGCGGGAAAGCCGAGCGCCGCGCGACGAACCGCAGCACGTGCTGGAAGCTCCAGAACGTTTCGGGGTTGCGCGGATAGACGAGCAGGATGTTCATCGCCAGCCGGAGCAACTTGCCGCAGGCGCAGCCCGCCCGCAACAGCGGGGTGGCGTAAACTTAATCGTGGTCAAATCCGCGTGCTCAGCGGATCTGGATGGTCAGCAGGAAATCCCCGCGCACGACGTTAAGCGACAGCTGTCCGGACTTGCGCAGCGCATGCGCGAGCTCGGCCACCGAGCGGACGCGCTTGCGGTTGACGCCGAGCACGACGTCGCCCGCTCGCAGTCCGTATTCGAATGCCCGCGACTCCGCGCGTACGGCGGTCACCAGCACGCCCTTCTCGCCCTCGACTTCCACGACGACGAAGGTCGCGCCGGCGAGCTCAGCGATCGTCTCGCCGCCGGTCTCGCGCTTGGCCTGCGGCTCGCCGACGCGCACGCGCAGCGTGCGTTCCCCGGCGCCGTGCAGCACGCGCAGCTCGACTGTCTCGCCTGGCGGGGTAACCCCGAGCACCGCGCGCAGCTCGGCTGCGCCGCGCATCGGGCGGCCGTTGAGCGCTACGATCACGTCGCCTTCGCGCAGTCCGGCCTTGGCCGCCGGCGAGCCCGGTTGCACCTCGACCACCGCAACGCCCTCTGGCACCGCGACGCCGAGCCCTTTCGCCAGCTCCGGCGTCAAGTCCTGCATCTTGATCCCCAGCCTGCCGCGGCGCACCTCGCCGAAGCGGATCAGCTGCTGCATTACCGCGCGCGCCATGTTCGCCGGCACCGCGAAGCCGATGCCGACATTGCCTCCGGAAGGCGCGACGATCGCGGTATTGATGCCGACCAGCTCGCCGCGCAGGTTCACCAGCGCGCCGCCCGAATTGCCCGGGTTGATCGAGGCGTCGGTCTGGATGAAATTCTCATAGCTGTCGTTGGTCAGGCCGCTGCGGCCGAGCGCCGAGACGATCCCGGAGGTGACCGTCTGTCCGAGCCCGAACGGGTTGCCGATCGCCAGCACGAAGTCGCCCACCTGTAGCGCGTCGGAATCTCCGAAGGGCAGCGCGGTAAGGCCCTTGGCGTCTATCTTGAGCAGCGCGATGTCGGTGCCCGCGTCCGAGCCCACCAGCCGCGCCGGAAAGCGGCGGTTGTCCTTGAGCGTCACCACTACTTGCTGTGCGTCCTGGATCACGTGATGGTTGGTGAGCACGTAGCCGTGCTCGGCGTCGACCACCACGCCCGAGCCCGCCGCGATCTGCGGCTCCTCGGATTCCGGCAAGCCGAAGAAGCGCCTGAAGAACGGATCGCGCAGGAGCGGGTTCTGCTCTTCCGGGCTTCTCTGCAGCACCGCGATATTGACTACCGCGGGGGTCACCTGCGCGACGAGCGGCGCGAGCGTCGGCAGCCCGCTGCGCGTCGCCAGCGACGGGATGGCGTCCGGCCAGGCGGCGCCGGGCAGCGCCGCCGCCGCGCAGGCGAAAACGAGCCCGGCGATCCAGCTACGCACGCCCGCGCATCGGCGCGCGTTCAGCGCCGGCGGTATTGCGCTGGCCGGCTCTGCACGACCGGTGCGCGCTCGTCCTTGTGACGGAAATTGATACGGCCCTTGGAAATGTCATAGGGGGAGATCTCGAGCGTCACCTTGTCGCCAGCGAGGATCCGGATTCGATGCTTGCGCACCTTGCCGGAAGCATACGCCAGCACGACGGCGCCGTTGTCGAGCGTTACCCGGAACTGCGTGTTCGGCAGCACCTCGTTCACCACCCCGTCCATCTCTACCAGCGCTTCCTTTGTCATTCCTGATCCCCAAAATAAAAAGCCCCGGCTCGCGCCAGGGCTTCGATTTCACAGCGGATGGTTCCATTCTACTACGGATTGCCACTCGCTCTGGACAGCGCCCGCAGCGCAGGTCACGATGTGCCGACGGGACGGTTCGTCATGGGCGCATGCTGGCGTGCGGCGGCGAATTGGGGAGGAGCGGGCGCGCTGCTCGCTCTCGCGCTTGTGCTCAGTCCTTACGGTTCGTCGGCTGCTCCGCCCTCCCACGCGCGGGTCTTTGACCGCGCCGAGTTCCTGCTGAGCGACACATACACACCGCCCGGCGACGCGGACGACGGCTATGTCGAGGTGGGCAGCTTCGGGCCGCTAAGCGTCACGATCGGCGGCGATCTCTCGCTCACCGGCGGCAGCGGGCAGTACGCCTGGGCGAGGATCCTGCGAGCGCGGCCGTAGCCGGCGCCATGCCACTGGCAGGCGACGGCGCGACGTGGCCGGTCGCTCAGGGGATGACGCGGCTCGCGGCCGCGTTGCCGAAGCCCTGCAGCGGGCCGAGAGGATTGAGTTCATCCTCGTTAGAATGGATCGCCGGCTGCCCGCCGGTCAGCTTGTAGATGACCGTGCCATTCTTGATCAGGAGCACGCCGTTGAAGCTCCAGCCGGCGACGTCGGTCCTGCGCCGGAAGCTGAAGAAGTCGAGCAGGAAGCTGCCGTAACGCTTGCGCTTCTGGAACGACTGGTTGACCTCGTAGCCCTGGCACTCGGTCTTCGCCTCGATGCACTCCTTCACGCCCGCATCGAGATCGGCCGGGTTGATCGACGGGCTCGGGAGAAAGCGACGCAGCACATCCGAGTAGTTGAGTATCGTGATGTTCGGGTTGTCGCGCGGATCGAGCTTCAGCTCCTTGAGTTCCTGCACGGTCGTCTCGTGCGGAACGATCTTGTCGAAGGTTTCCTGCGCTTCCTCGTAGTCCTTCCAGGGGCTGTAGGTACGCGATTCCGATTTCGGCAGGAGGTCGCTGCAGGCGGAAATCGCCAGGCACGCGACAGTCGCCGACGTCAGCAACGCAACTCGTTTCGAATATCTCATCTTCCCGCTTTCTGCATCGGTCTTCTCGTAGGATACGGGCGACCCGGTCGGCGCGATTGCGTCAGATCAAGTCCGGTATGTCAAAAACGGCCGTCACCGGCCTTGCGCCGGGGACTTCTGCCCGGCCAGCTGCTCGAGCGCGCGCAAGCTGGACTCGAGCTGCTCGCGCAGCGTGCGCTTGATCGCCCAGGGCCCGATCAGGGGAGGAATCCAGAAGCTCGCCACGCGCGTGGATTCGTAGTGTAGCCGAGTGCGACCGCCTTCCGCGGTGAGGCGCCAAATGCTCGATCCGCTCTCGAAATCGCCCTCGTTGGGCACGATGCGCGCCACGATGGTGCGCGAATCCGGCTGGGTCACGTCCTCCACCGTGACGACCTTCCTGCAGAAGAACCACACGCATGATTTGAGCACGCTGCGCACGCGCGCGCCGCGCCCGTCCGGCGCGGCCGCGACGCTCATCGAGACGATGGCTGGATTCATTCTGCCGAAGCGCGCGTAGTCCGAGAGCACCTCGAACACCCGGTGCTCGGGCGCATTGACCCTGGCGTCGAACGCGAGCCGCAGGCCCGCGTCGCCCTTCGACACCGTGACGTCGTCCAGCTGCGCGGCCCACGCAGTGCCGGCGCCAAGCGATGCGAGGAGCGCCGCCGCGTAAGCCGCCGCAAGCGACCTCGCCGACGTGCCTGTCATGGTGCACGGTTAACGCGGCGCGTCGCGAGGCGGATGCGAACCCGCACCTCGTCGGCCACCCGCAGGCCGCCGCCCAGCGCGGCATACGGCTCGATGCCGAAATCCGACTGCCGGAAAGTGAAACTTGCGATGACGGCGAGCCGGTCGCCGTGCTCGACCACGGCCGCCGGAAAGCGCAGCTCGCGCGTCGCGCCGCGCAGCGTCACACGCGCGACGACCGAGGGGTTCCAGCGCGGCCCGGAGAGCGCGACCGATTCCACCCGGATGACCGGGTAGCGCTGCGCATCGAGCACTTCGCTGCCCAGCATGTGCTCGCGCGTGCCTTGGCGCGCCTCGTCCGACACCTCGGCGGCGAACTCCTTGCCTTCCTCGGCGCGCGCCTCGACCGGATCCACCGAAAGCGATTCGACCGGTATTTCCAGCAGGAAGCCGCTCTCCTCGGCCGTGCGGCCGGCCCAGATCTCACCCTGTACCGGCCCCGCGATGACGTGATTGTGACCGAAGCGCGCGAGCGGCCCCGCGCGATAGACGAGCAGGCGGATCTCCGACCCTGAGCTTTCCACCGCATAGCGTTGCGCCCCCACGGGAAGGTGCGCTTCGGCACGCGCGCCGGGGGCCGGCGCCGCGGTATGCTCCGCGGGCGGGGCGAGCTGACACGCGGCGAGCGCAAGCAGCGGGAATAGCGCGCTGCGCCGCAGTGTCTTACCTATGAGGCCGCCGCAAGCTGTCACGAAGCCTTCCCAATGATGAACTGGCGAAACTCGGAACACTCCTACGGCATGGTAGCGCAAGCGCTGCATTGGCTGGTCGCTGCGCTCGTGTTTGTACAGCTCGCCCTCGGACTGTACGCGGCCAGCCTTCCGCTCGGCATCGCGCGCCTCGAATGGCTGTCGCGCCACAAGTCGCTCGGCCTCGCCGTGCTCGCGCTCGCGCTGGTGAGGCTCGCCTGGCGCCTTGTCTCTCCGCCGCCCGCACTTCCGGCGTCGATGTCGCGCGCCGAGCGTTTCGCGGCCAGCGCGACGCACCGCCTGCTCTACGCGCTGCTGATCGTCGCGCCGCTCGCCGGCTGGCTGTACGCTTCGGCAGCGGGCCTGTCGGTCAATTGGTTCGGTCTGTGGCTAGTGCCAGACCTCGTTCCGAAGGACGCGCATTGGGCGGCACCATTCAAGCTCCTGCACAAGCTTTCAGTTCTGCTGCTCGCCTTGTTGCTTGCCGGGCACATCGGCGCGGCGCTGCGCCACGCGCTCGTGCGGCGCGACGGCATCGTGCGCCGCATGCTGCCATGGGGAGGCCCGCAGTCGTGATGCCCAGAACCCTGCTCGCCGTGCTGCTTGCGGCAGCCTGGTCGCCCGCCTATTCCGAGTGCCGCGCAGTGGACGCCGCACGAGGGCAAGTCTCGTTCGAGCTTGAGCAGGCCGGCGCGCCGTTTCGCGGCTCGTTCAGGCGCTTCGGCGGCGAGATCTGCCTCGCGGGCGAGCGCGTGACGAAGATCGATGTCTGGCTCGACCCGGCGACGGTCGACGCGGGCCTGCCGGAGATCGACGCGGCGCTCAAGGGCGGCGACTTCTTCGCCGTCGACCGTTACCCGCGCGCGACCTATTCCAGCGACTCCGTCTCGGCAAAGTCCGGGCAACAGGCCGCCGAGGGCACCCTTACGATCAAGGGGAAGAGCCGTGCGCTCGAGGTCCCGTTCAGCCTGCAACAGCAGGGCGGCAACGTGGTCCTATCGGGCACGCTCACCGTGAACCGCCTCGACTACGGCATCGGCACGGGCGACTGGTCGAACACCAAATGGCTGGGAGCCGAGGTCAGGGTGACCTTCAGCGCCCCGCTCGCTCAGGCTCACTAACCCTCTTCCCACGAAGGGGTGGGCGCGAACCGCTCCACGAGAAAATCGATCAGCGCGCGCACGCGCGACGCGAGCGTGCGGTTGGGCAGGTAGACCAGGTAGATCCCGCTCTCCGGCACGACGTGATACTGGCGCAGCAGCGCCACCAGTCGCCCCTGCCGCAAGTCCTCCGCCGCCATGTAGAGCGGCAGGACGCCGATTCCCAGCCCGGCGGCAACGGCCGCGCGCACCGCATCCATGTCGTCGGTCTCCAGCGCACCGCTGACCTGCACCTGGGCTTTCCGCCTGCCGCGGGCGAGCGTCCAGCGCCCTTTCGGCGCGAGCGGCGGAAACATCACGCAGTCGTGCTTGCTCAGGTCTTCGACGCGGCGCGGCGTTCCGCGCCGCTCGAGATAGGCGGGCGAGGCGCACAGCACGGACCGGTTGCCGGCGAGCTTGCGCGCCACCAGATCCGGTGACGGAGCGAAGGACACCCGGATGCCGAGGTCGAATCGCTCGTCGCCCAGGTCGAGCGCGCGGTTGCTGCAGGCGAGCTCGACCCGGATCTTCGGATACTTCTGATGGAACTCGGCGAGCGCAGGCAGCACGTGCCGTACCGCGAAGGGCTGCACGGACGTCACCCTCACCAGGCCGGCCGGCTCGATTTGCGTGCGCGTCAAGCGCTCCTCGGCGAGCTCGGCTTCCTGCACCACCCGGGCACAGTGCTCGTAGAACACGGCGCCGGCTTCGGTGAGACTCAACTTGCGTGTCGAGCGGTTCAGCAGCTTCACCGCGAGCGCGCGCTCGAGCGCGCTCACGTGCCGGCTCGCCAGCGACTTCGACATGCCGAGCTTGTCAGCGGCCGCGGAGAAGCTCTTCGCTTCCACCACCTGCGCGAATACGCGCATGCCGTTCAGCCTGTCCTTCATTAGTCTCTTTCCTGCAACAATGGGTTGCAGTAAACACGATTTATTCGATCCCTGCAATTCATTACAGTGCGCAGACAACTTACGTAGGAGGTCGTCATGAATCAGCCGCTAAGGGTCGGGCAACTGGAAATCCGCTACTTCGTCGACGGCGCGCACAAGGGCGGGCTCGGGCTGTTCGAGATGACCGTTCCGGCCGGCGCGGGCGTGCCCCCGCCGCACAGCCATACCGACAACGAGGAGTGCGTCTACGTGCTCGAGGGCAGGCTCAGGTATACGGTCGACGCGGAAACGCGCGACCTCGCGCCGGGCGAATGGATGTCCACGCCGCGCGGCTCCGTGCACCATTTCAGCAACCCCTTTTCCGGTCCTGCGCGCGTGCTCGTGATGCTGACGCCTGACATCGGTCCGCAGTACTTCCGCGACGTGGGCAACGTGATCAATGCGGGGGAAGCGCCCGATCGCGCGAAGCTGCTCGAGGTCATGGGCCGCTATGGCCTCGTGCCCGCCGCGCCGAGGCAATGAGCGGCGCATCCCAGAGCGCACGCATTGCGCGATGCCGACCCGCTTCGAGACGCTGCTGAGCTATCGGGCCGAACACCGCGGTGACCCCGAGTCGTGTCGAGTGTGGCTGTTTCATTCCCACGCGTACTTCGATCACGCTGCGCCCGCATGCGTGGCGGAGGCGCGCGCCTTCAGGGATCTCATCGAACGAACGTTTGTGGCGACGGCCCACGTCGAGATCCATTCGTTCATTCCCGCGCCGGCCGGGCCGCATCCGCGCGGAAGCTTCGAGGTGCTGTTCACGCGCGAGGTGTTCGCGGACTACGTGTCGTGGTTGATGTTCATGCGGCCGGACAAACTCGACATCCTCATTCACCCGCTCACTCGGTCGCAAACGCTCGATCACACGGCGCGTGCACTCTGGCTCGGCACCCCGCGCGCGATCGACCGCGCGATGCTCGAGGCGGTGGACGTCAGGCTGCTCGCGGCCGGCGCAAGCGAGGAATCCATCATCGACGGCACGAAAAGGCACTGACAACAGCCGCGCGCCGGAATGAAAAAGGCCCTAGCTCTCGCTAAGGCCTTTGGTATTTGGTAGGTCGTGGCGGATTCGAACCGCCGACCAACGGATTAAAAGTCCGCTGCTCTACCAGCTGAGCTAACGACCCGGAAAAGGCGCGGATTTTAATCGGCCGGCGGGGTGAGCGTCAACGAAATGCAGGCTCAGCTCTCCCGCATCATGCGGGCGTACTCGAACTTCATCGTCGCTGCGGCGCCCGCGACGATCGAGGCGAAGGTGATGATCGAGCCGAGCGCGAGCGTCGAAAACCCCGAGATTCCCTGGCCGATGGTGCAGCCGAGCGCGGTGATGCCGCCAAATCCCATCAGGATGCCGCCGAGCATGTGCCTGCCGGTGTCGGCCGCGTCGCGAAATCCCTCCCAGCGGAAGGTCCGCGTTGCGAGCGCATAGGCGGCGGAACCCGCGATCACGCCGGCGGCCGAGGCAATGCCGTAGGTGATGACGAGCGACTTGTCGGTCCACAGCATCAGATACTCGAGCGCGAAGGCCATCGGCGAGACGAAGGAGAACGACTCCATGCGCCCGGTGTTGGTGCCGAGGAACGCCTCCTGCAGCGTGTTCGGGTCCTCCGCGATGTAGCCCAGGTGCCCGCTCACGTACCAGCCGCCGACCACGACGAGGCCGGTGACCACGCCGCCGAGCGTGTAGTCGAAGCTCGAGCGGAAGTCGCGGCTCGCGTACACGAATGCGAGCAGGCCGCCGCCGACGAGCAAGGTGAGAACCGCGACCCAGGTGCTCTTCGCCGCGCCGGTCGCCGCCGCAGCGAGCGATGGCAGGTCCTGTCCCGGCGAGAGCGTAAGCGACGCCTTCTCCAGCACGTCGACGCGGAAGGCGCCGAACAGTCCGCGCAGCGTCATGTACGCGGCGATGCCGAGGAACACGCACACCACCACCGACTTCAGGTTGCCCGCGCCGATGCGAATCAGCGTCTTCGAGCCGCAGCCCGAGCCGAGCGTCATGCCCACGCCGAACAGCAGTCCGCCGACGACATACGAGAGCCAGGTGAAGTTCGGCGTCTGGTAGATCGACTTCGAGAGATCGACCACGCCCGCGAGCTGCAGCGCGTTGGCGCCGATCACCGCCACCGCGATCGCGAGCAGCCACATGCGCATGCGGTTCGTGTCGCCCATGTTGACCCAGTCGGAGACTGCGCCCATGGTGCAGAAGTTGGTCTTATTCGCCACCGCGCCGAACACGAACGCGAGGATGAAAGAGCCCCAGGTCACGTAGTGAACGATCTGGGCCGGATTGGGATCGCTCACGCGAGTCTCCTCCCTGCTGCGCAATCGAGCGCTGCAATATAGCGCGGCCGCGGACGCGCCCGGATCGGACGCGCAAAAGGACCCATCAACGCGGCTGATAGCGGGTCGTGTCGGCAGCACCGGCGGCGGCGAACCCCGCCTTGCGGATGCGGCAGGCATCGCACACGCCGCAGGCGCGCCCTTCGGCGTCAGGCTGGTAGCAGGTGACGGTCTCTTCCGGCTCGACGCCGAGCTCGAGCGCGAGCCTGACGATCTCGGCCTTCGAAAGGTCGACGAGCGGCGCGCGCACCTCGATGCGCCGGCCCTCGAGCGCCGCCTTGGTGGCGAGGTTCGCCATTTTCTCGAAGGCCTGCAAGTACTCGGGCCGGCAATCCGGGTATCCCGAGTAGTCGACCGCGTTCGCGCCGAGGAAGATGTGGCGCGCGCCGAGCACCTCGGCCCAGGCGAGCGCGAGCGAGAGCAGGATCGTGTTCCGCGCCGGCACGTAGGTGACCGGGATGCCGGGCACGGGACCGCCGGTCGGCACGGCGATCTCGCGGTCGGTGAGCGCCGAGCCGCCGAACGCCGTCAGGTCGAGCTTGAGGGTGAGATGCCGGCTGGCGCCGAGCCGCTCGGCAACGCGGCGCGCGGCCGCAAGCTCCGCCGCATGGCGCTGACCGTAGTCGACCGTCAGGCAATAGCAGTCGTAGCCTTCGCGTTGCGCCCACGCAAGCGTGGTCGCGGAGTCGAGCCCGCCCGAGAGCAGGACGACCGCTTTCAGCGTTTCGATCCCTGCGCGAGTCGCTGCTTGGCGCTCGCCGCAGCCGGGCTCGCCGGGTATTTCTGCACCAGCGCCTCGAGCGTCTTGCGCGCCGCACCGCGATCGCCAAGCGCCTCCTGCGAGCTCGCCATATTGAGCATGGCGTCGGGCGCCTTGCTACTGTCGGGCCAGCCCGTAAGGAGCTTCTGCTGCGCCTCGACCGCGTGCTTGTAATCGCGCCGCGCGTAGTAGGCGTTGCCGATCCAGTACTGCGCGGAGGCTGCGAGCGCGCTGGAGGGATAGGTCACCAGGAACCCCTGGAACGCCGAAATCGCGGTGGTGTAGTTGCCGAGCTTGAACTGGTTCAGCGCCGCCTCGTAGGCCTTCGTTTCGGCGGGCGAAGCCGTCGCCTCACCCGAGGTGGAGGCGGGCGGCTGCTCCTTCGCCTGCTCCAGCTTGCGCAGGCGCGTGTCGATGTCCAGGTAGAGGTCCTTCTGCCGCTTCTCGGCGGTATCGATCTGGTTCGAGAGCACCTCGACCTGGCCGCGCAGCCGCGCGAGATCGGAGCGCAGCTGGTCGAGCTGTCCGGAGAAGTCGAGGAGCGCGTTCCGGTCCGCTGCGCTCGCTTCGAGCTTGGCGATGCGGGCCTCGAGCGCCTTCTCGTTTGCCTGGATGTCCCGGCGCAGCTGCTCGAGCTTCTCGTCGTCGCCGAACAGTGCGGCGTGGCTCGCGGGAGCGGCAAGCGCAGCGCCGAGCGCTGCGGCGAGCGTCAGGCAGGCGAGCCGCGCGCGCATGTTCAATACTCCCCTTGATACAACATGTCGCAACGGCGGTTCTGGGCGTAGGCCTCTTCGTCATGTCCCTGCGCCTTGGGCTTTTCCTCGCCCAGGCTGACCGCCTCGACCTGGTCGTCCCGCACGCCGAGCAGCTTCAGCATGTTCTTCACGCCGTCGGCGCGCCGCTGGCCGAGCGCGACGTTGTATTCGCGGCTGCCGCGCTCGTCGGTATTGCCTTGGATCAGCATCTTGGCCTCCGGGTGCTCGCGCAGGTACTTGGCATGCGCCTCGATGATCGGCTTGTACTCGTCCTTGACGTCGTACTTGTCGAAATCGTAATAGATCGAGCGCTTGGAGAGAATATTGTTCGGGTCCTTGAGCGGGCTCAGGCCGCCGGCCTGCTGCCCGCCCAGCGCGGTGCCGCTCACCCCCGTGCCCTGGACGGCCTGGCTCTGTGCGCCCCCGGCGCCTGCCGCGCCGGGCGAGCGCTCCTCGACCCCCGCCGGGGACTGCTCGCGCGACGCCCCGGCACAGGCAGCGAGCATCGCGGTGAGCGCTAGGATGAGGATCGGACGCATGGGCGATCTCCTTGTCACTGTTGGAACGGGCCCCAGGCCGGCTCGCGCACGTCCCCGTCGGTGACCGTCAGGCGCTGCCGCACGGCTCCGTCGACGGAAACCGCGGAGAGAATGCCGCGCCCACCGACGATCGTGGCGTACAGGATCATGCGGCCGTTGGGGGCGAAGCTGGGGGATTCGTCGCGGTCGCTGTCGGTCAGAACCTGAGTCTGCTGCGAGTCCAGGTCGAGCAGCGTTACCTGGAACTTGCCGTCGCTGCGAGCGATGTAGGCGAGGCTCTTGCCGTCCGGACTGATGCGCGGCGAGACGTTGTAATTGCCGTTGAAGGTGATGCGCTGCGCTGGCCCGCCCGCGGCCGGCATGCGGTAGATCTGCGGGCTGCCTCCGCGGTCGGAGGTGAAGTAGATCCACTGGCCGTCGGGGGAGAACCTGGGCTCGGTGTCGATCGCGCCGGAATTGGTCAGGCGCTGCACGCCGCTGCCGTCCGGATTGATGAGGAAGAGCTGCGAGCCGCCGTCTTTCGAGAGCGATACGGCGAGCTTCGAGCCGTCCGGCGACCAGGCGGGCGCCGAGTTCGAGCCCTTGAAGTTCGCCACCACGCGGCGCTTGCCGTCGATCAGCGAATGCACGTAGACGACCGGCTTCTTGTTCTCGAACGAGACGTACGCGAGGCGCTTGCCGTCCGGCGACCAGGCCGGCGAGATGATCGGCTCGAAGGAAGCGAGCGCAGCTTCCTCGTCCGCGCCGTCGGCGTCGGCGATCTGCAGCTCGTAGCGGTTGCCGCGTTTGACCACGTAGGCGATGCGCGTCGAGAACACGCCGCGCTGGCCGGTGAGCTTTTCGTACACGTAGTCCGAGATGCGATGCGCCGTCGCGCGCACCTGGTCCTTCGCGAGCGTGTAGGCAACGCCGCCGAGCGACGTCTGCTTGACCACGTCGTACAGCCGGAAGCGCACCTCGAAGCGCCCGTCGGGGCGTGCGGCGACCGAGCCGAGCACGAGCGCGTCGGCGAGCCGCGCGCGCCACTCCGCGTAGTCGACCGTGGAGGCCTCGGTCGGATGCGGAATGAGCGTCGGCACCTCGATGCCGCGGAACAGGCCGCTGCGCTCCAGGTCCGCGCGCACGATCGAGGTCACCCCAGGCGGCAGCGCCGCTTCGCCGGCGAACGGCACGATCGCGATCGGGATGCGGTTCGCCCCGGCGCCCGTGATCTCGATCGAGAGCTGCGCGCGCGCGAGCGGCGCGGCAAGCAGCACAAACGCCGCGAAGAGCGACGCCAGAAACGGAATGAGGCGACAGGATCTTTTCTGCATGGAGACGAATGTCGCGATCGGCGAGGGTCGATTATAGCGAACGACCATGACGCGCCGCTTGTCGCCACCGAACGACAGCGAGCGGCTCACTGCTCATCGAGCGGACGGTAGGTGATCTCGATCTTGCGCTCGAACACGCGCGTATCGTCCGGCTTCGGCAGGGGCGAAGATTTGCGGATGGCGCGGTCGATCGCATCGTCCAGCGCAGGAAGGCCGCTCGACTGCGTCTTTCTTACGTCCAGCACCTCGCCGGTTGGCAGCAGAACGATAACGAAGCGCGCTTCCGGATTGCCCTTGATGCCGGGTGGCAGCACGATGTTGCCGCGAATCTTCGCCCTGATCTTGTCGACCCAGCTTGCGAGCGCCTTGCTGCGGTCGCTCGCGGCCTCGGCGGCGAGCAGCTGTCGGATCTCGGCCTCCTGCTGCTGCGTCTTGATCGCCGCCTCCTCTTTCGCGAGCTCGGCATTGAGCTGCTTGCGGACCTCGTCATCCTTGGGCGGCGCAGGCTTGGGTTGCGGCTTGGCGACCGGCTTGGGCGGTGGGGGTTTCGGCTTCGGCTTGGGCGGCTCCTTGATCGCGATGTCCGGCTTTTCGATGCGCGGCTCGGGTTTCGGCTCGACCTTCGGCTCGACCTTCGGCGGCGGGGGCTGCGGCTTCGGTTCGAGCTTGGGCGGCGGCGGCTGCACCTTGGGCGCGGGCTTGGTCGGTAGCTCGCGCCACAGCTCGACCGTCATCGCTGCGGGCGGGTGGCTCTGCCAGCGCACTCCTAGAAACAGGATCACGATCAGCACGAGGTGCACGCCGAAGGCGAGCAGCACCGCGCGCAGCAGTCCCGGCTCTTCGCGCTCCTCGAATCCCTCGAAGGTCTGCGCGACGCTCATTTACCCGGATTGACGAGCAGCCCCACCCTGCGCACGCGCTCGCGCTGCAATTCGTCCATCACGTTCATCACAGCCTCGTAGCGCACGTTCTTGTCGGCGGCGATCAGGACGGGCGTGTCGGGCGCCTTGTCCTGTTGCGCACGCACCAGCGGAGCGAGCTCGCCGCGCCCCACGCGCCGCTCGATTTCGCGACCCTGCGCGTCACGGGTGCGCAGGATCACGCTGCGGTCCGCCTTGATGAGCACCTCGAGCGACGCGACCTGCGCCGTCGGTGCCTTGGAGACCGACGGCAGGTCGACTACGCCGGGCGTGATGAGCGGCGCGGTCACCATGAAGATCACCAGCAACACGAGCATCACGTCGATGTAGGGCACGACGTTTATCTCGTGCATCGGGCCGCGCTTGCGGTGCAGGGACGGCACGCCGCGCTCCGCTAGCGCACCACCTGCCGGTGCAGGATGTTCGAGAACTCCTCCATGAAGCTCTCGAAGCGGATCGCCAGCCGGTCGATGTCGGTTGAATAGCGGTTGTACGCCACCACCGCGGGGATCGCGGCGAACAGGCCGATCGCCGTCGTGACGAGCGCCTCGGCGATCCCCGGCGCGACCTGCGCGAGCGTCGTTTGCTGCACGTTAGCGAGGCTGCGAAACGCGTGCATGATGCCCCATACCGTGCCGAACAGGCCGACGTAGGGGCTCACTGACCCGGTCGACGCGAGGAACGCGAGGTGGCGCTCCAGGTGGTCCATCTCGCGCTGGAAGGTGGCGCGCATCGCCCGGCGCGCGCCGTCAACCATGTCGGAAGCATCCGTCGCGCGCTGTCCTCTCAGCTTGGTGAACTCGCGAAATCCCGCTTCGAAGATGCGCTCCAGGCTGCCGATCGAGTGCCGGTCGTTTAGCGCCTTCTGGTAGAGCGTGTTGAGATCGCTGCCGCTCCAGAAGCTGCGCTCGAATTGCTCGGTCTCCACGCGCGCGCGGCGGATCGAGAACAGCTTGCGGAAGATGAACATCCAGGACATGAAGGACACCGCGACCAGCAGCGCCAACACGCCTTTCACGATCCAGCTCGCGTGCGCCACGAGCGTCCATATTTCCATATCCGAGGTGAGCGTCATGTCGTCGCCAGCACTTTCCTGAGTTCGTCGGGCATGCGCGCCGGCCGCATCCGGTCGGTGTCGACCACGGCAAGGGTCACCTCCGCTTCGACCAGCAGTTCGTCGTCGCGTTCCACCCGCTGCCGGAACACGAGACTCGCGCGCCCCATTTTAACCACTTCGGCGCTGATCGCGATGAGCTCGTTCAGGCGCGCCGGCTTGTGGTAGCGCACCGCGAGCTCGTGCACGAAGAACATCACGTGCTGCTCGGCGGCGAGCCGCGCGAGGTCGAGCCCCGCCGCGTTCAGGAGCTCGGTGCGCGCGCGCTCCATGAACGCGAGGTATTGGGCGTGGAACACCACGCCGCCGGCGTCGGTGTCCTGGTAATACACGCGCAGCGGTATGCGAAAGGCTTTGATGGCGAAGGGCTAGCCGGGCTCGCCGCGGGGCTCGGACAGCAGGTCCTGCGCGGCGGCCGGCGCGACGATGCCGAAATGCCGGTAGGCGACCAGCGTGGCCATGCGCCCGCGCGGCGTTCGCTGCAGGTAGCCCTGCTGGATGAGGAACGGCTCGAGCACGTCCTCGATGGTGTCGCGCTCCTCGCCGATCGCGGCGGCCAGGTTCTCGACGCCGACCGGACCGCCCGCGAACTTCTCGATCACCGCGAGCAGCAGCTTCCTGTCCATCAGGTCGAGCCCCAGCACGTCGACGTCGAGCATGCGCAGCGCGGCGTCCGCGACGGCTTTCGAGACCACGCCGTCGGCCTTCACCTGAGCGTAGTCGCGCACGCGGCGCAGGAGCCGGTTCGCCACGCGCGGCGTGCCGCGCGAGCGGCGCGCGATCTCGAGCGCGCCCTCCTCGGCGAGCTGTACTTCGAGCAGGTGCGCCGAGCGGTGCACGATCGTCGAGAGTTCCCTCTCGCCGTAGAACTCGAGGCGCGCCACGATGCCGAAGCGGTCGCGCAACGGGTTGGTGAGCATGCCTGCGCGCGTGGTCGCACCCACCAGCGTGAACGGCGGCAAGTCGAGCTTGATCGAGCGCGCCGCCGGCCCTTCGCCGATCATGATGTCGATCTGGTAGTCCTCGAGCGCCGGGTAGAGGATCTCCTCGACGACCGGCGAGAGCCGATGGATCTCGTCGATGAACAGCACGTCCCTCGGCTCGAGGTTGGTGAGCAGCGCCGCGAGGTCGCCCGGCCGCTCGAGCACCGGGCCCGAGGTCTGGCGCAGGTTGACGCCCATCTCGCGCGCGATGATGTGCGCGAGCGTGGTCTTGCCCAGTCCAGGCGGCCCGAACAGCAGCACGTGATCGAGCGCCTCGCCGCGCGCTCGCGCCGCCTGGATGAAGATCTCGAGCTGGCCCCTCACCTTCGCCTGGCCGACGTACTCGGCGAGCGTCGCCGGCCGCAGCGAGCGTTCGAGCTGCTCC
>DATGDH010000134.1:0-24457 GCA_035310985.1 Burkholderiales bacterium
CGCTGCGCGCGCAGGTATTGCAGCGCGTCTTCGGTCGACCAGGCCTTCTTGTACGGACGAACCGACGTGAGCGCGTCGTAGACGTCCGCCACCGCTACGATGCGCGCGCACAGCACGATGTGGTCACCGACGAGGCCGTTGGGGTATCCTGAGCCGTCGTACTTCTCGTGATGGCCGAGCGCGATCAGGGCGCCCATGCGCACGTACTTGGAAGCGCTGCCCTTCAGGATTTCGTTGCCGATCACCGGATGCCGGCGCATCACCTCCCACTCAGCCTCGTCGAGCTTGTCGGGCTTGAGCAGAATCTGGTCGGGGATACCGATCTTGCCGATGTCGTGCAACGGCGCGGCGAGCTCGACCGTTTCGCACTCGTCGCGGTCCAGGCCGATCGCTCCGGCGATCAGGCGCGAGTAACGCGCCATGCGGATGAGGTGGTAGCCCGTCTCCGCGTCGCGGAACTCGCCGGCGCGCGCGAGACGCAGCAGGGTTTCCTTTTCGCGCTCGCGCACTTCGCGCGTCGCCTCCTCGACCATGCCTTCCAGGAGCCGCTTGCGGTCCTCCAGCGCGAGCTGCTGGCGCCGCAGGGTGAGCAGGTTCCTGCAGCGCGCGAGGCATTCGCGAGCGTCGACCGGCTTGGTCAGGAAGTCCGTGATCCCGGCGTCCAGCGCGGCGTAGCGCACCTTGCGGTCATCGTGCACCGTCACCATGACGATCGGGATGTGCTCGTAACCTGGCAGCGCTCGCAACCGCTTGACGAACTCGATGCCGTCCATGTCCGGCATCATGTAGTCCACGAGCACGAGATCCGCCACATGACGCGTCGCCCAAACCACCGCGTCCACGGGGCGCGCGAAGCCCTCGACGACCACGCGCTGATCGAGGCTGCGAACGACCTGCTCGAGAATTGCGCGGCCGGTCGACTGGTCGTCGACGACCATAACGGTATTGCGGGCCATCGGCAGCACCCTGAGCTGCGCCTGGGCCATGTCTCCCCTTCTCCCCCGGGTGGCTTTAGATCGGGGAGCGTACGCTCCGAGAGTCCGAATGTCCACCGAAACCCCCTTGAAAATCAGGGCTGACCGGAGATATTGCTCACACGAAGTACGAACAAGGCCGCCGCGCAGTCGGCCCCCCAGGGCTTGGTGCCGGAAGTGGGACTCGAACCCACACGCTGTCGCCAGCACCGGATTTTGAGTCCGGCGCGTCTACCAGTTCCGCCATTCCGGCGCCGCGGGGCAGGATTATCCCGGAGTTCACCTGCAGCGGAAAGCGTCGGTACGAAGGCGGCCCCTATAATGCCCGCGCCATGCGCGTCGCCGACTTCGACTATGCGCTGCCCGAAGAGCTGATCGCGCAGCGCCCCGCGGCCGAACGCTCGGGTAGCCGCCTGCTGCACCTCGACGGGGCCAGCGGCGCACTCCAAGACCTCGCTTTCACGGACTTCCCTGCTCTGATCGGCGCGTGCGACGTGCTCGTGCTGAACGACACGCGCGTCATCAAGGCGCGTCTCGTCGGGCGCAAAAACACGGGCGGGCGGGTCGAACTGCTGGTCGAGCGCATCCTGGACGAGCGCGAGGCACTTGCCCTAGTGCGCGCCAGCCATTTGCCCGCGGCGGGCAGCACTCTTCTCGTGGGCGACGATTTGCGCATCGAAGTTCTCGCGCGCGAGGACGACCTGTACCGACTGCGGTTTCCAGACGCGAGCGTCACCGACGCGCTCGAGCGCCACGGCGCGATCCCGCTGCCTCCGTACATTGCGCGCGAGCCCGAGCTGCGCGACGCGGAGCGCTACCAGACCGTCTATGCAGCGCACCCGGGTGCGGTCGCGGCACCCACGGCCGGACTGCATCTCGACCAGGCGATGCTGGCCGCACTGGCGCAGCGCGGAGTGCGCATCGCCCGCGTGACCCTGCACGTGGGCTTGGGCACCTTCCAGCCCGTGCGCGCCGAGCGTGTCGAGGACCACCGCATGCACCGCGAGCGCTTCGAGGTGCCGCCTAGCGCTGTCGAGCAAATCGCCGCGGCGCGCGCCGCGGGTGGCCGAGTGCTCGCCGTCGGCACGACCGCGCTGCGCGCGCTCGAGAGCGCCGCGCGCGGCGGTCGCCTCGAGGCGACCGCCGGCGAAACAGACCTGTTCGTCTATCCCGGATTCCGTTTTCGCGTTGTCGATCGCCTGCTCACCAACTTCCACTTGCCGAGATCGAGCCTGATGATGCTGGTGGCGGCATTTGCAGGCCTCGATCACATCCTGCGCGCCTACGCCCACGCGGTCGAGCGACGCTACCGATTCTTCAGCTACGGCGACGCGATGCTGATCGAGAGGGCCGCTTGAGACTCGCCGTCTCGCACCGCGACGGCGCGGCGCGCCGCGGCCGGCTGCAGTTAGCGCATGGCGCGATCGACACGCCGGCGTTCATGCCCGTAGGGACATACGGCTCGGTGAAGGCGATGTCGCCACAGGAGCTCGCCGAAATCGGCGCCCAGATCGTACTCGGCAACACCTTCCATCTGTGGCTGCGGCCGGGCCTGGATGTCATCGCCGCGCATGGGGGCCTGCATCGGTTCATGGGCTGGAGCGGCCCGATTCTCACGGACTCCGGCGGCTTCCAAGTGTTCAGCCTGGGCGCGTTGCGCAAGGTGAGCGAGGAAGGCGTCAGATTCGCCTCGCCTGTGAACGGCGACCGGCTGTTTCTCACGCCGGAGGAATCGATGCGCATCCAGCGCGTGCTCGACTCCGATATCGCGATGGTGCTGGACGAATGCACGCCGCATCCGGTCGCGCAGAGCGAAGCCGAAAGCTCGATGCGACTGAGCCTGCGCTGGGCGGCACGCTCGAAGAAGGCGTTCGCCGGCTCGTCGAACCTGCTATTCGGAATCGTGCAGGGCGGTGTCCACGAGTCGCTGCGCGAGCAGTCGCTCCTAGGCCTCGTCGACATCGGCTTTGACGGATACGCCATCGGCGGACTTGCGGTCGGCGAACCGAAGGCCGACCGCAGCCGCATTCTCGCTCACAGCGCGCCGCGGCTGCCTGAAGACAAACCTCGCTACCTGATGGGCATGGGCACACCGGAAGACATCGTCGAGGCGGTCGGCGTCGGCGTAGACATGTTCGACTGTGTGCTGCCGACGCGCAATGCGCGCAACGGCTGGCTGTTTACGCGCTGGGGCGACGTCAAGATCCGTAACGCGCGCTACCGCGACGACACGCGCCCGCTCGACGCGAGTTGCGCGTGCTATGCCTGCCGCAATTTCTCGCGCGCTTACCTGCACCACTTGCACCGGGCGAACGAGATCCTCGGGGCACGACTCAACACTCTGCACAACCTGCACTACTACCAACAGCTGATGGGCGAGCTGCGCGCGGCGATCGAGCTCGGCCGGCTGCGCGAGGTGAGCGAGCGAATTCTGCTGGAGCGCCGCACGCCGGTGCTATAATTCGCCGCTTTTTCCGCCACAGCAAGGAGTTAGACGTGTCGATCTCCTCCGCATTCGCGCAAGCCACGGGAGGCGGCGCCGGCGACTCGGGGCTCATCGGCCTGCTGCCGATCGTCCTCATGTTCGGCCTGCTGTACTTCCTGATGATCCGGCCGCAAATGAA
Source organism: Burkholderiales bacterium (assembly GCA_035310985.1). GTDB lineage: Bacteria > Pseudomonadota > Gammaproteobacteria > Burkholderiales > SG8-39 > DAHVFK01. The sequence continues at coordinate 3,599 of DATGDH010000134.1, forward strand.
GCGCGCCAAGGAGCAGCGGCAGATGGTCGAAGGCCTTCAGAAAGGCGACGAGGTCGTGACCTCCGGCGGCATGGTCGGGCGCATCACCAAGCTCGCGGACGCGTACATCACGCTCGAGATCGCGCCCAACACCGAGGTGCACGTCCAAAAGGCGGCGGTGTCGACCCTGCTGCCCAAGGGAACCCTCAAGACCATTCAGTGAACCGCTTTCCCGTCTGGAAGTACGCGATGATCGCGGTTGCGATCGTCGTCGCCTTCGTCTACGCCCTGCCGAATCTCTACGGCGAATCGCCGGCGGTCCAGGTCTCGAGCACCAAGGCCACCGTGAACGTCGATGCCGCCCTCATGTCGCGCATCGAGGCGGACCTCAAGGCCGCAAACATTCCGTACACCGGGGCCGTGCTCGATTCCAACGGGCTGCGCATCCGCTTCGCCGACACCGACACGCAGCTCAAGGCCAAGGATCTGATCGAGAAGGCGATCAACGAGCCGTCGAATCCCAGCTACGTCGTCGCGCTGAACCTGCTGTCTTCTTCGCCGTCGTGGCTCACGGCGATGCACGCCCTGCCGATGTACCTCGGGCTCGACCTGCGCGGCGGCGTGCATTTCCTGCTGCAAGTGGACATGCAGGCAGCAATCACCAAGCGACTCGACAGCGTGGCGAGCGACCTGCGCACGACCCTGCGCGACAAGAACGTGCGCCACCTCGGCGTCACGCGCCAGGGCGACACGCTGCGCGTGCGCTTCAGCGACCCGGCGATGCGCGACCGCGCCCGCGATCTGATCGCCAGCACGCAGCCCGATCTCACGGTGACCGATCGCGACGAGGGTAGCGATTACCTGCTGGTGTGCAGCTTGAAACCGCAGGCACTCAGGCGCACCCAGGAATATGCCATCAAGCAGAACATCACCACGCTGCACAATCGAATCAACGAGCTGGGCGTCGCCGAGCCGGTGATCCAGCAGCAGGGTGCCGACCGCGTGGTGGTGGAGCTGCCGGGCGTACAGGACACGGCCCGGGCGAAGGAGATTCTCGGACGCACCGCCAGCCTCGAGATCCGCATGGTCGACGAGGACAAGATGCGTCCCGACATCCTCGCGGCCGCGGCCAAGGGCGAGGTGCCCTTCGGCGACGACTATTACGTCGACCGCAACGGCCAGCCTCTGCTCGTCAAAAAGCAGGTCGTCCTGACGGGGGACCGGCTGACCGACGCGCAACCCGGCTTCGACTCCCAGACCAACGAGCCGGCCGTGCACCTGCAGCTGGACGGCACCGGCGCGCGCATCTTCCAGCAGGTCACGCGCGAGAATGTCGGCAAGCGCATGGCGATCCTGCTGATCGAAAAGGGCAAGGGCGAGGTGGTCACGGCGCCGGTGATCCGCAGCGAGATCGCGGGCGGCAGGGTTCAGATCTCCGGGCACATGAGCACCGTCGAAGCGAACAACATCGCGCTGCTGCTGCGCGCCGGCGCGCTCGCCGCGCCGATGGAGATCGTCGAGGAGCGCACCGTCGGCCCGAGCCTCGGGCGCGAGAACATCGATCAGGGCTTCAACTCGACCAAGTGGGGCTTCGGCATCATCGTCGTCTTCATGTCGATCTACTACCTGGTGTTCGGCCTGATCTCGTCCGTTTCCCTCGCGATCAACTTGCTGTTCCTGGTCGCTCTGCTATCGCTGCTGCAGGCGACGCTCACCCTGCCCGGCATCGCGGCCGTCGCTCTCGCGCTGGGCATGGCGATCGACGCCAACGTGCTGATTAACGAGCGCATCCGCGAGGAGATCCGCGGCGGGGCGACGCCGCAGGCCGCCATCCATGCGGGCTACGAGCGCGCCTGGGGGACGATCCTCGATTCGAACATCACTACGCTGATCGCCGGCCTCGCGCTCCTCATATTCGGCCAAGGGCCGGTGCGCGGCTTCGCCGTCGTGCACTGCCTCGGGATCCTCACGTCGATGTTCTCGGCCGTGACCGTCTCGCGCGCGATGGTGAACCTTATCTACGGGCACCGCCGGCGCGTGGCCAAGCTGTCGATCGGCAATACCGCCTGGAAGTAGCCGACAAGGGATAGATCCGGATGGAGTTCTTCAAGATCCGCCGCGTCATACCGTTTATGCGGTATGCGCTGATTTTCAACGTCATATCGCTCATCACGTTCCTCGCCGCGGTATTTTTCCTCGCCACCAGGGGCCTCAACCTCTCGATCGAATTCACCGGCGGCACGCTGATCGAGGTGAACTACACGCACGCCGCGGACGTGCAGAAGGTCCGCGACACGCTCAAACACGCCGGCTACGAGACCGAGGTGCAGACCTTCGGCTCCTCGCAGGACGTGCTCATCCGCATGCCGATCAAGAAGGGACAGTCGAGCTCCGACCTGTCGCAGAAGATCTCGGCGCTGCTCAAGACCCAAGACCAGAGCGCAGATGTACGGCGCGTGGAGTTCGTCGGGCCGCAGGTGGGCTCGGAGCTGGCCCAGTACGGCGCGCTCGCACTGATCGTGACCGCGTTGGGCATCGTCGCCTACCTCGCGCTTCGCTTCGAGTGGAAGTTCGGCCTGTCGGCGATCATCGCCAACCTGCACGACGTGGTGATCATCCTGGGCTTCTTCTCGTTCTTCCAGTGGGAGTTTTCGCTACCCGTGCTTGCCGCGGTGCTGGCGGTGCTGGGCTACTCGGTGAACGAGTCGGTGGTCGTGTTCGACCGGGTGCGCGAGAACTTCCGCAAGATGCGCAAGGCCTCGACGCCGGAAGTGATCGACGCGGCCATCACGGGCACCATATCCCGCACCGTGATCACGCACGGCAGCACCCAGGCTATGGTGACTACGATGCTCATCTTCGGCGGGCCCGCGCTGCACTACTTTGCGCTCGCGCTGACGATCGGCATCCTGTTCGGGATCTACTCCTCGGTGCTGGTCGCGAGCCCGCTGCTCATGTGGCTGCGGGTAACGCGCGCGCAGTTCATCAAGCCCAAGCGCGAGCGCCGCGACGAGCACGAGGGCGCCGTCGTCTGACGGGGCGCCTCAGATGCGCCGGGCGAGCTCGGCGGCGCGTCCGACGTAGGCCGCGGGCGTGAGAGCGAGGAGGCGTTTCTTGGCCGCGTCCGGAATCGGCAGGCGCCGGATGAAGGCGGCAAGCTGGCGCCGCTCGAGGCGCCTGCCGCGCGACAGGGCCTTCAGCTTCTCGTAGGCACGGGGTACGCCGTAGCGGCGCATCACCTGCTGTACCGGCTCGGCGAGCACCTCCCAGTTTGCATCCAAGTCCTCGGCCAAGCGCCGCGTGTCCGCCTCGAGCTTGCCCAAGCCGCGCAGGCAGGCACCCCAGGCGAGCAGCGTGTGGCCGAGCGCGCCGCCCGAATTGCGCAACGCAGTCGAATCCGAAAGGTCGCGCTGCCAACGCGATACCGGCAGCTTCTCGGCGAGGTGCCTGAGCAGCGCGTTCGCCACGCCGATGTTCCCCTCCGAGTTCTCGAAGTCGATCGGATTCACCTTGTGCGGCATGGTCGAAGAACCGACTTCGCCCGCCTTGGCTCTTTGCCGGAAGTAGCCGAGCGATACATAGCCCCAGATGTCGCGGTCCAGCCCGAGCAGCACGCTGTTCGCGCCCGCGTAGGCGTCGAACAGCTCGGCGAAGCAGTCGTGCGGCTCGATCTGGGTGGTGTAGGGATTGAACACCAGCCCCAGCCGCTCGACGAAACGGCGGCAGAAGCGCTCCCAGTTGATGCCCGGATAGGCGACCACGTGCGCGTTGTAATTGCCGACCGCGCCATTCACCTTGCCGAGCAGGACAACCGCGGCGATGCGCTCGCGCGCGCGGCGCAGGCGGTGCACAAAGTTAGCCATCTCCTTGCCGAGCGTGGTCGGCGAGGCCGGCTGGCCGTGCGTGCGCGACAGCATCGGCACACGCGCGTAGCGGTGCGCCATGGCCGCGAGCGCTGCGATAAGCTCGTCCAAGCGCGGCAGCATCACTTCGGCGCGCGACTCGGCGAGCATCAGCGCGTACGACAGATTATTGACGTCCTCCGAGGTGCAGGCGAAGTGGATGAACTCCAGCGAGCGCTGCACCTCCGGATTGTTGCCGAGCCGCCCCTTGAGCCAATACTCGATCGCCTTGACGTCGTGGTTGGTCTGGGCCTCGATGTTCTTGATGTGCTCGCCGTCGCGCTCGGAGAACTCGGCGACCAGGCGCCGCAGGGTCGCCCCGGTCGCAGGCGAGAACGGCTTGAGCTCCCTGACGGCCGGCTCCGCGGCGAGAGCGCGCAGCCAGGCGATCTCGACGCGCACCCGGGTGCGGATCAGGGCATGCTCGCTGAAGTAGGGCCGCAGCCGATCGGCAGAGCTTGCGTACCGGCCGTCGAGCGGTGAGAGCGCGGTGAGCGGCGTGGGCATCGGGCGGCGCGGTTCGTTCTTGAGGCCGTATTATAAGGCCCGTAAAGGTATAATCCGCCGCCGTCGCCGCACTCGCCACACATGAAGCTCCTCGTCTCGCTCCCCAGTCCCTACGGCCGCAAGGTGCGCGTGGTACTCACCGAAAAGCGCATCGAGTGCGATCTGGAACTGGTCGACGTGGCACCCGAAGATTCCGCTGTCATCGCGCACAATCCGCTCGGCAAGGTGCCCACGCTGGTGCTGGACGACGGCACCGCGCTTTACGATTCGCGCGTCATCGTCGAATTCCTGGACAACGTCTCGCCGATCAGCCGTCTCATCCCGCAGGACAAGCGCGAGCGCGTCGCCGTGCGACGCTGGGAAGCGCTCGCCGACGGGGTGATCGAAGCGGGCGCCCTGCTGCGCGCCGAGACGCTACGGCCAGAAGGCGAGCGCAGCGCCACCTGGATGCGCCGCCAGCAGGGCAAGGTCGAGCGCGGGCTGGAGGTGCTCGCCGCCGACCTCGGCGAGCACAACTGGTGCAACAACGACCGCTACACGCTCGCCGACATCGCGCTCGGCTGCTGCCTGGGCTGGCTCGCTTTCCGCCACCCGGCGATCGACTGGCGCGGGCAGTACCCCAACCTCGAAAGGCTGTACGAGCGGCTCTCGGAGCGGCCCGCATTCGCGGACACCGCGCCGCACTAGGCGCTCAGGCGATGATCGCCCCGCCGAGGCAGACCTCGGCGTCGTACAGCACCACCGACTGGCCTGGCGTGACCGCCCACTGCGGCTCGGCGAACTCGACCGCGATTCGTCCGTCGTCTACGCGCGCCAGCGTGCACGCCGCGTCCGCCTGCCGGTAGCGCGTCTTCGCGCCGTGGCGCGAATGCACGGGCGGCGCCTCGCCCGCCACCCAGCTCGCTTCGAGTCCGGCGAGCGAAGGGCGCATCAGCAGCGGATGGTCGTGGCCCTGCACCACGGTGAGCGTGTTGGCCGCCATGTCCTTGGCGGCCACGTACCAAGGCTCGCCCGCGCCGCCCAGGCCGATGCCCTTTCTCTGCCCGATGGTGTAGAAGGCGAGGCCGATGTGCTCGCCGACGCGCCGCCCCTCCGGCGTCACGATCGGCCCCGGCGTATGGGGCAGGTAGCGGTTCAGGAATTGGCGAAAAGGCCGCTCGCCGATGAAGCAGATGCCGGTCGAGTCCTTCTTGGCGTGGTTGGGCAGGCCCGCGTCCAGCGCAATGCGGCGCACCTCGGTCTTGTTCAGCCCACCCACCGGAAACAGCACGCGCGCAAGCTGCGTCTGGCTCAGGCGATGCAGGAAATAGCTCTGGTCCTTGGCGGCGTCGGCGCCGCGCAGGAGCTCGAAGCGCCCGTCGTGCGCGCGCACGCGCGCATAGTGGCCCGTCGCGATCTTCGCCGCGCCGAGCCGCAGCGCGTGGTCGAGGAACGCCTTGAACTTGATCTCGGCGTTGCACAGCACGTCCGGATTGGGCGTGCGGCCGGCGGAGTACTCGCGCAGGAAATCGGCGAACACGCGCTCCTTGTACTCGGCGGCGAAGTTCACCGCTTCGAGCGGAATGCCCATCACGTCCGCGGCGGCCGCCGCGTCGACAAGGTCCTGGCGCGTCGAGCAGTACGCGTCGCCGTCGTCGTCCTCCCAGTTCTTCATGAACAGGCCGACCACGTCCCAGCCCTGCCGCTTGAGCAGCAGCGCGGCGACGGAGGAATCGACACCCCCGGACATCCCGACGATGACTTTTTCGGCCATGGCTGGACGGAGAGCCCGCGCTCAGGAAAATTCCCGCGAGAACACCTCGAGCGGGAAGCGCCGCCCGGCGAGGTAGTCCGCCACGCAGCGCTCGACCAGCGGCGAGCGGTGCTCGGCGCGCCGCGCCGCGAGCTCCGCGGGCGTGAGCCAGCGCGCCGCGACGATCTCCCTGTCCAGACGGCGGCCTTCCTCGAGCCCTTCGAGCCGACCCGTGAAGGCAAAGCGCAGGAACGTCACGCCCGCCTTGTCGTACACCCAGCGGTAGATGCCAACGAGCGCGGTGGGCGTGAAGCGGTACGCGGTTTCCTCGAGCGTCTCGCGCGCGCAGGCCGCGACCAGGCTCTCGCCTGGGTCGAGGTGCCCCGCGGGCTGGTTCAGCACCCGGCGGCCATCGGCGATCTCCTCGACGAACAGAAACTTCCCGTCGCGCTCGACCACCGCGGCGACCGTGGCGCTCGGGCGCCAGACCTCGCTCATGCCGCTTTTTTCGTGTTCTTGCGGATGAATTCCGCCATGCGCGCCACGCCCCGCTCGATCGCCTCGTTCGACGCCGCGTAGGAAAAGCGCACGTGCTGCCCTTCTCCGGGCACGCGCGCGCCGAAGTGGATGTCCGCGAGCAGCGCCACCCCCGCCTCGTTCAGCAGGCGCCTGCGGAACTCCTCGGAGTCCGCCGCGCCGATCATGCGGCAGGCCTCGGTGACGTTCGGCCAGACATAGAAGGCGCCTCCGGGTACCTGGCAGGTGACGCCGGGAACCTGCGCCAGGAGGCCGACGATCAGGTCGCGCCGCGCGAGGAAGCTCGCGCGCATCGCCTCGGCCGCGTCCTGCGGGCCGCTCACCGCCTCGAGCGCCGCCCACTGGCTGATCTGCGAGGCGCAGCTGTCGGTGTTGGTGATCCAGCGGGTGAACACCGGAGCGAGCACCGGGTTGGCCGTGAAGCCGATTCTCCACCCGGTCATCGCCCAGGTCTTGGAGGCGCCGTCGGAGATGATCGTGCGCTCGTACATACCGGGCACCTGGGCGATCGAGAAGAATTCGCCCGCATACACCAGGCGGCTGTAGATCTCGTCCGCGTACACCCAGACCTGCGGGTGCTTCTTTAGGATCGCGGCGATCGCCTCCAGCTCCTTGCGCGACAGAAGCCCGCCGGTCGGGTTGTGCGGATAGTTGAGGATGAGGAGCTTGGTGCGCGGCGTGATCAGCCGCTCGAGCTCGGCCGGGTCGAACGAGAAGCCGCGCGACTCGCGCAGGTGGATCGGCACGGGGCGCGCGCCGCTCGCAAGGATTTGCGACTCGTAGATCGGGAAGCCGGGATTGGGATAGAGCACCTCGTCGCCTGCGCCGTAGTCGGTGGCCGAGAGGATCGCGTAGGCGATGAAGGGCTTCGCCCCCGCCCCGACGACGACGTCTTCGGCGCGGATCGGCAGCCCGCCGCGCCGCGCGGAGAGATACTTCGCGGCCGCCTCGCGCAGCTCACTGATGCCGGCCGAAGGCGTGTAGCCGTGGCGCCCCTCGCGGATGGCGCGTATCCCCGCCTCCTGCACGTTCTGCGGTGCGGGAAAGTCAGGCTGGCCGATGCAGAAAGAGATGATGTCCTTGCCGCGCCGCGCGAGCTCGTTCACTTCGGCGAGCACCACGAAGGCGTTCTCCGTTCCGAGGCTTGCGGCGCGTTTGCTGATCTCGGGCATGGCGGTCGATCCTGGCAGGCGAAGGCGCCGATTTTAGCCGATGAGGCTATGATTGCCGCATGCTGATCAACTGCGTCGCCTACCAGGACGGCCACAAGCTCGCCGAGATCGGCAAGGACGAGATCAGGTCCTACCTTTCTCGGCCAGGCTGCTTCGTGTGGGTGGCGCTGCGCGATCCGGAGCCCTCCGAGCTCCAGGAAATGCAGGACGAGTTCGGCCTGCACGAGCTCGCCGTCGAGGACGCCACTCACGGCCACCAGCGGCCCAAGATCGAGGAGTACGGCGACTCCCTGTTTGTCGTGCTGCACACCGTCGAAGCCGTCGGGGACGAGCTGCAGGCCGGCGAGATCGACATCTTCGTCGGCCGCAACTACGTGCTATCGGTTCGCAATCACTCGCCGAAGGGCCTGCAGGAAGTGCGTGCGCGCACCGAGCGCGAACCCGAGCTGCTCAAGAACGGCGCGGGGTACGTGCTCTACGCACTGATGGACGCCGTCGTGGACCGCTACTTCCCGGTGCTCGATGCGCTCGAAACCCGGCTCGAGGCGATCGAGGAGGAGATCTTCGCAAACCGCTCGCCGCGTGCCAACATCGAGGCGCTTTACGGCCTGAAGCAGAAGCTGATGGTTCTCAAGCGCGCCACGGCGCCCTTGCTCGAGGGGGTGAGCCGGCTCTTCGGCGGTCGGGTGCCCCAGGTATGCGCCGGCTTGGGCGAGTACTACCGCGACGTCTACGACCACCTGCTTCGGCTCAACCAGTCGATCGATTCCGAGCGCGACACCGTCACCACGGCGATCTCGGTCAACCTGGCGATGATCACGATCGGCGAGACCGAGGTCACCAAGCGCCTCGCCGCCTACGCCGCGCTCGTGGCGGTGCCGACCATGATCGCGGGCATTTACGGCATGAATTTCGAGCACATGCCCGAGCTGAAGTGGGCCGTCGGCTACCCGGCGTCGCTCGTTGCCATGGCGGGAATCGACGTCTATCTCTGGTACCGGTTCAGAAAAGCCGGCTGGCTGTAGGCTAGGCGACGGTTCGCAGCACCTCGGCCACCGTGCCGAACATCTGATCGAGGTGCTTTTTCTCCACGATCAGCGGTGGGCAAAAGCCGATCGCATCGCCGATCGGGCGCACGAACACGCCCTTGTCCCAGCACTTCTCGAAGGCCTCGAAGGCGCGCGCGCCCGGTGCGCCCGGGCGCGGCGCGAGCTCGATCGCGCCGATCAGCCCGAGGTTGCGGCAGTCGATCACGTTCGGCAGGCCCTTCATGGCGTGCACGCCATCCTCGAAATACTTCGCCAGCGGCCCCGCCGCGACTTCGAACAAGCGCTCATCGGCGTAGGTATCGAGCGCGCCGAGCGCGGCGGCGCACGCCAGCGGATGCCCCGAATACGTGTAGCCGTGGAAGAACTCGACACCGCCGCCCTTGGCCTGCATGAATGTCTCGTAGATCGAATCCTTCACGATCACGCCTCCCAGCGGCACCGCGCCCGAAGTGATGCCCTTCGCAAAGGTGATCAAGTCGGGCTGGATGCCGAAGTGCTGTGCCGCGAACGGCGTCCCGAGGCGCCCGAAGCCGCAGATCACCTCGTCCAGGATCATCAGGATGCCGTGCCGCGTGCAGATCTCGCGCAGCCGCTCGAGATAGCCCTTGGGCGGCACCAGCACACCGCCCGCCCCAGATACCGGCTCGACGATCAGCGCGGCGATGTTCTCGGCGCCGTGCAGCGGGATGAGCCGACTCTCCAGCTCGTCGGCGAGCTCCGTGCCGCCGCGCTCGGCGCAGCCGCGCACGAACGCGCACGTCTCCAGGTCCTGCGTATGGCGCAGGTGGTCGACTGCGGGCAGGAGCGCCGCGCCGAACGCCCGGCGGTTCATCGGCACCCCGGAGACCGAGATCCCGGCGAGGTTCACGCCGTGATAGCCGCGCTCGCGGCCGATGAACCTGGCGCGCGCTCCTTCGCCGCGGATGCGGTGGTAGGCGAGCGCGATCTTGAGCGCGGTATCGACCGCTTCCGACCCGGAGTTGGTAAAGAACACGTGTCCCATGCCCTGCGGCGCGATCGCGGCGATGCGCTCGGCGGCGCGAAACGGCAAGGGGTGCCCGAGCGAGAACGACGACGCAAAGTCGAGCTCTCCGGCCTGCCTGCGGATCGCCTCGACCACCCTGGGGCGGCAGTGCCCCGCGTTCACGCACCACAGGGTCGCCAGCCCGTCCAGGACCTGCTTTCCTTCCGCGGTGACGTAGTACATGTCCTTCGCCGACACGATCATTCTCGGCGCGCGCTTGAAGCGCCGGTTGTCGGTGAACGGCATCCAGTAGTGCTCGAGCTCGAGCGGCTGCGCGGCGGGATTCATCGTGCTATGTTAGCGCAGCCTGCCATCATGGCCCTCGCATTCCGCCCGCTGCATCCGAGCTTCGTCGCCGAGGCGGGTCCGATCGCCCTGTGCCAGGTGGAAGACCGCGCGACCCTCGAGGAAATCCGCGTGGCGATGGACGAGCACCGCGTGCTCGTGTTCCGCGACCAGGCCTTCGGCGACGCCGAGCAGCTCGCTTTCGCCAAGCGCTTCGACGGCGCCCTGCACACCAAGACCGGAAGCGCGGCGCTCGGCGCGAACCGCTTCGGCGACGAGGCGCTCACCGACATCTCGAACCTGGGCGCAGACGGCGCGATCCTCGCGCGCGACGATCGCAGGCGCCAGTACGCGCTCGGCAACCGGCTATGGCACACCGACGCTTCGTTCCAGGATCCCCCGGGTCGCTACTCGATGCTGCACGCCCGCGTCGTGCCGTCGGCCGGGGCGGATACGGAGTTCGCCGACATGTGCGCGGCCTACGAGGCGCTGGACGACGCCATGCGTGCGCGCCTCGAGGGGCTGCGCGTGCACCATTCGATCGCCTACTCGCGCCAGACGCTCGGCTTCGAGTTCTCTTCCGGGGAAGCCGAGCTCCTGAGAGGCGCCGTCCATCCGCTCGTGCGCGTCAACCCGCGTAGCGGCCGCCGCTCGCTCTACCTCGCGTCGCACGCCTCGCGCATCCAAGACTGGCCGCTGCCCGAGGGGCGCCTGCTGCTGCGCGACCTGATTGATCACGCGACGCAACCGCGCTTCGTCTACCGCCACGCCTGGCGCGTCGGCGACCTGGTCATCTGGGACAACCGCGCCACGATGCACCGCGCGCGGCCGTTCGACGACGCCAGCGAGCGGCGCGAGCTGCGCCGCGTCACCACGCTCGACCTCTAGTCACCCAGCCGCAGCTCGGCGCGCACCGCGTCCCAGCCGACCGCCACCGCCGCGGCGCCACGCCGCTCGATCAGCCCGAGCTCGACCAGCCGCTTCACATCGGTGTGCACGTTCTTGTAGTCGCGCCCGAGGCGCCTGGCCAGCTCGTACACCGACAGCGGCCCCTCGGCGCGCAGCCGGACGACGAGCGCCCAGCGCGCCGGCGAGAGCTCCTTCACCAGCGCCGGCAGGTCTGGCAGCGTGAGTACGGCGAGCGGCAGCGCGCGCCTGCCTTCCAGCCTGCGGTTCCACGCCGCCTCGAAGCGGTCGAGTGCGTCGCCCGCGCCGCCCAGGCGCAGCTCAAGCCGCTTCGCCAAGGCCCCCTCCCTGCTCTTCCACATCGCGCTCGAAGTCGTAGCGCAGCTGCTCGACCGAGCGGAACTCGTAGGGCAGCGAGCGCCCGCGCAGGCGGCGCCGGCCGTTCGCATACTCGACCAGCACGCCGCAGCGCAGGAGGTAGCCGCCGTCCGAATCGAGCTCGACTTCGAGCAACGTGCCGTCGGCGAGCAGGACCTTCTCCGCTAGCAGCACCATATGGCATAAGATACCATATCCGGACTGGGCTAGAATGGGCGCATGGCGGCCCGGGAAGACTTCTTCAACCTGTACCGGCACGGCTTCGTGCGCGTCGCGCTCGCGACGCCCGCGCTGCGCGTCGGCGACCCCGCGTTCAACGCGCGCGGCACCGTCGAGCTCATGCGCGGGGCGGCGCGCGAGAAGGCGCTGCTCGCCGTGTTCCCCGAGCTCGGGCTGTCGTCCTACAGCTGCGAGGACCTGTTCCACCAGCAGGCGCTGCTCGCGGCGGCCGAAGGGGCGCTCGCCGGGCTCATGCGCGCGACGCGCGCGCTGCCGCTCGCCGCCCTGGTCGGCCTGCCGGTGCAGGTGGACGGCCTGCTGTACAACTGCGCGGCGCTCGTCTGCCGCGGCCGTCTGGTGGGCGTCGCGCCCAAGAGCTTCCTGCCGAACTACCGCGAGTTCTACGAGCTGCGCCAATTCACGCCGGGCGAGACCTGCCCGCGACGCGAGATCACGCTCGCGGGGCAGAGCGCGCCGTTCGGTACGGACCTCGTCTTCCGGCTCGACGCGCAGCCGCGGCTCAAGCTGTACGCGGAGATCTGCGAGGACCTGTGGGTCCCGGCGCCGCCGTCGACCTTCGCCGCGCTCGCCGGCGCGACGCTGATCGCCAATCTCTCCGCTTCGAACGTGGTCATCGGCAAGCACGAGTACCGGCGCGAGCTCGCCGCGAACCAGTCGGCGCGCTGCGTCGCCGCCTACTTGTACAGCGCCGCGGGGCCGGGCGAATCGACCACCGATCTCGCCTGGGACGGTCACGCGATGGCGTGGGAGAACGGCACGCTGCTCGCCGAATCGCGGCGCTTTGCCGACGAGCCGCAGCTCACCTTCGCCGACATCGACCTCGACCGGCTCGCGGCGGACCGCATGCGGCAGAACTCCTTCGGCCAGTCGATCGCGCGCCACAAGGCCGAGGTCGCGCGCTTTCGCGAGGTCGGCTTCTCGCTCGCGCTGCCCGGCGGCCGTCTGCCGCTCGCGCGTTCGGTCGCGCGCTATCCCTACGTACCGGGCGACCCGGCGACGCTCGACGCGCGCTGCGAGGAGGTATACCGCATCCAGGTGCAGGGACTGGTGACGCGCATGCGCGCCACGGGCACGCAAAGGCTCGTGATCGGCGTCTCCGGCGGGCTCGACTCGACGCAGGCGCTGCTCGTGTGTGCGCGCGCGGTCGACCAGCTCGGGCTGCCCCGGCGCAACATCCTCGCCTATACGATGCCGGGCTTCGCCACCACCTCGCGCACCAAGGGCCAGGCCTGGGCGCTGATGCGCGCGATCGGCGCGAGCGCCGAGGAGATCGACATCCGGCCCTCCTGCCTGCAGATGCTGAAGGACCTGGGCCACCCCTACGCGCGCGGGCGCAAGGTCTACGACGTCACCTTCGAGAACGTGCAGGCTGGCGAGCGCACCAGCCACCTGTTCCGATTGGCCAACCTTCACGGCGCGATCGTCGTCGGCACGGGCGACCTGTCGGAGCTCGCGCTCGGCTGGTGCACCTACGGCGTCGGCGACCAGATGTCGCACTACGCGGTCAATGCGAGCGTGCCCAAGACGCTGGTGCGCTACCTGATCGGCTGGGTAGCGAAGTCCGCGCAGTTCGAGCGCGCCGTCGGCCGCGTGCTGGCGCGCGTGCTGGCAACCGAGATCAGCCCGGAGCTCGTGCCCGGCGACAGGCGAGGCCAGCCGGCCCAGCTCACCGAGAGCGTCATCGGTCCGTATGCGCTGCAGGACTTCCATTTGTACTACACGCTGCGCTTCGGGTACGCACCCTCGAAGGTCGCGTTCCTCGCCTGGAACGCGTGGCGCGGCAAGGGCGGCTACCGCCTTGCCGAGATCCGCAAGTGGCTCGGCGTGTTCCTGAAGCGTTTCTTCCAGAGCAGCCAGTTCAAGCGCAGCGCGCTGCCCAACGGCCCCAAGGTCGGCTCCGGCGGCTCGCTCTCGCCGCGCGGCGACTGGCGCGCGCCCTCCGACGGCAACGCCGAGGCCTGGCTCGCCGAGCTCGATCGCGTTCCCGCACGCGACTAGGCCGGCCGGCGTGACGGATTGACCAGGATCAAGATAGCGGCCGCCACGCCGCGCTAGCTTGGATCCGTGCTTCGCGCCCTGATCCTCGCGCCGCTCCGCCCGGTCCCCCTCCTCTGCCTTCGGGCAGCCGGCGGAAGAGCATGAGCGCATCTACGGCGCGGAGCTGACTACACAAGCCGCGCGCGCTCCGGGCACGGCGAATCGAAAGGCACCTTGTGCGCGTGCGCATTCTCGCGTCGTTCGCTCTGCTGCTCGCGATGCTTGCGGGCGCGCTCGCTTTGCACTGGCTGTTCACGCGCCCCCCGCCCGCGCCAGCAGGCGCCCCGGCGGCGACGGTCGGCATGAGCATCGAGCCGTTCGATCCGCGCGTCGCGGGCGGCAGCGGCGGCAGCCGGGGCCTGTACCTCGACCTTCGGCAGAGCAGCAAGCCGCTCGTGCAGGCCCTGCAGGAAGGCCGGGGCGTCGAGGTGTGGGAAATCCTCGCGCGAAACGGTGGCGCGCAGCATGCTGCCGCCTTCTATGCACATTTCGTCTACCACGCGCCGGGCTTCGCGCCGGACTGCGTGATCACGGAGTGGGGCATCGCGGCGCGCGCGCTGCCTGCGCCGCGCCGCGGCACCGCCGTACGGTATGCCGCGCAACGCGGCGCGGCCGGCGCGTTGCCGCTGTCCGCCGAGGTGAAGCTGCCGCCGGACGTCGGCCTCAAACCCGGCGCCGCGGGCGCGCGCTACATTCCGGTGGCGAGCTGGTCGGACGGCGGCCCCGGAATCGTGCGCATTGCGCCTGGAAAATCCGCGCGCGTGCTCTTCCATGCCCAAGTCGAGGGCGCCCCCGCGCCCGCCGTCGCAGCCTCGCCGCGCCGCGCCTCCGAGCTGCGCACCTACGCGCGCGTGTCGATCGGCCGCACGAGCAAGCTCATCGAATCGTCGAATGCGCTGTATGCAGTATGGGTGGACGAGGGCACGCTGCTCGTAGCGGACGGTGGCATTGAAGATCCCGTGGAGAATCTGCGCTCGCTCGCGTATCAGCCGCGCGCGGCGTCGCCCGACGCGGCCGCGGCCGAGGAGACGCGGCCCGCCGGGCCTCCGGAACCCGGCTACGTCGTGCAGCTTGGCGCATTCCGCGAGGAAGCGCATGCCCGCAGGCTGGCGCAGCGCGTGACACGCGCCGGCTTCACCTGCACCGTGACGCGCGTCGACGCCGCCGACGGGAGCGGCATCTACCGCGTTCGACTGACGCCCCCGCTGTCGCAGCGCGATGCCGAATTCCTGAGCGCGAAGATCGGGCAGACCGTTCCCGGCCTGCGGCCGCTCGCCCTGCGCGCGGACCGCTAAGGCCCGCAGCCTAGCCGAGAGCCGGACCGAGCAGCGCCACCGCCACGTTGGCGAGGCCCAGCAGCAGGTTGATGCCGACCAGCACCCGGATCTGTGACAGCGCCGCGCCGCCCGCCTTCCAGTCCTCGGCGGCCACGGCGCGATTTAGACGCCCGTAAGGCGCGAAGTACACGTGCAGGAAGATCGCCATCATGACGATGCCGATGCCCGCCATCGCCTGCACGTAGGCGGGCACCCTCTCCATCTCGCCCATCATGGAGAAGCCGGTCAGCAGCAGTAGCGCCACGGCCGCCCACACCCAGCGGAAAAAGCGCC
The DNA here is from genome assembly GCA_035310985.1 of Burkholderiales bacterium. GTDB lineage: Bacteria > Pseudomonadota > Gammaproteobacteria > Burkholderiales > SG8-39 > DAHVFK01. The sequence continues at coordinate 18,957 of DATGDH010000134.1, forward strand.
GGAAGATGCCCGCCCACAGTCGCAGGCGCTGCCGCGGCTCGAGCGTCTCGGCCGCCGCGGGACGCACCGCCAAGTAGGCGAGGAACATGCCGCCGACCCAGACGACGACCGAGAGCACGTGCAACAGCAGGGCGAAGCGCATCGCCCGATGTTACCGCGCCCTCAGGCGGCCTGCTTTCGGAACGTCTCCGGAAGCTCGCCGATCGCCTCGGCGACCGCTTCCTCGACCTTTTCGAGGAATACGAAGCGCAGCTTCTCGCGCGCCTCGGCCGGCACGTCCTCGAGGTCCTTCTCGTTGCGCTTCGGCAGCATGACGGTCCGGATGCCCGCGCGCAGCGCGGCGAGCGTCTTTTCCTTCACGCCGCCGATCGGCAGCACGAGGCCTCTTAGCGAGATCTCGCCGGTCATTGCGACGTCGCTCCGCACCGGCCTGCCGGTGAGCAGCGAGACCAGCGCAAGGTACATCGCCACGCCTGCGCTCGGGCCGTCCTTGGGCGTCGCACCCGCCGGCACGTGCACGTGGATGTCGCTCTTTTCCATCGGATCGCCGATGAGGCGCTTGGCGAGCGTGAGCGCGGCCTGCGCCGACTCCTTCATCACGTCGCCGAGCTGCCCGGTGAGGATCAGCTTGCCCGAGCCGGGCACGCGCGTCGCCTCTATGAACAGGATATCCCCGCCGACCGGCGTCCAGGCGAGGCCCGTGGCCACGCCCGGCACGCTGGTCATCTGCGCCACTTCGCTTTCGAACCTGCGCGCGCCGAGGATCGCGTGCAGGTCGGGCGCGTCGATCGACACCGATTGCGCCTGCCCCTCGGCGATGCGCATCGCCACGTTCCTCAGCACCGAGCCGATCTCGCGCTCGAGATTGCGCACGCCCGCTTCGCGCGTGTAGTCGCGCGCGATCGCGGCGAGCGCCGCATCGCTTATCGACGCCTGCCCGGGCTTCAGGCCGTTCGCCTCGAGCTGGCGCTTCACCAGGTAGCGCTTCGCGATCTCGAGCTTCTCCTCCTCGGTATAGCCGGGAAGCTGGATGATCTCCATCCGGTCGCGCAGCGGTCCGGGGATCGTGTCGAGCACGTTCGCGGTGGCGATGAAGAGCATTTTCGACAGATCGAAGTCGACGCCCAGATAGTTGTCGCGGAACTTCGAGTTCTGCTCCGGATCGAGCACCTCGAGAAGCGCGGAAGCCGGGTCGCCGTGGAAGCCCCCCATGCCGAGCTTGTCGATCTCGTCCAGCATCAGCACCGCGGTGCGCGACTCGGCGCGCCGGATCGCCTGGATGATATTGCCGGGCAACGCGCCGACGTAGGTCCTGCGATGCCCGCGGATCTCGGCCTCGTCGTGCAGGCCGCCGAGCGCCACGCGCTGGAACTTGCGCCCCGTCGCGCGCGCGATCGACTGCCCGAGCGAGGTCTTGCCCACGCCCGGCGGGCCGACGAAGCACAGGATCGGGCTCTTGCCCTCGGGATTGAGCTTCCTCACCGCGAGGTACTCGAGGATGCGTCGCTTGATCTTCTCCAGTCCGAAGTGGTCCTCGTCGAGCACCTTCCTCGCCTCCGCGATGTCGATCGGCTTCTGCTCGCCCGCCTTCCACGGCAGCTCGGTGAGCCACTCGAGGTAGGTGCGCAGCATCGACGACTCGCCGCCGCCCTCGCTCATGCGCTGCAGGCGCTTCAGCTCCTTGTTGGCGTGCTTGGCCACGTCCTCGGGCATGCCCGCCTCGTCGATCGCCTTTTTCAGCTCCTCGATCTCGGCCACGGTGTCTTCGGTCTCGCCCAGCTCCTTCTGGATCTGGCGCATCTGCTCGCGCAGCACGTGCTCGCGCTGGCGCTCGTCGAACGCCTTGCGCGTCTGGTCGCCGATCTCCTTGGACAGGCGCAGCACGCCGATGCGCTCGCCGAGCAGCGCGAGCACGCGGTCAAGGCGTGCCTTGATGTCGAAGCTCTCGAGCAGCTGCTGCTTTTCTTCCGGCTTCACATCCAGGAAGTTGGCCACCATGTCGGCTAGCGCCGCCGGCGAGTCGATGCCCTGCACCACGTTCGACAGGCCGTCGGGGGCGTTCGGCAGCAGCTCGATCGCCTCCGCGGACTGGGCTTTCAGCTGGTGGAAGCGCGCCTCGATCTCGGAGCCTTCGGCCGCCGCCTCCTCGACCATTGCCACGCGCGCCACCAGAAACGGCCAGCCCTCGAGGAACTCGAGCACGCGGAAGCGCGCTTGGCCCTGCACCACCAGGTGGTGCGCCCCTTCGGGCGCGGTCACGTAGCGCACGATCTGGCCCGCCGTGCCGACCCAGTACAGGTCGTTCGGGCCCACCTTGTCCTTGGCCGGGTCGCGTTGCAGCAGGAAGCCGATCTGGCGCTCCGTGCGCGCGCCTTCCTGCGCCGCGGCGACCGAGGCCTGGCGTCCAATGGTGACCGGCGCGATGATGCCCGGAAACACCACCGTGTTGCGCATCGGAATGAGCGCGAGCGCGCCCTCCGGCAGCGGCTTCAGCGCGCCCTCGGGCTGCTTCGGCTGCGGCGCGGCGCCGGGGCCTTCCGCAGCGGACAGCGTCTTGTGGAACTTCGGCCAGAGGTTCATGCGGCCTCCTTGCGTTTCGCGAATCTGAGCGTGAGACAGCCGTCGCGCAGCGTTCTCCCCGTCAGCTCGAGCGCGTGCATCGGCAGCTGGATGCGGCGCTCGAAGCGACCGTATGGAATCTCGACGCGCAAGATGTGCGCGCCGCCCTCGCGCGCCGGGAACGCGCGCAACGCCGATATGGTGACCCCGCCCGCTTCCACGCCGATCGCCACGGCATCGGGCGACACGCCGGGCAGCGCAACCTCGACCAACAGCGCGTCCGCGGTCTCGACCACGTCGACCGGCGGCTCCCAGGACGGTGCCTGCGCGCGGGCAGACTCGAGCCGGAAGAATTGGCGCTGCAGGCGTTCCGCCTGCTCCAGGAGCGACAGGGCCTCGCCCCACATCAGGCTGCGTAAGTCGCGCGATTTCATGGTCGCTAGATGGCGCCCGAACCCTCGGGATTCAAGTGAGCGCCGAAAAGCGCTACGGCATCAGCGCGTTACGGCGATTACGCGTAGGAGCGCAGCCGCTCGGCGATCTCCCGCAGGGGCCCGATGCCGCTCTCCTCGGCGCGACGGCACCAGTCCTGCAGCTGCCTGACGAGCTGGTCGCGGCTGGCCGAAGAGCGCCCCCATACCGCCGCGAGGTCGCGGCGCATCGCGTACATCGTCTGCAGCACACGCGACCTGGGCAGCAGCTCGGCAAGCGCCTTGCGCTCCGGCTCGCGCAGCATCTTTTCGTCGCGATCGAGCCAGGGTTCGAGACGCTCCAGCTTGCGCGCGTCCTCGGGTGCGCGTACGCGCAGCGCGCGCAGCTCCCCCATATAGGCACGCTTCAGCGAGCGGGCATACTTCGCCAGCACGTCATAGCGGTTGGCGATGACGGCTTGCAGGGTGAGCGGGTCGACCGCCGGCTTGGGCGCCGCGAGGCGCGGAGTCGGCGCGACGTGCTTGACCTTTGCGAGGCGGGCCAACTCGAGCATGCGGATGTATGCCCAGCCGATGTCGAGCTCGTACGGTTTGCAGGAAAGCTTGGCTGAGGTCGGAAAGGCGTGGTGGTTGTTGTGCAGCTCCTCGCCGCCGATCAGCAGGCCCCAAGGCACGATGTTGGTGCTCCAGTCCGGCGTCGGCCAGTTGCGGTAGCCCCAGTAGTGGCCGATGCCGTTGATCACGCCCGCCGCCCAGAACGGAATCCACGCGAGCTGGGTGAGCAGGATCAATCCCCCAGGCACGGCGCCGAACAGCACGATATCGACCGCGCCCGTCAAGACGATGCCGACGACCGGGAACCTCGAGTACACATGGCGCTCGAGCCAGTCGTCGGGCGTACCCTGGCCGTAACGCGCCAGAGTCTCGGGCTTGCGCGCTTCCGTGACGTAGAGGAACACGCCGAGCCAGAGCACGCGGTTGATGCCGTAGACCTGCGGGCTGTGCGGGTCCTCCGGCGTGTCGCACTTGGCGTGGTGCTTGCGGTGCACGGCGGCCCACTCCTTGGTGACCATGCCGGTGGTCATCCACAGCCACAACCTGAAGAAATGGCTCACCAGCGGATGCAGATCGAGCGCGTGGTGCGCCTGGTGGCGGTGCAGGTACACCGTGACCGCGACGATCGTGACGTGGGTCAGCCCCAGCGCGACCAGCGCGTACCCCCACCACGGCAGGTCGAACACCCCCAGAAACAGTAGAGAGTCCATCGCCACCTCCATTGCCCTTTTTGTTAGGCTAGCCTGCCGGCCGGGAGGAACTTTTGATCCAACTCAAGGAGCGCGCCGCGGGCGCCGTCGTATTCCGCCGCACCGAGCGCGGCGTGCGCCTGCTCGTGCTGCGCGCCTACCGCAACTGGGACTTTCCCAAGGGCCTGGTCGAGGCGGGCGAGAGCGAGTTCGATGCGGCCAGGCGCGAGGTCGCCGAGGAGACCGGGATCTCCGAGCTCCACTTCCCGTTCGACGACCAATACTGCGAGACCCTGCCTTACGCTCTCGGCAAAGTCGCGCGCTACTACATCGCGGAGACCGAGCAGCCGGAGGTCGGGCTGCCGGTGTCCCCCGAGCTCGGCCATCCCGAGCACCACGAGTGGCGCTGGGTGAGCTTCGACGAAGCCGAGGACCTGCTGCCGCCGCGCCTGGCGCGCGTGCTCGACTGGGCGCGCCGCACCCTCGCCGGCTAGCGCGCCGCTAGAACGAGAACGCGTTCGTCAGGTCGCCCGCCTTCGCGCGCACGCCGGGAAGCGGCTCGAGCCCGAAGCGCTCGGTGACGAATTTCAGGATCGAGGTGGTGTCGTACGGCGTCTTGTCGACGTAGCCGCGCCTGGCGTACGGCGAGATGATGAGCGCGGGAATGCGCGTGCCCGGCCCCCAGCGGTCGCTCCAGCCCGGCCCCGAAGGCGGCGGCACGTGGTCCCAGAAGCCGCCGTTCTCGTCGTAGGTGACGATCACCGCCATGTGCGGCCATTGCGGACTGTTGCGCAGCTTCTCCAGGATCTCGTTCAAATGAAGGTCGCCTGAAACGACATCCGTATAGCTCGGATGCTCGGTATAGCGCCCCGCCGGCTTGAAGAACGCCACCTGCGGCAGCGCGCCCTTGTCGATCGCGGCGAGCATGTCGGATTCGTCCTTCAGGTGCTCGGCGCGGTCCGCGGTGCCGGGCGCGAAACGCGCGTAGTAGTTGAACGGCTGGTGGTGCGGCTGGAAGATCGGGCTGCCCGCCGCGCGGTTGTAAATCACGCTGCGCTTCACTTTCGGGTCCTGCCGGCCGTCGGCGAGCGCGGCGTTCCAGCCGCCCGCGTACCAGGCCCACGACACGCCCCGCGCCGACAGCGTGTCGCCGATGGTTTTCTCGTGGAACGGGGTCGCCGGAAAGCGCGTCGCGTCGGCGAGCTCGCGGCTGTCGTTCGGCGCGGGCGGTATGCCGCTCGGCTGGTAGGGCGGCTGCGAGGTGTTG
>DATGDH010000135.1:0-4905 GCA_035310985.1 Burkholderiales bacterium
CATAGACCTGGGCATTGGCCGCGCGCCCGGCGGGGACGCGCGCACCGCGCAGGCGGTCGGCGGCGGGCGGATGCCCGACGCGCGCGACTTCCCGGAGCAGGTGTGGCAGCTCGTCGGCCACCTGGACGGCACGCTGCCGGAGGAGCATCCGTTCCGACGGCTGCGCGTGCAGCCCGAAGTCGACACCGCCCCGCAAGTCTGGCTGCTCGGCTCCTCCGACTACGGCGGCGCGCTCGCCGCGCAGCTCGGCCTGCGCTTCGCCTTCGCGCATTTCATCAACCCGCACGGCGGCGACGAGGTAATGCGCGCCTACCGCGACCAGTTCCATCCCTCGTCGCGCGAGCCGCGGCCGCAGGCCATCGTGTGTACGTTTGCGATCTGCGCGGAATCGGACGCCGCTGCCGAGCGGCTCGCGGCCTCGATCGACCTGCGGCGGCTGCACATGGCACTCAATCTGGACACGCCCGTGCCAACCGTGGAGGAGGCGCTGCGCCACGCGTACTCCGAGGACGAACGCCGCTACGTCATGGCCCAGCGCGCCCGTGCGATCATCGGCGGGCCGGCAAAGTGTCGCACGGAAATCGAGGCGCTCGCCGCGCGCTACGCCGCGGATGAGGTGATGCTGCTGACGATCACGGGCGATTACGCCTCGCGCCTGCGGTCCTACGAGCTGCTCGCCGCCGAACTGCTCTAGCGCGCATCGAGCCGCTTGCGGCGCGGGTCGTCCATGTCGAGCGTTTCGAAGTTGCTCTTGGGCTCGATTTCCGCGTGCGTCTCGATGCGCTTGGCAATCGCCTGGAAGCCGCCCTGCGCGGCATAGTCCGCCGCGCTCAGGCCTTTGCGATTCTTGGCGAGCGGATCGTCGGTCGCGGGAAGCAGGATGTCGACGACGCGCAGGTGCCCGCCGTGAGCCGCCGCGTGCAGCGGAAGGTTTCCCTGGGCATTGGCGAGGTTCGGGTCGGCCCCCGCGTCGAGCAGAGCACGCGCGGCGGCCGCGTTGCCGCTCAACGCCGCCCAGTAAAGCGGCGACTCGCCCGCCTCGTTGCGCGCATTTGGGTCGGCGCGCGCCTTGAGCAGCAGTCCGACGAGGCGCACGTCGGAGCCGAGCGCCGCGAGGTGCAACGCCGTCTCGCCGTGCTGCGAGCGCACGTCGACCCGCGCGCCGGCATCGATCAGCATGCCCGCCAGCTCGCCCATGCCCTGCTCCACCGCGCGCTGCAGCGCAGTCTCGCCGTCCGCATTGCGCGCGTTTGCGTCGACTTCCTTGCGCCGCACCAGCCCCTCGGCGACCAGCTCTTTGCCCATGTCGATCGCGGCGAACAGCCTTTCATCGGGCGACGCTGCGGTCGGGGATTGCGCGAGCGCGGGCACCCCCGCGAGCATCAGGACTGCGAGCACCAGCGTACGCATGCGGGAATTCTAGCCGTCGAGCGCGCGCGCGAGGAGCTGCGCCAGATGCAGCGTTTCGCGGCCGCCGAGGTCTTCGACCTGCTCGCGGCAGGAAAAGCCGTCCGCGACGATCGCGGTCCCGTCCTGCGCGGCGCCCAGCGCCGGCAGGAGTGCGAGCCCGGCGATGCGCCGCGAGGTCTCGTAGTGCTCCGGCTTGAAGCCGAAAGAGCCCGACATACCGCAGCACCCGGTGTCCGGCGCCGAGGCTTCGACCTGCGCCTCGCGCAGCAGCGCGAGCTCTGCCGCCATCCCGCCGAGCGCCTTCTGGTGACAGTGCCCGTGCACCAGGGCGCGCCCGCCGACGTGCGGCGGACGCCAGCCGCGCGCGCGCAGCAGCTCGGCGAGCGTCACCGCCTGGCGCGCGAGGCGCTCGGCGCGCGCGTCGCCCGGCAGCAGCTGACGCAACTCGTCGCGGAATACTGACAGGCAGCCCGGCTCGAGCACGACCACTGGTATGCCCGCTTCCAGGCGCGGCCCGAGCGCGGCGAGCAGGCGCTCAAGCGTGGCGCGCGCACGCCCGAGCATGCCGAAGTCGTAATACGGTCGTCCGCAGCAGATCGCCTGGCGCGGCACCTCGACCGCGCAGCCGGCGGCTTCGAGCACACGCGCGGCGGCGTGCGCCGTGTCCGGACGGAAGTGGTTGTTGAAGGTGTCGGCGAACAGGACGACCGGATCTCCGCCGGTGCTTCGTGAATTGAATTCGGATTTGAACGTCCGCGCCGCAAAACGCGGCAAAGCGCGCTGCGGGGCAATGCCGGCGACGCGCTTGGCGAGCGCGGCAAGGCCCGGTGCCTGGCTCAGGAAATTCATCAGCCGCGGCGCGCGCGCGGCGAGCGGCGCCCATTCCCCGATGCGTCCCATCGAGTGCGCCTGGCGCGGGCGCGCGCGCCGCTGGTAGTAGTGCGACAGGAACTCGGCCTTGTAGCTCGCCATGTCGGTGTGCGTCGGGCAGTCGCTCTTGCAGCCCTTGCACGCGAGGCACCAGTCGAGCGCTTCCTTCACTTCCTCGCTCTGCCAGCCGCCGGTGATCACCTCGCCGCGCAGCATCTCGTTCAGCAGTCGCGCGCGGCCGCGCGTCGAATAGCGCTCCTCGCCGGTGGCGCGGTAGCTCGGGCACATGGTGCCCCCGGACGCGGCGCGGCACTTGCCCATGCCGATGCAGTGTTCGGTCGCGCGCGTGAAGCCGTCGCCGACCTCGGAACGGAACGCAAGACGGGTGGAGAGCGTCACCGGCCTGTACGCCGGCCCCAGGCGCAGATGGTCGGTCGCGCGGTTCACCTCGCCCGCGGGGCTCACGAGCTTTCCGGGATTCATCCGGTTCTCCGGATCCCAGATCGCCTTGAACTCGCGCAACGCGGCCATGAGATCCGGGCCGAACATCGCAGGCAGGAACTCGGCTTTCGCCTGGCCGTCGCCGTGCTCGCCCGAAAGCGAGCCGCCATACTTCACCACCAGCTGCGCCGCCTCGTCGAGAAAGCGGCGCCAGTGCGCGACGCCCTCGGGCGTGCGTAGCTCGAACGTGATGCGCGCGTGGATGCAGCCGTCGCCGAAGTGCCCGTACAGCGACGTGCGATAGCCGAAGCGGTCGATCAGCCCCTGAAATTCGCGCAGATAGTCTCCCAGGCGCAGCGGGTCGACCGCCGCGTCCTCCCACCCGACCACCGGATCGGGCCCCTTGCCGTCCAGGGCGAGCGACGTGGCCGAAGCGCCGGTCTCGCGGAGGGTCCACATGCGCGCGACCATGGCCGGTTCGCCGATCAGCCAGGCAGAAACCCCCGCGCGGCCGGCGAGCGCAGATTCGAGCGCGCGCGCCTGGGCAAGCGCCGCCTCGCGCTCGTCGGCGCCGAACTCGCACATCAGCCAGGCCCTACCGCCAGGCAGCAGCGCGATGTCGTCCAGCTTGAGGCGGCGCTCGCGCAGCCCGCCGATGATCTTCTCGTCCAGGCCTTCGCAGGCGATCGGGCGCGCGGCGAGGATCTCGGGCACCGCGTCGCCCGCGAGGTAAATGTCGGGATAGCCGAGCACGAGCAGCACGCGCGCGCGCGGACTGTGGACTAGCTGCGCCTCGGCCGCGAGCGTGAAGGCGCAGGTGCCCTCGGAGCCAACCAGCGCGCGCGCCACGTTGAAGCCGTTCTCGGGCAAGAGCTGGTCGAGGTTGTAGCCCGAGACGCGGCGCCTGATCTTCGGGAAGCCCGCGCGGATACGGTCGGCGTAGCGCTCGGCGAGCCCCTTCAGGCGCGCGTAGATCTCGCCCTGGCGTCCGCCCGCGGCGACGATGCGGGCCAGCTCGGCGTCGCTCGTCGGCCCGCACCAGAAGCGTGCCCCGTCGTAGGTCAGCACCTCGAGACGCTCGATGTTCTCGACCGTCTTGCCCGCCATGACCGAGTGCGGGCCGCAAGAGTTGTTGGCGATCATGCCGCCGAGCGTGCAGCGCGAATGCGTCGCAGGGTCCGGAGCGAAGGTGAGGCCGTGGCGCTCGGCAGCGTCGCGCAGCGCGTCGCACACCGCTCCCGGTTCGACGAGCGCGCGGCGCGCCTGCGGATCCACCCAGCGCACGCGGTTCAAGTACTTGGAGCAGTCGATGACGACCGCCGCGTTCACGCTCTGTCCGTTCTGCGCGGTGCCACCGCCGCGCGCGAGCACCGGCGCGCCGTGCGCGCGGCACACGGCCATCGCCGCGACGATGTCCTCCACCGAGCGCGGCAGCACGACGCCGATCGGCACCTGGCGGTAGTTCGAGGCGTCCGCGGAATACGCGGCGCGCGCGCCCGCGTCGAACCGCACCTCGCCCGACACCGAGCGCGCGAGATCCGCCTCCAGCCCGCGCCAGCCGCTCATTTCAGCGTCGTCGGGTCGAGCTCGGCGAGCACCGGCGGAAGCGGGCAATCGAGTGTTGCGGCCACCAGCCGCACCAACTCCGCCTCGGCCAGCGTGAGCGCGCCGTCGGCGGAAGCCGCATCCAGGCAGGCCTTCAGCACGCGCGGCTTGGCGAGCGGCGCAAGCAGCCGCAGGCGCTCGAGCGAGGCGCCGACCGTCGCCGTGGAAAGCTCGGCCGTCGGCAGCGGTTCGCGCAGGTTCAGGCCGAGGCAATCGGCGCCCTTGGCGTACGCCGCCGCAGTATCGCCGGCCGCCGCGTGCGCCACCAGCGAGAGCACCACGCGCGCATCGGCATCCACTTCGGCGACGCTTTGAAACTTGCTCGGCACCACGCCGCCGGCACCCTCGCGCAGGCGCTGCTTGACGATCGTCGCCAGCACGAACTCCCCGAGCGTGACCTTGCCGTCGGCCTCGACGACTTTCGCCACGTCCTCGATGAGCGCGTCGCGCTCGCCCTGCTTGAGCCCCTTCAGCACCGGGAGCGCGATGCCGACCAGAGGCAGCGCGTGCGCCCGGCCAAGGTCCGCGGCGCGCATTTCGTCGGCAGTCGCCTGCACCGCGGCCGCCGTCGCCTCGCCG
>DATGDH010000136.1:0-4905 GCA_035310985.1 Burkholderiales bacterium
CATAGACCTGGGCATTGGCCGCGCGCCCGGCGGGGACGCGCGCACCGCGCAGGCGGTCGGCGGCGGGCGGATGCCCGACGCGCGCGACTTCCCGGAGCAGGTGTGGCAGCTCGTCGGCCACCTGGACGGCACGCTGCCGGAAGAGCATCCGTTCCGCCGGCTGCGCGTGCAGCCCGAAGTCGACACCGCCCCGCAAGTCTGGCTGCTCGGCTCCTCCGACTACAGCGGCGCGCTCGCCGCGCAGCTCGGCCTGCGCTTCGCCTTCGCGCATTTCATCAATCCGCACGGCGGCGACGAGGTAACGCACGCCTACCGCGACCAGTATCGTCCCTCGTCGCGCGAGCCGCGGCCGCAGGCCATCGTGTGCGCGTTCGCGATCTGCGCGGAATCGGACGCCGCTGCCGAGCGGCTCGCCGCCTCGATCGACCTGCGGCGGTTGCACATGGCGCTCAATCTGGACACGTCCGTGCCGACCCTGGAGGAGGCGCTGCGCCACGAATACACCGAAGACGAACGCCGCTACGTCATGGCGCAGCGCGCGCGCGCGATCATCGGCGGGCCGGCAAAGTGTCGCAGGGAAATCGAGGCGCTCGCCGCGCGCTATGCCGCGGACGAGGTCATGCTGCTGACGATCACGGGCGATTACGCCTCGCGCCTGCGGTCCTACGAGCTGCTCGCCGCCGAACTGCTCTAGTGCGTGCCGAGCCGCTTGCGGCGCGGGTCGTCCATGTCGAGCGTTTCGAAGTTGCTCTTGGGCTCGATTTGCGCGTGCGTCTCGATGCGCTTGGCGATCGCCTGGAAGCCGCCCTGGGCGGCATAGTCCGCCGCGCTCAGGCCTTTGCGGTTCTTGGCGAGCGGATCGTCGGTCGCGGGAAGCAGGATGTCGACGACGCGCAGGTGCCCGCCGTGGGCCGCCGCGTGCAGCGGAAGGTTTCCCTGGGCATCGGCGAGGTTCGGGTCGGCCCCCGCGTCGAGCAGGGCGCGCGCGGCGGCCGCGTTGCCGCTCAACGCCGCCCAGTAAAGCGGCGACTCGCCCGCCTCGTTGCGCGCATTCGGGTCGGCGCGCGCCTTGAGCAGCAGTCCGACGAGGCGCGCGTCGGGGCCGAGCACCGCGAGGTGCAACGCCGTCTCGCCGTGCTGCGAGCGCGCGTCGATCCGCGCGCCGGCATCGATCAGCATGCCCGCCAGCTCCCCCATGCCCTGCTCCACCGCGCGCTGCAGCGCAGTCTCGCCGTCCGCATTGCGCGCGTCGACGTTTGCCTCCTTGCGCCGCAGCAGACCCTCGGCGACCAGCTCTTTGCCCGCGTCGATCGCGGCGAACAGCCGGTCGTCGGGCGACGATGCGGGCGTCGGTTGCGCGAACGCAGGCATCCCCGCCAGCATCAGGAGCGCGAGCACCAGCGTACGCATGAGCGAATTCTAGCCGTCGAGCGCGCGCGCAAGGAGCTGCGCCAGATGCAGCGTTTCGCGGCCACCGAGGTCTTCGACCTGCTCGCGGCATGAAAAGCCGTCCGCGACAATCGCGGTCCCGTCCTGCGCGGCGCGCAGCGCCGGCAGAAGCGCGAGCTCGGCGATGCGCCGCGAGGTCTCGTAGTGCTCCGGCTTGAAGCCGAAGGAGCCGGACATGCCGCAGCACCCCGTGTCCGGCGCCGAGGCTTCGACCCGCGCTTCGCCAAGCAGCGCGAGCTCCGCCGCCATTCCGCCGAGCGCCTTCTGGTGACAGTGCCCGTGCACCAGGACGCGTCCGCCGACGTGCGGCGGACGCCAGCCGCGCGCGCGCAGCACCTCGGCGAGCGTCACCGCCTGACGCGCGAGGCGCTCAGCGCGCGCGTCGCCCGGCAGCAGCTGGCGCAGCTCGTCGCGGAATACTGACAGGCAACCCGGCTCGAGCACGACGACCGGCATGCCTGCTTCCAGGCGCGGCCCGAGCGCGGCGAGCAGTCGCTCGAGCGTGGCGCGCGCACGCCCGAGCATGCCGAAGTCGTAATACGGTCGTCCGCAGCAGATCGCCTCGCGCGGCACCTCGACCGCACAGCCGGCGGCTTCGAGCACGCGCGCGGCGGCGTGCGCCGTGTCCGGACGGAAGTGGTTGTTGAACGTGTCGGCGAACAGGATGACCGGATCTCCGCCGGCGCTTCGTGAATTGAATTCGGATCTGAACGTCCGCGCCGCAAAACGCGGTAAAGCGCGCTGCGGGGCGATGCCGGCCACGCGCTTGGCGAGCGCGGCAAGGCCCGGTGCCTGGCTCAGGAAATTCACCAGCCGCGGCGCGCGCGCGGCGAGCGGCGCCCATTCCCCGATTCGCCCCATCGAGTACGCCTGGCGCGGGCGCGCGCGCCGCTCGTAGTAGTGCGACAGGAACTCGGCTTTGTAGCTCGCCATGTCGGTGTGCGTCGGGCAGTCGCTCCTGCAGCCCTTGCAGGCGAGGCACCAGTCGAGCGCTTCCTTGACTTCCTCGCTCTGCCAGCCGCCGGTGACCACCTCGCCGCGCAGCATCTCGTTCAGCAGGCGCGCGCGGCCGCGCGTCGAATAGCGCTCCTCGCCGGTGGCACGGTAGCTCGGGCACATAGTGCCCCCGGAGGCTGCGCGGCATTTGCCCATGCCGATGCAGTGTTCGGTCGCGCGCGTGAAGCCGTCGCCGACCTCGGAACGGAACGCAAGACGTGTGGACAGCGTCACCGGCCGGTACGCCGGCCCGAGGCGCAGATGGTCGGTCGCGCGGTTCACCTCGCCCGCGGCACTCACGAGCTTTCCGGGATTCATCCGGTTCTCCGGATCCCAGATCGCCTTGAACTCGCGCAACGCAGCCATGAGATCCGGGCCGAACATCGCAGGCAGAAATTCGGCTTTCGCCTGACCATCGCCGTGCTCGCCCGAGAGCGAGCCGCCGTACTTCACCACCAGCTGCGCCGCCTCGCCGAGAAAGCGGCGCCAGTGCGCCACGCCCTCGGGCGTGCGCAGTTCGAAGGTGATGCGCGCGTGGATGCAGCCGTCGCCGAAGTGCCCGTACAGAGAGGTGCGATAACCGAAGCGGTCGATCAGCCCCTGGAATTCGCGCAGGTAGTCCCCCAGGCGCAGCGGGTCGACCGCCGCGTCCTCCCAGCCGACCACCGGATCGGGCCCCTTGCCGCCCAGCGCGAGCGACGTGGCCGAAGCCCCCGTCTCACGGATCGCCCACATGCGCGCGATCATGGCCGGCTCGCCGATCAGGCAGACGGAAATTCCTGCGCGGCCGGCGAGCGCGGATTCGAGCGCGCGCGCCTGCGCGAGCGCCGCCTCGCGTTCCTCGGCGCCGAACTCGCACATTAGCCAGGCCCCGCCGGCGGGCAGCAGCGCGATGTCGTCCAGCTTGAGGCGGCGCTCGCGCAGTCCGCCAATGATCTTCTCGTCCAGGCCTTCGCAGGCGATCGGGCGCGCGGCGAGGATCTCGGGCACCGCGTCGCCCGCGAGGTAGATGTCGGGAAAGCCGAGCACCAGCAGCACGCGCGCGCGCGGGCTGTGGACCAGCCGCGCCTCGGCCGCGAGCGTGAAGGCGCAGGTGCCCTCCGAGCCCACCAGCGCGCGCGCCACGTTGAAGCCGTTCTCGGGCAGCAGCTGATCGAGGTTGTAGCCCGAGACGCGGCGCCTGATCTTCGGAAAGCCGGCGCGGATACGGTCGGCATAGCGCTCGGCGAGCGCCTTCAGGCGCGCGTAGATCTCGCCCTGGCGCCCGCCCGCGGCGACGATGCGAGCCAGCTCCGCGTCGCTCGTCGGGCCGCACCAGAAGCGCGCGCCGTCGTAGGTCAGCACCTCGAGACGCTCGATGTTCTCAACCGCCTTGCCGGCCATGACCGAGTGCGGCCCGCAAGAATTGTTGGCGATCATGCCGCCGAGCGTGCAGCGCGAATGCGTCGCAGGGTCAGGAGCGAAGGTGAGGCCGTGGCGCTCGGCAGCGTCGCGCAGCGCGTCGCACACCGCTCCCGGTTCGACGAGCGCGCGGCGCGCCTGCGGATCCACCGAGCGTACGCGGTTCAAGTACTTGGAGCAGTCGATGACGACCGCCGCGTTCACGCTCTGTCCGTTCTGCGCGGTGCCACCGCCGCGCGCGAGCACCGGCGCGCCGTGCGCGCGGCACGCGGCCATCGCCGCGACGATGTCCTCCACCGAGCGCGGCAGCACGACCCCGATCGGCACTTGGCGGTAGTTCGAGGCGTCCGCGGAATACGCGGCGCGCGCGCCCGCGTCGAACCGCACCTCGCCCGACACCGAGCGTGCGAGATCCGCCTCCAGCCCGCGCCAGCCGCTCATTTGAGCGTCGTCGGGTCGAGCTCGGCGAGCACCGGCGGAAGCGGGCAATCGAGCGTTGATGCCACCAGCCGCACCAATTCCGCTTCGGCCAGCGTGAGCGCGCCGTCGGCGGAAGCCGCATCCAGGCAGGCCTTCAGCACGCGCGGCTTGGCGAGCGGCGCAAGCAGCCGCAGGCGCTCGAGCGAGGCGCCGACGGTCGCCGTGGAAAGCTCGGCCGTCGGCAGCGGCGCGCGCAGATTCAGGCCGAGATACTCGGCGCCCTTGGCGTACGCCGCCGCGGCATCGCCGGCCGCCGCATGCGCCACCAGCGAGAGCACCACGCGCGCATCGCCATCCACTTCTGCGACGCTGCGGTACTTGCTCGCCACCGGGCCGCCGGCACCCTCGCGCAGGCGCTGCTTGACGATCGTCGCCAGCACGAACTCCCCGAGCGTGACCTTGCCGTCGGCCTCGACGACTTTCGCCACGTCCTCGATTAGCGCGTCGCGCTCGCCCTGCTTGAGCCCCTTCAGCACCGGGAGCGCGATGCCGACCAGAGGCAGCGCGTGCGCCCGGCCAAGGTCCGCGGCGCGCATTTCGTCGGCAGTCGCCTGCACCGCGGCCGCCGTCGCCTCGCCG
>DATGDH010000137.1:0-50712 GCA_035310985.1 Burkholderiales bacterium
GCGAGCAGATCGGCGATCCGAACACCGCCAAGGGGCCGGTCGAGCGCCGGGTGACGCGTATCGTCACGCCGGGCACGCTCACCGACTCGGCGCTGCTCGACGAGAAATCGGACAACGTCCTGCTCGCGCTCGCCGCGGACCGGGCGGGCGTGGGGCTCGCCTGGCTGTCGCTCGCGAGCGGCGAGCTGCGCGTCGCCGAGATCGCGCCGCAGCTGCTCGCGAGCGAGCTCAGGCGCATCGCGCCCGCCGAAGTGCTCGCCGCAGAGGGCTGCGCGCCGGAAGGCTTCTTCGTCACGCGCCTGCCGGCCTGGCAGTTCGACGTCGGCGCGGGCAGGAAGAAGCTGCTCGAGCAGCTCGGCGCAGCCTCGCTCGCCGGCTACGGCTGCGAGGACCTGACGCTCGCCGTGGGCGCCTGCGGCGCGCTGCTCGACTACGCGAAGAAGACCCAGGGCCAGGCGCTCGCGCACGTCGCGGCGATCGTCGCGGAGCGCGGCGGCGATTACCTGCGCCTCGACGCGGCGACGCGCCGCAACCTCGAGCTCACCGAAACGCTGCGCGGCGAGCCCGCGCCGACGCTCTTTTCGCTGCTGGACGAATGCGCCACCGGCATGGGCAGCCGGCTGCTGCGTCACTGGCTGCACCACCCGCTGCGCAGCCGCGACACGCTCGCGTTGCGCCACGAGGCGATCGAAGCACTGGACGGGAGATCCGACGAGCTGCACGCGGTCCTGCGGCGCTTCGCCGACGTCGAGCGCATCGCCGCGCGCGTGGCGCTCAGGAGCGCCCGCCCGCGCGACCTCGCAAGCCTGCGCGACAGCCTCGCGCGCCTCGCCGCGCTGCGCGCGGCGCTGCCGCAGGCGGGCTCGACGCTGCTCGGCTCGCTCGGCGCGGATCTCGCGACCCCCGATGAAGCGCTCTCGCTGTTGCAGAGCGCGCTTCTGGCCGAGCCCGCGGCGCTGGTGCGCGACGGCGGCGTGATCGCGGAGGGCTACGACGGCGAGCTCGACGAGCTGCGCCGCCTGCAGTCGAACGCGGGCGGGTTCCTGCTCGAGCTCGAAGCCCGCGAGCGCGCGCGCACCGGGATCCCGAGCCTCAAGGTGGCCTACAACCACGTGCACGGCTACTACATCGAGGTGACGAACGCGCACGCGGAGAAGATCCCCGTCGACTACCGCAGGCGCCAGACGCTGAAGAACGCCGAGCGCTACATCACGCCCGAGCTGAAGGTCTTCGAGGACAAGGCGCTGTCGGCGAGCGAGCGCGCCCTGGCGCTCGAGCGATCCCTGTACGACGCGCTACTCGAGAAGCTCGCCGCGCAGGTCGGCGCGCTGCAGCGCGTGGCGCGCGCGCTGGCGCAGGTCGACGTGCTCGCCTGTTTCGCCGGCATCGCCGCGCGGCGCAATTACTGCCGGCCGGCGTTCGCCGAGGAGCCGGTGATCGAGATCGAAGCCGGTCGCCATCCCGTCGTCGAAGCGCAGCTCGAGCGCTTCATCGCCAACGACTGCCGCCTGTCGCCGACGCGCCGGCTGCTGCTCATCACCGGCCCGAACATGGGCGGCAAGTCGACTTACATGCGCCAGGTGGCGCTGATCGTGCTGCTCGCGCACGTTGGCAGCTTCGTCCCGGCGCGCGCGGCGCGCATCGGGCCGGTCGACCAGATATTCACGCGCATCGGGGCCGCCGACGACCTGGCGGGCGGGCGTTCGACCTTCATGGTCGAGATGACCGAGAGCGCGAGCATCCTGCACAACGCGACCGAGAAGAGCCTGGTATTGATGGACGAGGTCGGGCGCGGCACGTCGACCTTCGACGGCCTGGCGCTCGCCTGGGCCATCGCACGCCACCTGATCGAGCAAAAGCGCGCGCTCAGCCTCTTCGCCACCCACTACTTCGAGCTTACGCGCCTGGCCCTCGAGTACCGCGAGGTCGCGAACGTGCACCTCGACGCCGTCGAGCACAAGGACACGATCGTGTTCCTGCACGCGCTCGAGGAAGGGCCGGCGAGCCAGAGCTACGGCCTGCAGGTGGCGGCGCTCGCCGGCGTGCCGAAGCCGGTGATCCGCCAGGCGAAGCGCTACCTCCAGGCGCTCGAAGAGGCGAGCCTGGCGCACGGCGACCAGGCCGATCTGTTTCTCGGCAAGGAACCTGCCGCGGCGGAGCTGGCGGCCGATCCGCTGCGCGAGGCGCTCGGACAGGCCAATCCAGACGAGCTCTCGCCGCGCGAGGCCTTGGAGCTCCTGTATCGGCTCAAGCGCCTGTGACGCTGCTCACCGACATCGGCGCCAACCTCACGCATTCGTCGTTCCGCGACGATCTGGAGGTGGTGCTCGCGCGCGCGCGCGCGGCC
Source organism: Burkholderiales bacterium (assembly GCA_035310985.1). Classification (GTDB taxonomy): domain Bacteria; phylum Pseudomonadota; class Gammaproteobacteria; order Burkholderiales; family SG8-39; genus DAHVFK01. The sequence goes on from DATGDH010000137.1 coordinate 2,348, forward strand.
GGCGTCGGCACCATCCTCGTCACGGGAACCACCGTGGAGGAAAGCCGCGCCGCGGCGCGCCTGGCGGAGCGCCATGCGCAGCTCTACGCCACGGCCGGCGTGCACCCGCACCATGCGCGCGACTGCGACGCGCGCACGATCTCGGCGCTGCGCGAGCTGGCCGCGCGTCCGCGCGTGGTGGCCCTCGGCGAATGCGGCCTCGATTACAACCGCAACTACTCCACGCACCCCGACCAGGAACGCTGGTTCGTGGCCCAGCTCGAGCTCGGCATCGAGCTCGGCAAGCCGCTGTTCCTGCATTCGCGCGACGCGCACCCGCGCTTCGCCGAAATCCTGCATCACTACCGGCCGGCGAAGGCCGTGGCGCACTGCTTCACCGGCGGGCAGGCCGAGCTGCACGCCTACCTGAAACTCGGCCTGTACATCGGCATCACCGGGTGGATCTGCGACGAGCGGCGCGGCCGGCACTTGCTCGAGCTCGTGCATGACATTCCTCCTGATCGGCTGCTCATCGAGACCGATTCGCCCTACCTCACGCCGCGCGACCTGCGGCCGCAGCCGAAGTCGCGCCGCAACGAACCGGCATTCCTGCCGCACGTACTCGGCGCCGTGGCGCGCGCGCTCGGGCAACCGGTCGAGGAGCTCGCCGCGCAGACCGCACGCAACGCGTCTGTGCTATTTGGCCTGCCGTCCGCCGACACCGCTATGGCACAGTAACGGGCATGCCGCGCGCCTCGTCGAAGCCCGCCGCCACGCTAAGCCGGCCGCTCATCCTGGCGGTGGACGACGACGCTGACATCCTCGCGCTGTACGGCGCGATGCTCCAGCCGCGCTACGCGCTGCGCCTGGCCGGCGACGGTGAGAAGGGGCTCGATGCGGCGCTCAAGGCGCCGCAGCCCGAGCTCATTCTGCTCGACGTCGAGATGCCGGGATTCAACGGTTACCAGGTGTGTGCGAAGCTCAAGGCGAACCCTGCCACGCAGCGCATTCCCGTCATTTTCGTCACCGCACGCAGCTCGCCGAAGGACGAGGCGCACGGCTTGTCGCTCGGTGCGGTCGACTACATCGCCAAGCCGCTGAACAATCCAATCGTGCTGCAGCGCGTTGCGACCCACCTTGCGCTGTCCAGCCAGACGCGCCAGCTGGAGCATCTGGTAGCGGAGCGCACGCGAGAGGTGAACGCCGGCCGCATGCAGCTGCTGCAACGCATCGCGCGCGCCCTGGAGTACCGCAAGGGCACGCCGACCAACCGTGTGCTGCGCATCTGCGAATACGTGAGGTCGCTTGCGCTCGCCGGGGGCGCGCGCAACGACGTCTGCGAAGTCTATGCGCAAGCCTCCACGCTACACGACATCGGCATGCTTGCAGTCTCGGAAAACGTGCTGCGCGCGACGGAGAAGCTGAGCGAGGCGCAGTGTGCCGAATTGCGACGCCACCCGGAGATCGGCGCCGCGGTCATCGGCGAGCACAGCGATCCGCTGCTCGCCATGGCGCGCGCGATGGCGCTCACGCATCACGAGCGCTGGGACGGGCGCGGCTATCCGAAAGGACTCGCGGGCGACGCGATCCCGTTGCCCGGGCGCATCATGGCCGTGGTCGACGCATTCGAGGCGATGACCTCGCCGCAGCCGCACCGCCCCGCGCGTACGGTCGAAGAGGCCACGCGCGAGATCCGCACGGAAGCCGGCAAGCAGTTCGACCCGGCGGTCGTGGCGGCGTTCGACAAGGCGCTGCCCTCGCTTGTCCAGGTGCGCGAAATGCTCAAGGACTGAGCCTATTTATTGCCGGCTAACCCGCTGCCGGACTTGTCGTACTCGTGGTCGTACAGGAGCAGCACCTCGCGCACGATGCCGTCGTCCGAGAATTGCACTTCCAGCAGCCGCTTGGTGGGATTGTCGAGAATGTTGTACTCCCACACCGTGCGCTTCGAGAGCGCGAAGTGCGTAATCTGGTGCGGCGGACCGAACAGCAGGCGCACGTCTTCCATGTTGCTCTTGCCGATTTGCATCTTGCTCATGTTGGCAACGTCCAGGCGCTGCTCGATGCCGCGCAGGACGCCGTCCGGACCGATGCGCGCGACGAAGGTTTGACGCGCGAACTCACCGCGCGGGTAGTACAGCCAGGTCTCGCCGCCCACGTGCGCGACCATCGCCGGCTGGCCCATCGAGGCGCGCACCTGGGCATCCGTTGACCTGCCTGCGACCAGATTGCTGCCGGCGTAACCCGCGCAACCGGCGACCAGCGCCAGGAGCGCGGCCGCCGCCCAAACCCGAATCCAGGAAATCGCGATCATGAAAGCCCCCGCTGCGGAAATGGGCCGACCACCCTGTATATGAACACTTGGCGCGCCGATTTGTTCCGCGCGACTCTTACTCGCCTTTGCCGGGATTGGGCGAGAAGTACTTGTCGTACTTGCCTTTCTCGTCGCGATGCTCGTCCGCGTCCGCGGGCGCGGTGCCCTTGCGCGTAATGTTCGGCCACTTCACCGCGTACTCGGTGTTCAACGGCAGCCACTTCGCCGCCTGCGGATCCGAATCCGGCACGATCGCGGCAGGCGGGCATTCGGGCTCGCACACGCCGCAGTCGATGCACTCGTCGGGATGGATGACGAGCATGTTCTCGCCCTCGTAGAAGCAGTCGACTGGGCAGACTTCCACGCAATCCATGTACTTGCACTTGATGCAGTTCTCGGTGACGACGTAGGTCATGCGCGCTGTTCTTTCGCCGTGATGCGGGATGGAAGGCTTGATTATCTCACCGGCGGCCCCAGTTTCTCTACAGTATCCCTTGAAACGGAAAGGCTTTTCCATGCCTGCGCATGTCATCGACGTGAGCTCAGCGACGTTCGAGCGCGAGGTGCTCGAAGCCTCGAAGCAGGCGCCGGTGGTGGTGGACTTCTGGGCGCCCTGGTGCGGGCCGTGCCGCGCCCTCGGGCCCGTGCTGGAGAAGCTGGCCGCGGCCTACGGCGGCCGCTTCAAGCTGGCGAAGATCAATTCCGACGAGAACCAGGACCTGGCCGCCGCATTCGGCGTGCGCTCGATCCCGACGGTCATCGGCTTTCGGGACGGCCGTCCCGCGGCCCAGTTCCTAGGCGCCGTTCCCGAATCGCAGGCGCGCGCCTTCATCGACAAGCTGCTGCCCTCGCCCTCGCAACTCGAGCAGGCGCGCGCGGCGGCGCTGCGCAAGGCGGGCGATTCGAACGGTGCGGCGCTCGCGCTGCGCCGCGCGCTCGAGCTCGACGCGGCAAACGACGCCGCCCGCCTCGACCTGGCGGAGATCCTGATCGAGCTGGGGCGCCCGGGCGAGGCCACGCCATTGCTCGATGCCGTGCGCCCGGACATGGACCTGGAGGCGCGCGTCTCGGCCCTGCGCGCGGCGGCTGCCTTCGCGGAGTCCGGCGCGGACGAGGGGGGGCTGCGCCGGAGGCTCGCCGCGAACCCCGCGGATCACGATGCGCGCCTGGCGCTCGCCGGCGCTTACGCGGGCAAGAAGCACTACCGCGAAGCGCTGGACGAGTTGCTCGAGATCGTGCGCCGCCAGCGCGACTGGAACGACGGCGCCGCCCGCAGGCAGGCTCTCAACATCTTCAACCTGGCCGGCGACCAACCCGAGCTCGTCTCCGAATACCGCCGCAAGCTGGCGCGCGCGCTCTACTAGCCTGCCGCGGTCGCGCCGAACACGGCGCACAGCATGCTCACTGAGCCGAGCTCGATCCCGTCGACCGGGATCCACACCGGTTCGCCCGGCGCGAGCGCACCGAGGCAGTAAAGGAGCGGCAGGTAGTGCTCGGGGGTGGGCACGGAAAGGCACGCGTCCGCGCCCTCCTCCTCCCAAGCCACCAGTGGCGCGTGCTCGCCGCGTTCGAGGCAGTCCCGCACGCGCGCATTGAAGCGCGCGGCCCAGTCGAAAGGCGGCATGCCCGGCGCGCGGTTCATGACCCTCAGGTTGTGCACCACGTCGCCGCTCGCCGCGAGCAGCACGCCTTCGTCGCGCAGCGGCGCAAGGCGCCGGCCGAGCACGTAGTGGTGCGGCGCGGGCCGGGTCAGGTCGAGCGACAACTGCACCACCGGGACGTTGGCCTGCGGATACGCAAAGCGCAATACGGCCCAGCTGCCGTGGTCGAGACCCCATTCGCGGTCGGCATGCACCTCGAGCGGCGCGAGCAGCTCGCGCACCCGCGCCGCGAGCTGCGGGTCCCCGGGGGCCGGATACTGCATCGCGTACAGCTCCGGCGGGAAACCGTAGAAATCGTGGATCGTGCGCGGCCGCTCGACCGCCATGACGCTGGTGCCACGCGTTGTCCAGTGCGCCGACACGCACAGGACGGCGCGCGGGCGCGGCAGGCGGCGCCCGATCCCGCCCCAGGCCTCGGCGTAGCGGTTCCCTTCGAGCGCATTCATCGGGCTGCCGTGCCCGAAAAACACGACCGGCATCCGGTTGCTGCCCTGCGGCATTCGAGCTCTCCCGCAATATTGTAGTGATATATTACAATTCCAGGCAATGAGCGCCGCCCCCGCCACCCGCAAGGTCTCGCTCGGGCCGTCCAGCGTGCTGGCCGAGCGCGACGGCAAGGGCCGCTGGCTGCTCAGGTCGCCGGCGCCGCTCCGCCCCTATCCCGCGCGGCTCACCGAGCGCCTGCTCAAGTGGGCCGCCGAGGCGCCGGAGCGCAGCTTCGTCGCGAGGCGCGACATGTCGGGCGCGTGGCAGCGCATCTCGTATGCCGAGGCGCTCGGCTTCGCGCGCCGCCTCGGGCAGGCGCTGCTAGCACGCGGTCTCTCGGCCGAGCGCCCGCTCATGATCCTCTCGGAGAACGACCTCGAGCACGCGATGCTCGCGCTCGCCGCGCTTCACGTCGGAGTGCCCTTCGTGCCGGTGTCGCCGGCCTACTCGCTCGTCTCGCAGGACCACGGCAAGCTGCGCTTCGTCGCCGACCTGATGACGCCGGGTCTGGTATATGCCGCGGACGAGCGCTACGCAAGGGCGGTCGCGGCCGCGCTCGCGCCCGGCACCGAGGTGCTGTCGCGCCGGGACTTTACGACGCTCGCCGCGACACCCGCCAGCGGGCGCGTCGAGGCGGCGCACGCGGCGATCGCGCCGGATTCGATCAGCAAGTTCCTGCTCACCTCGGGCTCGACCGGCATGCCGAAAGCGGTGATCCACACGCAGCGCATGCTCACGAGCAACTTGCAGATGATCGTGGACTGCATGCCCTTCCTTGCCGAGGAGCCGCCGGTGCTCGTCGACTGGCTGCCGTGGAACCACACCTTCGGCGGCAACCACAATTATGGGCTGACGCTGTACAACGGCGGCACGCTGTACATCGACGACGGCAAGCCCGTGCCGCAGCTCATCGGCGAGACGCTCAGGAACCTGCGCGAGATCGCGCCGACCGTCTACTTCAACGTGCCGCGCGGCTTCGAGGAGATCGCGCGCGCGCTCGAATCCGACCCGCAGCTGGCGAAGAAATTCTTCTCGCGCGTGAAGATGCTGTTCTACGCGGCAGCCAGTCTCTCGCAGGCGATTTGGGACAGCCTGCACCGCATCGCCGAGCGCACCGTGGGCGAGCGCATCCTGATGATCACCGGGCTGGGCATGACCGAGACTGCTCCGTTCGCGATCTGCGCCAACTGGGAGGCCGGCCGCTCGGGCGGCATCGGGCATCCCGCGCCGGGAACCGAGTTGCGGCTCGCGCCGGTCGCCGACAAGCTCGAAGTGCGCTACCGCGGACCGAACGTCACTCCCGGCTACTGGCGCCAGGAGGCGCTCACGCGCGACGCCTTCGACGAGGATGGTTTCTTCCGGAGCGGCGACGCGGCGCGCTTCATCGACCCGCTCGACCCGCAGAAGGGCCTCGCCTTCGACGGCCGCATCGCCGAGGACTTCAAGCTCGACAGCGGGACCTGGGTAAGCGTCGGCCCGCTGCGCACGCAGCTCATCGCCGCCGGCGACCCCTACGTGCAGGACGCGGTGATCACCGGGCACGACCGGGGCGAGGTCGGCGCGCTCATCGTGCCGCGCGCAGGCGTGCCCGACACGCCCGAGATGCGGCGCTTCTTCCAGCGCCTGGTCGACACGCTCGCGCTCAAGGCCACGTCGAGCTCGAACCGCATCGCCCGCGCCATGCTGCTCACGGCGCCGCTGTCGATCGACGCGGGAGAGCTGACCGACAAGGGCTCGATCAACCAGCGCGCGGTGCTCAAGGCGCGCGCCGCTCTCGTCGAGCAGCTCTACGCGGCGCCACCGGCACCGGGCGTCATCCTTCCTTCGACCTAGGAATCCGTCATGTCCGCAAAGCGGGGACTGTTCACCCAATACGACGACGTCTGGCTGCTCGACGGCGTGCGTACGCCGTTCGTCGACTATAACCACGAGCTCGGCCAGGTCTCGCCGATCGACCTCGGCATCAAGGCGGCGCGCGAAGCCTTCACGCGCGCGGGCGTGCCCGCCGCCGACGTCGGCCACGTGTTCGCCGGCAGCATGGCGCAGGCGAGCTTCGACGCCTACATGCTGCCGCGGCATATCGGCCTTTACTCCGGCGTGCCGTTCGAAGTGCCCGCCACGCTCACGCAGCGCGTCTGCGGCACCGGCATGGAGCTCGTGCTGCGCGCGGGCGACGCGATCAAGCTCGGCCAGATCGACCTCGGCCTGTGCGTCGGCGCCGAGTCGATGACGCGCAACCCGGTCGCCGCCTACACGCACCGCGGCGGCTTTCGCATGGGCCAGATCGAGTTCAAAGACTTCCTGTGGGAGGCGCTGCTCGACCCGGCGGCGAGCGTCACGATGGGCGACACGGCCGAGAACCTGGCGAAGCGGTACAAGATCGCGCGCCCGGAAGTCGACCGTTTCGCCGCCGAGAGCTTCGCGCGCGCGCTAGCGGCTCAGGCCGACGGCTTCCTCGCCGGGGAGATCGCGCCGGTCATGACCGAAACCTTCGCGCTCGAAGGCTACAAGCCGCGCGGCATCCGCATCCCGTCCAAGGTCGCGCAGCTGGACAAGGACACCCACCCGCGGCCCTCGCCGCTCGAGCAGCTGGCGCAGATAAAGCCCGCGTTCGGCGGCGTGCAGACCGGCGGCAACAGCTCCGCGATCGTCGATGGCGCCGCCGCGGCGCTCGTGTGCTCCGGCGACTACGCCCGCTCGGGCGGCAAGCGGCCGCTTGCGCGCGTGGTCGGCGGGGCCGCGGTCGGCGTGCCGCCCGAGATCATGGGCATCGGCCCGGCGCCCGCGATCCGCAACCTGCTCGAAGGCGTCGGCCTCGAGCTCGAGAAAATCGACCGCTTCGAAATCAACGAGGCCTTCGGCGCGCAGTGCCTGGCGGTGATCCGCGAGCTCGGCATCGACCGCGACAAGGTGAATGTAAACGGCGGCGCGATCGCCATCGGCCATCCGCTCGCCGCGACCGGCGTGCGCCTGACGCTCACCGTCGCGCGCGAACTCGCGCGCAGCGGCAAGCGCTACGGCATCGCCTCGGCCTGCATCGGCGGCGGCCAGGGCATCGCCGTACTGATCGAAAACACCCAATCTCAAATGAGGAGCTGAAGATGGATATCAAGGGACAGGCGGCGCTCGTCACCGGAGGCGCCTCGGGGTTGGGAGCGGGGACCGCGCGCAGGCTCGCCAAGGCGGGCGCCAAGGTTGCGCTGCTCGATCTGAACGCGGAGCTCGGCGCGAAGCTCGCCGCCGAGATCGGCGGCGTGTTCGTCGAGTGCGACGTCGCGAGCGGGCCGAGCGCCGAGGCCGCGGTCGCCAAGGCGCGCACGGCGCACGGGCCGGCGCGCATCCTGGTGAACTGCGCGGGCATCGGCGGCGCCAAGCGCCTGGTCGGCAAGGACGGCCCGATGCCGCTCGAGCACTTCACGCGCATCATCAACGTGAACCTCGTGGGCAGCTTCAACATGATGCGGCTCGCGGCGGCCGACATGATCCCGCTGCCTGAGCTTGCCGACGGCGAGCGCGGCGTGATGATCAACACCTCGTCGGTCGCAGCCTACGACGGCCAGATCGGCCAGGTGGCCTACTCGGCGTCCAAGGGCGGCATCGTGTCGATGACGCTGCCGCTCGCGCGCGACCTCGCGCAGTTCGGCGTGCGCGTGATGACAATCGCGCCAGGCATCTTCCTCACGCCGCTGCTCGGCAAGCTGCCCGAGGACGTGCAGAAATCGCTCGCCGCATCGATCCCCTTCCCCAAGCGGCTAGGCACCCCGGAGGAATTCGCCAGCCTCGCGCTGCACATCGTCGAGAACGTGCAGCTGAACGGCGAGGTGATCCGCCTGGACGGCGCGCTGCGCATGGCGCCCCGCTAGCCGGCGAGCTTCTCCAGCAGCCGCAGCAGCTCGCGCCGTTCGGCCGCGGTGAGGCGCGCGGCCTGGCGCCGCTCGGCCTGCGCCACCGCGCGCCGCATCTTCTCCACCAGCTCGGCGCCGCGCCGCGTCAGGTGCAGCCCCCAGGCGCGCGCGTCGTCCGGACGACGCCTGCGCTCGACCAGGCGCCGTCCGACCATCCAGTCGGCGAGCAACATCGCGCCGGAGCGCGCGATGCCGAGCACCGCGCCGAGGGTGGACTGGCTCAGGCCCGGATTGGCGCCGACGATCACCAGCGCGCTGAAGCGCGGCGGCGTGATCCCCAGCCCGCGCGTGGCGCGGTGAAACGAAAGGAACATGGCGACCTGCGCGCGCCGCAGCGCGTAGCCGAGCAGCTCGTCGAGTACGCCGTAGCTTACGCCCGGCACGCGCTCGATCGGCGCCAGGGCGCGCGGCCGGTGCGGTGAGGGAGGCTTGCTCATATTGCGCTGCCGCGTTGACCCCGGAATTGTCATCGTATATAACAATCTCCCCCGCGGCAAGCGCGCGGCGTAGAATCGACGGGCACTCTCACGAGGAGGAAACATGGAAGGCTTCAAGAAAATGAATCGCCGCAAGTTCAACACCGCGCTCGCCGCCGGCGGCGCGCTCACCGCGCTGTCGCCGTTCGGAATCGCCCGCGCGCAGGGCGGCAAGCTCAAGGTCGGCGTGCTTCTGCCGCGCTCGGGTTTCGAAGCGCTGATCGGCCAGTCGTGCCAGAAGGGCGTCGACCTCGCCCCAGAGGTCATCAAGGCCATGCTCGGCGTCGACATCGAGATCATCAACGCCGACACCGAGTCGAACGTGAACACCGCGCGCACGCGTGCCGAGCGGCTGATCGAGGAAGGCGCGCACGTGCTGGTCGGGGCCTTCGACTCGGGCCAGACCGTGGCGATCGCCCAGGTGGCCGAGCAGCGCGGCGTGCCGCTGGTAGTCAACATCGCCGCGGCGCCGCAGATCACCGAGCAGGGCTACAAGTTCGTGTTCCGCAATTTCCCGACCGCGCGCGACCTCGTCACGAACGGCCTGTCGCTGATCGGCGATCTGTTCCAGGCGACCAACGTCGTGCCGCGCACCGCGGTCTACATGCACGTGAACGACACCTTCGGGCAGGCGATGACCGGCGGCATCAATGCTGCGCTGCCCCACCTGACGCAGCTGCCGTTCAAGATCGTCGACAAGATCGCCTACGACCCGGCGGCGCGCGACCTGTCGGTCGAGGTTTCCAAGGCGAAGGCGACGAACGCGGACTTCCTCCTGCTGGTGTGCAGGCTGAACGATTCGATCGTCCTGCGCCGCGAGATGGTCAAGCAGCGCTGGCACCCGATGGGCGTGATCGACCCGGGATCGCCGGGAATCTACGAGGAGCAGTTCGCCACCTCGCTCGGCAAGTACGCCGACTTCTTCATCGACAACCCGCCCTGGTACAACCCCAAGGCGGAGTTGACGCATGTCGTCGAGACCGCCTTCAAGAAGCGCAACCCGAAGGAGCACTTCGTGTATCACGGCCTGAACGTCGGCTATACCTTCGAAGCGATCCTGATCGCCGCGGACGCCTTCAAGCGCGCCGGCAGCACCGATCCCAAAACGCTCGCCGACGCGATCCGCGCGACGAACATCACCCAGCGCATGTGCCTGGGCGGGCCGATCAAATTCAACGCCAAGGGTCAGGTGGAAGGCAATCTCTCCGCCTGCGTCCAGATTCTGAACGGGCGGCCGAAGGTCGTGCTGCCGGCGTACGCCGCCGAGGCGAAGCCGGTGTTCCCGTGGCCCGAGTACAAGAGCGCCTGAAGGCGCCCATCTGAGGAGAGGGCCGGCTCTGCCGGCCTTTTTTTCGCATGTCCGCCAGCCTGATCGCGAACGTCGTCATCGCAGGGGTGCTCACCGGCCTGGTCTACGGGCTGATGGCGCTCGGCCTGTCGGTGATCTTCGGCGTAGTGCGCGTAGTCAACTTCGCGCACGGCGAGATGATGACGATTGCGATGTACGCCGCGGTGCTGCTCTTCGGCGCGTTCAGGCTCGACCCGCTGCTGGCCGCCCTGCCGGTGGCGGCGCTTTTCTTCGCGCTCGGCTACGCACTGCAGGCGGGCCTCATCAACCCCTTCATCACCCGCCCCGAGCATTCGCAGTTCATCCTGCTGGTGGCGGTCGCCGCGATCCTCACCAACGTGCTGCTGATGGTGTTCGGGCCCGACGCACGCAACGTGCAGACCGACTACATGCTCGATTCCTGGGCGATCGGCCAGGTGCTGTTCGACAAGGCGCGCGTCTACGCTGCGCTCGCGGCGCTCGCCACCGCCGCGGGCCTGTTCTCGTTCTTCCGCTATTCGCGCACCGGCACCGCGATCCGCGCCTGCGCCGACAACCACCTCGGCGCGCTCATCGTCGGCCTGAACGTCAAGCACTTGTATGCCCTCACCTTCGGCCTGGGCGCCGCCTGCGTCGCGGTCGCCGGCTGCATGATGACGCTGCTGGTCGAGGTCGCGCCCTCGGTGGGGCCGAGCTACACCCTGCTGGCGTTCGTGATCGTGATTGTCGGCGGCCTGGGCTCGATGCCGGGCGCGCTGCTCGGCGGGGTGCTGATCGGGGCCTCGGAGGCGCTCGCCGGCCTGTTCATCGACCCCTCGGCGAAGAGCATGTTCAGCTTCGGCCTGCTCATCCTGGTGCTGCTGCTGCGCCCGCAGGGGCTGCTCGGGAGAAAGCCTTGAGCCGCGAGATGCGCGCCGGCGCGCTGCTCGCCGTGCTCGCCGCCGCCCTCGTCGCGCTGCCGCTCGCCGCGAACAGCTACTTCCTCTCAGTCGCCACGCTGGTGCTGTATTTCGCCTACACCGGCCAGGCCTGGAACGTGATGATGGGCTTCGCGGGGCAGCTTTCGCTCGGGCATTCCCTCTACGTCGGCCTCGGAGCCTATGCCGCCGCGGCGCTGTTCACCAAGTTCGGCGTCGGCCCCTGGGCCGGGATGTGGCTGGCGATGGCGCTGTGCGTGGCCGCCGGCGTCGCCATCGGCCTGCTCGCGTTCCGCTTCGGCATCTCGGGCGTGTACTTCGCGCTGCTCACCATCGCGTTCGCCGAGTTCACCCGCATCGGCTTCGACCACATCGGCTGGCTGGGCGGCCCGGGCGGGTTGTTCCTGAAGATCGAAGGACGCAAGACTTTCGACCTCGCCAACCTGCGCGGCGGCCAGACGATGTTCTACTACGTCATGCTGGCGCTCGCCGCGGGCGCGTTCGCGCTGTGCGCCTGGCTGCTGCGCAGCCGCGCCGGCTATTACTGGCGCGCGATCCGCGAGGACGAGGAAGCCGCGCGCGCGCTCGGCATCAACACCTTCCGCTGGAAGCTGCTCGCGGTCGCGATCAGCGCGGCGATGACCTCGCTCGCGGGCGTATTCTTCGCTTTCTACTACAACAATCTCTTCCCCGAGCAGATCTTCCACATCAGCCAGTCGATCGAGATCATCCTCGGGCCGATCGTGGGCGGGATCGGCACCCTGTTCGGCCCGATCCTCGGCGCCGCCATGCTCACCGCGCTCGCCGACGCGCTGAACAACCTGGTCGCCGCCATGGGCTGGGACATTCCTGGCGTGAAGCAGGTGTTCTACGGCGTCATCCTGCTGCTGGTCGTGGTGTTCGTGCCCAACGGCATCTGGCCGCCGCTCGCCAAGCGGCTCGGCCTGGGACGCGGGAGCTGACGTGGCGCTGCTCGCAGTACGCGCGCTGTCGAAGTCCTTCCGCGGCCTGCGCGCGGTGTCGGGCGCCTCGTTTGACGTCTCCGAGGGAGGGCTGATGGCGCTGATCGGCCCGAACGGCGCCGGAAAGACGACGATCTTCAACATGGCCGCCGGCGTCTACGCGCCGGACGAGGGTGAGATCGTGTTCGCCGGCCGGCGCATCGACGGCCTGCGCCCGCACCAGATCTGCGCCGCGGGCATCGGGCGCACCTTCCAGATCGTCAAACCCTTCGCCGGCCTGTCGGTGCTGGACAACGTGATCGTCGGCGCGCTGCAGCGCGAGCCGCGCGTGCCGCGCGCGCGCGCGCTGGCGCTCGGCATCCTCGAGAAGCTCGACCTCGCCGCGAAGCAGGACCTGCCGGCCTCCTCGCTCACCCTGCCCGATCGCAAGCGGCTCGAGGTCGCGCGCGCGCTCGCCACCGGGCCGCGCCTGCTGCTGCTCGACGAGGCCATGGCGGGCCTGCGGCCTACGGAATGCGACCAGCTGGTCGCGGTGTTCCGCGAGCTGAACCGCGGCGGGCTGACGATCCTGCTCATCGAGCACGTCATGCGGGCGGTGATGGCGCTCGCGCGGCAGGTGGTGGTGCTGCACCATGGCGAGGTCATCGCGCGCGGCGCGCCCGCCGAGGTAGTGCGCGACCCGGCGGTGCTCGAGTGCTACCTGGGCGAGGATGCGGAGGTATGAGCGCGCTGCTCGAGGTTCGCGGCCTGGATCTCTATTACGGCGACGCGCAGGCGCTCACCGCAGTGTCGCTCGAGGTTCCGCGCGGCGAGATCGTCGCGATCGTCGGTGCCAACGGCGCCGGCAAGTCATCGCTCATCCGCACGATCGCCGGGATCGAGCGGCCACGCGCGGGCAAGGTGCTGTTCAAGGGCGAGGACATCACCGGGCTGCCGCCGCACCGCATCTGCGATCTCGGCATCGGTCAGGTGGCCGAGGGACGCCAGGTGTTTCCCTCGCTGACGGTCGAGGAAAATTTGCAGATGGGGGGCCTGCTACCGCGCGCGCGCGCGCGCGCCGCGCAGACGCTGCGCGAGGTCTACGCGCTCTTTCCGCGCCTCGCCGAGCGCCGCAGGCAGCTCGCCGGCACCATGTCGGGCGGCGAGCAGCAGATGCTCGCCATCGGCCGCTGCCTGATGGGCCAGCCCGAGCTGATCATGTTCGACGAGCCTTCGCTCGGGCTCGCGCCGACCGTGGTGCAGGAGGTGTTCCACACCATCCGCACGCTGCACGCCAAAGGCCTCACGATTCTGCTCGTCGAGCAGAACGTCGCGGTGTCGCTGCGCATCTCGCAGCACGCCTGCGTGCTGGAGAACGGCGCCGTGGTGATGTCTGGCGCGGGCGAGGCGCTGTTGCGCGACGACCGCGTGCGCCAGGCCTACCTCGGGCTATAACGCCTCGTCAGTTAGCTTACGGTCTCGGCGCTGTAGCGCGCGAGCAAGCCGGTGCGCACGGCATGGCGATAGACGCGCGCGAAGAAAGCGGCGGCGAGCAGGATGTAGAGCGCCGCAAGGCCGGTGCTCCACAAGAGGTGCGTCGCCGGGAACGTCTTGCCCGCGATGATCGCGCGCATGCCCTCGAAGACGTACGAAGGCGCGAGCGCGTACGCGATCATGTGCATCCACGCGGGGAGCGTCGAGAGGGGGTAGAAGACGCCCACGAACGGCGAGAGCAGCGCCGGGATCGGCCAGATCAGCCATTCCGCGGCGGGCCCCAGGCGCAGTACGAGGGCGGCGCCGAAAATGCCCAGGGCGATGCCGGAGAGGAAAAGGACGAGCAGAAAGGGCACGAGCATCACGCCATAGGCGAAGACGGACAGGCCGAAGACGGCGGTCGCCAGCGCGATCATCACTACGAGTGCGAGGGAGCTCGTGAGGACGCTGGTGAGCACCAGCCCGGAGACGTACTCCGAGATCCTGAGCGGCGTGGCGAAGATGTTTAGGAAGTTGCGCGACCACACGTCCTCGAAGAACGCGGTCGTGACGCCGAGCATGACGCGCCCGAAGAAGTCCCACAGCAGCACCGCCCCGAGCAGCGTGGCGACGAAATTGAAACGTGGTACCGCGAGGGTCTCGAGGTATCGGGTGATGAAACCCCACAGCAGGATGTCGACCGCGACCCACATGACCAGCGGAAACAGGCGCGCGGGACTGCCCCGCATGAGATAAAACTGGCGCAGCACGATGGCGAAGATTGGATGCCAGCGCACGGTCTCAGCCGGCCTCGATCGCGAGCGGCTCGCGCGCGACCGATACGAACAGATCCTCGAGCGAGCTCTTGCCGTGCTCGCGCGGCAGCGTCCGTGGATCGCCCTCGAGCAGGATCGCCCCGCGCGACAGGAACAGCACCCGGTCGCACACCTCCTGAACCTCGATCATGTTGTGCGAGGTCCACAGCACCCCTACCCTGTGGCGGCGCGCGAGCTCGCGAATCTGCGCGCGGATCTCGCGCGCCTTCGAGGGATCGAGCGAGGCGGTGGGCTCGTCGAGCAGCAGCAGGTGTGGACGGTTGAGCATCGCCTTGGCCAGCGCCGCGCGCGTCTGCTCCCCGGAGGAGAGCACGCCGCACTTCACGTCGCGGAATGCCCTGAGCTCGAACTGATCGAGCAGCGCCTCGATACGCGCCGCGCTGTCCTTGACGTTGTAGATCAGGGCGAAGAAGCGCAGGTTCTGGTACACGGTGAGATTGCCGGGCAGGGGCGCGTAGACCGCCGCGAAGTTGGTGCAAGCGAGCGCCTGTGCACGCTGCGTCGCGACGTCGCGGCCTTCGATGCCGATCGCGCCTGCGGTCGGCTCGAGCACGCCGAGAATCATATTGATGATCGTGGTCTTGCCGGCGCCGTTCGGACCCAGCAGCCCGACGATCTCGTTCGGGTAGACCTCGAACGAGACGCCGTCGACGGCGACCTTGTCACCGAATCGCTTGCGGAGCGCAAAGACCGACAGCACCGGACTCGCCACGAGATCCTCGTGCGACAAACGAGCAGAGGTGGGATGGTAGCCTGGCGCGCGCGTGGTAGGCTGCATCCTCAGGCAGATGCAAAGCGATTACCTGCAGCGCTTCCTTTTCGAGGAGCTCGACATCCGCGGGCGTCTGGTCTGCCTGGGCGAGGCCTGGCGGAGCATGCTCGAGGGCCGGGCCTATGCGCGTCCCGTGGCCGAGTTGCTCGGCCACACGACGGCGCTCGCCGTCCTGCTCGGCGCCGGGCAGAAAGGCGCCCGGCGCCTGACGCTGCAAGTGCAGGGCGCGGGCCCCGTCAAGCTGCTGGTCGCCGACTGCAGCGCGGCGCTGCAGATCCGCGGCATGGCGAGCGTCGACCGCGCGGCGGACCTGCCGGCGAGCGAACGGGCCCTGCTCGGCGCAGGGCGGCTGGCGCTCACCCTGGAGGACAGCGCGACCGGACGCATGTACCAGAGCCTGGTTCCCTTCGAGGGCGAGTCGCTGCAGCAGACGTTCGAGCACTACCTGTCGCAATCCGAGCAATTGCCCGCATTCCTGCGACTGCGGGCCGGCGGCGAGAATCTGTGCGGCCTGCTGCTGGAGAAGCTGCCGCGCGCGGACGAGCGCGACCCCGACGGCTGGAACCGGATCACGCAGCTCGCCGCGACGCTCACCCTCGAGGAGACGCGGGGCGTTCAGCCCTACGCGCTGCTCACGCGGCTGTTTCCCGAAGAGCTGCTGCGCGTCTTTCCGCTGGATGCGGTCGAGTACCACTGCCCCGACGACCCGGAGAAGGTCAGGCAGGTGTTGCGCGGGCTCGGGCGCGGGGAGCTCGAGTCGATTCTCGCCGAGCGCGGCGAAGTGGTGATCCGCAACGAGATGTGCAACCGCGAGTACCGCTTCGACGCGCGCGGCATCGAGGCCCTGTTCGGCTAGCTCAGTACATGCGGTGGCGGAACAGCCAGCCGGCCGCCGCCATGCTCGCCAGCCCGATGAGCGCCATCGGCCAGAACTGGTGCACGAGCTCCGCCGCCGGCGCTCCCTCGAGGAAGAGCTTGCGCAGGATCACCAGGAAGTAGCGCAGCGGGTCGAGCAGCGTGATCAGCTGGATGGCGGCGGGCATGTTGGCGATCGGCGTGGCGAAGCCCGACAGGATGACCGCCGGCACCATGAACAGGAACGCGCCGAGCAGTCCCTGCTGCTGCGTGACCGCGAGCGAGGAGATCATCAGCCCGACGCCCACCGCCGACAGCAGGAACAGCGCGAGCCCGGCGTACAGCGTCGCGAGGCTGCCGAGCAGCGGGATGCCGAACCACAGCACCGCGATCAGCGTGATCGCGCTCGCCTCGACGAAGCCGATGATGAAGCCGGGCAGCGCCTTTCCGAGCAGGATCTCCACCGGCCGCATCGGCGTCACCAGCAGCTGGTCGAAGGTTCCCTGCTCGCGCTCGCGCGCCACCGACAGCGCGGTGATGACCATGGTGATGAGTAGCGTGAGAATGCCGATGATGCCGGGCAGGAAGAACCAGCGGCTCTCGAGGTTCGGGTTGAACCAGGCGCGCGTCTCGAGCAGCGCCGGCGGCGCCGGCAGCCCGTGCTCGGTGGCCCATTCCGCGCTGAAGCGCGCCACGATCTGGCGCAGGTAGCCGACCGCGATCAGCGCCGTGTTCGAGTTGCGCCCGTCGACGATCAACTGCACGCGCGCCGGCCGCCCGGCGCGCAGGTCGCGCGTGAAGCGCGCGTCGATGTGCAGCACGACCAGCACCTTGCGCGCATCGACGAGCGGCGCGACCTCGCCGATCGAGTACACGCGCGCCGCCTCGCTGAAGCTCGACGAGCCGCGCAGCATCGCCGCCAGCCGCCGCGCGCCCGGGCCCGGGTCCTCGCTGTACAGCGCGTACGGCACCTGCTTCAAGTCGTAGCTCGCGGCGTAGCCGAATACGAGCAGCTGGATGAGCGGCGGCACGATCAGCACCTCCCGGCTGCGTCCCTCCTTGAGCAAGGTGATGAACTCCTTGACGACCAGCGCGAGCACGCGGCCCCACATGGCGCGCCTCAGTCGAGCCGCTTGCGCGTCTTCAGGCGCGTGAGCACGAGGAAGATCACGGCCATCAGCGCGAGCACGAGCGTGTTCGGCACGATCACCGACCAGACGTCGCCAGCCAGGAACAGCGTGGTGACGATGGCGACGAAATAGCGCGCCGCGAAGAGATGCGTAATCGCCTGCACCACCCGCGGCATGTTGCCGATCTCGAAGATGAACCCCGAGAGCAGGAACGCCGGCAGGAAGGTGGTGATGAGCGCGACCTGCCCGGCGACGAACTGCACGCGGGCGACGCTCGAGATGAGCAGCCCCATGCCGAGCGCGACCAGCATGAACACCGCCGAGGTGGCGAGCAGCAGCCAGAACGAGCCGGTGAGCGGCACCGCGAACAGCCACGTGGCCATCGCCACCGACAGCAGCATCCCGCCGATGCCGAGCGCGAAGTACGGGATGAGCTTGCCGAGCAGGATCTCGCCGATCGAGACCGGAGTGACGATGAGCGCCTCCATCGTGCCGCGCTCCCACTCGCGCGCCATCACCATCGCGGTGAGCAGCGCGCCGGTCAGCGTCATGATCACCACCATCAGGCCGGGCACGAGGAAATTCCTGCTGCGCACGTCCGCGTTGAACCAGACGCGATGCTCGACTTCGACCGGCGGCGCGAAGCTCTGACCGTTCTCGGCGGCGCGGCGCATCAACCAGGCGGTAACGGCGCCGTCCATGTAGCCCTCGACCAGCCGCGCGGTATTCGCGTCGATGCCGTTGACGACGAGCTGCACCGGCGCGCCCGCGGCGCGTCGCTCGCGCGCAGCGAAGTCCGCACGCAGGCGCACGATCGCGTCGACGCGGCCTTCGAGCAGCGCGCGCTCGGCGGCCGGCATGCCCGGGGCCGCCAGGGGAGCGAAATAGCGCGAGCCGCGCAGCGCGGCTACGAAATCGGCCGTATCCGCGCTCGGGCCCTCGACCACCACCGCCACCGGCACGCGCTCGACGTCGAGCGACAGGCCGTAGCCGAACAGCAGCAGCAGCGCCACCGGCATCACGAATGCGATCGCGATGCTGCTCGGGTCGCGCACGATCTGCAGGAACTCCTTGCGCACCAGACCGCGCAAGCGCATGCCGGCGCCGCTCATGCGGGGGCGCCCTGGATGAGCGCGATAAAGGCGTCCTCCATCGTCGGTTCGGGCACGCTTTGCGTACGTGCGCGCGCCTTGATCTCCGCCGGCGCCCCCGCCGCAAGGATGCTGCCCGCCGCCATGATCGCCAGGCGGTCGCAGTACTCGGCTTCCTCCATGAAATGCGTGGTCACCATCACCGTGACGCCAGCGCGCGCCAGCATCCCGATGCGCCGCCAGAACGCGCGCCGCGCGAGCGGGTCGACGCCCGAGGTCGGCTCGTCGAGGAACAGGATCTCGGGCTCGTGCATGAGCGCGCAGGCCATCGCCAGGCGCTGCTTGAAGCCGAGCGGCAGTTCGGCGCTCGCGGCCTCGGCCTCCTCGCGCAACTCGAACTCTTCCAGCGCCCAGGCCTCGCGCGCCGCGCGCCGCGCGCCGCGCAGGCCATACGCGCCGGCGAAGAACTCGACGTTCTGGCGCACGCTCAGGTTGCCGTACAGCGAGAACTTCTGCGACATGTAGCCGACACGCGCGCGCGCCGCCGCGGCCGCGCGGCGCAGATCGACCCCGGCGACGCGCAAGGACCCGGCGCTTGCCGGCAGCAAACCGCACAGCATGCGGAAGGTGGTCGACTTGCCGGCACCGTTCGACCCGAGCAGGCCGAAGATCTCGCCGCGGCGCACCTGGAAGCTCACGTCCCGCACCGCGTAGAAATCGCCGAAGCGGCGCGCCGCGCCGCGCACGTCGATCACCACTTCGTCATCGGGCGGATCCGCTTCGTCTTCGTGGTCCGTCTTCTGCCGAAGTCCAGGCGAACCTGCCCGCTCGTGCAGCAGGGCGACGAAGGCGTCTTCGAAGCGCGGCGGCACGGCCTCGCCGCGCAGGCCCTCGAGCGCGGGCGGCGGCGCGCCCGGCTCGGTGACGCAGCGCACGCGCTCGCCCTGGATCAGCGCGTCGATCACCCCCGGCGCGCGCACGAGCGCCTCCTGCGCGCGGCGCCGCCCGGCGCCCGCGACGCCGAACGCGTAGCTGCGCCCGCGCACCCGCTCGGCGAGCTCCGCAGGCCGGCCTTGCACCAGCACCTCGCCCTCGTGCAGCAGCACCACCTCGTCGCAGCGCTCAGCTTCGTCGAGATAGGCCGTCGAGAGCAGCACGCTGGTGCCTTCGCTCTCGACCAGCCGGTTCACGATCGCCCATAGCTCGCGGCGCGACACCGGGTCGACGCCCACGGTGGGCTCGTCCAGCACCAGCAGCCGCGGCGCGCGCACCAGGGTGCAGGCGAGGCCGAGCTTCTGCTTCATGCCGCCCGACAGGCGTCCTGCGAGCCGCCCGGTGAACGCGCCCAGCCCCGTCATGCGCATCAGCTCCGCGAAGCGCGCGCCGCGCGCGGCAGCCGGCACACCCTGCAGGTCGGCGTACAGTTCCAGGTTCTCCTGCACGCTCAGGTCCTCGTACAGCCCGAAGCGCTGCGGCATGTAGCCGAGCACCGCCTGCACTGCGAGCGATTCGCGCGTCGCGTCTAGCCCGAGCACGCGGATGCGCCCGGCCTCGGGCACAAGCAGGCCGGCGACCAGGCGCATGAGAGTCGTCTTGCCGGCACCGTCGGGGCCCACCAGCCCCATCACCAGGCCCGCGCGCATCGCGAAGCTCACGCCGGCGAGCGCCCGCACCTCGCGCCCGCCGACCCGAAAGCGCTTTGCCACCTGCTCGAGCTCGAGGACGACTTCGGGCGCGTTCATGCGCCGTTCTTGCAGGGGTCCTGGCCGCGCGCGGCGGGTGGTCTCTGGCCGAGCGGAATCTCGACGCTCGCGGGCATGCCGAGGCGCAACTCGTCCTGCGGCGCGCACACGAACACGCGCACCTGATAGACGAGCTGGGTGCGCACCTCCTCGGTCTCGACCGACTTCGGCGTGAATTCCGCAGTGGGCGAGATGAAGCCGATCCAGGCGCGGTACTGCTTGCCCGGATAGCTGTCGGTGCTCGCCGTGGCGCGGTCACCGACGTGGATTCTGCCGAGATCCGGCCCGCGCACGTAGGCGCGCACCCACAGCGGCTCGCCGAGCGCCAGCGTGAACACCGGCGTCTGCGGCGAGGCCATGTCCCCCGGTTCGAGCACGCGGTTCTCGATCACGCCGGCCGACGGCGCGTGCAACGAGCCCTCGGCGAGGTCGCGCTGCGCGAGCGCGAGCGCCGCCCGGTTCGCCTCGAGCGTTGCTTCGGCGGCGGCGATGTCCTCCGTGCGCGGCCCGAGCACGACCAGCCGCAGCGCCTCCTCGGCCGCCTTGAGGCGCGCGTCCGCCGCCTCCGAGAGAGCGCGCGCGTCGTCTGCCTGCTGCGCGGCGATGAAGTGCTGCGCGGCGAGCGCCTTCTGGCGCTCGTAGGTGCGCGCCGCGTTGCGCGCGTCGACGCGCGCGGCCTGCGCGTTGGCGCGCGCCTGCTCGATCTCCTGCGGCCGTGAGCCCGCGCGCAGACGCGCCACCACCTCGCGCTGCGCGTCGAGCTGCGCCTGGGCGAGGTCGACCGCGTGCTGCATGCGCCGCGTGTCGAGCATTGCGAGCAGCTGGCCTTGTTGCACGCGGTCGCCTTCGTGCACGAGCATGCGCTCGATGCGACCCGCGGCGTTGAACGCGAGCTCGACCTGACGAATGTCGACGTTGCCCTGCAGCCTGAGCACGTCGCTCGGCGCCTGCGCGCGCTGCGCGAGCAAGTACCATGCGGCGGCCGCGCCAGCGAGCAGCGCGACGAGCGCAAGGGGCGCAGCGATCTTCGCTTTCATTCTCGGCCTTGCACGCGCGACGGGTTCCCGCAGCAAGCATAGCGCAGATGCCCGAGGTGACAGGATCGACTACACTAGGGCCCCCTCGCCTCGCGAACGCCGCACTCCTCCCCGTGTTTCGCTCGATACCTCCGGTCACGCGCACGCTCATCATCGCCAACGTGATCGTGTACCTGCTCTGGAGGGGCATCGGGGATTCGCTGATCGTGTACTTCGGCCTGTGGCCGATCGGCACCCCCCCGATCTACGGCGCGGGGTCCGGCTTCCAGCCGTGGCAGATCATCACCTACGCGTTCCTGCACGGCAGCGTGGCGCACATCTTCCTCAACATGTTCGCGCTGTACATGTTCGGGGGCCAGCTCGAGCGGGTGTTCGGGCAGAAGCGCTACCTGAACCTGTACTTCGCCAGCGTGATCACGGCGGCGATCTCGCAGCTCGCCTATGCGGCGCTCGCCGGCGGTGCGCCGTATCCGACGGTCGGCGCCTCGGGCGGCATCTTCGGCTTGCTGCTCGCCTTCGCGATGTACTTTCCGCAGCAGACGATCGTGCTGCTGATCCCGCCTATCCCTATGCCGGCGTGGCTGTTCGTCACGCTGTACGGGGCGCTGGAGCTGTTTCTCGGCGTGTCGGGGGAGGAAGCCGGCGTGGCGCACTTCGCGCACCTGGGCGGAATGGTCGGCGCCTGGCTGCTGATCCGCTACTGGCGCGGGCGTCCGCCTTTCCGGCGGCGCTGAGCGCTACAATGCGCCGCAGAAAGGAGCCCACCATGAAGTCAGCCGCCACGTTCGCCGTTGCCGCGTTCGCCTGCAGCCTCGCGCTCGCAGGCTGCGGCGAGGACAAGTCGACCTCCCAGCCAGCGCCGCAGCCGCCGGCGCAGGCAGCGCCGGCGCCCGCTCCAATCGCCGCGGCTCCTGCTCCCGCGCCCGCGCCGGCGCCTGCCGAGGCGCCCAAGCCGGATGCCGACGTCGCGCTCGCCGGCGCGGTCAAGGCCGCGCTCGAAGCCGACAAGGTGGTGGGCGCGCAGACGATCGACGTGACCGCCAAGGACGGCGCGGTGACGCTGTGGGGCACGGTGCCGCAGGCCGAGCGGCGCACGCTCGCGGTGAAGATCGCGCGCGGCGTGCCGGGCGTGAAATCGGTGCAGGACAACCTGCAGGTGATCAAGGGCTCGTGAGCGCTCAGCCCGCGATCACGTCGATCAGCGCCCCCGCGCCGTAAGCCGCGGCGAGCGCGAGCGCGAAGATGAGTGCGCTGCGCGTCATGCCCTTCGGAATCTCCATCTCGTCGAACGCGCGCTTCACCACGTGTGCGACGGCGAAGTAAGTGGCGGTCGACACCACGATATTGGTGACGCTGAAGTTCATCGACGGCGAGCGTACGACACTTCGCGCGCGCCGTGAAAAAAAATCGAGAAGCTGTCGCAGCGCTTACACAGCCTGACTTGCGTGTTCCTGTAGCGCGCCCTGCGGACGCGCAACGCGCGCACCGGGCCAGAGATCCGGATGGCTCCTCGCGTATTGCGGCGGGTACTCGATCTTTACGCCGAACTTCTCCGCCGCGTGCCACACCCAGCGCGGGTCGTCCAGGAAGCCGCGCGCGAGCGCGACCATGTCGGCCTTGCCCTGCGCGACGATGCTCTCGGCCTGCTGCGCATCGGCGATCAGGCCGACCGCGCGCACGGCGATCGGCGCGCCCTTCTTCACCTGCTCGGCGAACGGCAGCTGGTAGCCTGGCGCCACCTTGATACGCTGCTGCGGCACCAGCCCGCCGCTCGATACGCACACGTAGTCGAAGCCGACGCGCGCGAGCTCGCGCGCGTAGGCCACCGCGTCGTCGGCCTCGAAGCCGCCCTCGAACCAGTCGCTCGCGGTGATGCGCGCGCCCAGGCAGCGATCCCTCGGCCAGGCCTCGCGCAGCGCGCGCGCGATCTCGAGCGGCGCGCGCATGCGGTTTTCGAGGCTGCCGCCGTAGCGGTCGCTGCGCGCGTTGGCGAGCGGCGAGAGGAACTCGTGCAGGAGATAGCCGTGCGCGGAGTGCATCTCGAGCACGTCCAGGCCGATGCGGCGCGCCCGCTCGGCGGCCGCGGCGAACGCGCGCGCAAGGCCCGCGATGTCGGCGACGGACAGCTCGCGCGGCGTGTGCCAGCCCTCGCCGTAGGCGAGCGCCGAGGGCGCCACCGTCTGCCACGGCGACTCGGCCGGCGCGAGCGCCTTGCCGCCCTGCCACGGCACCTGCGACGAGGCCTTGCGCCCGGCGTGGCCGATCTGCACGCCGATCGGGTTCCTGGTCACGCGCCGGCAGGCGTCCGCCACGCGCTTCATCGCCGCCTCGTTGTTGTCGCTGTACAGGCCGGTGCAGCCGTGCGAGATGCGGCCCTCGCGCGTCACGCCCGTGGCCTCGATCATCAGCAGTCCGGCGCCCGAGGCGGAGAGGCTGCCCAGGTGCATCATGTGCCAGTCGGTCATCGAGCCGTCGTCCGCCGAGTACTGGCACATCGGCGACACCACGATGCGATTGGGCAGCGTCACGCCGCCGAGCTGGATTGGGGTGAAGAGCTTGCTGGCCATCGATGCCTGTTCCTTTCTCAGGGTGCGCCGAGCGCGATGTTGCGCGCGGCGAATGCTTTGCGCAGCGCCTTGGCGAAGGCGACCGCGCCGGGCTGGTCGCCGTGCAGGCACAGCGTGTCGGGGGCGACGGGCACGCGCTTGCCCGACAGGCTCGCCACGTAGCCCTGTTCGATCATGCCGAGCGCCTGTGCCACCGACTTTTCCTCGTCCTCGATCATCGCGCCGGGTGCGCCGCGCGGGGCGAGCGTGCCGTCGTCGGAATAGCCGCGGTCGGCGAACGCCTCGCCCGCGACGTGCAGCCCGCGCTTCTTCGCCACGTCCATGGTGAGGCTGTTGGACAGCGTGTAGAGGATCACGTCGCCGCCCAGATCCTGCACCGCGCGCGCCATCGCGTCCGAGAGCGCCTCGTCGCCGGTCGACATGTTGTACAGCGCGCCGTGGCACTTGACGTGATGCAGCCGCGCGCCGGCGGCGCGCGCGAACGCCTGCACGGCGCCCGCCTGGTACAGCACCAGGTCGTACATGTCCTGAGGCGAGATCCGCATCACGCGCCGGCCGAAGCCCTGCAGGTCGGGCAGCGACGGATGCGCGCCGACCGCCACGCCGTGGCGCACCGCGAGCTCGACGGTCTTCCTGATCGTCGCCGGGTCGCCCGCGTGGTAGCCGCAGGCGATGTTCGCCGAGGTGATGAGCGGCATGATCTCGGCGTCGGCGCCCATCTTCCAGGCCCCGTAGCTCTCGCCCATGTCGCAATTCAGGTCTATGCGTTTCATCGTCCGTACTCCCACGAAACCGCGCGCAGCGCCGCCTGCAGCCGCCTGGCCGCCTCGCGCCGCAGCCCGAGGGCGTCCTCGAGCGAGCAGCGGGCGATATGCAGCGTGCCGCCCGGCGCGAGCTGCGCCAGCCGCGGCACGTCGGCGACCGCGATCTCGGCGATCTTCGGATAGCCGCCGGTGGTCTGGTGATCCGCGAGCAGCGCGATCGGCACGCCGTCGGCCGGCACCTGCACCGTGCCGAGGCAGGTGGGCTCGGATAGTACCTCACCCGCCTCGGCGAGCGTGAGCGTCGGGCCCGCGAGGCGGTAGCCCATGCGGTTCGAATCCGGCGACACGCGCCACACGGCGTCGAACAGCACGCGCTGCGAGGTCGGCTGGAAGCGCCCGAAGTGGCGCCCTTCCATGGCGTGCACGACGATCGGCTCGCGATCGGGCAGCGTAAGGGAAGGCGCGGACCAGCGCACCGTGCGCAGGCCGTCGCGCACGGTGGCGCCGCGCGCGAGGCGCGCGTAGCGCTCTGCAGAAATGCGCGCGGCATCCTGCGCGAGCGGCAGCGCGTCCCCGGCGCGCAGCGCCCGCCCCTCGAGCCCGCCGAAACGCGCCGGCAGATACGTGCTGCGGCTGCCGAGCACTTCGTCCAGGGCGATGCCGCCGGCGAGCGCCAGGTAGGCGCGCGCGCCGCGCAGGGCGCGGCGCACCGCGAGCCGCGTGCCGGCCTCGACGAGCACCGGGCGGTTGGCCGGCAGCGCACGTCCGTCTGCGCGCGCGTCGAACTCGGCGCCGCACAACGCGATCAGCGTTTCGCGCTCGAACTCGAGCTCGGGGCCGAGCACCGTGATTTCGAGCGTCGCCTCCCCGGGCGCATTGCCGACCATCGCGTTGGCGAGCGTGTGCGCGACGCCGTCCATCGCACCGCAGGGAACGATGCCGAGGTGCTGCAGGCCGTGCCGCCCCCGATCCTGCACCGTCGTGAGCAGGCCCGGCCGCAGGACGCGCAGGCTCATGACGCGGAGCGCTCGGCTTCGCGCAGCCGCTCGAATTCCGCGCGCGCCACGGGCCTGAAGCGCACGCGGTCGCCCGGCGCGAACAGGCTGGGCGGCGCGCGCCGCGCGTCGAACACCGTGAGCGGCGTGCGCCCGACGATCGTCCAGCCGCCCGGGATCGCGTACGGATAGACCACCGCCTGCAGATTGGCAATCGCCACCGACCCCGCCGGCACCGTGGCGCGCGGGGTCGCGCGGCGCGGCACGGCGAGGGAAGGATCCAGGCCGCCGAGATACGGCAGCCCCGGCGAGAAGCCCATCATCAGCACGCGGTACTCGGCCGCCGCGTGCCTGCGCGCCACTTCCTCCGGCGCGAGCTTGAGGCGCGCCGCGAGCTCTTCCAGGTCGAGCGCGAGCTCCGGGTCGTAGCAGATCGGCACCTCGAGCGCGCGTCCGACGGCTGCCGTGTCGGGCAGGCCCTGCTTGAGGCACTCGTCTACCAGCTCGGCAGCCGCCTGCAGCGGCGCCTCGGGCAGCGCCTCGTGCTCGATGTCGAAGTGCAGCGCCAGGCCGCCGAGCGCGGGCACGACGTCGCGGATCCACGGCAGCGCGCGCGCGTGCACCGCGGCGGCGAGCCGCTGCACGGCATCGTTCACCACAAGGTCGAGCGAGTCCGAGAACTCGACGTAGGCCGCGGCGTCGCCCAGCGGAAGCACGCCGAGCGGCTTGGGAACCTTGTCGCTCAAGGCGCCGTCGGCAGCGCCACGCCGATCATCGAATCGCGCGTGACCAGCGCCGCGAGGCGCTCCTCGTCCCAGCCCTCGGTGCCCGCCGGGCGCATCGGCAGCACCATGTAGCGCATGTCGGCGGTCGAGTCGTGCACGCGGATCGTCACCTCGGCGGGAAGGACGGTGCCGAACTCCGCCAGCACCGCGCGCGGCTCGCGCACCACGCGGCTGCGGTAGTTGCGCGACTTGTACCAGTCCGGCGGCAGCCCGAGCAGCATGCGCGGATAGCACGAGCACAGCGTGCACACGATCACGTTGTGCACCGCGGGCGTGTTCTCGACCACGATGAGCCGCAGCGCCGGGACCTCCAGGCCGAGCTCCTCGCAGGCGGCGCTGCCGTCCGCGAGCAGGCGCCGCTTGTACGCGGCATCGGTCCAGGCATGCGCCACAACCCGCGCGCCGCGCTCCGGCCCGCGCGCGCGCATGTCGTCGACCGTCTCGGCAATTTGCCGCTCGCCCAGCACGCCCTTCTCGACCAGCAGCTCGCGCAGGCTGACCTCCATCAGCTGAAAGTAGGTCAGCGGCGCGTACTTGCCGAGGTCGCTCATGCCCTCTCCAGCCAGTGCTGAAAGATTTCCACGTCGACCGTGTCGTCGCGGCCGCCACGGTAGTCCGGCCAGACCTCGCGCTGCAGGAAGCGCACGCGGTACAGCGGCCTCGGCGGCAAGCCGTCGCGCATCTGCGCCAGCTCTTCGGGGTTGGCGAACGCGCCGCACAGGCGCTCGATCACGCCGCTCGCGCCGCGGATGTAATACGGCGTGCGCACGTGGCCGAGCGGATAGGCCTTCATCACCCGAACCCGCTCGCCCGGCCGGAACAGGGCCTCAGCCGCCGCCACGCCCCTCCACCTCCCGCATCTTGCGCGCCAGCTCCTCGGTGGTGATCACGCCCCGCTGCAGCATGGTCTGGGTGATCGCGGTGACCCAGCGCTCGTAGTAGCTCATCGCGTCATAGGCCTCGGGGCCGAGGGCCTCGATGTTCTTGCGCAGCTCGTCCACGGTCATCAGCCTCCTGCCGCCGAACACGCCCGAGAGCAGCACCATCAGCGCGTCGACGCGTCGCTCCCAGTCCGCGTAGTCGTGCTCGGTCCGCTGCACCGGTCCCGCAGGCAGGCCGCCCATGTCGTGGTGTCCGCGCCCGATCATGCGGCTATTATTGCACCCGCACCGCCGGGAACAAACATCGTGCCGCACTCTGCCATCGCCGGATCGCTAGTCCTCGACCACGTCGGGCACTTCGTGCCGGATCTCGGCGCCGCCTCCGCCGCGCTCGAGGCGCTCGGCTTCGTGCTGACGCCGTATTCGGCGCAGGCGACGCCCGAGGGCCCGACCGGCACCGCGAACCGTTGCGCGATGCTCGGGCAGGGCTACATCGAGCTGCTCGCGCCCGTGGCCGACACGCCGCATGCGCGCCGCATGCGCGAGGCGATGACGCGCTACCGGGGCGTGCATATCCTCGCGCTCGGCACCGCCGACGCGGAGGCCGAGCGCGCGCGCCTCGAGCGCCACGGCCTCGCGCCGCTGCCGCGCGTCGACCTGGAGCGCGAAGTCGGCACGCCGGACGGCGCGAATCGCCGCGCAGGCTTCGCCGTGGTGCGCGCGGCGCCCGAGGCTATGCCGGAGGGACGCGTGCAGTTCGTCGAGCACAAGACCCCCGAATTGCTGTGGCAGCCGCGCTGGCTGGAGCACGCGAACGGCGTCGCCGGGCTCGCCGCGGCGTTCGTGGTGGCGGACGATCCGCCCGCGGTCGCCGCGCGCTACGCGCGCTTCGCCGGCCTCGTGCCGCGCCCCGCCGGCGCCTTCGTACGGCTGCCGAGCGCGCGCGGCGAGCTGGTCTTCGGCCGCAGGAAGGACCTCGCCCGGCTGCTCGGCGACGCTCCGGCAGCGCCGGCGCTCGCGGGCTACGCGCTCGCCTGCCGCGACGTGAGGAAGCTTCTGGTTCGCTGCCGGCGCGCGGGCGTAGTCGCTCGTGCGCGCGGGAAGCTGTATTCTGCGCGCATGCCGCCTGCGCTCGGCAGCGCGTGGCTGTTCGGCAGCCGCGCCGCCATCACCCGGTTCCTGGAAAAGGCCTGAACCAGAATGTCCTCCGATCTGCTCACCCTGTCCGCCGTCGAGCTGCTGCGCCTGTTCCGCAGCAAGCGCGCCTCGCCCGTCGAGGTGACGCGCGCGGTGCTCAAGAGAATCGACGAGCTCAACCCGCTGCTCAATTGCTTCTGCTACCTCGCGTCCGACGCGCTCGCGATGGCCAGGGATGCGGAAGCGCGCTGGATGAAGGGCGAACCGAAAGGAGCGCTGGACGGCGTGCCGGTGACGATCAAGGACCTGCTGCTCACGCGCGGCTGGCCGACGCTGCGCGGCTCGAGGACGGTCGACCCGAAGGGCCCGTGGAACGACGACGCTCCGGCGGTGGCGCGCCTGCGCGAAGCGGGCGCGCTGCTGATCGGCAAGACCACCACGCCGGAATTCGGCTGGAAGGGCGTCACCGATAATCCGCTCACCGGAATCACTCGCAATCCGTGGAACCCGGCGCGCACGCCGGGCGGCTCCTCGGGCGGCGCCGCCGCCGCGCTCGCGGCGGGCATGGGGCCGCTCGGGCTCGGCACCGACGGCGGCGGCTCGATTCGCATCCCCTGCGCCTTCACCGGCGTGTTCGGCCTGAAGCCCTCGTTCGGGCGGGTGCCGGCCTGGCCGCTGTCGCCGTTCGGCACCGTG
This sequence comes from Burkholderiales bacterium, assembly GCA_035310985.1. Classification (GTDB taxonomy): domain Bacteria; phylum Pseudomonadota; class Gammaproteobacteria; order Burkholderiales; family SG8-39; genus DAHVFK01. The sequence goes on from DATGDH010000137.1 coordinate 31,115, forward strand.
GCGCACGTCGGTCCGATGACGCGCAGCGTGCACGACGCGGCGCTGCTGCTGAACGTGCTCGCGCGGCCCGATGCGCGCGACTGGCATGCGCTGCCGTACGAGCAGCGCGACTATCGCGTCGGCATCGACGAGGGCGTGCGCGGCCTGCGCATCGCCTACTCGGCCAGGTTCGGCTACGCGCAGGTCGATCCGGAGGTGGAGGCCCTGGTCGAGCAGGCGGCAATGCGCTTCGTCGATCTCGGGGCCCTGGTCGAGCCCGTCGACCCGGGATTCGCCAACGTCGAACCGTTGTTCCGCACCCACTGGTTCGCCGGCGCCGCGCTGCTGCTGAAGAACTTCTCGCCGCAGCAGAAGGCGCTCATGGACCCGGGCCTCGTCGACGTCGCCGACCAGGGCGCGAAGATCGGCATGCTCGAAGTGCTCGAAGCGGCGCAGAAGCGCGGCGCGCTCGGCGTGCACATGAACCAGTTCCACGAGAAGTACGACCTGCTGCTCACGCCGGCGCTCCCGCTCCCCGCGTTCGAGGCGGGCAAGGAGGTCGCAGACGTGGTGAAGGAAAAGCGCTGGACCGACTGGACGCCGTTCTCCTATCCGTTCAATCTCACGCAGCAGCCGGCCGCCTCGGTGCCCTGCGGGCTGACCGCCGAAGGCCTGCCGGTGGGGCTGCAGATCGTCGGGCCGCGCTACGCCGACGCGCTCGTGCTGCGCGCTGCGCGCGCCTTCGAGTCCGCGCAGCCGTTTTCGATGCCTGACGTCTCGGGACTCGCAACTTAGCGGCGCGCGCCGTGCCGGTCGACATCAAGCTTGTCCGCGCGCACGAGTTCGTCATGACGCGCGCCGACGACGCGCTCGACTTCGCGGCGAGCAAGGCGATGGCGACGCGCCTCGCCGCAACCCTCGCCGCGCCCTGTGCGCTGCTGGTCGACCTGCGCGATGCGGACGCGGCGCACGACGTGCTCGAGCTCTATGCGCTTTGCGAGGTGCTCGCCGCCCGCTGCCGGACGGCGATGCTCGCCGCGGCCGGCGAGCACGCCGCCAAGCCGCGCTTCGCGCAGCTCGTCGCGGAGGGAGCCGACAAGCGGCTGCGCGCGTTCACCAGCCTGGACGACGCGCTCGCCTGGCTCGCTTCGCGCCCGTAGACCGGTCAAATATACTCTGCACCGCAATGACCCCGCGCCACTATCGCTTCTGGCCGAAGCGGCTGCCGCATCACCTGAGCGCGCCGCGCACGCCGCTGCACGAGCTGCTCGAGGTCTCGGCGCGCCGCTATCCCGACAAGGCGGCGACGGTGTTCTACGGCGCGCGGCTCGCGTACCGCCAGGCCCAGGAGCACGTGCTGCAGCTCGCGGGCTTCTTGCAGAAGGCCTGCGGCGTGCGGCCGGGCGACCGGGTGCTGGTAAATCTGCAGAACAGCCCGCAGTTCCTGCTCGCCTGCTACGCGATCCTGCGCGCCGACGCGGTGATGGTGCCGGTGAGCCCGATGTGCGTCACCGACGAGCTCGCGCACTACATCCAGGACAGCGGGGCGCGCGTCGCGGTCGTCGGCCAGGAAGTGTGGCCCCGGGTCGCGGACCTCGTCGGCAGGACGCCGCTCGAGCGCGTGCTGATCGCCGCGTACTCGGACTACGCCGCACCCGACACCGACCTGCCGCTTCCCGAGGCGGTGGGCGCGAAGCGCGAGCGCATCGGCGCGCACGGCGTGACGCTGTGGCCGCACGCGCTCGCGATGGGGCACCTGCCCGAGCGCTCGCGTGCGCAGCCCGGCGCGCTGTGCGTCATGCCCTACACCTCGGGCAGCACCGGCCGGCCGAAGGGCTGCATGCACACGCACGCCACGACGATGTTCAACGTCGCCGGCGCGGCGCTCTGGGAGGACATGCACCAGGATACCGTGGCCTTGGCGACGGCGCCGATGTTCCATGTCACCGGCCTCGTGCACTCGCTGCACGCCTGCGTGTACGCTGGGGCGACGGTCGTGATCCAGCCGCGCTGGGACGCGCACCTCGCGGCGCGCCTGATCGAGCGCCACCGCTGTACCCATTGGGCAAACGTGCCGACGATGGTGGTCGACTTGCTGTCGCACCCGGAGGCGCTCGCGCACGACGTCTCCTCGCTCACCTGCATCTTCGGCGGAGGCGCGGCGATGCCCGAGGCGATCGCGCAGAAGCTGTACGAGCGCTGCGGCATCCACTACCTCGAGGGCTACGGGATGACCGAGACGATCTCGCAGACCCACATGAATCCGCCCGAGCACCCCAAGAAGCAGTGCCTGGGTTTTCCGTATTTCGACACCGAGTCGCTGATCGTCGATCCCGATTCCTTGCGCGTGCTCGAGCCCGGCGAGCAGGGCGAGATCGTGGTGCGCGGCCCGCAGCTGCTCGCCGGCTACTGGAAGAACGACAAGGCCTACGCGGAATCCTGGGCCGAGGTGGACGGGCGGCGCTTCTTTCGCACCGGCGACCTCGGCCGCATGGACGAGGACGGCTACTTCTTCATCTCCGACCGCCTGAAGCGCATGATCAACGCCGCGGGCTTCAAGGTATGGCCCGCGGAGGTCGAGGCGGCGATGTACCGCCACCCCGCGATCCGCGAGTGCTGCATCATTGCCGCGCCCGACGCGCGCCGCGGCGAAACGGTAAAAGCCGTCGTCGTGCTCAAGCCGGATTTCGCCGGCAAGCTGACGGGCGAGGAAATCCTCGCCTGGGCGCGCAGCCAGATGGCCGCCTACAAGGCGCCGCGCCTGATCGAATTCAGCGACGCGCTGCCGCGCACCGCCTCGGGCAAGCTCATGTGGCGCGCGCTGCAGGAAAAGGAGTTCGCCTGAGCGACGGCGGACGGCGCTAGCGCCCGCGCCGCAGGTCGGGAAGCAGCACCACGGCGCCGGCGGCGGCGACCAGCGCCGCGCCGAGCAGGCCGTGCGCGAGCGATCCCGTATGCTCGCCGAGCCAGCCGACTGCGGGCGGCCCGGCGATGTTGCCGATCCCGAACAGCGCCGTCACCCAGGCCACAGCGCGGCGCGGCGAGCGCGGCGCGAGCGTTCGCGCGAGCGGCAGCGCGAGCGCGGTGATCGCCACCACGGTGCCGCCGAAGAACACGCCCGCGAGCGCCGCGGTCGCGGGACGCGGGTCGAGCGCCACGAGGAAGATACTGAGCGCGTGCACCGCGTTGGCCGCGCACAGCGCGCGCGTGCCGGTGGTGCGTCGCCGGATCCGCGCCCAGATCCAGATCGAAATCGCTGCGCACAGGCCGACCACCACCCACACCAGGGCCGCGGCGCGCAGCGCGCCGCCGGAAACGACGTTCACGAAGAATGTGCCCGCGGCGCCGAAGCCGAACCCGTAGCCGATATAGGACAGCGCCAGCCGCGCGAACGGCCCGCTCGCCCGCGGCGGCGGCTCGTGCGTGCGCGCGCCGTGCGCGTCGCCGCGCGGCAGGCGCAGCACCAGCGGCGCTGCGAGCGCGCCGAGCAGCGCCACGGCGAGCCAGCCGGCGCGCCAGTCGGCGAGCCAGGGCAGCACCGCGAGGCCGGTCGCCGCAATGCCCAGGCCGACGCCGGCAAGCGGGCGCACGTCCGCCGGCGACGCCGCAGCACGTGCATAGGTGTCGAGCGCGCCGAGAAACAGGAGCGCGCCGCCCAGCCCGGAGACGAAGCGCGCGGCGAGCCACAGCGCGAGCGCCGGAGCGAGCGCCATCGCCGCCGCGCCGCCGAGCACGAGCGCGAAGCCGAGCGGCACGGTGTCGACGCGGCCTTCGCGCGCCCGGTTCGCGACCCACAGGCTGCCTGCGAGGTAGCCTGAGAAATTCACGCCGGCGATCAGGCCCGCCTGCGCCGCGTCCAGGCCGGCTGCGGCGCGCATTCCCGGCAGGAGCGGCGTCAGCACAAAGCGCCCGACGCCCTGCGCCACCGCGGTGGCGCACAGCGCGCCGCCAAGCAGCAGCGCCGTGCCGCGCTCAGGCTTCAGGGCGCCGCCCCTCGTAGGCGCCGCGCAGCAGCGCCAGCACCCCCTGGTACTCGACCGGCCGCGGGTTGGGATAGGGGCTCTCGCTGGCGATCTTCGCCGCGCGCTCGAGGTCGGCTTCGCGCATGCCGATCTCCGACAATCGCATGCTCAATCCCAGCTTCGCCTCCAGGTCGTACAGCCCGCACGGCGCGTCGGGCGCGCCGAGCGCGCGCGCGACGCGCGCCATCGCCGCGGGCGCCGCGTCGCGGTTGTAGCGCGCCGCGTGCGGCAGCACGATGGCATGCGTCTCGGCGTGCGGCAGGTTGAAGCTGCCGCCGAGCGTGTGGCACAGCTTGTGATGCAGCGCCATGCCCGCCGTGCCGAGCGACACCCCGGCGAGCCATGCGCCGTAGAGGGCTTCGCTCCGCGCTTTCATGTCGGAGGGATCTCCCACGATGACGGGAAGCGCAGCGGCAAGCGCGCGAATGCCTTCTTCGGCCATGAGCGACACGATCGGGTTGCCGTCGTGCGCATAGAGCGCCTCGACGCAGTGCGCAATCGCGTTCATGCCGCTCGCCGCGGACAGCGCGGGCGGCAGCGTGAGCGTGAGCGCGGGGTCGTAGATGACGGTCTTCGGCAGCACGCGCGCATCGCGCCCGGTGCGCTTCATGCCGGCCTCCGTGAGACCGTAGATCGGCGTCATCTCCGAGCCCGCGTAGGTGGTCGGCACCGCGATGATAGGCAGGCTCGAGACGAGCGCGATCGCCTTGCCGAGGCCCGTGGTCGAGCCCCCGCCGACCGTCACGCAGCAGTCCGCCCCGAGCTCGCGCGCCACGCGGCGCGCGTCCTCGGCGATCTCCAGCGGCACGTGCATCGCCGCCCTGTCGTACACGCCCGCGGCGCGCGAGCCCAGGCGCGCGGCGACCGCGCGCACGCTCGCCGCCTGCTCGGGCGTGGAGAGCACGAGCGCGCGCTGAGCGCCGAGCCGCTCGAGCTCCGCGGGCAGCTGCGCGATCGCCCCCTCGCCGAAAACGACGCGCGCCGCGTAGGCGGTATAGACGAAGCCCTTCATGGTCTCCCCGAGTCTAGCGCAGCAGCGCCGCGAGGATTTCCTCCCAGCGCTCGAACACGAAGTAGTGCCCTTCGCCCGACAGCAGGTGCAGCCGGCTGCCTGGAATCGCCGCGAGCGCGCGGGCCGCTGTGCACGGCACGATGCGGTCGGCCTCCCCGTGCCAAATGTCGGTCGCGACGCGCAGGTCCGCCGGCCGGAAGCCCCACGGCCCAGCAGACAGGACGAGGTCGTCGACGAACGCGTCGCTCCCCTGCGCGAAGGCGGCGCGCAGATCGTCGGCGAACATCGCGCGCACGTCGGCGCGCGCCAGGATGCGCCGATCGGCCGGCGGCAGTGCGCGTGCCAGCCGCTCGAGCGCGCGCGCGGGATCGCGCTGCGCGGAGCGCGCGCCGAGTGCGACGATCGGCCGCAGCGCCGAAGGCAACCGGCGCGCCAGCGCGAAGCCGATGTACGTCATAAGTGCCGCCGCTGCGCGCATCGAGCCGGGAGGCCCGACGCCGCTCACCAGCGCGAGCCGCTCGGCGCGCGCCCCGAGCGCCAGCGCGCAGGCGCAGCCGGCCGGAGCGCCGCCCGAGACCGCGAGCAGCCGCAGGCGGGCCAGCCCGAGCGCGTCGGCGAGTGCGACGGCGTCCTGCGCGCTCGCGGCGAGGCTCGTGCGCGGGGCGCGCTCGGACAGGCCGAAGCCCGGGCGCTCGAAGACGATCACGCGCGCGCCCAGGCGCGCCGCGATCGACTCGTCGGGATGGCGCTGGAAGCGCGACCCGGGCAGGCCGTGCAGCGCGAGCACCGGCACGCCGCGCGCATCGCCGTATTCGGCGTAGCCGAGGCGCCGTCCCTCGGGCAGAGCGATAGTCCCCTCGCGCACCGCGCCTAGAGCCGTTTGGCCACTTCCTCGAGCATCACCTCGGTCGCTCCCCCGCCGATCGACTGCACGCGTGCATCGCGATACATGCGCTCGATCGCCGACTCGCGCATGTAGCCCGAGCCGCCATGGAACTGCAGGCAGTCGTACATCACCTCGTTGGTGAGCTCGCCGCAGTAGGCCTTGGCCATCGACACCTCCCTCACGCAGTCGGCGCCCTGCGCGTCGAGCCAGGCTGCGCGGTAGACGAGCTCGCGCCCCGCCTCGATGCGCGCGGCGAGCTGCGCCAGGCGCTGGCGCACCGCCTGCTTGTCCCATAGCGTCCCGCCGAACGCCTTTCTCGTCTTTACGTACTCGAGCGTCAGCTCGAGCGCGCGCGCGCTCTCGCCCATCGCCATCGCGGCGAGCGCGATCCTCTCGTTCTGGAAGTTCCTCATGATGGCGTAGAAGCCGCGCCCCTCCTCGCCGACGAGCTCCGCCGGCGCGTCTTCGAACACGAGCTCCGCGGTGTCCGAGCAGCGCCACCCCATCTTGTCGAGCCGCCGTCCGACCGAGAAGCCGCGCGCTCCCCTCTCCAGCGCGAACATTGACACGCCCTTCGCGCCGGCCGCCGGGTCGGTCTTGGCGGCGACGAACACCAGATCCGCGAGCGCACCGTTGGTGATGAACGTCTTCGTGCCGCGCAGCAGCCAGGCGCCGCCCTCGCGCCGCGCCGTGCTGCGAATCGCCTTCACGTCGGAGCCCGCATCGGGCTCGGTCACCGCGACCGCGGTGATCAGGTCGCCCGCGACGATGCCCGGCATCCAGCGCTCGAGCTGCGCGGGTGAGCCGGCATGCGCGAGATGCGGCGAGGCCATGTCGGTGTGCACCAGCACCGTGGCGGCGAAGCCGCCGAAGCCGGAGCGACCCAGCTCCTCGGCGAGCAGCGCAGTGGCAAGCGCGTTCATGCCGCCGCCGTTGTACTGCTCCGGGTAGCGCAGGCCGAGAAAGCCGCAGCGCCCCATCTCGCGCAGCACTTCGCGCGGCACGAAGCCCTGCTCCTCCCAGGTGTCGCCCCGCGGCACGACCTCCTTCTGGACGAAGCGGCGCAGCGTGTCGCGCAGCAGGCGGTGGGTGTCGTCGAAATAGACCGAGGACAACTGCATGGTCGAAGCCTAACTTGCGCTTGCTTCAGCAGGAATGCGAATTTCCGATTCCGGGGCTTGACGCAGTCACGAGCAAGGGAGGAGCATCCATGTCCCCGCCACGACGCAAGTCGGCCGTCGGCGCTTGGGACAGCTTACCACCCGACGCAAAGAAGCGGGTGCGGCGACCAGAGGAGGAAAAGAAGTGGGCAAGCTTCGCATGACGACGTGCGGCTGGCTGCTGGCGTGCATGCCGCCGCTCGCGCTGGCGCAACAAGCGTCCGACAATGAGGGCGTGACGGTCACGGCGACGCGCAACGAGCGCCCGAGCCTCGAGGTGCCCGCCTCGATCGACCGCGTCTACGGCGACGAGATCCATCTGGACCGGCAGGAGGTCAACCTGTCCGAGTCGCTCGGCGCGGTGCCGGGCATCGTCGCGCAGAACCGGCAGAACTACGCGCAGGACTTGCAGATCTCCTCGCGCGGCTTCGGCGCGCGCTCGACCTTCGGCATCCGCGGCCTGCGCTTGCTGGTGGACGGCATCCCGGCGAGCATGCCCGACGGCCAGGGCCAGGTGTCGCACGTCGATCTGGGCTCGACCGAGAAGATCGAGGTACTGCGCGGCCCGTTCTCGGTGATGTACGGCAACGCCGCGGGGGGCGTGATCAACATCTTCACCCAGAGCGGCTCGAGCGCCCCGGGATTCGCCGCGAGCGCCGAGGGCGGCTCGTTCGGCACCTGGCGCGCCGGAATGAAGGCTGGCGGGCGCAGCGGCAACGACGACTGGCTGGCGAGCACCGCGCGCTTCGAGACCGACGGCTACCGCGATCACAGCAGCGCGCGGCGCGACGACGTGAATAGCAAGCTGCGCTTTGGCCTCGGCACCCCGACAACGGTGACGGTGGTGGCGAACTACTTCAACAGCCCCGAGGTGCAGGACCCGCTCGGACTGACGCGCGCGCAGCTGGACGCCGACCGGCGCCAGGCCGGCACCAACGCGCTCGCCTTCGACACGCGCAAGAGCGTGCTGCAAAACCAGATCGGCGGCACGCTCGAGCACCGCTTCGGCGACAACACGCTGAGCGCGACGCTGTACGCCGGCGACCGGACGCTGCGCCAGTACCTGGCCATACCGCTCGGCGCGCAGAACGCGCCGACCAGCTCGGGCGGCGTGGTCGACTTGCAGCGCAGCTTCGGCGGCGCGGGCCTGCACCTGTCGCACGACGCCGTGCTCGCCGGGCGCCCGCTCAGCCTGAGCGTCGGCGCGGAGTACGAGCTTCAGGACGAGCACCGCAGGGGCTTCATCAACGATTTCGGCGACATGACGAACCTGAAGCGCGACGAGGACGACACGGTGGTCGGCACGGGCGTCTACGCCCAGGCGGAGTGGCACCCGGCAGAGAAATGGATCGCCATCGCCGGCGTGCGCGCGAACCGCGTGGCATTCGATTCGGTCGATCACTTCATCGTGCTGCCGGCCAACCCGGACGACAGCGGCAACCGGAATTTCAGCGCCACGACGCCGACCGCCGGGCTGCTGTACCGCATCACGCCGGCCGCCAGCGCCTACGTAAGCTACGGCCAGGGCTTCGAGACGCCGACCCTAGCCGAGATGGCGTACAAGCCGGGTGGCGGCACGGGGCTGAACTTCGGGCTCGAGCCGGCCACCAGCCATCACTGGGAGACCGGCATCAAGGCGCTGTTCGCCTCCAACCTGCAGGTGAATTTCGCACTGTACGACGTGCGCACACAGAACGAGATCGTGGTCGACACCAACAGCGGCGGGCGCGCCACCTATGTGAACGCCGGGCGCACGCACCGCTCGGGCGCCGAGCTCGGCGCGAGCGCGACGCTGCCCTACGACATCCGCGCGTCACTCGCGTGGACGCTTCTCGACGCGACCTTCGAGGACACGTTCACCACTCCGGCGAGCGGCACGGTCGCCGCCGGCAACGTCCTTCCGGGAGTACCGCGCAACAGCGTCTACGGCGCGCTGCGCTGGAGGCACGTCCCGACCGGCTTCAACGTGCTGCTCGAGGCGCAGTACCGCTCGCGCATCGCCGCCGACGACGCCAACACGCAGTTCGCCGACGGCTACGCGATCGCCAACCTGGCGCTCGGCTTCGTGCAGCGCGCCGGCGGCTGGCAGCTTTCGGAGTTCGCGCGCGTCGACAACATGTTCGACAAGGCGTACGTAGGCTCGGTGATCGTGAACGAGGCCAACCAGCGCTACTTCGAGCCCGCGCCCGGGCGCGCCTACATGGTCGGCGTCCAGGCGCGCCACGGCTTCTAGTTGAAGTGCAGGCCGCCGTTGACCGCCACCGTCTGGCCGGTCATGTACGCGTTGCCGACGAGCATCAGCACGGCAGACGCCACCTCCTCTCCAGTCCCGAGACGCCCGAGCGGCACGCGCGCCGCGCTCTCGGCGCGGTGCGGAGCGGTCATGTCGCTCTCGATTAGAGACGGCGCGACCGCGTTCACCGTGATGCCGTCCTTGACCAGGCGCGCTGCGTAGCCGCGCGTCAGGCCTTCCATGCCGGCCTTGGAGGCGTTGTAGTGCGGGCCGACGATGCCGGCGGCGCGCGCCGCGCCGGATGAGACATTGACGATGCGCCCCCAGCGGCGCGCGCGCATCCCGGGCCAAACCGCCTGCGTGCACAGGAACGCCGACTTGAGGTTGACCGCGAGCGTGCGGTCGAAGTCGTCCTCGCCGAGCTCCTCCAGGCTGCGCCTGAGCGCCAACCCGGCGTTGTTGACGAGGATGCCGATCGGCCCGAGCGCCTCCTCGGCCGCGCGCACGAGCTTGGCGACCGCCGCCGCCTGTGACACGTCGGCGCCGAGCGCGACCGCCCTGCGCCCGAGGCCGCGGATCGCGGCCGCCACCGCCTGTGCGTCGTCGGCGCGCGCGCGGTAGTTCACCGCCACGTCCGCACCCGCCGCGGCGAGCGCCAGCGCGATCGATTTTCCAATGCCGCGCGAGGCGCCGGTCACCAGCGCCACGCGTCCAGCGAGCGACTCATTTCCCGACATCATCGTCCTCCTTTCGCCAGCGACGCGCGCCGCGCGAGGCGCCGGCTGAACTCGGCCGCGAGCAGCGGCAGGCCGATCCCGGCCACCGCAAACACCGGCCGCACGCCGACCCCGTCGACCGCGCGCGAGGCGAGCCACACGCCGAGCGACTGGCCGCTGAAGAGAAAGCACGCGAACAGCGCGACCGCCGCGCCGCGTGCCTGCGGCGCCATCTGCGTCGCGTTCACTTGCAGCGTGTTGTGCAGCATGTACAGGCCGATGCCGACGGCGAACATGCACGGAACGGCGAACGCGGCTTGCGGCGCGGCGAGCAGCCCGAGGTAGCCGAGCGCGAGCGCCGTGCCGCCCCCGAGCGCGAGGCCGCGCTCCCCGAGGCGCGGGACGATGCGGCTCGCGGCCGCGGCGTATACCAGCCCTCCCGCGGCGAACACCGCGGCGAGCGCCCCGCTCGCGGCCACCCCAGCGCCGAAGCGCTGGTGCAGATAGAACGGCACGAAGGCGAGCGCGCCGTAGAACAGCGCGCCCTCGACGAATACGACCGCGAGTATCACGCGCACCCAGGGCCCTCCGGATATGCCGCCCATGCGTCGCAGCGCGGCGCCGAACGAGCCCGCCGCGGGATTGGCGTCGCGCGTATGCGGGTTGCGGCGCAGCTCGCTCCAGAGCAGCGCCGCGGTCGCGGCGTACAGCAGGGCGAGCGCGACGAAGATCGCGCGCCAGCCGAGCCATTCACCGAGCGCGCCGGAGCCAGCGGTGCCGAAGGCGACGCCGAGCATCTGGCCGATCAGGAAGCGCGCAAGCACAGCCTGGCGGCGCTCGTAGGGCACCGCGTCGCCGATCCAGGCCATCGCCTGGGACACGATCGGGCCCACGGCCGCGCCCGCGGCGAAGCGCGCGGCGATAAGCAGGCCGAGCGAGGGTGCGGCGGCGCAGGCAAGGCAGCCGAGTGCCGACAGCCCGCACAGCACGACCACCATGCGGTACTTGCCGACGCGGTCGCCGAGCGGCCCGACGACCAGTTGCAGCAGCCCATAGGCGACCGAGAACGCGGTGATCACCGCAGCGGCAGTGCCCGCGGTCACGCGGAACTCGCCGGCGATGAGAGGCAGCAGCGGGTCCACCGCGCGCAGGCTCGCCGCGCTGGCGAACGCGCCGAACGACAGGAACAGGACCGCGCGGCCGATCATCGGAGCCGCGAAGTATCGGCGAAGTACGGGCTGCGCGCGAGCGCGGGTTCGCAGCCCGGTGTCGCCTTAAGGCCCGCTTAACGCGAACTTGACTAGGATGGCCTCTCGCCGGAGTGATCGATTGCCCTGGGAACGGATCCTGCTCGCCTTCCTGCTCCTCGCATGCGCGGGCAGCGCATGCGCCGCGCCGCCGCCGGGCGTAACGCTCGGGCTGCGCTACACCGGCGAGGTGATCGGCAACGTATCGGGCGGCATTTCGCGCGGCGCGGCCTACGAAGGGCTGGCCGAGCTGGACCTCGACGCCGACCTGGACGCGCTCCTGGACTGGCATGCGGCGAAGCTGCACGCGAGCGCCTACCAGATCCACGGCCACGGGCCTTCCGCGAACTACGTCGGCAACATCATGGACGTGAGCAACATCGAGGCGCGGCCGACGACGCGGTTGTATGCCCTCTGGCTGCAGCAAGGCCTGCCTTGGCACGGCGCGTCGCTGCGCGCCGGCCAGCTGGGTGCGGACGAGGAGTTCCTGCTAAGCAGGACGGCAGCCGGACTAATCAACGGCACCTTCGGCTGGGCCGCGCTCGCCGCGGCCGATCAGGCCGAGGGCGGGCCGGCGTACCCGCTCGCCACGCCTGGCGCGCGGCTGCGTTTCGCGCCGCGGCCGGACCGCGTCTTCCTGCTCGCCGCCTTCGCCGGTCATCCTGCCGGCCGCCGCTGCGCGGCGAGCCCGCAGCGCTGCGATCTGCACGGCACGACCTTCAGCGTGAGCGGCGGCACGCTGTGGATGAGCGAGCTGCAGCTCTCCGGCGCCTACAAGCTGGGCGGCTGGTACCAGACCGGCTCCTTCCCCGATCAGAACGATTCGGCGGCCGCACATCGCGACGACTGGGGCCTGTATGCGATCGCCGACCGGACGCTGTGGCGCGCGCGCAGCGTGAGCGCCTTCGCGCGGCTGGGCGGCGCGCCCGCGGACCGCAACCTGATCTCGCTCTATCTCGACGCCGGCCTCGGCTTCGCCGGACCGATCGCCGCGCGCCCGCAAGACAGGCTCACCGTCGGCGCGGCCTGCACCGGCTTTCCGCTGAGCGATCACGAGTCGGTGCTCGAGCTTAGCTACGTGGCGCGGCTCACGCGCCGCTGGAGCCTGCAACCCGACCTGCAGTACGTGTTCAATCCCGGGAACAACGCGCCCGATCCGAGCGACCCCTCGCACTCCGTCCGCGACGCGCTCGTGATCGGCTTGCGCGCGGTATTCCGGCTGTGAGCAGCGCGCAGCCTAGCGCGCGGCGCCCATCAGGTGGTTCGGCAGCCAGGTGGCGATTTCCGGGAACACGGACAGGATCACGATGGCGAGGAACATGCAGAGCACGTAGGGAATCGTGCCCCACATCACCCGGGTGACCGGCACGTCCGGCGCGATCGAGTTGACGATGTAGATGTTCAGGCCGACCGGCGGGTGGATCAGGCCGACCTCCATGTTGATCGTGAGGATGACGCCGAACCAGACCGGGTCGAAGCCGGCGGCCCGGATGATCGGGTAAAGGATCGGGCTAGTCATCAGGATGATCGCCGCCGGCGGGATGAAGAAGCCGCACACCAGCAGGAACAGGTTGATGATCGCCATCAGCACCCAGCGGTTGACGTGCATGTCGGCGACCGCCTGCGCGAGCGTCTGGGTGAGGTAAAGCGACGTGAGCACGTAGCCGAACAGCACCGCCGCGGCGATGATTGTGAGGATCATCACCGACTCGCGCATGGTGTCGCGCAGGATCGCCCACCAGTCCTTGGCCCGCCACATGCGGTAGATCACGACCGCGAGCAGCACGCAGAGTGCCGCGCCCACGCCCGCGGCCTCGGACGGCGTCGCCACGCCGCCGTACAGCACGTAGATCACGCCGACGATGATGGCGAGGAAAGGCGCGATCTTCGGAATCGATTGGAATTTCTCGCGCCAGCTGTAGCGGAAGTCCGCCGCGTGCGTGCGGAACCCGCGCTTCCAGATGATGAACAGTGTCCACAGGATGAACAGGCCCGTGAGCAAGATCCCGGGAAGCACGCCGGCGAGGAACAGCCGCCCGATCGAGGTCTCGGTCGCGATGCCGTACAGGATGAACGTGATCGAGGGCGGGATCAGGATGCCGAGGGTGCCGCCCGCGCAGATCGATCCGGTGGCGATGTCGTCCGGGTAGCCGCGCCGGCGCATCTCGGGAATCCCCATCTTGCCGATCGCCGCGCAGCAGGCGGGCGAGGAGCCGGTGAGCGCAGCGAAGATCGCGCAGGCGCCGAGATTGGAGATCACCAGCCCGCCGGGGAGTCGGTACAGCCAGCGGTCGAGCGCCTCGTACAGGTCCTTGCCCGCGGGCGAGGAGCCGATCGCCGCGCCCATCATCACGAACATCGGGATCGACACCAGCGTGAACTCGTTCAGTCCCGAGTAGAACGTCTCGGCGACGACCTGCAGCGCATCGAAGCCCTGGAAGATGAGCAGAAAGACGATCGACACCGCCCCGAGACCGAACGCGACCGGCACGCCCGACAACAGCATCGCGAGCGTGACGACGAGGACGAGCGCGCCCTCCTGCGTCGGGCTCATTCGCGCACCCTGTCGGCGCCGATGCCGAAGGGCGGCGTGCGCCCGGTCACCAGGCAGATCAGCTCGGCGACGTACTGCAGCACGAGCAGGCCCAGGCCGACCGGCATCGCCGCGTAGGGAATCCACAGCCGCGCGCGCCACACCGTGTCGGAGCGCCAGTTGTGCACCCAGGCCTCGTGCCAGTACAGCGTCCCGAGCACGAACAGCAGCGTGCAGAACGCGAGCGCGAGCAGGCCGGTGGCGAGCGCGAGCCAGAAGCGGACGCGCGGCCCGACGTGCAGCGGCAGCACGTCGACGTTCACGTGCCCGCGCGTCATGAGCACGTAAGCGCTGCCGATGAAGGTGGCCGCCACCACGCAGTAGGTGACGACGTCGATCTGCCACACGGTGTCGCGTCCGAGCAGGTAGCGCTCGATCACCATGTCGCAGATCACCAGCACGCCGAAGGCGATCAGGCCGGCGGCGAGCACGCCGGAGGCGCGCGACAGCAGAGCGACGGCCCGGAGGTAGCCGTCGACGACCCCCTCCGGGCGGGTCCTTCCGCTCATGCGCGCCGGCTTACTTGACCGCGAGCGCCTCGTCGATCAGCTTCTGCCCGTCGGCGACGTCCTTGGCGAACCTCGCGTAGGAGCTCTTCTTCGCCACGTCGAGCCAGGCCTTGTAGTCGGCGTCGCTCAGGCTCACGACCTTGACGTTGTGGCTCTCGAACGCCTTGACTGCCTCCGCGTTCACGCTGTCGGCCTTCGCCTCGTAGTACGCCTGCGCCGCCTTGCCGGCCTTGATGATCGCGGCCTGCTGCGCCTTGTTCAGCTTGTGGAAGCTCTTCTTGGACATCAGCACCGGCTCGTACATGAACCACAGCGCGTTGTCGCCCGGCGCGGTGAGGCACTTGGTCACCTCGTACAGGCGCATCGAGGCGAAGGTGCCGAGACTGGTGTCGGTGGCGTTCACGACGCCGGTCTGGAAGGCGTTGTAGATCTCGTTCGACGGCGGGCTGACGATGCTCGCGCCGGCGGCCTGCCACATCGCGGCGAAGGTCGGACCCGCGGCGCGGAACTTGACGCCCTTCAGGTCGCTCGGAACGGTGATGCATCCCTGGTTGGAAGCCATGCCGCCGGCGAACCAGGCGTCCGACAGAACCATCACGCCGTGCTTCTCGATCACCGCGCGGATGTCCTTCATGAACTTCGACTGGTTGATGCGCTTTGCGCGCTCCTGGCTGCGGATCAGCCCAGGCATCAGCGTGGCGCTGAACTCGGGCACCTTGCCGCTCGCGTAGTCGAGCGGAAACAGCGCGATGTCGAGCTGGCCGTTGACCATTGCGTTCCACTGGTCGTTCGGCTTGAACAGCGACGCGCCGGGATAGACCTGGATGTTCAGGCCGACGCCAGCGGCCTTCGCGTCCTTGGCGATCATCTGCACCATGTCGTCGCGCACGTCGCCCTTGCCTCCGGGAAACTGGTGCGAGGCGCGCAGCACGAGGTCGCCCGCGAAGGCGGCGTTCGCCAGCGCGCCGGCCGCGATCAGCGCGGCAGCCAAAGCTGTATTGCGGAATTTGGTCATCATCGTCCTCCTCCTCGTGATGGTTGCGTTGTTCTGCGGCCCGCTAGTGTACCCGCGAGCGCGCGCGATCCGCCGATCAGTTTCTCGTCAGGAAGCGCGCAGGCGCGTCTCCACCAGGCGCGCGAAGAACGCGGCGCCGAGCGGCAGGGCGCGGTCGTTGAAGTCGTAGCCCGGGTTGTGCACCTCGCAGCCGGACTCGCCTTCGCCGTTGCCGATGTTGATGTAGCAGCCGGGCACCTTCTCCAGCATGAAGGAGAAGTCCTCGGAGGCCATGATGAGCGGCGGGTTGCGCTCTACCCGCGCCTCGCCCACGAGTTCGGCGCAGACGCGCGCCGCGAACTCGGCCTCCCCGGGGTCGTTTACGGTCGGCGCGAAGCCCCAGCGCAGGTCCACCTCGGCGCTCGCACCGAAACCTTCGGCCACCCCCATGGCGACGCGCCGCACCGCGGCGCTCATCTGATCCATCACCGCGCGCGAGAACGCGCGCACGGTGCCTCCGAGCAGCGCGCTCTGCGGGATGACGTTGTAGGCGTCTCCGCCCTGGATCCTCGTCACCGAAAGCACCGCGGTGTCGACCGGGGCGACGTTGCGCGACACGATGGTCTGCAGCGCGGTGGCGATGTGCGCGGCGACGATCACCGGATCGATGCCGGTTTCGGGGCGCGCGCCGTGCGCACCCTTGCCGGTCACCTTGATGTCGAAGAAGCCGCCGCCCGCCATCATCGGCCCGGCGCGCACCGCGAACGAGCCAACCGGCAGGCTCGGGCGGTTGTGCATGCCGAACAGCGCGTCGCAGGGGAAACGCTCGAACAGACCGTCCGCCAGCATCGCCTGCGCGCCGCCCAGCCCCTCCTCGGCGGGCTGGAAGATGAAGTTCACCGTGCCGTCGAAGGCGCGGGTCGCGGCGAGGTACTTCGCCGCGCCGAGCAGCATCGCGGTGTGGCCGTCGTGGCCGCAGGCGTGCATGCGGCCGTCGTGGCGCGAGCGGTGCGCGAAGGTATTCGCCTCCTGGATCGGCAGCGCGTCCATGTCGGCGCGCAAACCGAGCGTCCTCGCACCCCGCCCGGCCCGCAGCACGCCGACGACGCCGGTCCTGCCGACGCCGCGGTGCACCTCTAGCCCGAACGACCCGAGATTCGCGGCGACCAGCTCGGACGTGCGCGACTCCTGGAAGCCGAGCTCGGGATGCGCATGGATGTCGCGCCGCCACGCTGTCATTTCTTCGTGCAGGCGGGAAATTCGCGAATCGATCTTCACGGCGCAAGATTACCGCGCCGCAGGCGTGCTGTGCTACCAACCCCAGCCGAAGGGCGACTGGCTGCTCGAGACTTTGCCCTCGCCGGTGAAGAACACCGAGCCGCCGCCCGCGCCCGGGTAGTAGTAGTACCAGACGTCCCGGCCGTCTAGCTTGAACTTCGTGGTGGGCTGCCCAAGCAGCTCGACCACGTGGTTATCGTCCATGGACGGCTTGATGCTCGACCAGCGCTGCTTGAGCACGGCCTCGGGGCTGACGTAGCCCGGGCCGGCGGCGCTCGCCGCGGCCGGCGCGGGCGCGGCTGCCGCAGGTGCGGCGGCCGCAGGCGCGGGTTGAGGCGCGGCGGCCGGCGCGCCGCCCTCGAGCTGGTCCATGCGCGCCTTGAGCTCGCGCACCTGCTGCTCGAGGGCGTTCACCTGCCGCCGCAAGGCCCCGACTTCGGGGTCCTCGGCCGCCGCCGGCGTGCTC
This sequence comes from Burkholderiales bacterium, assembly GCA_035310985.1. Lineage (GTDB taxonomy): Bacteria > Pseudomonadota > Gammaproteobacteria > Burkholderiales > SG8-39 > DAHVFK01. The sequence continues at coordinate 48,210 of DATGDH010000137.1, forward strand.
CCGAGCAGAGCCCAGGCGCACAGCACCGGCACGACGAACGGCGGCCGCGCGCCCATGCGGCTACTTGGACGCCGCGTAGGTCGCCACCGCCCTGAGCTCCGCCGCCGTCATGTCGCGCACCTCGTTGATCATGATCGGCGCGTTGCTGCGCGTGCCCGTCTTGAAGCCCTCGAGCTGCGCGACCAGGTACTCGACGTGCTGGCCGGCGAGGCGCGGAAATACCTGCGCGCCCTCGGCGTTCGCGCCGTGGCAGGCCGCGCAGGCCTGCACCTTCTTCGACGGTATGCCCTGCTCGAAGATCTTGCGCCCCTCGGCCATCAGCGCCGCAGCGCCGGGCTTGCCAGCCGCAGGCTTCTGCGCGGCGTAGTAATCGGCCAGCCCCTGGATCGTCGCGTCGCTCAGCTGCGAGGCCATGCCCCACATGTAGGCCTGCGCATTCGGGTCGCCGCGCAGGTGGCCGCGAAACGCGTCGAGCTGCAGCACGATGTACGCCGACGGCTGGCCGGCGAGGTTAGGAAACACCGGCGAGATGCTGTGGCCCTCGGGCCCGTGACAAGCCGAGCACACGCCCGTGACGAGCGCCTTGGCGTCGCTTTGCGCGAGAGCCGCGCCGGTGCTGCCGGCAAGCACGACCGCTGCTGCGAGTGAAAGGATCTTTTTCATTGTCGTTCGCCTAGAAGTTGAGCCAGCCGAGGAGGTACAGCGTGTTGTTGTCGGACGCGTTCCGATTGAACCCGTCGTAGTTGCTGCTGGCGCCGTTGTACTTGCTGTACACGATGTACTGGAGCGCGATCTTGGTGTTCTGGTACGGCACCCAGTCGAGCTCGCCGACCCAGCCGTTGCTGTCGGGCTTGTTGTTGCCGAAGCCGTTCAGGACGCCAGGAGCGTAGAGCAACGAGTCCTCGCTGCCGGTGGTCGAGAAGTAGCCGAGCGCGGCACCGTACCTGCGCTGGTAGTAGTACTGCCCGCCGATCCGGTAGGTCTTCAGCGTGTTCGATGGATTGGCGCTCGCGCCTGACGCGAAGGCGGCATCCAGGTGCTGCTTCTCGTCGATGTAGGTTGCGGTAACCGTGAACAGGTGCTCGTCGCCGATGTACTGGTACTGCGTGTCGAGCGCCCAGTCGTCGAAGTTGTTGGTCGGACCCGAGAGCGCATTGCCGCCGCCGGGGAAGAGCTTGGCGTTCACGCCGTAGGCGCCGACTTGCCACGAATTGCGCTCCCACTGGCGCTCGTAGGCGACCCTCCAGTAGGGCGCCCAGCCGTCGACGACGTCGACGTTGGTGCTGTCGAGCGCCTGCGAAGCCGCGGGCGCCGAGTGGTACATCCCGACCTCGCCGTAGATCGAGTTGTTCCACCAGCCGTATACGCTCACGCCAGCGACGCCCGCGTCAGCCAGGCCCCCGTCGAGCGCGGTCGCGGCGCCGGGTGTCGGCGCGGTGGCACTGCGCTGATCGAACGGGGTCTGCCAGGCGGGCGTGGTGTTCCACACGTCCTGCACCGTCGGGTTGTTGTTGAAGCTCACGCCCCACAGGAAGTTGTCGGTCGCAAGGCGCGCGTAGCGGATGTCGGTGTTGTCCCAGCCGAAGCTGCCCGAGGTACCGTCGAAGGTCATCTGCACGAAGGCGCCGAGGTTGGGCGCGATGCGGCCGGCGTAGAACAGGCTCGCCTGCTGCGGAAACAGCACCTGGCCGTTCTTCGCCAGCGCGTCGGGCGGAACCGTCCCTGTGCCGGCCTGCGTGTCCGGCACTGCCGACTTGGTGCTCGTGTACGACATCTGGAACATGAACGAGAGCGGAGGCAGCTGGTTGAGCAGCAGGGTCTGATCTTTGTTCTGGGCAATGTCGCTCACCTGCGGCAGGTTGTCGATCGTGTACGCGTTCAGCTTGAAGCGCCTGCCGAACGGCGTGAGCTCCGGAAACACGGTGTGGCAGGCTTCGCAAGCCATGCCGGTTTGGCGCGCGAAGCTCGGCACCGCCTGCGCGCAGTTCGGCGCAAGCAGAACTGCGCCGCCGCTGAGCGCGAGCGCGGCGACGATCCCTCCCAGTCTTCTTTGCTGCATGGTGATCTCCCGTCGATTGGTTGAATTCCGATTCAAGTTTCCCGTGCGCGTATGCGCGCATCTTTAATCAAAATCAAAGCGCCTTCCAATCGCAAAATACCTTACGCCAGTTTGACGCCAACACACAAATTCTTCGGAGAGTTTTGTGCGCCTTACGCATTTGCTGACTTCTATGCAAGCTCACTGCGGCAGCGATGTCGACTGCCAGGCGACGAACTTCCAGCCCTGTGGCGTCTTCGTCCACGCGTCGAGATAGCGCAGGCGCAACACCTTGTGCACGCCGTTCACTTCCGCTTCCATCTCCGCGCGGCCGGTGACGAGCGCGCAGTCGCCGCACAGGCGCACGCGCTCCTCGAAGCGCTTCTGCGACTTGTAGCGCGTCTTGCCGCTCTTCAGCGCCTCGAGATAGCTCGCCTTCGTGTCGACCACCGCCGACGAGTGTGT
>DATGDH010000138.1:0-3707 GCA_035310985.1 Burkholderiales bacterium
CCCGTTGCCGCAGTGGGTGGAGTTCCTGGAGCGGCACGCGTCCCTGAAGTTGCTGTTCGAGTACGAGGTCATGAAGGTGATGTCGGAGGTCATGGCACATACCATCACGCTCCACCTGCTGGACGCGCCCGGGCGCCTTTCGCGCTTCCAGCGCAAGCACGGCGAGCTGTCCGGGCGCATTCCGAAGAAGGAGCTCGCCGCCTACCTGAACCTGACGCCCGAGACGCTTTCGCGTCTGAAGCAGAAGCTGGGCGACCTGTAACGCCTACCGCAGCCTGCGGATCAGCCAGGAAAGCAGCGGCCAGATGAGCAGCAGCAGCGCCAAGCCGGTGAGCGTGCCGACCAGGCTGTTGGAGAAGAACACCCGCATATCGCCCTGCGATACCAGCATCGCCTGGCGGAACGAGGCCTCGGCGCTGTCGCCCAGCACGATCGCCAGCACGAGCGGCGCGAGCGGATACGACAGCTTCTTGAAAAGGTATCCCGCGACGCCGAACACGACCATCATGTAGATGTCGAAGTTCGCGTTGTGCACCGTGTAGGCGCCGATGGCGCAGATCACGATGATGATCGGCGCGATCACGGAGAACGGGATCCTCAGGATCGCCGCGAACAGCGGCACGCAGGTGAGCACCACGATCAGCCCGGCAATGTTGCCGAGGTACATGCTGGCGATCAGGCCCCAGACGAAGTCCTTCTGCTCGATGAACAGCAGCGGCCCGGGCTGCAGGCCCCAGATCAGCAGCCCGCCGAGCAGCACGGCCGCGGTCGGCGAGCCCGGCACACCGAGCGTGATCATCGGCAGCAGCGCCGAGGTGCCGGCGGCATGCGCCGCGGTCTCGGGCGCCACCACCCCCTCCACGACGCCGGTGCCGAACTTGTCGCCGTCCTTGGAGAAGCGCCGCGCCACGCCATAGCTCATGAACGACGCAGGCGTCGCGCCGCCCGGCACGATACCCATGAAGCAGCCGACCGCCGCCGAGCGCAGCGAGGTGAGCCAGTAGCGCGGCAGCTCCTTCCAGGTCTCGAGCACCACCTTCAGGTTGATCTTGGCGCTCGTGCCCTTGAACGCCAGCCCCTCCTCCAACGTGAGCAGGATCTCGCCGATGCCGAACAAGCCGATCACCGCCACCAGGAAGTCGAATCCCGTGAGCAGCGAGGTGAAGCCGAACGTCAGGCGCAGCGTGCCGGTGACAGGGTCGGTGCCGACTGCGGCCAGCGCGAATCCGAGCATCATCGAGGAGATCGTCTTGAACGGCGACTCCTTGCTCATGCCGATGAAGGCGCAGAAGGTGAGCAGGTACACGGCGAAGAATTCCGGCGGGCCGAATTCCAGCGCGAACTTGGCCACCAGCGGCGCAAGGAAGCTGATCACCAGCACCGCCACCAGCGCGCCGAAGAACGACGAGGTGAACGATGCGGTGAGCGCCGCGCCGGCGCGCCCCTTCTGCGCCAGCGGGTAGCCGTCGAAAGTGGTCGCCACCGACCAGGGCTCGCCCGGAATGTTGAACAGGATCGACGTAATCGCGCCGCCGAACAGCGCCCCCCAGTAGATGCACGACAGCAGGATGATCGCGGAGGTCTGACCGCCGGGCGTCTGCGCCATCGAGAAGGTGAGCGGCAGCAGGATCGCGACGCCGTTCGCGCCGCCCAGGCCGGGCAGCACGCCGATGATGACGCCCAAGATCACGCCAACCATCATCAGCGCGAGGTTCTTGAGCGTCAGCACGACGATGAAGCCGTGCATCAGGGACTGCAGGTCATCGATCACGCGGCGGCTCCAGTCAGTCGATGCCGAGGAAGGCCTCGAGCGGCCCCTTGGGCAGCGGAACGAGGAACCAGACCTCGAAGATCAGGAAGAACACCACGCTGTTGCCGATCGACACCAGCGCGACCTTCCACCAGGGGTACTTCCCGAGCCAGCGCATGAACAGCGCGACGAACAGCGCCGAGGGCACGTAGATGCCGAGCCAGCCCACCAGCGCCACGTACACCGCCGACGGCACCAGCACGCTCAGCACCAGCGTGAGCTGCCCCCTCTCGACGAACGTGCGGTTCTTCTCGCGCGGAATGAGCAGACCGCGGATGAAGGTGATCCCCGAAGCGATGCAGATCATCAACCCGACGTAGAACGGGAAATACCCCGGCTGCGGGCCGTCGGAGCCCCACCTCGCGCCCAGCCGCACGCTGTCGTAGACCACGATCAGCCCGAGCACGATGAAAAAGCCGGCCACCGCGAGCTCGGCGGTCTTGTAGCGGAACGCGGCGCGCCCGCCGGAGTCTTCCGACATCCTCGATTCCCTCCGGATATGCAGTGGCGGCGCGCCGGGTGTCCCGGCCCGCCGCCCGTTCAGACTTGCTCTACTTCGTGCCCGCCATGAACCCGGCGGCTTTCATCAGCGCGACGTGCTCGGCCTCGGCCGCCGCGACCCAGTCGGCGTACGCCTGGCCCTCGAGCGAGGTCTGGTTGAACGCGCCCTTGTTCATCAGGTCCTTCCACTCCGGCGTCTGCTGGACCTTGCGCAGCAGCTCGACGTAGTAGCTGACCTCGTCCTGCGTGACGCCGCCGGGCATGAAGATCCCGCGCAGCATCAGGTAGCTCACGTCGAGCCCGCTTTCCTTGCACGTCGGAATATCGCCCCATGACATCGTGGCGGTCATCTTGTCGTGGTACGGCAAGCGCTTCGGATCGAACACGCACAGCGGCTTGAGCTTGCCGGAGCGCCAGTGCGCCACCGCCTCGATCGGGTTGTTCACAGTGAAGTCGACGTGATTGCCGACCAGCTGCACGGCCACCGCGCCGCCGCCCTTGAACGGAATGTAGGTGAACTTGGCGCCGGTTTTCTGCTCGATCGAAGCGGTGACGATCTGGTCTTCCTGCTTCGACCCGGTGCCGGCGATCTTGAACTTGCCCGGCCCGGCCGCCTTCGCCGCCGCGATGAAGTCCTTCGCCGTCTTGTACGGCTTGTCGGCATTTACCCACAGCACGAACTCATCGAGCGCCATCATCTTCACCGGCGTCAGGTCGCGCCAGTTGAACGGCACGCCGGTCGCGAGCGGCGTCGTGAACAGGTTAGACAGCGTGATGATCAGCTTGTGCGGGTCGCCCTTGGCGGCCTTGACGTCGAGGAAGCCCTCGGCCCCGGCCCCGCCCGCCTTGTTGACCACCACCATCGACTGCTTCATCAGGCCGTGCTTGGCGATGATCCCCTGGATGGCGCGCGCCATCTGATCCGCGCCGCCGCCGGTCCCCGCGGGGATGACGAACTCGACGGTCTTGGTCGGCTCCCAGGCCCGTCCCACTCCCGGCCACGTCGCAACGAGCGCCGCGCCGAGCGCCACGCCAAACGTTCGCGTGAATTTGACTTTCATGATGCAGCCCTCCTCCCTTGTGAGAATCGTACGGCTTCGAATTCTAGCGCCGTTTCTTGCGTATTTCTTACTGCAATTCTCTGAATTGAACCGCGGCGCGCGCCTTGACCGCGGTCAAGATTCCTCGGATCCGGCCGGCGCAGCGGGCTCGGCCGACCGCGCGCTGCGCGCGAGCCAGGCGCCCAGCGCCACGGCCAATGCCGCGCCGCACGCGCCCGCCACCTTGTACTCCACCAGCCATGCGGCGCGCTGCGCCACCCAGCTCTTTATCGCCGGGTCCGTCGCCATGATCTCGCCGGCGATATAGCCGAGCAGCGCACCGCCGAGCGTGATGA
>DATGDH010000139.1:0-203402 GCA_035310985.1 Burkholderiales bacterium
TGGCGGTGGTGATCGCCTGGCCCTTGTCGTCGCAACCCGCCGAGGTCTGGGGATAGCCGCAGCACAAGTAGCCCGGCGGCAGCACCGTCTGCACCCCGAGCTCATAGAGCATCGCCTGGGTGGCGAGCCCCACCTGGGAGAACAGCCGTTCCGAACCGCAGCCCGGGAAATAGAACACCGCCTCCGACTCCTCGTTCATCTTGGCGGGGTCGCGGATCACCGGCACCATCGCCGGGTCTTCCAGCCCGAGCAGGGCGCGGGAGGTCTTGGCGGGCACGTTGGCTGGCAGCGGCTTGTTGATGAAATGGATCACCTGGGCCTGGAGCGGCGGCTTGCCCACCGTCGCGGGCGGGTGCCGGGTCTGGCCCTTGAGCAGCCCGAAGCGCCGCCCCAACTGGTGCCCCAGGCGCTGCGCCTTGTAGCCCCAACCGATCATCGCCGTGCGGATGGCCTTGATGGTGGCCGGATCGGTGGCGTTGAGGAACAGCATGCCGGCAAAGCTGCCGGGATTGAATTTCTTCTTGCCCTGCTTGCGCAGGAAGTTGCGCATGGCGATCGAGACATCGCCGAAATCGATGTCCACCGGGCACGGAGTAACGCACTTGTGGCACACCGTGCAGTGGTCGGCCACGTCGTTGAATTCGTCGAAATGCTTGAGGGACACCCCGCGCCGGGTCTGCTCCTCGTAGAGGAAGGCCTCGATCAGCAGCGAGGTGGCGAGGATCTTGTTGCGCGGGCTGTAGAGCAGGTTGGCGCGCGGCACGTGGGTGGCGCATACCGGCTTGCACTTGCCGCAGCGCAGGCAGTCCTTGATCGAGTCGGCGATGCTGCCCGTCTCCGACTGCTCCATGATCAGCGATTCGGCGCCGAGCAGGCTGAAGCTGGGGGTGTAGGCGTTCCTCAGGTCCCCGCCCGCGAGCAGCTTGCCCGCGTTGAAGCGGCCCTGCGGATCCGCCTTCTGCTTGTAGCTGCGGAAGGCCTCGACTTCGTGCGCATCGAGGTACTCGAGCTTGGTGATGCCGATGCCGTGCTCGCCCGAGATCACGCCGCCGAGGGACTTCGCCAGGCGCATGATGCGCGCGACGGCCTGGGTGGCGCGCCCCAGCATCGCGTAATCGTCCGAATTCACGGGGATGTTGGTATGAACGTTGCCGTCGCCCGCGTGCATGTGCAGCGCGACGAAAACCCTGCCGCGCAGCACGCGCGCATGCACCCCTTCCGCTCCCTCGAGGACGTGGCGGAACGCGATTCCGGAGAAGATGCGCTGCAGCGGCTCGCGCACCTCGGTCTTCCACGAAAGGCGCTCGCTGCGCGCCTGCAGCGCCTCGCAGTGCGCGTCCAGGTTCTCGCCGAGCTCGCGCCAGCGTTCACGCACCGCGCGGATAAGCTCGAGCGCGCGCTGCGGCCGCTCGCCGAACACCTCGGCAGCCGGCACCGGCTCCTCGAACTTGTACAGCGGCAGCTCGCCCGAGAAGTACTCTTCCAGCGCATCGAGCAGCTCGAGCTTGTTGGCGATGGAGAACTCGATGTTGATGCGCTCGATGCCGTCGCTGTATTCGGCGAGGCGCTCGAGCGGAATCACCACGTCTTCGTTGATCTTGAACGCGTTGGTATGCTTGGCGATCGCCGCGGTGCGCGCGCGATCGAGCCAGAAGCGGCGCCGCGCCTCGGCGGACACCGCGACGAACCCCTCACCGCCGCGCCCGTTGGCGATGCGCACCACGGCCGACGCGGCGCTTGCCACCTCGTCGACGGTGTCGCCGACGATGTCACCGATCAGCACCATGCGCGGGCGCTGGTTGCGGCGCGACTTGGTAGCATAGCCGACGGCCTTGACGTAGCGCTCGTCGAGGTGCTCCAGTCCGGCGAGCTTCACCTGCGCATGCCCGTCGAGGTAGGCCTTCACCTCGACGATGGCCGGCACGGCCTCCTTGGCGCTGCCGAAGAACTCGAGGCATACCGTGCGCACGTGCGCCGGCATGCGATGCAGCAGGAAAGTCGCCGATACGATGACCCCGTCGGTGCCTTCCTTCTGTACCCCGGGCAGGCCCGCGAGGAACTTATCGGTGACGTCCTTGCCGAGCCCCCTCTTCCTGAAGCGCGTTCCCTCGATCTCGAGCATGCGCTCTTCCAGCAGGCGCTTGCCGTCGGCCGCGTAGCGGCGCAGCCGGAAGCTCGCCGTCGCCGCGTCGTGGATCTTGCCCAGGTTGTGGCCGATGCGCTCGATCTCGAGCCATTCGGCGTCCGGCGTCACCATGCGCCAGGAGGCGAGATTGTCCAGCGCGGTGCCCCACAACACCGCCTTCTTGCCGCCGGCGTTCATCGCGACATTGCCGCCGATGCAGGACGCGTCGGCCGAGGTCGGATCGACGGCGAACACGAGTCCCTGCGCCTCGGCGGCCTCCATCACGCGGCGGGTCACCACGCCGGCACCGCAGCGTATCGTCGGCACGCGGCGCCCCGTGCCGGGCAGCTCGGCCCACTCGACCGACCCGAGCGCCTCCAGCTTTTCGGTATTGAGCACCGCCGAGCGGCGCGTGAGCGGCACCGCGCCCCCCGTATATCCGGTGCCGCCGCCGCGCGGAATGATGGTCAAGCCGAGTGCTATCAGGGTTTTGACGACCGGCAGCACCTGTTCCTCGCGGTCGGGCGTAACCACCACGAAGGGGTACTCGACCCGCCAGTCGGTCGCGTCGGTTACGTGCGAAACGCGCGCGAAGCCGTCGAAGCACACATTGTCGCGGCGCGTGACACGCGCCAGGCGGCGGCGCACCCTTGCGCGCAGCGCGCGCGTTTCCTCGAACCCAGCCTCAAAGCGCTCGAGAGCTGCGCGCGCTTCGTTCAAGAGCTCGGCAACGCGCTCGCTTTCGCCGCGCCTCGCCTCGATCTCGTCCAGGCGCCGGCGCATTCCGGCGAGCACCTCGGCGCGGCGCCGCAGATGCGCGATCAGGTCGTCCTCGAGGTAGGGGTTGCGCAGCACGACCCACATCTCGCCGAGCACCTCGTAAAGCATGCGCGCCGAGCGGCCCGTGCGGCGCTCGGCGCGCAGCTCGGAGATCAGCCGCCACGCGCGCGGCCCGAGCAGGCGCGCGACGACCTCACGATCGGAGAACGAGGTGTAGTTGTACGGAATCTCGCGCAGGCGCACTTGCATGGGCGGATTCTAGCTGTCTGCTGCGACGCAGCAACCGCTCCGGCGAGAGGGACTTAGGCGGCGTCCGGCGCGCCGAAGATGTCGCGATAGCTGGCGTAGAAGCTCGCGAGCAGCGTCGGCAAGATCACCAGCAGCAGGGGAAATAGCAGCGCGTCGGACTGCGCGCGCAGGGCTCCGCGCGACATCCAGTCGAGTGCGCTAAGCGCCGCGAGCGGCGCCGCGGCGGTCACCAGCGCTGCCGCCACGCCATAAGACAGGAATGCGCGCCAGTTCATCAGGCAAGCGAACAGGCTGAAGAACAGCGCCTTCGCGACGCCCATGCCGTGCCAGGCGGCCAGCACCGGCGCGAACCAGAACGCGAACATGACCGGCAGGTAGAGCGCCGCGGCGCTGGCGAGCGCCAGGAAGAACGCTCCCGATTGCAGCGATTCGGCGGCAGGCCGCTCGGCCGACAGCAGCCATTGCGCCAGAGCGCCGCCATCCGCCAGCGCGCTCGCCGCGAGCAGCAGCGCGAGGCACGCGAGGTATACGCCGCCGAGCAGGAGCTGCGTTTGCACGCGCTCGCGAAAGCCGGCGAAGAGCAGCGGCAGCGCGAGCGGCGCGCGGCGCGCCGCGGCGCGGCTCACCGACATGAAGCCGACCGAGAACGGCGGCACGAGAATCGAAGCGAGCGCGATGCCCACCGCGGGCAGCATCGACACCATGATCATCAGCATCCAGTAGCCGAACACCAGCGCAATCCAGGCGAGTGGCGCGACGCGAAACAGCCGCCAGCCATCCGCGAGCCAGCGCGCCCCGCGCGCCCACGGCACGACGCGCGCGCTGGTGGTCGTCATGCCAGCCACGGCGCTTCGCCGATGCCGGCGCGCAGCGCAAGGATGTCGCGGAAGTGGTCCGGATCGTGCGCGTGCACCAGCACCCCGGGGCGCGGCCGGTGCAGGTCGTACAGGCGCGACAGCCAGAAGCGCAGCGCCGCGGCGCGCAGCAGCACCGGCCACGCGCCCCGCTCGAGCGCTATGAGCGGGCGCAGGGCCGCGTAGGACCCGAGCAGTGCGCGCGTCTTCGTCTCGTCCAGCCGATGGTCGCGTGCGGCGTCGACCATGCACCAATCGTTTGCGCACACCGCGAGGTCGAGCAGCAGGCAGTCGACACCGGCGAAATAGAAGTCGATGACCCCGGTGATGTGTCCGTCGTCGAACAAGGCGTTGTCGCGGAACAGGTCGGCGTGGACCGGCCCGCGCGGCAGGTCGGGAAAGCGGTACAGCGACTGGAAGTGCAGCTCCTCGTCGAGCAGCGCGAGGGCCTGCGCGTCGAGGAACGGGCGCACCGCACGCGCGGCGACGCGCCACCACTTCGGTCCCCGCGGGTTGTCGAGGTATGCACCGTAGGAGCGTCCGGCGAGGTGCATTCGCGCCAGCAGCGCACCCAGTTCGGCGCATTCGCGCTCGCCCGGCCGATCGATGGACTTTCCCGGCAGTCGCGTAACCAGCGCCGCCGGCTTGCCGTTCAGCCGCGACAAGTACTGGTCGGAAAGATCGGCGATCGGCGCCGGGCTTGGGATGCCGTGGCGCGCCAGGTGCGCCATGAGCTCGAGGTAGAACGGCAGCTCGCCGGCGGGCAGCCGCTCGAACAGCGTCAGCACGTAGCGACCCTGGCTCGTGGTGACGAAGTAGTTCGTATTCTCGATGCCGCTCTCGATCGGCTCGAGCGCGACCGGGGCGCCGACCGAGTAGCCGCGCAACCACTCTGCGAGCTGCGCTTCGGTCACGGGCGTGTAGACGGACATGCGTCGGGTGCGAGTGTGCGCCGGATCGCTCAGCGCGCCGGCGCGCGCGCAACCCGCAAGCTCATTCCCAGGTCTTGATCGGCCACATCGGCACGCTCACCCCGCTGTCGAGCGAGTCGCGCCGCATCCAGTTGCCGTTGCCGGTTGTGTCGATGAGGTAGTAAGTCGGTCCGTCCTTGGGAGTCACCTTGAGCATCACCACCTGTCCGCCCACCCGGATCGGCTCGACCTTGTCGCCTTTCTGCACCGGGATGCGCACGCTCGGCTCCTGCAGCGGATTGGTCGCGCCGGGCGGCGGAGGCGGCGGCCCGGGCAGCGGCTCGAGCTTGGGCGGCGCGTCCCCCTGCGCGAACGCCGGGAGCGCGACGGCGACCAGCAGCAAGAGGAGGGTTCGGCGCATAGACCGGGGGAGGGCGAAATTCTAGCAGAGCGTCGCCGCTCACAGATTAAGCAGCACCTCGCGCTCTTCGGGCAGCGGCTCGAAGCCGCGCTTCTCGTAATGCGCGAAGATCGCATCGACCACCCGCTGTGGCTCGTCGATGACCTGCAGCAGCCCGATGTCGCTTGCGTCGATCATGCCATCCCTCACCAACTGCTCGCGCAGCCATGCAAGCAGCCCCGCCCAGTAGTCGCTCCCCATGAGCACAATCGGCATGCGGCGCGTCTTCCTGGTCTGCACCAGGGTGAGCGCTTCGAACAGCTCGTCCAGCGTGCCGAAGCCCCCGGGGAGCACGACATACGCGGTCGCGAACTTCACGAACATCACCTTGCGCGCGAAGAAGTGCCGGAAGCGCAGGCTCACGTCCTGGTAAGGGTTGGCGCGCTGCTCGCGCGGCAGCTCGATGTTCAGGCCCACGGCGGGGCCGCGCCCGAAATATGCACCTTTGTTCGCCGCTTCCATGACGCCCGGACCGCCGCCCGAGATGACCGCGAAGCCCGCGTCCGACAGAAGCCGCGCGGTCCGCTCCGCGAGCGCGTAGTGAGGCGAGTCGGGCGTGGCTCGCGAGCTGCCGAACATCGACACCGCCGGGCGAATGCCGGCCAGCCGCTCGGTGCCCTCGACGAACTCTGCCATAATGCCGAACAGCCTCCACGCTTCGCGCGAGGGGATCTCATAAGCCGGGCCTGCTGGCTTCGGCAGTTTCTCGTTCATCATCGTGTCCGGGAACGGCCCTGATAAGTTGCTCCTGCTCGTGGACGGCTCGTCGTATCTGTATCGCGCCTTCCACGCGCTGCCGGAGCTCAAGAGCCCGCGCGGCGAGCCCACCGGCGCCATCTACGGCGTGCTGAACATGCTAAGGCGGCTCGCGGCGGACTACAAGGCAGGGGCGCGCGCCTGTGTCTTCGACTCCAAGGGCAAGACGTTCCGCGACGTGGAGTATCCCGAGTACAAGGCGCACCGCCCGCCGATGCCGGACGACCTCGCGGCGCAGATCGAGCCGCTCAAAGAGGCGATCCAGGCCCTGGGCTGGCCGGTGCTCACGATCGAAGGCGTCGAGGCAGACGATGTCATCGCGACGCTTGCCGAGCAGGCAAAGCGGCGCGGCTGGCGCTGCGTCATTTCGACCGGCGACAAGGATCTCGCGCAGCTCGTCGGCGAGGGCGTGACGCTCGTGAACACGATGTCCAACGAGACGCTCGACGCGCCCGCGGTGCAGGCCAAGTTTGGCGTCACGCCGGAGCGCATAGTCGACTATCTCGCGCTCGTCGGCGACACAGTAGACAACGTACCAGGGGTTCCCAAGGTCGGGCCGAAGACGGCCGCCAAGTGGATCGCGCAGTACGGCTCGCTCGAGGGCGTCATGGCGCATGCCGGGGAGATCGGCGGGGCGGTCGGCGAGAACCTGAGAGGCACGCTCGACTGGCTACCCAAGGGACGCAGCCTGCTCACCGTCAGGCGCGACGTGGCGCTGCCGGTGACACTCGATGCGCTCGCCGACGGCGAGGGCGACCGTGCGCGCCAGCGCGAGCTGTTCCAGCGCTTCGGCTTCCGCTCCTGGCTCGCCGAGCTCGGCGACGCGCCGCGCGCAGCGGAGGAATCGCCGACGCAGAGGCAACGGCGCAGATACTCCACCGTGAGCGACGAGCAGGCACTGCGCGAGCTCGTCGCGCGGCTCGGGGAAGCGCCGCTCGTCGGCTTCGACACCGAGACCACGGGTCTGGAGCCGATGCTCGCGCGCCTCGTGGGCATGTCCTTCGCCTGGGGAGACACGGCGGTATACCTGCCGCTCGCGCACGAGTATCCGGGCGCACCCGAGCAGCTCGGCGTCGCGCGCGCGCTCGCGCTGCTCAAGCCCTGGCTGGAGGACGCCGCGCGCGCCAAAGTCGGCCAGAACCTGAAGTTCGACGCGCACATTCTCGCCAACCACGGCGTGCGCCTGGCGGCCATCGCGCACGACACGCTGCTCGAGTCGTACGTGTACGAGGTGCACGAGCGCCACGACCTGGAGTCGCTCGCGCAGCGACACCTCGGCTGGAAGACGATCTCCTACGACGACGTGACCGGCAAGGGAGCAGCGCGCATCCCGTTCTCTGCGGTCGACGTGCAGCGCGCGACGGATTACGCGGCCGAGGACGCCGATTGCGCGCTCGCGGTGCACGACGTGCTCTACGCGAAGATCGCCGCGGACCAAAAGCTGAGGTTCGTGTACGAGAGAATCGAGCTGCCGGTGCTGCCGGTGCTGCTGCGCATGGAGCGAAACGGCGTGCTCCTCGACGCAGCCAAGCTCGAGCGCCAGAGCCACGAGCTCGGACGCGAGATGCTCGAGCTCGAGCAGAAGGCCTACCAGGCGGCCGGCCAGCCGTTCAACCTGAACTCGCCCAAGCAGATCCAGGAAATCCTGTTCGAACGCCAGGGCCTGCCGGTGAAGAAGAAGACGCCCTCGGGCGCGCCCTCGACCGACGAGGACGTGCTCGCGGAGCTCGCCCAGGACTACCCGCTGCCGAAGATCCTGCTCGAATTCCGCGCGCTCGCGAAACTCAAGTCAACCTACACCGACAAGCTGCCGCGCATGGTGAACACGCACACCGGCCGCGTGCACACCACTTATTCGCAGGCGACCGCGGTGACCGGCCGGCTCGCCTCGATCGATCCGAACCTGCAGAACATCCCGATCCGCACCGCCGCCGGCCGGCGCATCCGCGAGGCCTTCGTCGCGCCGCCCGGCTGGAAGATCATCTCGGCGGACTACTCGCAAATCGAGCTGCGCATCATGGCGCACCTGTCGCGCGACGAAGGCCTGCGGCACGCCTTCGCGCACGGCCACGACGTGCATCGCGCCACCGCCGCGGAAGTGTTCGGCCGCCCGCTGGACGAGGTCAGCGCCGACGAGCGGCGCACCGCGAAGGTGATCAACTTCGGCCTCATCTACGGCATGTCGTCGTTCGGCCTGGCGCAGAATCTCGGCATCGAGCGCGCGACGGCGCAGGCGTACATCGATTCCTACTTCTCGCGCTACCCCGGCGTGAAGCGCTACATGGACGAGACGCGCGAACGCGCCCGCAGCCAAGGTTACGTCGAGACGGTGTTCGGGCGCCGGCTGTGGCTGCCCGAGATCAAGAGCGGCTCGCCGCAAAGGCGCCAGGCGGCCGAGCGCGCCGCGATCAATGCGCCGATGCAGGGCACCGCAGCGGACCTGATCAAGCTCGCGATGGTCTCAGTCCAGGATTGGCTCGACGCGAGCGGATTCGCGAGCAGGCTGATCATGCAGGTGCACGACGAGCTGGTGCTCGAGGTGGCCCCGCAAGAGCTCGATGTGGTGACCGAGGGGGTACGCGCACGCATGCAGGGCGTCGCCGAGCTCGAGGTGCCGCTGATCGTCGACGTCGGCGTCGGCGACAACTGGGACGAGGCCCACTAGGCGCGCTGCGCCTTCAGCGCAGCGCGCCGAACACCTTCTTGATGATGCTCGAGGCCGAGCCGAGCGGATCCTGGCGGATCTTCTTCTCTTCCTCGGCGATCATGAAATAGAGGCCGTCCAGCGCCTTCTGCGTCACGTACTGATCGAGATTCGCGTCCTGCGCGCTGATCAGCCCGAAGCGCGCGCCGACCTCGGCATAATCGTCGTACTTCTCCGCGAGCTGCACCTTCTTCGTCGCCTGCTGCACGATCGGCATGAACTTCTTGCGCAGCTGGTCCTGCGTCGTGCGCCGGAAGTACTCCGTGCCCGCGGTGTCTCCCCCGGTGAGGATGCCCTTGGCATCCTGCACGCTCATTTTTTTCACCGCGTCGACAAGCAAGGGCTTCGCTTCCACTACCGCCGTTTCCGCGGCGCGGTTCATGGTGAGCTCGAGCTCGTCGGCGTAGCGGCCCATGCCCAGCCGCCTCATCAACCCCTCGGCGCGGCGCAGCGACTCCGGCAGCGGGATCTTCACGCGCGCATCGCCGAAGAAGCCGTCCGTTCGGCCAAGCTGCGCGACCGCGGCCCGCGAGCCCTTTTCGAGCGCCGCCTTGAGGCCGGCCACCGCATCCTTGTTGCTGATGCGCTCGAGCTGCGCCGCAGCGGGCGCCGCCGAGAGGAGCACAGCGCAGGCGAGCACCAATGCAGAGGCGCGTCCCATGAGCCAGTGTTCAGCCGCGCTTGTAGACGATCTTCTTGGTGCCGCCGTCGCAGGTCCCGACCACCTTGCCGTCGGCTTCCTGGTCCTTTGGCACGATCTCGAGCGTGTACGTCTGGACGCCGTTCGCCTTGATCTTGGCATCGATCTCCGACTTGAGCTCGTTGCAGTCCTTCCTCGCCAGCGCTGGCGTGGTCGCGAGCGCCAGCGCCGCCAGCAGTACCAGTCGTTTCATGGTTCCCTCCGTTTAGGATGAGTGTGAATCATGCTGCCCCGGTCGCGGCAACGCCGAGGAATTATCTGGCAGGCGCAAACAGCGCGATAGCCAGTGCCGCGAGCGCAACGCCCAGCGCGGCGAGCGCCACGAGGCGCGCGTGGCGCAGCGAGCGCTCGGCGTTCAGCGCCCCGTCTTCGAGCGCGGTGACCGTGCGCTCGAGCTGCTCGGCGAGCAGCTTGACCGCCTCGGCGTTGCGCGTGGCAGCGCTCTGCAGCTCGGCGATCTGCTGTGCCGTCACCTCGGCTGCGCGCTCCTGGCCCTTGCGTGCGGTGAAAACCGGGAGCGTCGCCGTCACGATATTCGTGAGGTACGGCAGGACGGCCTTGAGCGTTGGGAGCCACGCGTCCATGTGCCGGGGCCGTCAGCCGACGCCCGCGTCGAGCGCCTGCCGATCGGCGTGATACGAGGAGCGCACCATGGCCCCCACCGCTGCGTGGCGAAAGCCGAGCGACCCCGCCTCGCCCTGCAGCATCGCGAAGGTTTCGGGATGCACGTAGCGTTCGACAGGCAGGTGGTGCGGAGACGGTTGCAGGTATTGGCCGACGGTCAGCATATCCACGTCGTGTGCCCTCAAGTCACGCATGACCTGCAGGATCTCCTCGTCCGATTCGCCCAGGCCGACCATCAGCCCGGACTTGGTCGGCACGCCCGGGTGCCGGCGCTTGAATTCTGCGAGGAGTGCGAGCGAGTGCCGGTAGTCCCCGCCTGGGCGCGCCTTGCGGTAGAGGCGCGGCACGGTCTCCAGGTTGTGATTCATGACATCGGGCAGAGCCGCGGCGAGGATCTCCAGGGCCCGCTCGACGCGGCCGCGGAAATCCGGCACCAGAAGCTCGATGCGGGTGCGCGGTGAGCGCTCGCGCACGGACCGCACGCAATCGACGAAGTGTTGCGCGCCGCCGTCCTTCAGATCGTCGCGGTCGACGCTGGTGATCACCACATATTGCAGACCGAGGCGCGCGACCGTCTCGGCCAAATGGCGCGGCTCTTCGGCTTCCGGCGCGAGGGGCCGGCCGTGCGCGACGTCGCAGAACGGGCAGCGGCGGGTGCAGATGTCGCCCAGGATCATGAAGGTCGCCGTGCCTTTGCCGAAGCATTCGGCAATGTTCGGGCAAGAGGCTTCCTCGCACACGGTGTGCAGCCGCTGCGCGCGCAGGATCTCCTTGATCTCGTAGAAGCGCGATCCGGGACTCGCGGCCTTAACGCGGATCCACGCGGGCTTGGCGAGGCGCGCGCGCGGGACGACCTTCACGGGGATGCGAGCGGTCTTGGCCGCGC
This sequence comes from Burkholderiales bacterium, assembly GCA_035310985.1. GTDB lineage: Bacteria > Pseudomonadota > Gammaproteobacteria > Burkholderiales > SG8-39 > DAHVFK01. Next base: position 11,050 of record DATGDH010000139.1, read on the forward strand.
CCTTTTCCTTCGTGCCCGCTTCACGCATGCGCCAACCTCGCGACGAGGATTTCGGCCAGCCGCTCGCCCGCTTCGGCACAGGTATGCCTGATGCCGAGGTCGCGCAGGCGCGTCACGCGCAGGCCGGGGTAGCCACAGGGGTCGATGGCCGCGAAGGAGGCGAGATCGACGTCGACGTTCAGCGCCAGGCCGTGGAAAGTGCGCCCGCGCGAAACGCGCAGACCGAGCGCCGCGATCTTGGCGCCCTCGACGTAAACGCCGGGCGCCCCGGGCATGCGCGCGGCGCGCACGCCGTCTGCGGCGAGAAGATCGATCACGGATTGCTCAAGCATGGCGACGAACTCGCGCACGCCGAGGCCGCGGCGCCCGATGTCGACCAGCGTGTAGAGAACGAGCTGGCCTGGTCCGTGGTAGGTCACCTGCCCGCCGCGCTCCACGCGCTGCACTGGAATGCCGTTGTCGCCGCGCGGTCCGTGCGCCGGATCGGCGCCCAGCCCGAGGGTGTAGACCGGCGGATGCTCGAGCAGCCACAGCTCATCGGGCGTGTCGGCGCCGCGTCGCGCGGTGAACTCGCGCATCGCTTCGACGGTGGGAAGGTAGGGCGCGAGCCCGCGCCACTCGACGCGCACGCGCTGCATGGCCGGCGCCAGCACTGCGGACATCACAGCACCATCACGACCGAAGGGTGATCGCACAATTCGCGGTAAAGCGCGTCGAGCTGCTCACGCGAGCGCGCCTGTACGGTCACCGTGAGGCTCAAGTAGCGCCCTTGCCGGCTGGGCCGCATCTCCATCGTCGCCGGCTGGAAGTCCGGCGCGTGCTTGAGCACGATTTCCATCACGCTTTGCGCGAAGCCCGCCTCGCGGCGGCCCATCACCTTGATCGGGAAGTCGCAAGGATAGGTGAGCGTCGACTCGCGCACCTCGCCCATTCTCACGCCGCCACGGTCTGCCTGCCGGCGCGCATCACGCGCCGCTTGAAGTCCTGGTAGAGCTGGTACATGCGGCGGAACACCGGCCCGGGCCGACCCCCGCCGATCGGCTTGCCGTCCAGCTCGACGATCGCCAGCACCTCCTTGGAGGACGAGGTCACCCAGATTTCATCCGCCGCGCGCAGGTCGCGCTCGCTCACTTCGCCGATATGGAGCGGCATGCCTGCCCCTTGCGCCAGCTCGATCACGACGTCGTAGGTGATCCCGGGGAGAATGAGGTCCGATTTGGCCGGCCCGCGGACGACGCCCCCCTTCACGATAAACACGTTGGAGGCCGATGCTTCGGTGAGCTTCCCGTCGCGCAGCAGGATCGTTTCGACCGCGCCGACGTCCGCCGAGAGCTGGCGCAGCAGACAGTTGCCGATAAGCGAGATCGACTTGATATCGCAGCGCAGCCAGCGAAAATCGGCGGCGGTCACGGCGCGCGCGCCCGCTTCGACCAACTCGGCGGGCGGGTTGACGAGAGGATTCGACATGATGAAGACCGTCGGCTCCACCCCTTTCGGAAACGCGTGGTCGCGCTTGGCGACGCCGCGCGTGACCTGGAAATACACGCCCTGGTCCTCGTAGGGCTGCTGCGCAATCAGCTGAGCGATGATCTCGCGCCAGCGCTCGCGCGAGTACGGATTGCGGATCCTCACCTCGTGCAGGCTGCGCTCCAGTCGCGCGAGGTGCTCGTCGATTCGGAACGGCACGCGCGAATAGACCGGCACCAGCTCGTACACGCCGTCGCCGAATATGAATCCTCGGTCGAGCACCGGTACCGTTGCCTGCTCGATCGGCATGAACTTGCCGTTGAGAAAGATCATCTGGCCCTCGCTACTTCATCCATAAGCGCAGTGTATCCCATGCCCTGCCGAAAATCCCTGCGGTGGCCACTGGCTGCAGTGCGACGAGCGGGTATTCGCCCAGCAGACTGCCCTGCAGCGTGACGCGCAGCACGCCGACGCGCTGGCCCTGGGCGACCGGCGCCACCAGCGGCCGTTGCGAAACGAGCTGCGCGGACAGCTTGTCGGAATCGCCCTTCGGCACCGCCAGCATGAGGGCGCCGTCGAAGCCCGCGTTGACGGTGGGCTCGGCGCCTTTCCACACCTGGATCTGCTTGACCGTCTGCCCTCTGTCATACAGTTTGACGCTGTCGTAGAACTGGTAGCCCCAGTTGAGCAGCTTGAGCGATTCGCTTGCGCGCGCCTGCTCCGAGGGCGCGCCGAGCAGCACCGATAGCAGGCGCCGCTCGCCGTGCTTGGAGGAGGCGACCAGGCAATAGCCCGCGGCTTCGGTGTGGCCGGTCTTTACGCCGTCTACGTGGGGATCGAGCCACAGCAGGCGGTTGCGGTTGCGCTGCGTGATGCGGTTATAGGTGTACTCCTTCTGCGAGTAGTAGCGTGCGTACTCGGCGGGGAAGTCGCGGATTAGTGCGGCGGTGAGCAGGTAGATGTCGTGCGCCGTGCTGTAGTGTTGCGGGTCGGGCAGGCCGGTGACGTTGGCGTAGTGCGTGTTCTTCATTCCCAGCCGGGCCGCCTCGCGATTCATCATCTGCACGAACACGTCCTCGGATCCCGCGACGGTCTCGGCGAGCGCGGTGCACGCGTCGTTGCCCGAATCCACCTCCATTCCCTGGATGAGCTCCCCGACGGTGACGGGCATGCCCGGCTGGATGAACATCCGCGACCCGGGCGCCTTCCAGGCGCGCGCCGACACCTGGATCGTCTGCTCGAGCGAGATCTGCTTCTCGTGCAACGCGCGGAAGACCAGATACGCGGTCATCAGCTTGGTGAGCGACGCCGGCTCGAAGCGCACGTCGGCTTTGTCCGAGGCCAGGATCTGGTTGCTCGACAGATCGGCGAGCAACCAGGAATGGCCGTCGATGCCGGGTGGCTGAGGCGCCGCGGCGAGCGCGAAGGTGGTGACGAGAGCGAACAGGAGTGCGATCGAGGTACGTAGCATGGTGTAGTTTCTTTCTTTCTGGAACGCCGCCGCCCGGTGCCTGCGCGCGTGCAGCGGCGAACCGCTATCGGACAACGAATACGGGCTTCAGGTTCATTTCGGTTTCAATGCGCGCAGCAATGGCGCTCGCGTCTGCCTCGCTCGGATACGGGCCGAGATGCAGCTTGTACAGGCTTCCGCTCGTGAGCACGTAAATCTGATCGGTCAGCCACGCAAGCCGCCTATAGACTGCGGCACGATAACTTTCGGCGCTGTCGCGTGCCGAAAACGCACCGAGCTGCAGGTAGACGCCGCTCGGCTCCGCGGCGGCGACGGGATCCGCGGCGGCGGCCGGGGCCGGCTGCGCGGAAGCCGTCCGCACGGGCTGCTCGCCCGGGATGATGCTCTGCACCTCGACCGTGGTGCTCCCAGCCGCCGCATAGCCGAGCTTGTAGGCGGCGGCATAGGACAGGTCGATGACGCGGTTCGAATGGAACGGTCCGCGGTCGTTGATGCGTACCACCACGCTCTTGCCGTTGGCGAGGTTGGTTACGCGCGCGTAGCTCGGGATCGGCAGCAACGGGTGCGCGGCGGTCATCGCGTACATGTCGTAGGCCTCGCCGCTGGAGGTCTTCTGGCCCTGGAAGCGCCTGCCGTACCAGCTCGCGATTCCACGCTGGGTGAACGGCCGCAGCTCGGTGAACGGAACATAGTGTTTGCCGAACACGTCGTAAGGCTGGTTCGCGCCTCGCATGAGCGGCTCGCGCTTGGGCTGGGCGTCGGCGAGCTTGGCGGGGTCCGGCGTGCGCTCGCCCGGCCCGTCGTCCTTGTAATACCCGCCGCGCGTGGCGCCTTCGCTTGGTCGGGTCGGCGCGCCCGCGCACGCGGCGAGGCCCAGCACGACCAGCGAGGCGAGTGCCAGGCGCAGGTTCATGCGCTTTCGTACACCGGCTTGCCCGCGACGAGCGTGTAGCGCACGCGGCCCTCCAGCTCGTAGCCGAGGAACGGGGTGTTCTTGCCCTGGCTCCTGAGCATCCCCGCGCTAATCCGGACCGGCGCCTGCGGATCGAAGACCACGACGTCGGCCGGCGCCCCGGGCGTCAAGCGCCCGGATTGCACGCCGAGGATACGCGCCGGGTCGCTGGTGATGCGCGCCATCGTCTTGGCGAGAGGCAAATTCCTCAGCGCGCCCCACTTGAGCGCGAGCGGCAGCAGCAGCTCTAGGCCCGTCGCGCCGGGCTCGGCCTCGGAAAAAGGCAGCTGCTTCTGATCTTCGTCCACCGGGGTGTGGTCGGAGCACATGCAGTCGATGGTGCCGTCCGCGAGTCCGGCGGAAAGAGCCTCCCGGTCGCGCTGACTGCGCAGCGGAGGAGTCAGCCTGCAATGCGAATCGAAGTACCCGAGATCCATGTCGGAGAGGTGCACGTAGTGCGCACCGACATCGCAGCTGACCGGCAAACCCTCGGCTTTCGCCGCCCGCATCAGCTGCACCGCGCCGGCGCTCGACAAGCGGCACACGTGCAGGCGCGCGCCGGAGGCGCGCACCAGCTCAAGCAGCGCACCGAGCGCGATCGTCTCGGCGAATGCCGGGATCCCCGGCAGGCCGAGCCGCGTAGCGACCTCGCCGTCGTGCGCGACTCCGCCGCGCGCCAAGCAGTAGTCCTCGGCGCGCAGCCACACGGGGAAGCCGAAGGTGGCCGCATATTGCAGCGCGCGCCAGAGCACCTGCGTATCGGAGAGCGGCGCGTTGGCCTGCGAAAAGGCCACGCAGCCGGCCTCCGCCAGCTCGGCCATTTCGGTCAGACGCTCGCCCGCGAGCTGCACGGTGAGCGCGCCCACCGGATATACCCTCGCGCGCGAAAGCGCCTTGGCGCGCCGGCGCAGCATGTCCACGAGCCCCGGCTCGTCCAGCGGCGGATCGGTGTCCGGCGGGCAGGCGAGGCTCGTGACACCGCCCGCCACCGCGGCGTCCATCTCCGACTCGAGCGTCGCCTTGTACTCGAAACCCGGCTCGCGCAGGCGCGCAGAAAGGTCGATGAGGCCGGGCGCGATCACTAGGCCGGAAGCGTCGATGACGCGCTCGGGTTCGCCCGCGAGCGATTCGCAGATGCGTCCGTCGGCGATCGCCAAATCGCCGATGGCGTCGCGCCCGCTCGCCGGATCGACCACGCGCCCGTTGCTGATCAGGATCTTCACGACGTTCCCGCGACCATGCTCATTACGGCCATACGCACGGCGATGCCGAAGGTGACCTGCGGCAGGATCACAGAGTGCGGGCCGTCGGCCACGGACGAGTCGATCTCCACGCCGCGATTCATCGGTCCGGGGTGCATCACGATCGCGTCGGGCCTGGCGAGCGCGAGTTTCTCCGCCGTCAGGCCGTAGTGCTTGAAGAACTCCTGCGCGCTCGGCAGCAGCGCGCCGCGCATGCGTTCGCTCTGCAGCCGCAGCATCACCACGACGTCGGCGCCGCCCAGGCCCTCGCGCATGTCGTGGAACACGCGCACGCCGAGCGATTCGACGCCGGTCGGCAGCAACGTCTTGGGGCCGATGACGCGCACTTCCGGCGTGCCGAGCGTGGTGAGGCCGTGGATCAGCGAGCGCGCCACGCGCGAATGGAGCACGTCGCCCACCACGGCCACGGTCAGCCGGGAGAAGTCTTGCTTGTAGTGGCGAATGGTGTACAGATCGAGCAGACCCTGCGTGGGGTGCGCGTGCCGCCCATCGCCAGCGTTGATGACGTGTTCGTGCGGCTTGACATGCTGAGCGATCAGGAACGGCGCCCCCGACGAGGCGTGGCGCACCACGAACACGTCGGCCTGCATCGCCGAAAGGTTCGCCACGGTGTCGAGCAGCGACTCGCCTTTGGTCTGCGAGCTCGCCGCGATGTTCAGGTTGATGACGTCGGCCGAGAGCCGCTTGGCGGCGATCTCGAACGTGGTGCGGGTGCGCGTCGAGGGCTCGAAAAACAGGTTGAACACGCTCTTGCCGCGCAGGATCGGCACCTTCTTCACTTCGCGCTCGGTCACGCCGACAAAGGACGCCGCAGTGTCCAAGATACCCAGCAGCACTTCGCGCGGCAGGCCCTCGATCGAGAGGAGGTGCCGCAGCTCCCCGTTGGCGTTCAGTTGGGGGTTACTCTGCACGTTCAAGCTCGAGCCTGAGTTTCCCATCGTCGCCGCGGCGCAGGCGCAGGCGCATGTCGGCGGGCACATCCACCTTCGCCCCGCAATGTTGCGCGCAGATCGGCAGCTCCCGGCCGCCGCGGTCCGCGAGCACGACCAGGCTGATGCTGGCCGGCCTGCCATAGTCGAACAACTCGTTCATCGCCGCGCGCACCGTGCGGCCGGTGTAGAGCACGTCATCGACCAGGAGCAGGTCGCGTCCCTCGACCGTGAACGGAATGCGCGTGCGCTTGGGATCGCGCGCCAGGCCCTGCTTATTGTAGTCGTCGCGGTAGAACGCAATGTCCATCGTGCCGAGTGGCTCCGCGAGTGCGAGCTCCGCGTGCAGGCGCTCGGCGAGCCACACTCCGCCGGTGTACAGGCCGATCATCGCCGTGTTCGGTCCGACGAGCGGCCTGAGCTCGGCGACCAGACCGGCGCACAAGCTCTCGGCGTCAGGCAGCGACTTCATCGAAGTATTGCTCGAGAATCAGCTGTGCTGCGTACGAGTCGAGCTGCCGCGCTCGCGCGGCCCTGGCGGCGCGACGCGCGCCCGCCGCCTCGCGCATGCGGCTCTCGGCTGCGGTGGAAGTGTAGCGCTCATCGACGCGCACGACCTGGATGCCGTACCGGTCCTCCAGCTGGCGCGCGAAGCGCTCGACGCGCGGCGCGAGGGGATGGGGCCTGCCGTCGTCCGAAACCGGCCAGCCGACCACCAGCCGCCCGGGGCGCCACTCCGCGAGCAGCGCGCCGATCGCCCTGAAGCGCGCGGCTCCGATCGCCGCGATGGGCTGCAGCGGGTGCGCGGTGCGCAGCCGTGCATCGCCGACGGCCACGCCCGTGCGCCGTTCGCCGAAGTCGAACGCCAGGACCGTCGAATCCCTTTCGGAAGCGGAAATGCGGGACTGCGGGGGGGAAGTGGCGCCTGCCTGGCCGGATATGCGCCGCTCAGGCATGACCCGCTTCGTCCTGCAGGCGGGCAAAATCGATGCCCAGCAGCTCCATCGCCGCCGGCAGCCGCTCCTCGACCGGCGTATCGAAGATGATCGCGTCCTGGGCCTGGACCGTGAGCCACGCGTTCTGCGACAACTCGTGCTCGAGCTGGCCCGCAGACCAGCCGGCGTAGCCGAGCGTCACCAGGATCTTGGCCGGGCCTTCGCCGCGGCCGACGGCCTCGAGAACGTCCTTGGAGGTGGTCAGCCCGATCGCCTCACCCACCCGGAGCGTGGACTGCCACTTGCCGGCCGGCGCGTGCAGCACGAACCCGCGGTCGGTCTGCACGGGTCCGCCGAAAAAAACCGGCGCATCCGCCAGCTCGCTGTGGCGCAGCGTGAGCGAGAGGCGCTCGAACAGCGCCTGCATGGTCATGTCGATGGGGCGATTCACCACTATGCCGAGCGCGCCCTGCTCATTGTGCTCGCACACGTAAGTCAGCGTCCTCGCAAAATACGGATCGACCATGTTAGGCATGGCGATCAGGAAGTGATGCGTCAGATTGATCGAGGACATGCTTGGCGATATTTTAGCGCATGCCATTGGATTCCGCCGCGCTGGTCTGGTTCCGCCGCGACCTGCGTGTGGAGGACCACGCCGCACTGCACGCCGCGCTGAGCGCGCATGGTGCGGTGCACTGCGCTTTCGTCTTCGACACCGAGATACTCGATCTTCTGCCCAGCCGCAGCGACCGGCGCGTCGAGTTCATCTGGGAGAGCGTGCGCGAGCTCAAGGACGCGCTCGAGGCGCGCGGCGGCGGGCTGCACGTGCTGTACGGCCGCGCCCGGGAGGAGATCCCGCGCCTGGCGCGGCGACTGGGGGTAGCGGGCGCGTACGCGAACCGCGATTACGAACCCGCGGCACTCTCGCGCGACGAGGCGGTGGCGCGCGCGCTCCTGGAGGCTGGCATCGCCTGGCGCACGCGCAAGGACCAGGTTATCTTCGAGCGCAACGAATTGCGCACGCGCTCGGGCGGCGACTTCAGCGTCTTCACGCCGTACAAGCGCGCTTGGCTCGCGAAGCTCGCGCCGCTCTATCTCAGACCCCATCCGACTGGGAAATTCGCAGCGCGCCTGGCGCCCGACAAGGGTTTGCGGCTCCCGCCGCTGGAGGAGATCGGCTTTCGGCGCACCGATCTCGCCGCCCTCGGCATTTCCACCGGCATGTCCGGCGGCGCGCGACTGCTCGCCCGCTTCAAGCGGCATATCGACCGCTATCACGAGCGGCGCGACTATCCGGCTGCGAGGGGCACCTCCAACCTGTCGACGCACCTGCGCTTCGGCACCGTCTCGATTCGCCAAATAACCGGCTACGCCTGGCAGCGCGGGGGGGCCGGTGCCCATGCGTGGCTGTCAGAGCTCGTATGGCGCGAGTTCTATTTCATGATCCTCGCCAGCCGGCCCGATGTGACCGAGCATTCGTTCCGGCGCGAATACGATGCGCTTCGCTTCGACGACGATCCGGCGCGCTGGCGCGCCTGGTGCGAGGGGCGCACCGGCTATCCGCTGGTGGACGCCGCGATGCGCCAGCTCGAGCGCACCGGAACCATGCACAACCGCCTGCGCATGGTCGCCGCTTCATTCCTGGTAAAGGACTTGGGCATCGACTGGCGGCGCGGCGAGCGCTGGTTCGCCGCCAGATTGAACGACTACGATCTCGCCGCGAACAACGGTGGCTGGCAATGGGCTGCGTCGACCGGATGCGATGCGCAGCCCTGGTTCCGTATTTTCAATCCCGTGACTCAGTCGCGCAGGTTCGACCCGAACGGCGATTTCATCCGCAGCTACGTGACAGAACTCGCGCGCGTGCCGGCGCTGCGCGTCCATGCGCCTTGGGAGATGAGCCGCGCGGAGCAGCGCACCGCCGGCTGCCTGATCGGCGAAGACTATCCGGAGCCTGTCGTGGACCACGCAGAGGCACGCACGCGCACGCTGGCGCGCTTTGCGGCGGCGAGGGGGGCCTGATAATGCTCAGCGCCCGACGAAGCCGGCGATGTGGCCGAGCAGCTCCTGTTCTTGGTACGGCTTGCCGAGAAACACGTTCACGCCGAGCTCCTGAGCGTAGGCGCGGTGCTTGTCCGCGGTGCGCGAAGTGATCATGATGACCGGAATCTTGGCGAGCTTGGGGTCTGCGCGCAGGTTGCGCGTCAGGTCGAAGCCGTCCATGCGCGGCATCTCGATGTCGATGAGCATGACGTCGGGGATCCCGAGCGAAAGCTTCTCGAGCGCCTCGACCCCGTCCTTGGCGGTCGTTACCTGATAGCCTTCGCGCTCCAGCAACCGGCCGGTGATCTTGCGCACCGTGAGCGAGTCGTCCACCACCATGACGCGGGGGCGCGCCGCCTGGACCGCGGGCGCCGGTCCGACTTCCGGCTGCGGCGCCGGCCGCGGCCGCCTGACGAGCGGCACGGGATTCAGGATCAGCACCGTCTCGCCGCTTCCCAGGACGGTAATCGATGATATTCCGGGCACGCGCGCAAGCTGCGGCCCGAGGTTCTTCACCACCACCTCCTGGTTTCCGATCATTTCGTCGACGAGCAGCGCCGCCGCTTCCGCGCCCGAGCGCAACAGCAGGACGGGTGCGTAGCGCCGCTCGGCGTGCGCCGGCGCGCCGGCCTCGCCGAGCAGCTCAGGCAGATAGGCGAAGGGATAGCGTCTGCCCGCCCATTCGACGCGACCGATCGCGCGCAGTTTCGTGAGCTGTTCGGGACGCAGCTGCTGCACCTGCTCGACCATCACGCCTGGCAGGGCGTAGGTTCGAGCGCCCGATTTCACCAGCACCGTCTGGGTGACCGCGGTGGTCAACGGCAGGCGAATGACGAATCTCGTTCCCCGCCCGGGCGAGGATTCGAGCTCTACGCGCCCGCCGAGCGCTCCGACTTCGTCCTTGACCACGTCCATCCCGATCCCGCGTCCCGCGATCTCGGTGACTTCCTCGACGGTGCTGAACCCCGGCATGAAAATGAGGTCGGCCAGCTGCTGCTCGCTCGGCGCATCGGCCGCCGCAAGGAGGCCCTTGCCGACGGCGGTGGCGCGAATCTTCTCCAGATTGAGCCCGGCGCCGTCGTCGGCGAGCGCAAGCACGACCTCGTTTCCTTCCTGGCGCACGTCGAGGCGTATTTCCCCGCCCTCCGTCTTGCCGCGCGCCGCTCGCTCGGCCGGCGCTTCGATGCCGTGCGTGAGCGCGTTGCGCAGCAGGTGCTCGAGCGGCCCGGTGATCCGCTCGAGCACCGAGCGATCGAGTTCGACGCCCACTCCGCGCAACTCGAGGCTCGCTCGCTTGCCGAGCTCCTTGGCGGTCTGGCGCACCAGGCGGTGCAAGCGCTGTGCGAGCGTGCCGAATGGCACCATGCGCACACGCATCAGGTCCTGCTGCAGGTCGCGGTTGAGCCGCGCCTGCGCGGAGAGCGCGGCGTCCGTGTCGTCCACTACGCGCGTGAGGTTCTGCTGCACCGTCGCGACGTCGTTGACGCTCTCGGCCATCATGCGCGTCAATTCCTGGAAGCGCGTGAAGCGGTCGAATTCCAGCGGATCGAATTCCAGCGCAGCTTCCTCCGCCTGGCGCACGCGCGCCTGCATCTGCGACTCGGCTTGGATCTCGATCTCGCGCAGCTGGCCGCGCAGCCGCGCGACGTTTTCCGTTAGATCGGCGAGCGCCGTCTTCAGCGCGCGCATCTCCACCTCGATGCGCGAGCGGGTGATGGCAACTTCGCCGGCCTGGTTGACCAGCTTCTCCAGCATGTCCGCGCGTACGCGCAGCAGCCCGCGCGCAGGCCCCAGTTCCGGCGAAAGCGCGGGGGCCGCCTGTTCCGCACGTGGGCGCGCGGGCGCGGCCTCCTCGAGCGGCTTTTGCAGCCTCTCGAGCAGCGCGCTGACGCGGTCGAAGGAAAGATCGAGATCGTCGAAAAGCTGCGCCGGCGAGAGCTTGAGCGCGATTGCGTTCTCGACGCGCGTCTCCATGTGATGCGTCAGCTCCCCCAGGCTCATGACGCCCGCCATGCGCGCGCTGCCCTTGAAGGTGTGCAGCACGCGCTGCAGAGCCTTGGCTCGCTCGAGGTCGGCCGGATCGGAGCGCCAGGCGCGCAGCAGCTCGCCCGCTTGCGGCAGGAGCTCGGCACCTTCCTGCAAGAACAGCGGCAACAGCTGGGCGTCAATGTCGTCGTCGATGCGCCGCTGGCGGCGTTCTTGCGCAGGCTGTTCGCTGCGCACCGGCGCGACTACCTGCGCCTCCTCGGTGCGGCCCGGGATAGCCTCGAGCGCCTGTACCAGGTCGGCTCGCGCCGCGGGCGCACGGCGGGCGATCGCCTCGCCGTACATCTCGCGCAGCGACGCGTTGCCGCCCGCGAGCAGCGTCAGCTCGGCAGCATCAGGCGGGGTGGCGCGCGCGCGCAGGCGAGCGAGCGCTGCCTCGAGCGCGTAGCCGAGCGCATGCATCGGCTCGAGTTGCACCGTGCCGCTTATGCTCGCGAGAGTGTGCGCCGCGCGTACCAGCTCCTCGCCGATCGCGTGCGTCGCGGCCGTGGAAGCGAGCTCGCGCTCGAGCGTATCGAGGTGCTGGCGCGCTTCATTCCCGAACACCGCGAAGAGCGACGCGGAAATCGTCTTGCCGTCGATGACGACTTCCTCTTCCTGTGCGCGCGCCGCGGCAGCGGGCGCTGCCGGCTCGGCCGCTTCGCCGCGCTTGACGCGCTCGGCCACCGCGAGCACGCCGCTCGGATCGGGCTGCGGCTCGCCGGCACGCAGACGTGCGATCCAGTCGACGAACGCGCGGTGAGCGAGATCGATCAAGGCGTGCAGGTCGGGTGTGGCGCTGCGCTCGTCCTGCAGCCACAGGTTCAGCACCTGCTCGACCGCCAGCGCGATCTCGCCGAGTCGCGCCAAGCCCACCATACGTCCGCTGCCCTTCAGGGTATGGAAGCCGCGCCGTATGGTCACCAGTTGCGGCAGCGAGGCCGGCTGGGCGCGGCTTTCGCGCAGGCTATCGGAGATCGCTGCGAGCACGCCGTCTGCTTCCTCCAGGAAGATGGCGAGCAGCTCCTGGTCGATCGCCTCGTCGCTCGCATCCTTCAGCCGCACCGCCTCGGCCGACGGCGGCGGCGGCGACGGCGCCAGCTCGGTTATCGAAAACGCCAGCCGCTCGCTGCGGTCTGCAGACACCGAATCCAGCTGCGACAGCGCTTCGCTCGCCTGGTTGCGCAGGTCCGAGTCCGCCACGAGCTCCGCATCGTCCCGGATTTCGACCAGCTTGTCCTTCAGCTCGCTTCTGAGGTGCTCGTCTTGAGGGGTCTCGCGCAGCGCCTGGTAGAGCGCATGCGTGCTGCGCGCCTTGCTGCGCAGCACAGACTCGAGGCTGCGCGCTGCAGTTTCGTCGGCTTCGGCAGCCGCTTCGGCGATCCCCACCGGACGCATCGCGGCCGCGAAGTCAGCCTTGCCGTGCTGCAGCGCATCGATGTAAAAACCGAGTCCCGACAGGATCTGCGCAACTTCTTCGAATTCGGCGAGCTGCGGGCGCACTTCTGCCTCGGCGAACTCGCGGATGCGCGCCGCGCATCGCTCGAGGGCCGCGCGCGCTTGTTCTTCGCCGAGCACGCCGAGCGCGCCACTCACCTGGTGCACCAGCGGCTCGAGCGCTCCGAGCTCGCCGGCACGCGTCGGATCGCGAAAATATGCGTCGAGCGTCTGTTCGATTCTGTGAAGGTTGGCCTTCATCTCGGCGAGCGCGCTCACGGTGGCGAGCCGTTCCTGCGCGCGTCGCGTCATCTCGTCGATCAGCCCGGCCGTGGGCAGGGGCCCGGTCGCTTCGGCGCCGAACACGGCCACCGCCAGGCGCGCCAGCATCACCTTGACCTCACGATCGAAATCGCTCGGCAGGTTACGGTAGTTCTCGGCGGCGCCCTCGGCCAGCAGCAGGGCGGTAGCTACTTCCATGGCGACCGCCTCTGTCACCGCGCTCCGCATCGCCCCATCGAGATGGCCGGCGACGCGCGAAATCTCCAGCGTCAGCGCAGCCAAGTCGGCGTTGCCGAGCCGGCTACCGCGTTCCGCGATCGCGCGCGCGTGTTGCACGAACGCCGCGAGCGCACTGTCGATGCCCGCCGCATATTTGGTCCATGCGTCCTTGGCGCTCGCCAGGGATTCGCGCAACGCGAGCGCCATCGACATGCGCTGGGAGACGTCCGGCTCCACCTCCTCCTGTGGCAGCGAACCTTCGAGCCGGTAGGCCTGGCGTGTCGTCAGTACCCGCAGACTGGCGGCTTCGCGCGCGCCGGCTCCGCCCACACCGCCGGCGCGAGCGACCCAGTACAGCACCTCGCGCAGCACACGCTCGGCCACCGAAGGCGAGCCCTCCACCAGCCGGCGCAGCTGCTGCTCGACGTGCGTAGCCACCTGCCGCACGCCCGGGTCGGGGGCGAGATCGCCCTTGGCAAGCGCGTCGATGAAAGCCCCCGAGGCCCACCAGAATGCGCGCTGCGCCGGGATGCTTTGCGTCTGTTCCACCGCGTCTACCGCAGCCAGCATGTCTTCGAGCGCGTCCCGATCGGCCGGCTGGCGCAGCCACTTCACCAGGGCGCGCTGAAAGCGCGTGCTCTGGCTGCGCAAGTAGGCGCCGGCTTCCTCACGTGGCAGGCGAACGGCCGGTTTCTCGCGCGGGGGGGGCGCAAGGGACAGGTCCGGGTAGAAAAGATCCGCCTCCGCGGGACGCGGTGCGCCGCGCGCTTCGCACAGCGCCTCGAGCGTAGGGAACAGCCTGAGCGGCTGGTCGAGCGCGCCCTCCATGAGGTCCGACAGATAGGCGCCAATCGCCGTGAGTGCGCCCTCGAGCACCCGCACCGCGCGCTGCTCGTCCGCGATGCGGCCGACCTCGAGGTCGGCCGCGAGTGCCTCCGTTTCCTCGAAGAAGCGCGACACGCCTTCCAGCCCGACGATCTGCACCGCGCCCGCGGCTTGATGCAGATGTATGCGGCAGTTGCGCAGCTCACCGCGCGCGTCGGCCCTGCCGCCATAGGCCTGAAGCGCGGCGCGCGCCCGCTCGAGCGAGGAGTCGATCTCGCTCTTGACCCAGCTGAGCGGACCTATGTCGAACGCCGCGCTCATCGCATCGCCGGCGTGCGGTCCCGGCGCCTCAGAGCTTGAAGTTCGCCACGGAACCGCGCAGGTCTTGCGCGAGTCCGGCGATCTGGGTCACGGAGGCGGCGGTGCGCTTGGTGCCCTCGGTGGCCTGTTCCGTGATGCCGAGAATGTTGCGCATGCTCAGCGCTACCGAGCCGGCGGCCTTCGCCTGGCTCTGCGTCGTGCGAGAGATGTTCTCGATCAACTTGGCCAGCCGCCGCGAGACTTCGCCGATTTCTGCGAGCGCCTGGCCGGCGGCGTCCGACAGCTTGGCGCCCTCGACCACACCCTGCGTGCTCTTCTCCATTGCGCTCACCGCGTCCTGCGTGTCGGTCTGAATCGTGCGTACGATCGCGCCGATCTGCTTGGTAGCCTCGCCCGAGCGCTCGGCGAGGCGCTGCACTTCCTCGGCGACCACGGTGAATCCGCGCCCGGCCTCGCCGGCCGAGGCGGCCTGAATCGCGGCGTTCAGCGCCAGCACGTTGGTCTGCTCGGTGATATCCGAAATCAGCTCGACGATCTCTCCGATTTCCTGCGACGACTCGCCCAGGCGTTTGATGCGCTTCGCGGTCTCCTGAATGTGTTCGCGGATCTCGTTCATGCCCGCTATGGCGTTGTGCACCGCCTCTTGGCCCTTCTCGGCGGCGGCGAGCGAGGCGCGCGCAACCTCGGCCGATTCGGTCGCGCTCGCCGACACCTGGTTGATCGCGCGCGCCATGCCGAGCACCTGGGTACCCGTTGTGCGGATCTCGTTCGACTGCCGCTCTGCAGCGGCGAGCAGCTGCGTCGAGGTCTGCTGCGCCGACTGTGTCGCCGAGGTCACCTGTTCGGCCGCCGTATTGATGCGGCCGACCAGCGTCTTGAGCTCCTCGATGGCGAAGTTCACCGAGTCCGCGATCGCGCCGGTGATGTCCTCGGTCACCGTGGCGCGCACGGTGAGATCGCCCTCGGCGAAGCTCTGCATCTCGTTCATGAGGCGCAAGATCGCTTCCTGGTTCTGATCGTTTAGGCGCTTGAGCGACTGCTCGTGGACTTCCGCCTGCTCGCGACGGGCGCGCTCCTGCTGAACGAATACATAGGCGATCGCCGCGAGCACCGCGGCCATCAGCACCGCCAGAAACACGATCACATAGACGGTCTTGTCCTGCGAGAGGTCGGTCTCGTACGCGGTGGCGAGGCGTTCCGTGGCTCCGAGCAGTGGTTCGGAATCGTTGAATACCGCGAACGCCGCACGCTTGGCAGAGATCAGGCGCTGCATGTTGCCCAGGATCGAGGCGACCGCGTCCTGGTAGCTCTTGAACGCCAGGGCCAGCTCCTCGAGCTTCGCAGACGTGGCCGAGTCGCGCGTCGCGGCGATGCGCAGCGCCGCGCTGCCCTTCTGCAACGCGAGCAGGGTGGAGCGGAACTCGTTGGTGTCCTTGCCGAGCAGGAACGCCACCTCGGGATCGACGGATTCACCCGCGAGTAGCGCGTTGGCGTTCTTCGCTAGGCGCTGCGTGAGCATGACCAGCTCGGCCGCCGCCGAAATGTCGCGTGCTGGCGCGGAGGTCTCGAGCTTGAGGGTCTGCACCTGCTCGGCGAGGTCAAGCAGGCGCGGGTTCGCGCCGCTCAACTGGCCCACCGCGTTGCCCAGGCCGACCAGGATCTGCTGCTCCCTGAGCAGCGTGCCTGCGTTGCGCTCGGTTCGCTGCCATTCTTTCAGCAGGGCCTGTAGCGCGGGTTGCGCGCTCGGTGGGCTCGGCGGAAGCTGCTCGCCGCCCACCGTGCCGCCGCGCTGCAGGCGGTCGAGAATGGTCGCGAAGGTGTCACGGCTGTTTTGCACCTGCCTGAACGCCGACGGGTTGCCCAGCAGCCCCTGCAAGGCCGCCTTAGCCAGGCGCTGCGAAAGCATGCGCAATTGCCCCGCATCGGCGATGTACTGAGTGCCGTGCTTGGAGAACTGGTAGTTGTTCCACACCAGCACCGCCGTGATGATCAACAGCACTACGAACGCCGGCAGCAGTAGGACGAGCGGCCTGCGCTGCGCGCCGCCCGCAGCGTCGGCGAGCCGCTTGGCAAGGGGCGGCGAATTCTCGCTGAAATCCGCAGCCTCTTGCTGGCCGAATCGGATGGGCATCTTCAATTCCATGGTCCCTCCCACGATCTCTCAGGGTGCCGCGACGTCGAGGAAGTCGCGGTGCGCGAGCAGCTTCCCGGTATCCAACTCGCGCCACGCGCGCCCGTCGCGGTCGCGCCAGGCCCGCTCGACCCACTGCTCGCCCGGCCCACCTTGGGTCTCGAGCGGCTCGAACTCGGCCAGGTTGAGCAGGCCCGTCAGGCGGGTCACCAGCAGGGCGGCGTTGATGCCGTGCGGCTGGCCCACGAGCAGCAGCCGGTTGTCGCTGCCGCGCCTGGTCGGCGCGCCCGCAATGAATGCGGAGAAATCGGTGACGCCGAACAGCATGCCGCGTACGTTGGCCACGCCGAGGAACCATGTCCTCGTAAGTGGCACGCGATCGATCTGCGGCACGGGCAGGAGCTCGCCCGAGCTCTCCAGGCGTAGCAGCCACAGCGTTCCCTCCGCCTCGAACGACAGGCGTGCGCTGGAGGCAGGTTCGCCCGCCGCCGCCTTCAGGCGACTGGCCAGGTTTTCCTGGAATTCCCTCAGGCTGACGCGTTTCGCCATGCCTCAGCCCAGGGCCGCGATCTTGGCCGCGAGCTCGGCGATATTGACCGGCTTGACGACGTAATCCTTCGCGCCCTGACGCATCCCCCAAATGCGGTCGGTCTCCTGCGACTTGGAGGTGCACATGATCACCGGAATGCTCTTGGTCGCCTCGTCACGCGCGATCTGTCTCGTGGCCTGAAAGCCGTTGGTCCCTGGCATAACGACATCCATCAACACCAGATCGGGTCGCTCCGACTTCGCTTTTGCGATACCCTGCTCGCCGCTCTCGGCGAGCACCACCTGGTAGCCGAGCTTCGACAACCCTTCGAGCAGGAATTGCCGGTCCGTCGGCGAATCGTCCACCACCAAGATCTTCTTGATTGGCATGGGAATATCCTCCGTGGTGTCAGGCGTCCCCGCTGGCGGTCGCCTTTGCGTGCGCCGGCGCGTGCGCGCTCACCGCACCGATGAGGCTGTCGCGGGTGAATGGCTTGGTAAGGTACTCGTTCGACCCCACGATGCGTCCACGCGCGCGGTCAAACAGTCCGTCCTTCGACGACAACATGATCACCGGCGTCGCGGCGAATTTCGGATTCTTCTTGATCAGCGCGCAGGTCTGGTAGCCGTCCAGCCGCGGCATCATGATGTCAAGGAACACGATGTCTGGCTGATGATCGGCGATCTTGGCGAGTGCGTCGAAACCGTCCTCCGCCAAGATCACGTTGCAGCCGGCCTGCAGCAGGAAAATCTCGGCACTACGCCTAATGGTGTTCGAATCATCGATCACCATTACCTTGACGCCAGCCAGTGCCCCCGTGCCTGCCATGTCCTCCCCCACCCCCAACTTCAGAGTGTAGTTGAACTAGCCTCGCTTGGCCCGTGAATTAGTGCAGGTCTCAAAGGTACCGCAGATCTCAGATTTGGACCATCTCGAAGTCTTCCTTGCGCGCACCGCACTCCGGACAGGTCCAGTTTATCGGCACGTCTTCCCAGCGTGTCCCAGGCGGGAGGCCCTCCTCGGGCAGGCCCGCGGCTTCGTCGTAAACGAAGCCGCAGATCAGACACATCCAGCTACGATAGTTCTGCTCGTTGTCGGCCATGCGGGCGCTGCGGGGTGCGTTAAAATGGCCCGGCATCTTAGCGTATTCCGCCGCACCCGATTCCCCGGGGCGACCTCCCGCGTGCCT
The DNA here is from genome assembly GCA_035310985.1 of Burkholderiales bacterium. Classification (GTDB taxonomy): domain Bacteria; phylum Pseudomonadota; class Gammaproteobacteria; order Burkholderiales; family SG8-39; genus DAHVFK01. Next base: position 29,067 of record DATGDH010000139.1, read on the forward strand.
CCCCTACCTCCCATCGTGCTCACTTTCGCGGCGTCCGACCCCACCGGCGGTGCGGGGCTGCAAGCCGACTTGCTCACCCTCGCGAGCATGGGCTGCCACCCGCTGTCGGTCGTCACGGCGCTGACCGTTCAGGACACGCACGGCGTCGAGGGCCTGATCGCTGTGGAGGCCGATTTGGTCGCCGCTCAGGCGCGGCTACTGCTCGAGGACGTGCCGGTTGACGCATTCAAGGTCGGCGTGCTCGGCTCACGCGACAACATCGCGGCCGTCGCGAAGGTCGTGTCGGACTACCCGGACGTCCCGCTGGTCCTCGACCCGGTGCTCGCCTCGGGGCGGGGCGATCCCCTGGCAAGCGAGGAAATGCTGGACGCCCTGCGCGAGTGGCTGCTCCCTGTGTCGACCATCGTCACGCCAAACAGCCTGGAACTACGGCGACTTGCCGGGAAAGGTGGCGGCGCCGAACGCGATGCGCCCGATCTCGACGCGTGCGCGCGGCGGCTGCTCGCCCTAGGTTGCAAGTACCTGCTCGTGACGGGCACGCACGAGCCGGGCAACGAGGTGGTAAACACGCTCTATGGGCGGCAGGGGGTGCTGCGCAGCGACCGCTGGCAGCGCTTGCCCGATAGCTACCACGGCTCGGGCTGCACCCTCGCCTCGGCGATCGCCGCGGCTCTGGCCAACAGGCTCGCCGTGTCCGAGGCCGTGCGCGAGGCGCAGGAATACACTTGGCAGGCACTGGCCAGGGGATTTCGCCCCGGGACGGGTCAATTCCTGCCCGACCGGTTCTTTTGGGCGCGCGATGTGAAGCACGAGTCGAACGTCGGCGCGCCATGAAGATGTCCGGTCTTTACGCCATCACGCCGGACTGCGCAGACAGCGAGACCCTGCTCGCCAAGGTACGCGCGGCGCTGCAATCTGCGCATCTGGGCGGGTGGGCAGCCCTGCAATACCGCAACAAGGCCGCCGGACCAGCACGGCGCGCGGCCGAGGCCCACGCGCTGGCGGCCCTGTGTCGTGCGCGTGGCGTGCCGTTCATCGTCAACGACGATGTGGAGCTCGCGCTGGCGAGCGGCGCCGACGGCGTACACCTCGGGCGCGACGACTGCGCGCTCGCCGCGGCGCGCACGCGGCTCGGCGAGCGGCTGCTGGGCGCCTCGTGCTATGACCGGCTCGACCTCGCGCGCACGGCGCTCGCGGCCGGAGCCGACTACGTCGCGTTTGGCAGCGTTTATCCTTCGACCACCAAGCCCGGCGCGGTAGGCGCGCCGCTCGCGCTGTTCGCTGCGGCGCGCGCGCTGGGCGTCCCCGTTGTCGCGATCGGCGGGATCACCCTGGAGCGCGCCGCGGAAGTGTTGCGCGCCGGGGCGGATTGTCTCGCAGTGATCTCGGACTTGTTCGACACGCCCGACATTGCGGCGCGGGCGCGCGCCTATGCCAACCTGTTTGCCGCTCAAGCGAGCCTTTCAGCATGACGAGCCGTAGCGAGGAACTGTTCAATCGGGCCCAGTTGCGCATTCCCGCGGGGGTCAACTCGCCAGTGCGCGCGTTCCGTGCGGTCGGGGGAACGCCGCCATTCTTCGAACGCGCCGCCGGCGCCTATCTCTGGGACGTCGAGGGACGCCGCTACATCGATTACGTGGGCTCTTGGGGCCCGATGGTGGCCGGGCACACCCACCCCGCGGTGGTCGCCGCGGTGCGGGGTGCCGCCGCGCGTGCCCTCTCATTCGGCGCACCCACCGAGGCGGAGGTGGAACTCGCGGAGACCATCTGCCGCCTGGTGCCTTCAGTCGAGATGGTGCGGCTCGTATCCTCCGGCACCGAGGCCACCATGAGCGCGATTCGATTGGCGCGCGGCTTCACCGGGCGCGACACCATCGTGAAATTCGAGGGTTGCTACCACGGGCACGCGGATAGCCTGTTGGTGAAGGCTGGATCCGGAGCGCTCACCTTCGGCCATCCGAGCTCGGCAGGCGTACCGGCGGATACCGCCGCGCACACCATGGTGCTGCCCTACAACGACATCGCCGCAGTGCGCGCACTATTCGCCGCGCGTGGCGCGGAGATCGCCTGCGTGATCGTCGAGCCCGTCGCCGGGAACATGAATCTCGTGCTACCCGCACGCGGCTTTCTCGAAGCACTGCGCGACGAGTGCACGCGCCACAGGGCTCTGCTGGTGTTCGACGAGGTCATGACTGGTTTTCGCGTCGCCACGGGCGGCGCGCAGCAATGCTTCGGGATTAGGCCCGATCTCACCACGCTCGGCAAGGTGATCGGCGGCGGCATGCCGGTGGGGGCGTTCGGCGGTCGGCGCGATGTCATGCTGCATATCGCACCTCTCGGTCCGGTGTACCAGGCGGGAACGCTGTCGGGCAACCCGGTCGCGGTCGCTGCGGGTCTGGCGACGCTGGCGCTGGTCGAAGCGCCCGGCTTTCAGGAGCGCATCGAGGCGAGCACGCGCGCCCTGGCCGAGGGCCTCGCGACCGAGGCCACGCGCGCGGGCATAGCATTCTCGGTGCAATCGATCGGCAGCATGTTTGGCATCTACTTCCGCGCGCTGCCGCCGACCAGCTTTGCACAGGTAATGGAGTGCAACCGCGAGCGTTTCAATCGATTCTTCCATGAAATGCTCGCGCGCGGCGTTTATCTCGCTCCTTCGGCGTACGAGGCCGGATTCGTGTCGGCGGCGCACGGCGCGACCGAGATCGAAGCGACCCTCGCCGCAGCACGGGCCGCGTTCGCCGCACTTGCCTGAGGGGCGGCGCAGAACCTCGCGCCCTGCCGCGCGGCTCAGGGGATCTGCGCCGCCGGCATACGTGCGAGGATGGTGCGTACGCGGCCGGCGAGATAGCGGGTCGTGTAGCCGCGATCGTAGCGCGTCGGGCTGGGCAGGATAGCCGCCAGCCAGGCCGACTGCTCCGGCGTCAGCTCGCCGGCCGACACGCCGAAGTGGTGCCGCGCCGCGGCTTCGGCGCCGAAGATATCTTCGCCCCACTGCGCGAAGTTGAGATACAGCTCGAGGATGCGGCGCTTGGACAGAGTTTGCTCGAGCATCCATGTGATTAGCGCCTCCTCACCCTTTCGTGCCCAGGTGCGCTCGCCAGAGAGAAAGAGGTTCTTCGCAAGCTGTTGGCTGATGGTCGACGCACCTGCGACCACCCTGCCCTCGCGCTCATTCTTCTCGATCGCTTTCTGGATCGCCTCCCAGTCGAAACCCTGATGGTCGAGGAACTTGGCGTCTTCGGCAGCGACGACGGCGCGCTTCAGGTTAGCGGAAATCCGCGCGTAAGGAATCCAGCGATGCTGCAGCCGGGCCCTCGCATCATGTTCGCGCAGTTGCGCGAGGCGCTCCTGCATGAAGGCGGTTTGCGCCGGGTCGTGACTTTTCAACCACAGCACCTGGCCGTAGAACCACAGCTGCAGCGCCAAGAACACGAACGCAACCAGTCCGGCCACGAAGCCAAGCAGCTTGGGGGTTCGACGGCGCACCGGAACTGCCGCTCAGCGCACGCGCAGGGCGGCGAGCACGGCACGGGTGTCAGGACGCACGCCTCGCCAGATGAAGAAGGATTCCGCGGCCTGCTCGACCAGCATCCCTGCGCCGTCGCTCACGCGGGCGCCTGCGCGACGCGCATACTCGAGGAACGGCGTATCGCGCCCGTACACCATGTCGTAGGCGAGTGCACCTTCCGCGAACAGCCCCACCTCTTGTGCCGGCGGTAGCGGCGGCAGTTCGCCGCGCAGCCCCGCCGACGTCGCGTTGATCACTAGGTCGAACGCGCGCGCCGCGAGCCCCGCGTAGCCGGTTCCCTCGATACCGGGAAAACGCGTCGCCAAGGCGACCGAGCGCTCGACGGTACGGTTGGCGACCACCAGCTCCCGCACGCCCGCCGCCAGCAGCGGCTGCAGCACTCCCTGCGCGGCGCCGCCCGCTCCGAGTACCACCACTTTCTTGCCGCGCAGCGTCACGCCGATGTTGGCCTCGAGGTCGCGTACCAGCCCGATTCCGTCGGTGTTGTCGCCCCACGGTGCGCCGCGGTCGAGCACCAGCGTATTGACGCTACGCGCCGCGCGCGCGCGCTCGCTCGTGGAGGCACAGTAGGCGAACGCCTGCTCCTTGAAGGGCAGGGTTACGTTCGCACCGCTCCCGCCCGCAGCGCGGAACGCGTCCACCGCGCGCGCGAAGCCGTCGATGGGCGCCTCGATCGCCTCGTAGCTCATGTCCTGGCCGGTATCGCGCGCGAAGCGCGCATGGATCCACGGCGATTTCGAGTGCGCGACAGGGTTGCCGATCACGGCGTAGCGCGCCGTCATGGGCTACTCTGTCCAGATCTTGTCGCCCTGCCCGAAAAACCAGGTACGGGTGATCACGAGCAGGTCGGTGTCCTTGCGGATATCGGGGGGAAACGGTGCGAACGGCGAGGCCATGCGTACGATCTTGAAGGCGGCCTGATCCAGCGCCTTGAGTCCCGAGGATCGGTCGAGCTCGATGGAATCGACGCTGCCGTCAGGCCGGATCGTTACCGTGAGGCGAAGATTACCGTACAGCTTGCCGCGCGCTTCGGCCGGATAATTTATCGTCCCAATGCGCTCGACCTTCTGACGCCAATCCTCCTCGTACTGAGCGAATCGATACTCGGTCGCGCGCGCGCCGATGAATTGCTTGCGCGGGCGCTTCTCGTATTCCTCGATGCGCCGGTCGATCTGCGCCTGCAGCTTCATCGCCGCGAGCGACAGATCGGCGAGATCGCGGCCCGATGCCTGGGGCGCGGGGTCGTCGGCCGGCGCGCGCCGCTCGGTCGTCGGGGTCTCGACACGCTGCTTTTGCGCCTCGGCCAGCAACCGCCGCTGCTGATGCTCGAGCTGGCGCTGTCGACGTTGTGCCGCCGCGAGGTCTTTGCCGGGATGCCGCGGGGAAGTCTTTGGCAGCGAGGTCTTAGCGTGCCGGTCCTGCTCGGTATTGCCGCCGCGGTCGAGGTTGGCCTGTGCCAGCACGTCCGCCTGAACCGGCTTGTCCCGGGTCTTCGCGTTGACCAGCGCCACTTCGAGCGGCTCGTTCGCCGAGCGCCAGCGCACCGATTCCGGAAAGCGGAAGTGCGTCGCGAGCACGATGCCGTGCAGCAACAGCGAGATCCCGACCGATACGTACAGCACCCGTGTTTGCGGGTCGCTCCTTACCCAGAAATCCGGGGGTCGAAAAACGCCTGTCGCGATCGCTGCCTGCAAATTGCCCTCACGCCGTCGACTTGCCGCCATTCTAATGGCTATCTTGCAGCGCGGCCGGCGTGCTTGATCCGCCGTTGCCCGACAGCGTCTCGCGGTACACGCAAGCGAGGCTGCGCTCGAAAAGGTCGATCCCTTCCAGCTCGAGGCGCACGCGCGCACCCGGTTCGAGCGCTGGCAGAGAAGGCACTCGCGCGGTCAGCGGCAGTCCCTCGAGGCGCACCATGCGTTCGCGCAGCACCACCGCGTCCGCGTGAGTCAGCTTTTCCTGCAGAAGCCAGCGCAGGCTCCAGTAAGCCTCCATCGCTCGCTGATGCTCGTCAAAGCGCGCGTGCGTCACCTCGAAAGCGCGTATTGCGCTAAGGAGCGCTTCCGAGTTGCGCGCGAACGGAGCACGGCGCCCGGCGAGCGACGCGCCGAGCTGCCACTGGTTGAGCAGGTCGACGTAGCGCCGCAGTGGCGAGCTCATCCAGGCATAGCACGACACGCCGAGTCCCTCGTGCGCCTCGGGATAGGTGCTCATGCGGACCTTGCCCGAGGACTGCACGCGATAGATCGCAGCCACGTCGCGCTCGGCCAGAAGCTCGCCCCAGGTGGTATTGGCGACGATCATGAGCTCCGATACCAGCTTGTCGAGCGGCGCGCCGCGCACACGCTGCTCGACGCGAACGCGCCCGTCGGCGATGCGGAACACGTAGTCCACCATGCCGGCGTTGACGCTCGGCTTGCCGCGTCTGTCTTCGAGCGCGCAGGCGAAGCGCCAGAGCGTGCGCAGCTCTTCCTCGAAGGCTTTTTCCGTCCGCGCGCCAGACGGCAGGGTTTCGTTCAGCGACCGATACTCCGCATGACGCAGGTTGGCGGCGATGCGCACTCGCTCCACGCGCGAGTGATGACCGCGCAGCGAGAAGTCGCGCGTCGAGACGTTCAGGTACAGGGAGAACGCCGGGCGCACCTGGCCTGCGTCCAGCGAATAGCCGCCGATCACGTCTTCGGGCAGCATCGTGTACTTGGCGCCCGGCATGTAGGCGGTCGAAAGGCGCCCGCGCGCCAGCGCATCGAGGGGCGAGCCCGGCCCGATTCCCAGCGACGGCGCGGCGATGTGAATGCCGATGCGCAATTCATCATCCGTCACGCGGGTCACCGAGAAGGCGTCGTCGATCTCCGTGGTCCCGACGTCATCCAGGCTAAAAGCCTGCACCGCAGCGAGCGGCAGGTCCTCCGGGGGCGGTGGAGTCTGGTGATCGGGGAAACGCGTGCCGCGCGGGAAGAACTCGAACAGGAAACGGTTCAGGTGGAAATCGTGGCTGTCCGAGAGCAGGCCGCAGCGCTCGAACAGGCGTGCCGGAGCAAGACCGGTGTCCTCGCAAGCTTGCTCGAACGCCTTCGTTTCCGGCTTGTTGCGATCCGGGGCATACAGAAGCTCCTCGCGCAGCGCCTCGATCTCCGGCGGGCACTCGAAGCGCGCCAGGCGCATTCGCCAATCGGTGATTTGCTCCAGCGTGCGCCGCTTCTTTTCCAGACCTGCTAGGGCGCGCTCGAGCGCGTCGGCGCTGGCAGCCTGATAGCGCCCACGCCCGCGCCGGTGGAAGTACACGGGCGCAGCATGCAGCTTGAACAGCACACCCGCAGCCTCGACGGGGCTGGGCTCGCGGCCGACGTAGTCGCGCGCGAGCTGCCTGAAGTCGAATTCGGTGCTGCCGCAGCACTGCCACAGAAATTCGGTGTCGAGCCCGTCGGCAAAGTCACGCCCCTGCGCGATCAGTTCCGCGCCCTGGGGGCGTTCGAAGCTCATCAAGACGTTCGCGGCCTTGATCTTTGCGCGGCGCCCGTGAGGGCTTTCGACCTGATAGGACGCCGGCGCCTGAGAAAGCACCGCGCCGACCTTGAACTCGCCGTCCTCTTCGTACAAGACGTGCATGGGAGCCGCATCTCAAACGCGGATTATATAAAGCGTTGTGGCACGCTAGTGCCGCGCCAGCCCGGCGAAGGCCAGGATGCGCTCGATGTGCTCGGGGAAGCTGCGCAGCGTGTGATCGCCGCCATCGCGGATCACGCTACGGGCCCCCTCGTATTTGCGGGCGGCGGCGCGCCAATCGAGCACCTCATCGCCAGTTTCGAGCAAGAGCAAATAACGCTCCGGGTCGACACGCTCGACCGCCAGTGCGCGCCATCCGTCGAGGTCGGCGCGCGTAAGCTCGTAGCGCTCGCCCGTGTACAGGTTCTGCTGCATTCCCAGGTAAGCCTCAAGGCCGATGTGGGGCGTAATGGCGGGATTGATCAGCACCGCACGCAGATCGTTCTTCTCGGCGAAGTACGTGGCATAGAACCCACCGAGCGAGCTGCCGACGAGCGTCACGCGACGCGGCCCGAGGCGGGCCAGCTCGCCTTCGATGACGCGCACCGCGGCCTGCGGCCCGGCCGGAAGCGCCGGGCAGACGAGCTCGGACACCAAACCTCGCGCTTGCATAGCGGCGGCCAAGGTGCGCGCCTTGTGCGAAGCAGGCGCGCTGTTGAAGCCGTGCAGGTAGACGATCATCCTGCCCCGCCGCCGTGGGCGAGCCGATCGAGCAACTTTCCGTGCAGGCCGCCGAACCCGCCATTGGACATGATGAGCACGTAGTCGCCGTCCCGTGCCTCCGCTGCAATGCTCTGCAGAAGCCGTTCGAGGTCGTCGATGCAGCGCACGCGCTCGCCGAGCGCCGCGAGCGCCTGCGGAGCGCTCCAGCCAAGTTGCGCGTCGTAGACGAATACCCGGTCCGCGCTGGCAAGGCTCGCCGCGAGCGCATCTTTCATTATGCCGCGCTTCATTGTATTCGAGCGCGGCTCCAGTACCGCGATGATGCGCGCTGCGCCGACGCGTCCGCGCAAGCCCTCAAGCGTGGTGCGGATTGCGGTGGGGTGGTGCGCGAAGTCGTCGTAGACGGCCACACCGCGCACCACGCCGACAAGTTCCATGCGCCGACGCACCCCGCTGAAGGAGTTCAAGGCGGCGATCGCCACGTCGGACGAGACGCCCGCGTGGCGCGCCGCAGCCATCGCGGCGAGCGCGTTCGAACGGTTGTGCTCGCCCAGTTGCGTCCAGGCGATTCGGCCCACCGGTGCTCCGCGCCAGCTCACTTCGAAGCCACCTTCCGCGTCCGGTTCGCCCCCTTGCCAGCCGGCATCACTGCCGAACGTCTCGACCGGAGTCCAACACCCCATCGCGAGCACGCGCTGCAGGGCGGAGTCTCGCGCGTTTGCGATGATTAGGCCGGAATGCGGCACGGTGCGCACGAGATGGTGAAATTGCCGCTCAATGTCCGCGAGTTCGCCGAAGATGTCGGCGTGATCGAACTCGAGGTTGTTCAGGACGAGCGTGCGAGCACCGTAGTGCACAAACTTAGACCGCTTGTCGAAGAAGGCCGTGTCGTACTCATCAGCCTCGATTACGAAGCACTGACCGGGCGCAAGCCTGGCGGAGCTGTTGAAGTTCTTTGGCACGCCGCCTACTAGGAAGCTGGGCGTCTTGCCGGCACGGTCCAAAATCCATGCGATCATCGCAGAGACTGTTGTCTTTCCATGGGTACCAGCGATAGCGATCACCCACTTATCCCTCAGGATGTAGTCCGCGAGCCACTGTGGTCCCGAGATGAAGCGCTCGCCGCGATCGAGAATCGCTTCCATGAGCGGATTGCCCCGCGTCACGACGTTTCCGATGACCCAAAGGTCAGGTGCGAGCGCGATTTGCTCCGCGTCGAAGCCCTCGATCAACTCGATTCCGAGGCTGGAGAGTTGCTCGCTCATCGGCGGATAGACATTGGCATCGCAGCCGGTCACGCGAAAGCCGGCGCTCTTGGCGATCGCCGCCACGCCGCCCATGAAGGTGCCGCAAATGCCGAGAATGTGAATGTGCTGGGGCATCAGATAGCCGCAAAAAGGCGCAAATTCTACGCGATGCCGGCGTGGCGACGCTGCGTTATCATGCGGCCGATCGCAAGCGGTTACTCGCTTCTCCCGCAACCAGACGAGGCGTCGTAATGAGCCGCAAAATATCGCGGCAAAACGGTACCCGTGCCCGGATTGCCGCTGCTGCGGCGCGCATCATGGCCGAGGATGGCATTGACGATTTTGCGCTCGCCAAGCGCAAGGCCGCCAGACAGCTCGGCGCGAGCGAGGGCCAGGCACTTCCGGCGAACGACGAAATTGAGGTGGAATTGCGCGCCTACCGCGCTTTGTATCAGGCCGAGGAGCACCCCGAGCGCATAGCCAAGCTGCGCCGCGTCGCGCTCGACGCGATGCGTGCGCTCGAGCGCTTCAGTCCGTACCTGACCGGACCCGTGCTGCGCGGCATCGCGGGCCGGTATGCGGAAATCGACCTCCAGTTGTTCCCGGAGAGCGCCAAAGAAGTGGAGATTTTTCTGCTCGACCGCGGCATTGCCTACACGACTGCCGAAGGAAGGCGCTACTCGGGCGACAGGGCGCACGCCGTCACGGTCTTGTCGCTCAGCTGGCGCGGCACCCCCCTCAAGCTGTCGGTGTTCGATGCGCGCGACGAGCGCTTGGCACTCAAGACCTCTCAAGCCGGTCGTGTGATGGACCGGGCAGGCATCGTGGAGGTCGGAGCCCTGATCACGCAAGGGACACGGCAACACGATGCTGATGGGCCTCAAGCGCCGTGACGCGCTGATCCTCGCAGGAGTCGGTCTTGCCGCGGGACTGGCAGGCGCGATTGTCGCCCCGCGGCTGCTTCGTTCCGACGCCCCCCTCGCGGCACTCGAGGAGGCACCCCTCATGGACGTCGAGGGGCGGGTGCACCACATCGCCGAATGGAAGGGCAGGGCGCTGGTCTGCAACTTCTGGGCAACCTGGTGCCCGCCTTGCCGGGAGGAGATCCCGCTGTTGGTATCAAGCCACGAGAAAGTACTCGCAAAAGGGGGCGAAATAGTGGGCATCGCCCTTGATAGTGCAAAGAACGTCGTTGAATTCATGAAAACCGTTCGGATCAACTATCCGGTCCTGGTCACCGAGCCCTCGGCGATCGAGCTCATGGCAAAGCTCGGTAATCCAAGCGGCGGGCTGCCGTATACGGTGTTCGTGGACCGCGCCGGATCGCTCGTGGGGCATAAACTCGGGATGCTGCACGGCCCGGAACTCGAGGCCAACCTGGAAAAGTTGCTCGGAAGCTAGCGCGCTAGCCGGTAGTCAGTCCACGTAACACGGTCGAATTTCCAGTAAAATGCGGCGTTCTGCCGCGAAAATGCCGACAAGACGCAAATCTCCACGCGGATCCGTGCTGGTGCTTCACGGACCGAACTTGAACCTGCTGGGCTCGCGCGAGCCGGAGATTTATGGACGTGAGACGCTCGCAGACGTCGACGGCCGGTTGACGGTGGCAGCGCGCGGGCAGGGAGTGCGCCTTGAGTCCTTTCAGAGCAATCACGAGGGCGCGCTGATCGATCGCATTCACCGGGCGAGGGATGAACGTATCGGATTCATCATCATCAACCCGGCAGGCTATACGCATAGCAGCGTCGCGCTGCGCGATGCTCTGCTGGCGGCGAACATTCCGTTCATTGAGGTGCACTTGTCCAACGTACACGCCCGTGAGACGTTCCGGCGGCACTCGTACTTTTCCGATGCCGCGGTCGGAACGATTTGTGGTCTCGGCAGCCGCGGCTACGACTTCGCGCTGAGCTACGCCGTCAGTCGTCTATCCCAGAAGGGCGGAAGCTAGCGACCGCTCGTGCGGCCGTTTGGCGAACCGACGTCTTAGGGGGCCCAGCCATGGATTTGCGCAAGCTCAAGAAACTGATCGATCTCGTCGAGGAGTCCGGCATCGCCGAATTGGAGATCACCGAAGGCGAGGAGAAGGTAAAGATCGTCAAGGGAGGGGGCGTTAGCCTCGCACCTGCCGCGAGCTCGCCGCCGCCTTCGGCAGTGGCTGCGCCGGCGCCCGAAGCGAAGCCTGGCGCAGCGGCGCCGGCCGCGGCCGAAACGTCACCCGAAGGGCACGTGGTGAAATCGCCCATGGTGGGCACGTTCTACCGGGCTGCCTCGCCCGATGCCAAGCCCTTTGTCGAAGTCGGAGAAGTGGTCAAGGAAGGTCAGACGATCTGCATCGTCGAGGCGATGAAACTCATGAACGAGATCGAGGCCGACGCCTCGGGCACCGTCAAAGCGATCTTGGTCGAGAACGGCCAGCCGGTCGAATACGGCCAGCCTCTGTTCGTCATCGGCTAAATGTTCGAGAAGATCCTGATCGCGAACCGCGGTGAGATCGCGCTTCGCATCCAGCGGGCGTGTCGCGAACTGGGCATACGGACAGTGGTCGTCCATTCGGAGGCTGACACTGAAGCGAAGTACGTCAAACTCGCGGACGAGTCCGTGTGCATCGGGCCGCCGCCCGCATCGCAGAGCTACCTGAACATTCCCGCCATCATCAGCGCGGCCGAGGTGACCGATGCCGAGGCGATCCATCCCGGCTACGGATTCCTGTCGGAAAACGCCGACTTTGCCGACAAGGTCGAGCGCTCAGGCTTCGTCTTCATCGGGCCGCGCCCGGACAACATACGTCTCATGGGCGACAAGGTGAGCGCCAAGGAGGCGATGCGCAAGGCCGGCGTTCCCTGCGTGCCCGGCTCCGACGGCGCCCTGCCGGAGGACCCCAAGGAGATCGTGCGCCTCGCGCGCAAGGTCGGCTATCCGGTGATCATCAAGGCCGCCGGCGGCGGCGGCGGGCGCGGCATGCGCGTCGTGCATACCGAAGCGGCTTTGCTGAACGCCGTGACCATGACGCGCAGCGAGGCGCAGGCTGCCTTCTCGAATCCGACGGTGTATCTCGAGAAATACCTCGAAAATCCGCGCCACATCGAGATCCAGGTGCTCACCGACACCCATAAGGGGGCGGTATTCCTCGGCGAGCGCGACTGTTCGTTGCAACGCCGTCACCAGAAAATCATCGAAGAGGCGCCAGCGCCCGAGCTGCCGGTAAAGCTACGCGACAAGATCGGCGAACGCTGCGTCGAGGCCTGCCGCAAGATCGGCTACCGCGGCGCCGGTACGTTCGAGTTCCTGTACGAGGACGGCGAGTTCTTCTTCATCGAGATGAACACACGCATCCAAGTCGAGCACCCGGTAACCGAGATGATCACGGGCATCGACATCGTGCAGACCCAGATCCGCGTCGCCGCGGGCGAGAAGCTGCCGTTCCGCCAGAAGGACATCCAACTGCGCGGCCATGCGATCGAGTGCCGCATCAATGCCGAAGACCCCTACCGATTCACCCCGTCGCCCGGTCGCATTACGTCGTACCACCCGCCGGGAGGGCCCGGCATCCGTGTCGATTCGCATGTGTATCAGGGCTACACCGTGCCGCCCTACTACGACTCAATGGTCGGAAAGGTGATTGCGTACGGAGCGTCGCGCGAACAGGCGATCCGGCGCATGCGCGTCGCGCTCTCGGAGATGGTGGTGGAAGGCATCCAGACCAACATCCCGCTGCAACTCGAGCTTCTGAACGACATCCGCTTCGTCCGCGGCGGCGTTTCCATCCATTACCTGGAACAGAAGCTCGCTCAGGAGCAGAAGCCCAAGGCCAAATAAGGCAATGCCGTGGCTGTCGCTCACGCTTGAGGTCGAAGAGGCCGCAGCCGAGGCGTTGTCCGAGGCGCTGCTCGCACGCGGGGCGCAATCCGTCAGTCTCGAGGACGCCGACGAGGGCACGGCACACGAGGCCCCACGCTTTGCCGAACCGTCATGGGACGGCGCAGCCGGCGCGTGGCCTCACAGTCGTGTTGTCGCGCTGCTCCCGCTCGATGCGAACGTGCTCGAGCTTGTGGTCGAATGCACGCGCGCCGCGGCGCTCGACCAGCCGCCCGCGTTTCGCGTCGAGCGCATCGAGGACGACGACTGGGTGCGCCGCACACAGTCGCAGTTCACGCCGGTTCCGATCGGCGAACGCCTGTGGATCGTCCCGACGTGGTGTGAGCCGCCCGATGCACGTGCGGCCGTGGTACGCCTCGATCCTGGCATGGCGTTCGGCACGGGGACGCATCCCAGCACGCGGCTGGCGCTGCATTTTCTCGAGCGCTCGCTGCGCGGCGGCGAGCGCGTGCTGGACTACGGATGCGGTTCCGGTATATTGGCGATCGCCGCTGCGAAGCTGGGAGCGGCCGAGGTCGACGCGGTAGACCTTGATCCCCGCGCACTCGACGCGACCCGGGCCAATGCGCGTGCGAATGAAGTCAGCGTGCGCGTCTCGACTCCGGAGGCGCTGCCGCGAGGCGACTACGACGTGGTGGTGGCCAACATACTCGCCAATCCGCTCATCCTCCTTGCGCCCGCGCTGACTGCACGCGTTCGCGCACGCGGCCGCGTCGCCCTTTCCGGAGTCCTCGCAGCGCAAGCTTCGGCGGTCGCCGCGGCCTACCGGCCAGCGATCCAGCTCGCGGTGACGCGAGAAGATGAGGGCTGGGCGCTTCTCGAGGGGACGCGCGCGTGAGCCTCATCACGCGCTGCCCGACCTGCGGCACGGCGTTCCGCGTCCAGCCTGCGCAACTCGTGGCGCGCAGCGGAATGGTGCGGTGCGGCAAATGCTCGGGGGTGTTCGACGCGGTGTCCTGCCTTGTTGGCGAGCATGGGGGGCCGGCCGCGCTCGAGCCGTCGCCGCAGCTCGGCCTGTTCGATCCTTCGCGGCGCGCGGCAGCCGCGAGCCCGGACCTCACCGCGAACCTCGACCTCAGCGCCGTAGCGCCTGCTGCGAGCCGGCCGCCGCCCGCCCTGGCGCGCCCAACAGCGCCCTCGACCGCGCGTCCCGAACGTTCCGAGCGTCCCGCGCATGCGGCTCCGCCGCCCGCCACACAGCGTCCCGCTCGCAGGGAAACCCTGGGGCAGCCCGATTTCCTCGAGGACGATGCGCCGCCGCGGCGCTTCACCGCGATATGGGTGCTGTTCGGGATCGTTGCACTGGCAGCGCTCGCCGGGCAGCTCGCGCTCTATTTCCGGGACGACATCGCGCTCGCTCTGCCGGCCGCCAAGCCGCAGCTCGCCGCAGCCTGCGAGATCTTCGGCTGCCGGTTGAGGCTGCCACACCGCTCGGATCTTATGAGCATCGAGTCGTCCGACCTGCAAGCCGACCCAGGACATGCGAATGTCATCGTGCTGAACGCCGTGATCCGCAATCGCGCCGCGTTCGAACAGGAATACCCCTCGCTCGAGTTGACGCTCACCGATGAGAGCGACCAGGTGGTCGTGCGCCGCGTGCTAAGACCTTCGGACTACCTCGACGCGGCGCGCCTCGGGCTGCTTGTCGCGCGTGGCATCGCTCCGGGAGGGGAGGTCAGTGTTCGCCTGCGCTTCGACGCTGCGCGCGTACACGCCACCGGCTTCCGGCTTTTTCTGTTCTTCCCGTAACCTTCAGCGGAGATCGCTTGGCCACGCTCGTTACAGGTTCGATCGCCTATGACACCATCATGGTGTTCCCCGATCGCTTCAAGAATCACCTGCTCGCGGACCAGCTGCACATCCTGAATGTCTGCTTTCTCACGCCGGAGATGCGGCGGGAGTTCGGCGGCACCGCAGGCAACATCGGCTACAACCTGCGGCTGCTGGGGGCAGAACCTCTCGTCATGGCCACCGTCGGCGAGGACATCCAGCCCTATCTCGAGCGCCTCGACCGCCTCGGCATCGGCACCGGCCTGCTGAAGACGGTGCGCGGGCAGTTTACCGCTCAGGCATTCATCACTACCGATCTCGACGACAACCAGATCACGGCCTTCCACCCGGGGGCCATGAATCACTCCCACGAGAACTCAATCGGCCCGGACCTCGGTGCGACGCTCGCGATCGTCAGTCCGGACGGCAAGGACGGCATGCAGCAGCACGCGCGCGAGTGCGCGCAACAAGGCATCCCGTTCATGTTCGATCCCGGCCAGGGCCTGCCGATGTTTTCCGCGACCGAGCTGCGCGAGTTCATCGCGCTCGCCGATTATGTTGCGGTCAACGACTACGAGGGCAAGATGCTGCAGGACAAGACCGGCTGCACCCTGGAAGAGCTGGCGAAGGACGTAAAGACGCTGGTCGTCACCCTCGGTGCGCAAGGCTCGCTGGTCCATGCGGCCGGCAAGCGTCACGAGATTCCGTGCGTCGAGGCCGATCGCCTGGTCGATCCGACCGGCTGCGGCGACGCCTACCGCGCCGGACTGCTGTACGGCATCGCGCGCGGCTGGGACTGGCCGACGACCGCGCGTCTGGGCGCGGTCATGGGCGCGATCAAGATCGCGCACCGCGGCGCGCAGAATCACTCGCCCTCGCGCGACGAGATCGAGGAACGCTACAAGACAGCCTTCGGCTTCAGCCCCTGGCGATAGCGCTGCATTCAATCCAGGGCTGAGCGAATCTTCGCCGCGCACGCTTCGAGCTGATCGCGCGGCGGGTTCTTTACCGGCCAGGTGAGCTCCATGCCGTCGCCGGTGTGGCGCGGCAGCAGATGCACGTGATAGTGGAACACGGTCTGGCCAGCGGCTCGTCCGTTCGCCTGGTACACCGACAAGCCCTCGGGCGCGAAGGCCGCGCGAATAGCGCGCGCCACGCGTACGCTGGTGCGCGCGAGCGCGGCTGCCTGCTCATCGCTGAGCTCGTAGAGGTTCTCCGCGTGCGCCTTGACAGCGACCAGCACGTGGCCGGGATTGACCTGCCCGATGTCCATGAAGGCGAGCGTGTGCGCGTCCTCGCACACGCGCGTCGCGGGAATCTGCCCCGCGACGATGCGGCAAAACACGCAGTCGTTCATCGTTCCTCCGTTGCCCTGGCCTCGTCGATCGGGCGATAAGCCGTGCAGGAGACTTGGTACAGGCGACGGTCCTCCAAGCGCAGCGCGCTTAGCGCACCCCCCCACACGCAGCCCGTATCGAGCACCGCGAGCCGCGCCTCGAGCTTCAGCCCGAGCGCCGACCAGTGGCCGCACACAATGGCAGGCTCAGCGCAATTTCCGCGCAGCGCGAACCAAGGTGCGAAGCCGGGCGGCGACTCGGTTCCCTTGGCGCGAAACTCCATGACGCCTTCACGAGTGCAGAAGCGCATGCGGGTCATCGCGTTCACGATCACGCGCAAACGGTCCCAGCCGGTGAGCGCATCGCTCCAGCGGTCCGGCAAGTTCCCGTACATGTGAGCGACGAATTCGCGGTAGCGTGGCGCGGCGAGCGCCTCCTCGACCTCGCGTGCGAGTGCTCGTGCCTGGTCGATCGACCAGCCGGGCAGTAGGCCCGCATGCACCATGGCGTAGCCAGCCTCGACGTGCATCAGTGGCCGCGTACGCAGCCAGCCTACAAGCTCGCCGGCGTCCGGCGCGGAGAGTAGGTCGTCGAGGGTGTCCTCCCCGCGGCGTCGAGCGTAACGTTCGTACAGGCAGACGAGATGCAGATCGTGGTTGCCGAGGACCACCGTTGCGCGGTCGCCCAGTGCGCGCACCGCGCGCAGGACCTCGAGCGACTTCGGCCCCCGGTTGACGAGGTCGCCGACGAACCACAGCCGGTCGCGCGCCGCATCGAACCCGATGCGCGCGAGCAGCGCCTGCAGCTCGTCGAAGCACCCCTGCACATCGCCGATCGCGTAGGTCGCCATGGCGGGACCGACTCTAGCAGATGGTCCTAGAACGACGCGTCGAGCCTGCGATACTGGATCGCCTCGGCGATATGCTCGGCCGCGATCACTCGGCTTTCCGCGAGATCCGCGATCGAGCGCGCAACGCGCAGCACGCGATGATAGGCACGCGCCGAGAGCAGCAGTCGCGCGAGCGCGTGGCGCAATAGCTTGTCGCCGTCCCGGTCGGTACTGCAGTGGCGGTCGATCTCGCGCGTCTCGAGCAGCGCGTTTGGCTTGCCCTGGCGCTCGGTCTGGTATGCGCGTGCCCGCAGCACGCGCTCGCGGATCGCGCGCGTGGACTCTGCCGGCGCGTTCGTGAGCAGGTCCGCGTCGCGCGGCGCGGGGACCTCCAGCTTGATATCGATGCGATCGGCGAGCGGACCGGATACCCGTCCGCGGTAACGGGCGATGCGCTCGGGCGTGCAGCGGCAGCGCCCCCCTGGCGCGCCACAGTGTCCGCACGGACACGGATTCATCGCGGCGAGCAGCTGGAAGCGTGCCGGAAACTGCGCCTGGCGCGCCGCGCGCGAGATCGATACGCGACCCGATTCCATCGGCTCGCGCAGGGCTTCGAGCACGTCGCGGTCGAACTCCGGCAACTCGTCCATGAACAGCACACCGTGGTGAGCGAGGGATATCTCCCCGGGACGCGGCAGGTTTCCGCCGCCCACCAGCGCAGCGCTCGAAGCGCTGTGGTGCGGCGCGCGGAACGGGCGCGCGCCCCACTGGCGCGCATCGAAGCCCGCGCTGGAGACCGACTGGATGGCGGCCACTTCGAGCGCCTCGCCCTCAGAAAGAGGTGGCAGAATCCCAGGAAATCGCGCTGCCAGCATCGACTTCCCCGTTCCTGGCGGGCCGACCATCAAAACGCTGTGGCTGCCTGCGGCGGCGACCTCAAGCGCGCGCTTCACCTGCTGCTGGCCTTTCACTTCGTCGAAATCGGAGTAGGCGGGCGGTGTTGCGCGCAGGTCGGCGACATAGGGCTCGAGTGGCGCTTCGCCGATCAGGTGCGCAACGACCTCGAGCACTGTGCGGACCGGCAGCACGCGCGCTCCCTCCGCGAGCGCGGCCTGTGGCGCGTTGTCCGCAGGCAGCACGAAGGCGCGGCCGGCGCCGCGCGCCTGCAGCGCCATGGCGAGCGCCCCACGCACCGGGCGCAGCTCGCCGGTGAGCGACAGTTCGCCTGCGAATTCATGGCCGGCAAGCGCCTCGGGCGCCAGCTGGCCGCTTGCGGCGAGCACGCCGAGCGCAATCGGAAGGTCGAAGCGGCTCGAATCCTTCGGCAGATCGGCGGGCGCGAGATTCACCGTGATGCGGCGCGCCGGGAATTCGAAGTGCGCGTGGTTTAGCGCCGCGCGCACGCGGTCTTTTGCCTCGCGCACCTCGGCGTCGGGCAGGCCGACGATGTGGAATGCGGGCAGTCCTGGTCCGAGGTGCACTTCGACCGTGACTTCCGGAGCATCGATTCCGGCGAGCGCGCGGCTCGCCACCACCGCCAGCGGCATGGGGCCCCCCCGGACGCGCAGTGTGGCGTCTTGAGGGACAAACGCAGCCGGTGGGCGAGCCGTTTACTGCGCCGGGGGCTCGTCGCGTCGCGACTCGAGTTCGGTGACGCGGGCTTCGAGCGCTTCGAGCTTCGCTTGCGCCCGCTCCACTATCTTCTTCTGCACGTTGAAGTCCTCGCGCGCCACGAGGTCGAAGCGATCGAAGAAGGCGGAGAGCAACGCGCGCAGGTTCTTTTCCATGTCCTGCGCCGGGCCGTCGCGCACCGCCTGCGTGATGCGTCTACCGAGCTCGTCGAGCAAGCTGCGATCGATCATGTTCCTGGATACCCAAACGGGATTGCAGCTTAACGCAGCTCCCCGCGCACCGCTTTGACGCCCGCCCTGGAGGTCCCGCACCAAAACAGTGCGCAGCCCCCTGTATAGCCTCTGCGTCATATGTTAAGTACGTGAATAATGGAGAGAATATATCTGGCACGGCGAATGCTAATCGCATGAAGGGTTTCTATCTTCTTCCGTTCACCTAGGGGAGTCTCTGATCATGCGAAAGAGTATTCTGGCGCTTTCTGTCGCCGCAGCCATAGGCGCGCCGGCGCTTGCGTCCGCCCAGCAGGCCGCGGCCACGCCGCCGTATACGTTCACCGGAAACGTATCCCTCGCCTCCGAATACCTCTATCGAGGCATTGCGCAGACCCGGGGCAAGCCGGCGATCCAAGGCGGATTCGACTTTGCCCACTCGAGCGGCTTTTACCTCGGCACTTGGGGGTCCAATATCAGCTGGATCAGCGACTCCGTGCCCGGCGCAAGCGCAAGCATGGAGTGGGACGTCTACGGCGGCTACAAGGGCAGCTTCGCCAAAGACTTCGGCTACGACGTCGGTGCGCTGAGCTACATCTATCCGGGCACCGGGTTCGGGAGCTTCGACCCCAACACGACCGAAATCTACGGCGCCTTGAGCTGGAAGTGGCTCACGGCGAAGTACTCCTACAGCGTGACCAAGCTGTTCGGATGGGTGAATCCCACCACCGGCGAGGATTCGAAAGGTAGCGGCTACTTCGATTTGACCGGCAACTTCGACCTCGGCAGCGGCTTTGCGCTGGTCGCCCACGGCGGCTACCAAGACGTGCGTCATTACGGAGACGCGAGCTATACCGATTGGAAGCTCGGCGCAACGAAGGACCTCGGCTTTGGGACCCTTGGCCTCTTCTACTCCGACACGAACGCGAACGCCGACTGCGGCGGTGTCGCCACCCAGAACCCCTATTGCGTGAACAACTACGACCTTGGCAAAGGCCGCTTTTTGGTCACTTTCAGCAAGACCCTATAGGGCAAGGCGAGTGCTACCCAAGGCTAAGGAGCCAACATGAAATTCGTAACTGCAATCATCAAGCCGTTCAAGCTCGACGAGGTGCGCGAAGCGCTCTCTGCGATCGGCGTGCAAGGGGTCACCGTGACCGAGGTGAAGGGCTTCGGCAGGCAGAAAGGCCATACCGAGCTGTATCGCGGCGCGGAATACGTGGTCGACTTCCTGCCCAAGGTGAAAGTCGAGGCCGCAATCAAGTCCGAGATGTTGGACCAGGTCCTCGAGGCGATCGAGAAGGCCGCCAACACCGGGAAGATCGGCGACGGAAAGATCTTCGTGTTCGACCTCGAAAAAGTCATCCGCATCCGCACCGGTGAAACCGATGCGGCGGCACTTTAGGGAGACCGAAATGAGAAAGCTCTTTTCAATCCTAGCCCTGCTGGCCCTGACCGGCGCATTTGCCGGCCAGGTCTCAGCGGAGGCAACCAGGTCCGAGCCTTTGTTGTTGGCGCAGGCAACGCCGGCGCCTGCGTCTGCGGCAGCCTCAGCGCCCGCCGCCCCTGCGCCTGCGGCAGCCCCAGCGCCTGCGCCCAAGGAGGCGGTGTCGGCCGACGCCGATCCGAGCATCAACTCCGGTGACACGGCGTGGATGCTCACGTCAATGGCCTTGGTGCTGATGATGACGATACCCGGCCTCGGCCTCTTCTACGCCGGCATGGTACGTAAGAAGAACGTGCTCGCCACGCTTGCGCAGAGCTTCGTCGTCACCTGCCTCGTGACGGTACTGTGGTACATGATCGGCTACACGCTCGCCTTCACTAACGGAGGCTCGTTCGTTGGCGATCTCTCGCGCCTGTTCTTGCAGGGCATGGAGAAGACCACGGTGAGCGGCCTGTCGGGCGCCGTGCCTGAGTCGGTTTTCATGAGCTTCCAGATGACCTTCGCGATCATCACCCCCGCGCTGATCGCAGGTGCGTTTGCCGATCGCATGAAGTTCTCCGCAGTTGTGTGGTTCATGGGTCTTTGGCTGATCTTCGTGTACTCGCCTATCGCGCACTGGGTATGGGCTCCGACCGGCTGGCTTGCCAAGATGGGCGCGCTCGACTTCGCAGGTGGCACCGTCGTGCACATCAATGCCGGAGTCGCGGGCCTCGTGTGTGCGCTGGTGCTCGGTAAGCGTGTCGGCTACGGCAAAGAACCAATGGCCCCGCACAACCTGGTGCTCACGATGATCGGCGCCTCGCTCCTGTGGGTGGGCTGGTTCGGGTTCAATGCTGGATCGGCGGTCAGCGCCGGCGGACGCGCCGGAATGGCCATGACCGTCACGCAGATTGCCACCGCCACCGCGGCGCTCGCCTGGATGTTCGCGGAGTGGATGGCCAAGGGCAAACCCAGCCTGCTGGGCATGTGCTCGGGGGCGGTGGCGGGTCTGGTCGCGATCACCCCGGCTTCGGGCTTCGTGGGCCCGACGGGCGCCTTCATCATCGGCATCGCCGGCGGCGTGATCTGCTTCTGGACCGCGACCTACATGAAGAACTTGATCGGCTACGACGACTCGCTGGACGCCTTTGGCGTGCACGGCATCGGCGGAACGGTCGGTGCAATCCTGACCGGCGTGTTTGCAGTCAAGGCGATCGGCGGCACGGCAGGCGTGCTCGAGGGCAACGGCGGGCAGATCCTCACCCAGCTGATCGCCGTAGGCGCGGTCGCGGCTTACGATGCGATCGCGACCTTCATCATCCTCAAGCTTGTCGACATGTTCATCGGCCTGCGCGTCACGGAAGAGCAGGAGCGCGAAGGCCTGGACATCACTCAGCACGGCGAGCAAGTCGTCAGCTGAGCGCCAAGGCGGCGCCGTCGGCGACGGCCGGCAACAGCGCCTAGCCCGGCCTTCCGAGACGGACCTTCGGGTCCGTCTTTTTTTTTCCGCGCCCGGTAGCTTAGGATGGCAAGTTAACATCCCGGGATCCCATCCCGCGGAGCGTCGGAGGGGCAATGCCGGGCCAACTCAACGCAGCCGACGTATTGCTCGCACACGCGGGTGAAGCGTCGCTGCGCGCGCAGCCCGCGATCCTGCAGGCGGGGGGCAGCGTCAGCTACGGCGAACTTGCACAGCTTGCTGCCCGGGTCGCGAGCGCCCTGCGCGGCGCGGGTCTCGCGCCGGGCGAGCGGATATGCATGCTGATGGACGACTCGCCGATGTTCTGCGCCACGTTTCTCGGCGCGCTCATGGCCGGATTGGTCGCCGTGCCCGTGAATACGCGCCTGACGCCATCTGACGTCGGCTTCATTCTCGCCGACAGCGAAGCACGGCTTGTGCTGTTCGATCCCGCGCATTCCTCGCTCGCCGCACAGGCGGCGGGCGTCCGCACCCGGCTCCAGGCGGCGCGCGGCGGACCGGGGTCGCTGGAGGCGCTGGCGCGCGAGGTTGCGCCGATGGAGGCTTCGCATCCGACACGCGCGGATGAGCCCGCCTTCTGGCTCTACTCCTCTGGCACGACCGGCCGGCCCAAGGCGATCTTGCATAGCCACGCCAATGCGTCACGGGCGGGCAAGCTATTGCGTGAAGTGGCCTCGGTGCGCCCCGGGACGGTGATCCTCGCCACCTCGAAGCTGTTCTTTGCCTTCGCGCTGGACAACGCTTTCACCGGTGCGCTCGTCTGCGGTGCCACGACGATCCTGAACGACGAATGGCCGGAGCCCGAGACGATCGCGGCGCAGGTTGAGCACCACCGTCCGGGAGTCTTCTTCACGGTGCCGACCTTCTTTCGGCGGCTACTCGCGCTTCCCAGAGAGAAGCTGGCGCCGTTCGCGCGCATCCCGTTCGTGGCGACCGGCGGCGAGCGCCTGCCTGACGCGATCCTGCGCCAGTGGCGCGCCGTCGTGGGCACCGAGATCCTCGTCTGCTACGGCATGTCCGAAACGTTCTGCAACGCGATCTCCAACTTTCCTGGTCGCATGCGAGACGGCAGCACCGGAGTGCCGCTCGCCGGCGTGCAGACGCGCATCGTCGATGGCGCAGGCGCCGAGGTCGGTCCGGGCGAACCCGGGGTCCTGTGGCTGCGGCATCCGTCGCTTGCGCTCGGCTACAAGGATCCTGTGGCGACCGCGCAGGCGTTCCGCGAGGGCTGGTTTTGTACGGGTGACCTGTTCACGCGCGACGCGGACGGCTACTTCTACCATCAGGGCAGGTCCGATGAGCTGTACAAGGTGGCCGGGCAGTGGGTCCGGCCGGCCGAGCTCGAGGAAGCGGTGCTTCTCGATGAGAACGTGCGCGAAGCCGCCTGCGTCGTGGTGCCCGATCGGGACGGCTTCGACCGGTTGGCGCTTTTCGTGGTGCCGCGCGACGCGCCCGGAGCCGCCGCCTCCGCTGCCGAGCGCTGCGCCGCCACCCTGCCCAGGCACAGTCAGCCGAAGTGGATACGCGAAGTGAGAGAATTGCCGCGCACCGCGACTGGCAAGATCCAGCGCTTTCGTCTGCGCGCGCAATTGAGTGCGGAATTCGGGTCGACGCAATGAGATCACGATGAACGGGGCTGAACACCTCCTTGGCGAGGCCGCGCTCGAACGTCACGCGGCGCGTTTGGCACTGATTTTCGGCGACGAGCGCATCACCTACGGCGAACTCGCGCGGCGGGTGCGGCAGGCTGCGGGCGCGCTAGCCGCTCTTGGCGTGGCGCCGGGCGATCGTGTGCTTCTGCTAATGCGCGATACGCCCGCCCTAGCCACAGCTTGGCTCGGATGCCTTTGGCATGGCGCGGTCGCGATCGCGCTAAACAGTCAGCTCTCCGAGGACGAGCTGCGCTTCGTGCGCTCGGACAGCGGTGCACGCCTGGCGATCGTCGAGGACGTGTTCGCCAGTGCATTTCCTGCCTTTATCACCGCCCTGACGCAAGAGCGCAGGGTCGCAGTTTCCGGGCGTGCACCAGGCTGGGTTCCGTCGTGGGATGAAGCCGTGCTGAGCGCCACCGCCCGACAGGAATGCTTCCTTGCGCGTCCGGACGACGCTGCGTTCTGGCTCTACTCGTCGGGCACCACTGGCCGGCCAAAAGGCATTATCCACACGCACAAGGATCTGCTGCCGGCCGGGCAGGTGATGCGCGACGTCGTGCGCATCGAACCCGGCGAGAAGGTGCTCACCACGTCGCGCCTGTTCTTCGCCTACGGGCTCGAGCACGCGCTGCTCGGTGTGCTCGCGGTGGGCGCTACCTCGGTGCTGCACACGGACTGGTCCGATGTCGCGCGCGTGTGCGCGCTCGTGGCCGAGCATAGACCGGCGGCCTTTTTTAGCGTCCCATCGTTCTACCGCCGCCTGCTCGCGCTGGGCTCCAGCGCGCTCGCGCCTTTCGCGGGAGTACGGCACTGCTTCGCCGCAGGCGAGCGTCTTCCGGAGGCCATGGTTGAGCAATGGCGCAACGCCGTCGGCCGCGAGATCCTGTCGATATACGGCATGTCCGAGACCTTCTCGGTAGCCATGGTGACCCCCGTCGGCACCTCGAACGGCCGTCGCACCGGGCGCCTGCTTCCCGGCGTCGAGGCGCGGCTGACGGCGCTCGAAGGTCACCCGGCCGCCGTCGCGGAGCCCGGCGTGCTGTGGCTGCGGCATCCTGCGCTGGCGCTCGGTTATGCGAACCGCAAAGAGCTGACCCGCGAGCAATTCCGCGACGGCTGGTTCTGCACCAAGGACGTTTTCGTACGCGATGCGGAAGGCTTCTACGCGCATCAGGGCCGCGCGGACGAGCTGGTGAAGGTCGCCGGGCAATGGGTAAAGCCGGGCGAACTCGAGGAGGCCGTGCTTGGCGAACCCTCGATCGCCGAGGCGGTATGCGTGCTGGTGCCCGATGCCGACGGCTTCGACCGGCTCGCGCTGTTCGTCGCGCCGATGGGAGAGCCGGAGGCCGCGGTAGCGGCCGCGGCGCGCGCCTGCGAAGTAAAGCTGCCGCGTCACAAGCGGCCTAAATGGATACGCGCCGCACAGGACCTGCCGCGCACGTCGACTGGCAAGATCCAACGCTTCAAGCTGCGCGAAATTCTGCAGCGCGAATTCCAAGCCAAGGCATAGAATCGCGCTTTTTTGAACGCGGCACTTCACCCAGAGGACAGCATGGCCTACGCAATCCCGCTTTGGACGCCTCCCTCGCTACCTGTCGTCGGCTCCTCCGACCTGTTCCCCGTGCGGCGCATCTTCTGCGTCGGCCGCAACTACGTCGAGCACCAGAAGGAGATGGGCGGCGATGGTCGCGAAGCGCCGTTCTTCTTCATCAAATCCGCGCATTCCCTGGTCGCGCTGGGCGGTGCAGTCCATTACCCGGCCAAGACCGCCAACTACCACTACGAAACGGAAATGGTGGTAGCCCTCGCCAAAGGCGGCCGGCGCATCGACGCGAAGAAGGCGAACGATCTCGTGTTCGGCTACGGCGTGGGCCTCGATATGACGCGGCGCGATCTGCAGCAATGGGGCAAGGACCATGGGCGCCCTTGGGACTTCGGCAAGGACTTCGACGAGGCGGCGCCCTGCAGTGCGCTGGCGCCCGCCGCGCGGGTCGGCCATCCCTCCAAGGGCGCGATCGTGCTCACGGTGAACGGCAAGGAACGGCAGAAAGCCGACTTGTCCGACATGATCTGGTCGGTGCCGGAGCAGATCGCATACCTGTCGGAGTACTACACGCTCGAGCCTGGCGATCTCATCTATTCGGGCACGCCGGCGGGGGTCGGTCCGGTCAAGCCGGGCGACGAGCTCGATGCGCGTATCGACGGTGTCGGCGAACTTAAAGTGAAAATCGTGCCGGCCGTATGAGGCTGTACACCTACTATCGCAGCTCCGCCGCGTTTCGCGTGCGCATAGCGCTGAATCTCAAGGGACTGCGATACGACCCGCAATTCGTTCACCTCGCCAAAGGAGAGCAGCGCGGGGCCGAATACCTTGCCCTGAATCCGCAGGGACTGGTGCCCGCGCTTGTCGACGACGGGCAGCTGCTCACGCAATCGCTCGCGATCATCGAGTACCTGGAGGAAACGCATCCCAGTCCGCCACTGCTGCCCAAGGACCCGCTCGGCCGCGCCAGAGTGCGCTCGCTCGCGCTTCTCATCGCTTGCGAGATCCACCCGCTGAATAATCAGCGCACGCTGAATTACCTCGTCAAGGAGCTCGGCCTAAGCGAGGAAGAAAAGGACGGCTGGTACCGCCACTGGATCCAGGACGGCATGGCCAAGCTCGAGGCGGATCTGGCGCGCGGCCGCGACGGAAAGTTCTGCCATGGCGACGCTCCCGGCATGGCCGATTGCTGTTTGGTGCCCCAGGTATTCAACGCGCAGCGCTTCAATTGCGACCTATCGCATGCGCCCCGCGTGTTGCGGATCTTCGAGCAGTGTATGCAGCTTGAGGCGTTCCAGCGCGCGCAGCCGTCGAGACAGCCGGACGCCGAGTAGGCGGGCGGCGCCAGCCTGCTCGGCGTCACTCCGCCAGTGCTAGGAACACCTCGCGCCCTTTGCCGGTCAGGAACGGCTCAACCAGGAGTGCGAGACCTTCGGCGACATAGCGTTGCAGCGTGTAACGCTTGGCTAGCGCCCAATGTTTCAGCGCCCAGGCATGGCAGAACATGACATGCGAGTACGCCAGCAGATGTTCGTTCACCTGCCGCATGTGGCCGGTCTCCACGCAATCGCGAATGCACCCCTCGAGCAGGCGATTGGTGCGCGCTTCCCCTTCCATCAATAGGACGCGGCGTTCTGCACGCAGCGACTTGCTCGATCGGTAAGTCAGCACGGTCGCGTCGGGCATGCGGTCGACCACCGAGCAGTAAATGGCAAGCGCGCGGCACAGGCGCGCGACCGGGTCCCGCACGCCTTCCAAGGCGCGCGGGATCTCCTTCTCGTAGCTCTCGAGCACCTGCATCAAGGCGAGCAGCAACAGGTCGTCCTTGTCGCGAAAATATTGATAGACGAGACCGGTGCTGATCCCGGCTTCGCGCGCAATCTGCTGGATCGTGGTCGTGTAGTAGCCATGCGCGGAGAAGAGCTTCACCGCAGCACCGACGATCTGGCGGCGGCGCTCTTCCACCAGGCGCGGGTCGGCGACCTGGCTTGCAACGAAGCCCGGCGGCTGCGTCGGCGATGTTCGCGCGCGGGAAGCGGCGGGCCGACCCCGCTTGGCGGCGCCGCCGGTCGACATCAGTTGCCCTCGAACTGCGGCTTCTGCTTGTTTACGAATGCGTTATAGGCGCGCTCGAAATCGCCGGTTTGCATGCAGATCGCCTGCGCCTCGGCCTCGGTCTCGAGGGCCTGCTCGATCGAGAGATTCCATTCCTGGTGCAAGCACTTCTTGGTCATCGAATGCGCAAACGCCGGACCGCTGGCGAGCGAATGGGCCATTTCCTGGGCTCGCGGTAGCAGCTTGTCCTTCGGGACGATCTCGTTGTAGTAGCCCCAGGCAAAGCCTTCCTCTGCGCTCATGCTGCGGCCCGTGTAAAGCAGCTCGGACGCACGTCCCTGGCCGATGATGCGCGGCAGAATGGCGCAGGCTCCCATGTCGCAGCCGGCGAGCCCGACGCGCACGAACAGAAACGCGGTCTTGCATTCGGGCGTGCCGTAGCGCAGATCGCTCGCCATGGTAACGATGGCGCCGGCGCCAGCGCACACGCCGTCGACTGCAGCGATGACCGGCTGCGGGCAGGTGCGCATCTCCTTCACGAGGTTGCCGGTCATGCGCGTGAAGGCCATCAGGCCGGTCATGTCCATCTTCACCAGTGGGCCGATGATGTCGTGCACGTCGCCGCCGGAGCAGAAATTTCCGCCCTCGCCGGTGAACACCACGGCGCGCACGTCATCCGCGTACTGCAGCTTGTGAAACGTGTCGCGCAACTCCGCGTAGCTTTCGAAGGTGAGTGGATTCTTTCGCTCGGGCCGATTCAACGTGATCGTGGCCACCCGGTCCCTGACCTGCCACTTGAAGTGCTGCGGCCGCCAGTCGGCGGCTTTCAGCTTGTACATGTGTTTTTCCCTTTCTGTTCCTGGGAGGACCTCAACCGACCATCGTCAGGCCGCCGCTAACCGAAAGCACCTGGCCGGTGATGAAGTCCGACCGCGCACTGGCGAAGAACAGCACCGCATCGGCAATCTCGGAAGGTTTGGCCAGCCGTTGCATGGGAGTGACTCGGACGAAAGCTTCACGGTGCTTCTCCGGCACCGCGGCAAGCAGCGGGGTATCCGTCGGCCCGGGGCAGACGCAATTGACGTTCACATTGAAGCGGGCCATCTCCCGCGCCAAGGACTTGGTGAACGCAATCGCACCGCCCTTGGCGCCCGCGTACACGCTCTCGCCGAGACTGCCGACGCGCCCCGCGTCGCTTGAGACGGTGACGATCTTGCCCGCCTTGCGCTCGATCATCGGATCGAGGAAGGCGCGCGTAACAGCGATCGGTCCGAACAGATTCAGGTCGATCACCTTGCGCCAGAAATCCGGCGTGTTCTTGACGAACGGCTCGACCCTGCCCCAGCCGGCCACGTTCACGACGACGTCAACGTGCCCGCGGCGCAACATCGCGCTCGTGCGAAACGCCTCGATCGAAGCGAGCTCGGTGACATCGAGCCTGAGAAAGTCCGCCCCGCCCCCGGCCCCGCGAATCGCGTGCGCCGCCTCCTCGCCCTTCCCCTCGGCGATATCGCCGAGCAGCACGTGCGCGCCCGCCCTAGCGAGCGTTTCGGCGGTCGCGCGCCCGATGCCCGACGCGGCGCCGGTTATGACTGCCGTCTTGCCATCCAATCGCATAGGTTGCGCTCCTTGAGATGTATTGAATGATTGCTCATTCAACATAAGCTGTCAATGAGGGCCGATGCCTGAATCAGCTCTTCAGCGCTGACCGCGCGTACGCAAGAGCGCCCCGAAAGGTCGATCGACCTCGTCGATATGCCTAAAAAGCCAGTCTTGAAGGAAATGTGAGCTATCACTAACGCTTGTCGCGTCGAGCCTCGTGGTGAAACGCATCAGCGCTGCGAGAAGGCGCTGGTGCTCGCCGCGGTGGCGCTCGGCGCTAGCCCCCACTTCGTCCATCAACCGCTCCTCAGTCGCGAAGTGGTGCTCGGTGTAGCGCACGAGTTCCTTGAGCGATGCGACCAGGTCCTCAAGATCCGTGCCGCCCTGCAGGGCGTGTTGCAGGCGGTTGATGAGTTCCAGCAGGTGGCGGTGCTGGCCGTCGATCACCTCGACGCCAACTTCATAGCGCGCGCTCCACTGCGCGGGACCCTGCGGTGCGCGCTGTGACGCGGGTGCGGCACTGCGCCGCGTGCCATGTCCGGTGATGTCGAACACCGCCACAACGCTTGCCGTTCCGTCCGGGAGGCTCACACGTGTGGCGGAGAGCTCGACATCGAAGCGCGACCCGTTGCCGCGCAAAGCACGCGCACCTACCGCCTCCTCGCCGGCCACGCCGGCGGCCTGCAGCACACGCTCGCGATCGCGTTCGTCGAACAGTTCTGCGAGCGGCCGCTGCAGTGCTCCCGGCGCTATACCGAACATGCGCGCGAATCCCGGGTTGGCGTGGACGACGATGCCATCGCGCACGATTGCCAACGCGAGCAGCTGGGCCTGGACCAGCGCTTCGACGCAGGCGCTCTCGAGCGCGGCCTGCGCGGCGCGCGGATCGTGCGCGTTCGGGTCGGTCACGGCCGTTCTTCTTCTCTAGACGCCAGCGCGAAACAGCATCTTCAGCGCCTCGCCGATCGGCTCGCCCTTGAGCGCGCCGCCGGGGCCGCCCGCCCGGCGCGCCCACACGCGCGTTTCCGATCCCTCGGCAAGCAGCGTGCCGTCGTCGCGCAGGACGCGATGCGACAGCACGAAGGACTTGCCGCCCCAGCGCAGCACGCGCGACAGCACTTCGCAGCGGTCGCCGTGCACCGGCGAGGCCCTGAATTCGCAGTTCGCCGCCACCAGCGGCATCGCCAGGTGTTCTTCCCGCATGCGCTTCACGTCGTAGCCCACTTGGGCGAAGAAGTTCCACGTCGCCGCGTCGAACCAGCGGAAATACGTTGGGTAGAAAATGATGCCCGCGGGGTCGCAGTCGCCCCAGTGCACCTCGCAGGCGAACCTGCCGGTGATCGAGTTGAAATCGCCGTCGGCCATCACGTCCATCTCTCAGCATTGCTCCCAGGGAAGGCCGTCGAAGCGCCAGCCGGCGATCGAATTGCGCTGGTGGCGCTCGTTCATCTCACCCTCGAACCCGTTCACCACGTTGTACACCCTGGTGAAGCCGGCGCGCTCGAGCGCGTCGCCGGCTTCTTGCGAGCGGTTGCCGCTGCGGCAGATGAGAACGATCGGCCGCATGGCGTGATTGGTGCCTGCCAGCTTCTTCACTTGCCCGACGAAGTGCGGGTTGACGTCCCAGTCCGGCCCGTCGTTCCACGCGACGTGCAACGCGCCGACTGGATGACCCACGAAGAGGTATTCCATTTCACTGCGGCAGTCGACGAACAGCGCGCTCGGATTGTGCTGCAGGAAGGCGTACGCTTCCTTGGGCTGTAGATGCTGCATTGGGGTCGTTCCGCGAAGGTTCCGGATTATACGCGCGCTCGCCAAGTGGTTGACACGAAAGGGGTAGGGCGGCAGACTGCGGTCCTGCGCCGATTTGATGTTCAGCTTGCGGGCGCCGACCCGCCGTCGGGCGGTGAAAAAGAAGTGCCGCTAAAGAGACGCGTGCCACACGAGGCAAGAAGGCCCGTTTCGAGCGAAAGCTGAACGGGCTTTTTGTTTTGCGAATCGACATGAACCAGCCTGCCCGCGCCGCGAAGCTCGAAGCATTGCTCGCCGAGCGCATCCTCGTGCTCGATGGCGCCATGGGCACGATGATCCAAGCCGAGCGCCTGGACGAGTCGCAGTACCGTGGCGAGCGCTTTCGGGACTGGCCGCGTGAGCTGCGCGGCAATAACGACCTCCTCTGCATCACGCGACCCGCGCTCATCCGACAAATCCACGCGCAGTACCTCGAGGCCGGCGCGGACATCATCGAAACCAACACCTTCAATTCGACGTCAGTGTCGCTGGCCGATTACGGCATGGAAGCGCTGGCGTATGAGCTGAATCTAGCCGGCGCGCGGCTCGCCGTAGACGTCGCGCGAAGCTACGAAGCGGGGAGCCCTGCCAAGCCGCGCTTCGTCGCCGGCGTTCTCGGACCGACGAGCAAGACCGCCTCGATCTCGCCGGATGTGAACGATCCCGGCTTTCGCAACGTAGACTTCGACCAGCTGGTCGCGGCCTATGGCGACGCCTTGCGCGGGCTCCTGGATGGCGGCGTCGATCTGATTCTGGTCGAAACGGTGTTCGACACCTTGAACGCCAAGGCTGCGCTGTTCGCCATCGAGGAATTGTTCGACCAGCGCGGCACGCGCTTGCCGATCATCGTTTCTGGAACCATTACCGACGCTTCCGGACGCACGCTGTCGGGCCAGACCACCGAGGCGTTTTACAACTCCGTGCGCCACGTGCGCCCTCTCGCGGTGGGACTGAACTGCGCGCTCGGTGCGAAAGAGCTGCGCGCGCACGTGGAGGAACTCTCGAGCGTGGCGCAGACCTACGTCTCCTGTCACCCGAACGCCGGCCTGCCGAACGCATTCGGCGAGTACGACGACACGCCCGAGTCGATGGCGCGGCAGATGGGCGAATGGGCGCGAAACGGTTGGCTGAATATCGCGGGCGGGTGCTGTGGCACAACCCCGCAGCATATTCGCGCCATCGCGGCTGCCATGGCCGGGCTCGCGCCGCGCACGATCCCCGAACTGCCGGCCAAGCTGCGTCTCGCGGGTCTGGAGCCGCTCAATGTCGGGGACGACTCCCTGTTCGTCAATATCGGCGAGCGCACCAACGTCACGGGCTCGAAGGCCTTCGCGCGGCTGGTCCTGGCCGGCGACTATGCCGGTGCGCTCTCAGTCGCGCGCCAGCAGGTCGAGAACGGCGCGCAGGTCATCGACGTCAACATGGACGAGGCGATGCTCGACTCCGAGAAGGCGATGACTACCTTCTTGAGGCTGATCGCCGCGGAGCCGGACATTGCGCGCGTGCCGGTCATGATCGATTCCTCGAAGTGGAGCGTCATCGAGGCGGGCCTGAAGTGCGTGCAGGGCAAGGGCGTGGTCAATTCGATCAGCCTGAAGGAAGGCGAAGCCGAGTTCCTGCGCCAGGCCCGGCTGGTGCGCCGCTACGGTGCCGCGGCCGTGGTGATGGCTTTCGACGAGAAGGGCCAAGCCGACACCTTGCAACGGCGCGTAGACATCTGCGCGCGCTGCTACGAGCTGCTTACCCGTGAGGCGGACCTCGCGCCCGAGGACATCATCTTCGATCCGAACATCTTCGCCATCGCAACCGGCCTTGAGGAGCACGCGCGCTACGGCATCGACTACCTGGAGGCGGCCGCGTGGATCCGCAAGAACCTGCCCGCGGCGCAGGTGTCCGGCGGCGTTTCGAACCTGTCGTTCTCGTTCCGCGGCAACGACACGGTGCGCGAGGCGATGCACACGGTGTTCCTGTATCACGCCGTGCGCGCCGGCATGTCGATGGGCATCGTGAACGCGGGGCAGCTCGGGGTATACGAGGAAATCGAGCCGCAGTTGCGCGATCACGTGGAGGACGTGCTGTTCAACCGTCGCGCGGACGCGACCGAGCGCATGATCGAGTTCGCCAACTCGATCAAGGGAGGGGCCAAGGACAAGACGAGAGACGAAGCCTGGCGCGCGGGCAGCGTCGAAGAGCGACTCATCCACGCTTTGGTTAGCGGCATCGCGACGCACGTGGTCGCCGATACCGAGGAGGCGCGCCTCAAATACGCCCACCCGATCGAGGTGATTGAAGGCCCCTTGATGGACGGCATGAACGTCGTGGGCGACCTGTTCGGCGCTGGCAAGATGTTCCTGCCGCAGGTGGTCAAGTCGGCACGCGTCATGAAGCTCGCGGTGGCGCACCTCGTTCCGTTCATCGAGGCCGAGAAAGCGCGCAGCGGCGAGGGGGGGCGGGCCAAGGGCAAGATTGTGATCGCAACGGTCAAAGGCGACGTGCACGACATCGGCAAGAACATCGTCGCGGTCGTTCTGCAATGCAACAACTACGAGGTCTTGAATCTCGGGGTCATGGTCCCGGCGCAGACCATTCTCGAGACGGCGCGCCGCGAGAAGGCCGACGCGATCGGGCTATCGGGGCTCATCACGCCCTCGCTCGAGGAGATGGCGCACGTGGCGCGCGAGATGGAGCGCGAAGGGTTCAGCGTCCCCCTGCTCATCGGAGGGGCTACGACCTCCCGCGTTCACACCGCCGTAAAGATTGCGCCCAGCTTCTCCGGGCCAGTCGTGTACGTTCCCGACGCATCGCGCAGCGTTCCCGTGGTGAGCAGCCTGCTCTCCCGCGAGCAGCGCGACGCCTTCGTCGCGGAGCTGCGCGCCGACTACGAACGCATCCGGGTACAGCATCGCGACAAACGAGGCCCCGGACCGCTGCATCCGATCGCCGAGGCGCGCAAGCTCGGCCTGACGACTGACTGGGCCGCCTACCGGCCGCCCGCGCCGCGCAAGCCGGGCGTCACAGTCCTGCGCGACTATCCCCTCGAAGAGCTGGTGCCTTATATCGACTGGACGCCGTTTTTCCAGACATGGGAGCTTTCGGGGTCGTATCCGAAGATCCTGCAGGATCCAGTGGTCGGCGAGGCGGCGCGCAAGCTGTTCGCCGACGCCACGCATGCGCTTGAGCGCCTGATCGAGGAAAAGTGGGTCAGCGCGCACGCGGTGATCGGACTGTTTCCGGCGGCGCAGGTGGACAGCGACGACATCGAGATCTACGCGGACGAAGAGCGCCGCACTCCGCTTGCCGTGTGGCACAACCTGCGCCAGCAGAACCACAAGCCGGCTGGTCGGCCAAACCTCTGCCTCGCCGACTTGGTCGCGCCCAAGGATACTCAGGTGCCCGACTACATCGGCGCATTCGCGGTAACAGCCGGCAGCGGAATTGAACGTAAGCTCGGCGAATTCGAAGCCGCGCACGACGACTACAGTGCGATCATGCTCAAGGCGCTCGCCGACCGCCTGGCCGAGGCGCTCGCCGAGCGAATGCACGAGCGGGTGCGGCGCGAGTTCTGGGGCTACGCTGCGGACGAGAGGCTTACGAACGAGCAACTCATCGCCGAGCGCTATCGCGGCATACGTCCGGCGCCCGGCTATCCCGCCTGTCCCGACCACACCGAGAAGCGTGCACTGTTCGAGCTGCTCGAGGCCCAAACGAACGCTAGCATCGAACTCACAGAGTCCTTCGCGATGTTTCCTGCCGCGTCGGTGTGCGGCTTCTATCTGTCGCATCCAGAATCGAGTTATTTCGCCGTCGGCAAGATCGGCCGCGATCAGGTCGCCGATTATGCGCAGCGCAAATCGGTCAGTCTTGCCGAAGCAGAGAAGTGGCTTGCGCCGTATCTAGCCTACGAGCCCCAGCATTCGGCCACAACGAGCGCCGCGGCGTAGCTATAATCGCGCCCTCGGATCACACACAGCTGGAGCGGGACCACATGGGCAAGGGCGACAAGCGCACTCGGCGCGGCAAGATCTACAAGGGTAGCTACGGCAAGAAGCGTCCGCATCGCACCAAGAAGAAATCTTCCTAACGGCGCCGTAGGCCGACGTGGTAGGCGCTGACAGGCTGTTCGTCGTGCTGGGCGCGCTGCTCGCCGCGCTAGGCGTTGCGCTGGGCGCTTATGCGGCGCATGCCCTAAGGGCCAGGCTCGCGCCCGAGGTGTTCGCAATCTTCCAAACCGCGGTCCAGTACCACATGTGGCACGCTCTTGGTTTGGTAGGGGTCGGCCTGCTGTGCAATGTCCTTCCCGGAAGCACCTGGCTGAGAGCCTCGGGGTGGCTGCTCGCGCTGGGCATCGTGCTCTTCTCGGGAAGCCTGTACCTGCTCGCGGTTACCGGGATGCGCTGGCTCGGAGCCGTCACCCCGCTCGGTGGCAGCGCGCTGATACTCGGCTGGCTTGCCATGGCAATCGCGCTGTTACGCGCCTAGCAACTCGACAGTAAGTCGCTCGTCGTCCGGCAACCGGATCACGCGGCCCGCTTCCAGGTATTGCGCAAGCGGCGGTTGGTCCAGTATCCGTTGCAGCGGCGCCAGGTGCTGCGCGTCGCCGAGTTCGAGCAGCACACGCGTCGGACGCCGCTCGCGCAGCAGCCGAGTGAGCTGGACCTTCGCCTCGATGCGGCCGATGCAGCAGGGACAGGCGCGCGGCATGAGGGCTGCCCATCCGGGCCGCGCCGCAAGCGAGCGCGCGATCCACGTGCGCCGCTCGGCCTGTCCCGCACCACTCACCACGTGCACGACGATGCGGCTCACTTGCGCCAAAACGCGGGCGTGAAGAGTACCAGAACCGTGAGCAGTTCTAGCCTCCCGAGCAGCATCGCGCAGACTAGCAACCACGCCTGAAAATCGCTCAGACCCGCGTAGCTCGCACCTGGGCCGACCTGACCCAGGCCCGGCCCGGAGTTGTTAATGCATGCCACCACCGCTGAGAAGGCCGTCAC
The DNA here is from genome assembly GCA_035310985.1 of Burkholderiales bacterium. Lineage (GTDB taxonomy): Bacteria > Pseudomonadota > Gammaproteobacteria > Burkholderiales > SG8-39 > DAHVFK01. The sequence goes on from DATGDH010000139.1 coordinate 64,245, forward strand.
CAGATCAAGCCCTGTTGCCGCGAGCAGCATCGTGATGGCGATGATCGCGCTGCCGTAAACGAGCATGAACGCGAGCACAGCGAAGATGATGTTGTTCTCAATCAACTGACCGGCGAGTTTGACAGGGATGTAGCCCCTGGGATGCACGATACGCGCGAGCTCGCGGAACGCCTGCTTGAACATTAGGATCGCGCGCAACATCTTGATGCCGCCACCCGTCGAACCCGAACAGCTCACGAAGGATGCCAGAAAGAGCATCCACAACGGTGCGAACAGAGGCCAGACGCCGAAGTTGGCGTTCGAGTAGCCCGTCGACGTGGCCATCGACACCAGATTGAACGCGGCGTAGCGCAGCGCTGTGCCGAAGTCCGCGTACACCCCCTTGTCGTACAGGAACAGCGCGACACCAAATATGCTCACGACGATCACCGCGATGAACACGCGAACCTCCGCGTCCAGAGTGTACGGAGACGTGCTGCGCTTTCTCAACGCCTGGAAATGGGTCGCGAAATTGATGCCTGCGATGATCATGAATACGATCGTCACTGCTTCGATGGCAGGCGAGTCCCAGTGACCGAAGCTCGCATCGTAGGGCGAGAAACCTCCGGTACTCATCGTCGTGAACGCGTGCATGACGGCGTCCAGCCATGACATGCCGGCCCAGCGCAGCGCGAAGACGCAGGCGACGGTAAATAGCGCATAGACCAACCATAGCCCTTTGGCCGTCTCCGTGATGCGCGGGGTGAACTTGGTGTCCTTCATCGGTCCGGGTGTCTCCGCCCGCAGCGCCTGCCGGCCGCCCACGCCCAGCAAAGGCAGGATACCTACCACCAGCACCAGAATCCCCAAGCCGCCAAGCCATTGCAGGAGGCAGCGCCACAGATTGATCGACGGCGGCAGGTGATCTAGCCCGACGAGCGCAGTGGCCCCGGTCGTGGTGAGGCCCGCCATCGCCTCGAAATACGCGTCGGTGAACGAGAGCTGCGGCAAGTAGGAAAGCAGCGGCAGAGTGGCGAACGCAGGTAAGACCGTCCAAGCAAGCGTGACCAATAGAAAACCGTCGCGCGCCTGCAATTCGCGTTTGCCGGCACGCGTCACCAGCCACGCGACGCCGCCAGCCAGCAGGGTCACCACGATCGCTGTGTCGTAGGCCGACTCCGCACCGTCCGCAAGATAGAGCGACACACCGAGCGGCAATAGCATCGTCAGGGCGAAGATCACCACTATCACGCCCAGCAGGTTGACGACGCCGGCGAGCCGCTGCATGGCTGCGCGCCCTGGAAGTCAGAGAAAGCGCGCGCCGACCTGGAACAGGCGCTCGACTTTCGGCAGCGTCTTCTTGTCGGTCACGAACACGATGACGTGATCCTCTGCCTCGATCTTCGTGTCGTGGTGCGCCATCACCACCTCGTTCTCACGCACCAGCGCGCCGATCGTAGTCCCGGGAGGAAGGTCGATTTCCTCGATGCGCCGTCCGGTGACGCGGCAGGATTCTCTGTCCCCGTGCACCACTGCTTCGAGCGCCTCCGCGGCACCGCGCCGCAGGCTGTGCACCGCTACGACATCGCCGCGGCGCACGTGGGCGAGCAGTTTGCCTATCGTCGCCTGCGCCGGCGATATGGCGATGTCTATCTCGCCGCTCTGCAGCAGGTCGACATAGGATCGACGATTGATGAGCGCCACGACCCGACGGGCCCCCATGCGCTTGGCCAGCAGGGAGCTCATGATGTTGTTCTCGTCATTGTTCGTGACAGCGACGAAAAGATCCATCTCGCCGATGTTCTCCTGCTCGAGCAGCTCCTCGTCCGTGGCGTCGCCATTCAGCACCAGCGCGTGGTTGACCTTCGCCGCCAGAATCTCGCAACGACGCTTGTTGTGCTCGACCACTCGCACCGAATAATCGTCTTCCAAGGCGCGCGCGAGTCGCAGTCCGATGTTGCCGCCTCCGGCGATCATCACGCGCTTCACGGGTCGGTCCATGCGCCGCAGCTCGCGCATGACCTCGCGAATGTTCTTCTCCGGCGCAAGGCAAAACACTTCGTCACCGGCTTCGATCACGGTATTACCGTCCGGAACGATCGGACGGTCCTGACGGAAGATCGCCACCACCCGAGTTTCGACGTTTGGGATGTGCCGCCGGATGTCCTTGAGCTGGTTTCCGACAAGCGGACCGCCCTTGTAGGCGCGCACGCCCACTAGGCTCACCCGCCCACCGGCAAAATCCAGAACCTGCAAGGCCTCGGGGAACTCGACCAGCTTGACGATGTATTCGGTCAGCACCTGCTCGGGACAGATCGACAGGTCCACGTCGAAACCCTCAGGGCCGAGAACCTTGACGTCGTCCAGAAAATCGGTCGCCCGAATACGCGCGATGCGGCGCGGTACATTGAACATGCGGGCGGCTAGCTTGCAGGCGACGAGGTTGGTTTCGTCGGACTGCGTGACCGCGATCAGCAAGTCGGCGTCGTCTGCACCTGCTTCGGACAGCACCGAAGGATGCGATGCGCTGCCGAGAATGGTCCGCAGGTCCAGTCGGTCATGCAGTGCGCGCAGGCGCGCTGCATCGACGTCCACGACCGTGATGTCGTTCTGTTCCGATACCAGACTTTCGGCGACCGAGACGCCGACCTGGCCGGCGCCGAGAATGATGATCTTCACGACCTGCCGCTCCGCGGCGGAAACGGCGGCATTTTAGTCTCTTTCAGCCTTCATCGCGCCGTCCTACGGGGAGCCCAAGCGCCTTGAGCTTGCGATACAGGTGCGTGCGCTCGAGTCCGGAGCGCTCCGCCACGCGCGACATACTGCCCTGTTCGCGCGCCAGAAGCTGCTCGAAATACACGCGCTCGAATGCCTCGCGCGCTTCGCGATAGGGCCGGTCGAGCCCAAGTTCCGGCCTTGCGGGCGCATCGCCGCGTGCCGCGAGCACCCGCTCGACGTCCTCCAGCCCGATTTCTTCCTGAAGTGCGGTCAGCGCGAGATCCTTGATCACGCCTTCCAGCTCGACGAGGTTGTTGGTCCAAGGGTGATGGCGCAACGCATTGAGGGCGGCGACCGACATGCGCCGGGCGGGACACGCGCGCGCTTCCACCAGCTGCGCCAGCATCATCGCTGCAATGTCTGGCACATCTTCTGCAAACTCGCGCAATGCAGGCAGCTTGAGCGTTAGCTCGGAAAGCCTGGTCACCAATTCGGGATCGAATTCGTGCTTCTCGACCAGCGTTTTCGTGTCGGCGGGCGAGAACGAAACAATACGTGTCTTGTACTTGTCCGTGCGCGCCAAAAGAAACTCTACGTTCTTTTGCTCTGCACGGGCCAAGCGCGTCAGATCGCTTAGGAACAGTATTCCACCGGCAGCGCGCGACAGAACCTCCGAAATCGGCTCGGAGAGCAGCTCCGGCCCCAGTAGGAACGGCGCCCCGGGAGCGAGCAGAAGGCGCGCGAACAGCTCGGCCTGCATCCCGCGCTCGCCACGTAACATGAGCGGTGCCGCCGCCATAGCCACCTGGGATAGACGCCTCTTGGCGTCGGCAAGCGCCGGCGAGCGCCCCAGCGCGGCGAGCGACAGCTCACGCGGCGCGGGTACCTCTTGGTTCCGCAATGCACGCCTGACCGTCGTCAGCAGTCTCTGCAGCGCGATCGGCTTTTCCAGGAAATCGAGCGCACCGATGCGCGTCGCTTCCACCGCGGTTTCGATGGTTCCATGGCCAGACATCATGACCACTGGCATGGTCAACTGGCCGCACGCCGACCATTCCTTGAGCAAAGTGATACCGTCCGTATCGGGCATCCAGATGTCGAGCAGCACGAGATCGGGCCGCTGTCGCTCGCGCACCTGACGCGCGGTGGCCGCACTCTCGGCGAGCAGCACCTGATGCCCCTCGTCCGCCAGGATCTCGGAAAGAAGCTCGCGGATGCCGACTTCGTCGTCTACGACCAGAATCTGAGCCATGAATGAGCGCTGCGCTCGAACCCTGTTGAGATCACGCCGCCTTGACCACGGCGTTGCCTTTACCAAGCACGGGGAGCATCACGCTCACGCATGCGCCCCGCTCAGGACGGTTTTCGATGGCGATGTTGCCGTGATGTTCGTCGATGATCTTCTTCACGATGGCCAGTCCGAGCCCGGTACCTCGGGGTTTGCTGGTCACGTACGGTTCGAAGATGCGGGTCATCAGGTCCTCTGGAAAACCCGGGCCATTGTCACTCACCGACAGTCGTACCCGGTCGCCAAGCCCTTCGGTGCGCACTTCGATGGAGGGGGCTGCGCGCCAGCTCCTACCGCTCTCGAGCGCGTCTTGCGCGTTTTGTACCAGATTGTGGATGACCTGCCGGATCTGCGCGGAGTCGGCAAGCACCGCGGGCAGTTCTGGAGCCAGGCGCTTGATGATTGGAACCCGGGAGTTTTCGTAAAGCGCAAGCACCTCCGTGACTAGTGCATTGAGGTCCAGATCGGCGAGCATCGGCGCCGGAAGGCGCGCATAGTCCCGAAATGCGTCGACCATTGACTTGAGCGCCGAGACCTGATTGACGATGGTACGAGTGGCACGTCGAAGGATGTCGGCTTCTTCCTCCGGAACCTTGCCCGCCAGCTTCACTTCCAGGCGTTCGGCGGAAAGCTGGATCGGCGTAAGCGGATTCTTAATCTCGTGCGCGAGACGTCTCGCCACCTCAGCCCAAGCCGTCGCACGCTGTGCCTGGATCAGCTGCGTAATGTCGTCGAATACCAGCACGAAGCCGCCCCCCGTCGAACCACGCAGCCCGGCGCCGCGCGCGAGCAGCGTCGTTCCCGTGGCACGCAGCTCGAGCTCGCGCTGCCAGGTATGCTCGCCGTGCGCAATGAAGGCGTCGCGCACCGCCCGCGCAAAAGCCTCGAGCGCTCCGCTCCAGCTGCCGAGCGGTTTACCCGCGAGCGAGTCGAGTTCACCGCCCAATATCGAAGCGGCGCCATGGTTGCTGATGGTCAGGCAGAGGTCGTGATCGAACACGAGGACCCCTGCCGACAGATTGGCGAGGATGTTCTCAAGATTGGCTTTGGCGGTCTCCAGTGCCATCCGGTTTGTCTCGACCACCCGCCGCGCCTCGTCTAGCTGCCGCGTCATTGAGTTGAACGACTCAGTCAGGACACCGAGTTCGTCACGGCTGGTGACCGGTGCGCGTCTGGAGAAATCGCCGCGCGCGACTGCCTGGGTGGCTTGTGCGAGGTTGGCGAGCGGCTCAGACAACCGGTTCGACAGAATGACCGCAAGTGCGATGGCGACGAACAGCGCCATCAAGAGCGCCAGGGTGAGCGTAACAATGTAGATGCGCTTTAGCCCCTGGCGCGAAAGGGCCAGCTCGCGGTAGTCTCGATAGGCTGCCTCGACCGCTTCCGCGCTGCGCGCAAAGGAAGCCGGCACGGTCTGTCGCAATTGCAGATAGCGCGCCTCGTCAGTGAGCGTGAGCGCGTTGATCGGGACCAGCACGCGCAGGGCGAGCGGCTTGCCTGCGGGGGCATCGATTGCGGTGTAACCGCGATCCGCACGCGCTTGCCGCAGCGCCTGCGCACTCGGCAGATCCGGGATGAGCCGAGTCACGTCCTCGCTCGCGCTCGCGACGAGCCGGCCGCTCGCCGTAATGATCACCGCTTCCTGCACACCGGCCTGTTCGCGTAGCCGATTGAGCATAGCGCCTTGCTCCGCCTGCGAATGGTCGGCAAGCTCCAGCGCCATTGCTCGAACCTTGACGTTCATCTCGGACAACATCTGGTCGATCGCGCCCTGCGCCAGCGTCAGCCCGCCCTCCAATGCGGCGTCGACCTTCACGTCGAACCACGACTCGATGCTCTTGCTCAGGAACTGCACGGAAACCGTGTACACGAGCAGGCCTGGCGCCAACGCCATCATGGCGAACAGCACCAGGAAGCGAAGCGTCAGTCGTGAACCGAAGACGCGCGCACGGTACTTGCGCGCGAGCGCGACCACCTGATATGTAACGAGGCCCGCCAGAACCGCCGCGAGCACTGCGTTAAGCGCGAGCAGCAGTGGATAGTGCTTCTCGAACAGGCTCGTGTTGGCGCTCGCAGTCGCGAGCAGAAACAGCAGCACGCCGGCGAGCGCGGCACCGATGATGAGCAAAGCTCTCATCGATCGATCGCCTCCTTGGGCTCGCGGCTCTCCACCGGCGCCGGAGCTTGCTGCGGCGGTCGGAATGGGAACACCTTCCATTCCGACTCGAACTGCCAATCACGACTCGTGAGCGCGCTTACCTGAAACGGCTTTGGAAGGAGCGAGGTATCCAGGCGCATGCGCACCGCCGCGTCGTAGGTAGCGTCCGCAAGAGAAAGAGTCCGGTCAACGACCAGCCAGTTCTGGAGCCGCCTAAGCACGCTCAGGGCTTCCTCCAGCGTTGCGAAATTTTGTTGTAGCACGCCCGTGGAAAGCCGGTAGTGCCTGGAAAGCGCATGGTACGAAAGTCTGACCTGCATTTGCTTCGACACCGGATGCTCGTTGAACCAGTACCAGCGATGCCGCGTGAGATCGAACTCGAAAACGAAATAAAGAGGCACGCCGCTGACGACCGCTTCGGCGAGAGCCGCAGGAAAATCGAACCGGAATTCCGCGTTAAGCACCAGGCCCTCGTCTGTCGCACGCAAGTTCGCGTCGTGGACATTGATGTCGGCGGCGCTGGCGTGAAACGCAATCGCCAAGAGAAGCACCAGAAGTACCCTGCCGACGGGGGCGATGCGTTGCATGACGCGCCTCAGGTCCGCTTTGTTACCAGAGCGAAATAAAACCCGTCGTGCTCGGCGTCCGGAAGCAGCTGAGCTGCAGCGCCGGACGGCAGTGCAAGCCGGTGCGCCTGCGAAGTACGCGCACAGAACGCGCCGATGACGGCCTCGTTTTCTTCGGCGAAGACCGAACAGGTGACATACAACAATTTACCACCCGGTGCGAGCACGCGCCAAAGCGCATCCAGAATCGCTGACTGGCGGGTCGCAAAGGCAGAAATGTCGGTCGGCCTGCGCAGCCACTTGATGTCTGGATTCCTGCGCACCACCCCCGAAGACGAGCACGGTACATCGGCGAGAATGCGGTCATACGCGGCGCCATCCCACCAGGTGTCGAGTCGAATGCAGTCGGCGATCTTCACCTGCGCACGTAAGCCAAGGCGCGCGAAGTTTCGTTCAATTTGCGCGCTACGCAGCGGGTCTACATCTAGAGCCGTAAGCGAGACCGCCGCGGTTTCAAGGATGTGGGCGGACTTGCCGCCTGGCGCCGCGCACGCGTCAAGCACGCGCTGCCCGACGGTCAGATCGAGGTAGGGCGCCGCGCGCTGAGCACCCGCGTCTTGCACCGAAACCTCACCGGTTAGAAACCCCGGCAGGCGGGCGACAGGCACCGGGCGCTCTAGCACCAAGGTCGCCTCAGCGAGAGGGCGCGCTGCGAGCCCCTCTGCCTGCAAGCGCGCGTGATATTCGCGCATACTAGTGCGCCGTAGATTCACGCGCAGCGCCATCGGTGGCCGGCTGTTCCCCGACCCCAGGACGTCCTGCCATTTGTCGGGGTGGCTGCGCCTCACGGCCTCGATCCACCACGCAGGATGCCACCAGCGCGCTTGCTCGTCGGCCGCTATCGCGGCCTCTATTCTCGAGCGGTCGCGCAACAGGCGACGTAGAACCGCGTTCACAAATCCCTTGGCGCGCGGGCGGCCCAGAAGCGCACATGCGCGAACGGCCTGATCGACGACCGTATAGGGCGCGTAGCGACTCAAATCGAGTGCACAGAAGGAGCACCACAGCAACGCGCTCACCGTCGGATCGGTTCCGCCGCGCATCTCCAATTGCTGCTCAAGCGCTTGCACGCGTCCGTAGCGGCGCAGGGTGCCGTGCGTAAGATCGATCAATGCCGCGCGCGGGATTTCATTCTTCTCAGCCACGCGCTCCAATTCGCCCGAGAGGCTGCGTCCACTTGCGACCGCCACGACCAGTCTTGTCGCCTCGCAGAGCAATTCGGCGAGCGGGGGTGTACTGAAAACCGGCGCCCCGACTGAATCGGTAGGCACGCTCAGGATTCCTTGGGCAGCGAGCCAAAGCGTGTTCCAGGCTTGAGCGATCTGCCACGCAGGAACTCGGCCGCAGATAACCGCCTACCGCCGGCTCGCTGAAGCTCCGTAACCTGGAGCGCCCCCTCGCCGCAGGCGATCACGATGCCATGCACGTTGGTGGTGAGCACTTCCCCGGGTGAGCCACTTGCCTCGGCCGGCTGCGCTCGCCAGATCTTGAGCGCCTCCCTGCCCAATAACGTGGCGGCACCGGGCACGGGTCGATATGCGCGGATAGCTCGGCTCAGCTCTCTCGCCGAGCGCGTCCAGTCGAGCACAGACTCGCGCTTTCCGATCTTCGCAGCGTAACAAACTCCCTCCGCTGGCTGTGGCGTCAGATGTACATCGCCCGCCGCAACCTTGGCTACCGCGTCTACGATCATCCTCGCGCCCAGCGCAGCGAGCTTGTCCTGAAGAGTGCCCGCGTCGTCCGCTTCGCTAATCGGCAGGACGCCTTGGGAGAGTATCGGCCCCGTGTCCAGCCCGGCGTCCATTTTGATGATCGTAATCCCGGTTTCGCGATCGCCAGCGAGCAATGCGCGCTGGATCGGTGCGGCGCCACGCCAGCGCGGCAGCAGCGAAGCGTGTATGTTCAATGCGCCGAGTCGCGCGCTGTCGAGCACGGCTTGCGGCAGGATGAGCCCATACGCCGCAACCACAAGCAGCTCCGCGCCGGCGTCCGCGATCAGCGCAAGTGCACCGGCATCCTTGAATGAGGCTGGCTGGTGCAACTCAGCGCCGCGATCTAGTGCGTGCCGCTTTACAACGCTCGCGCTGGGGCGCATGCCCCGCCCAGCGGGCTGATCCGGGCGGGTGAGTACGAGCGGCACCTGATGCCCAGCGTCAATCAATGCGTCAAACGCGCGCGCGGCGAACTCGGTTGTGCCGGCGAACACGATGCGCATTAACGGTGCTCTTCGCGGATCGCGCGCGCGGCCGGGCAGGTGCCCCGAGCCGGTCTACGCGCTCTTGCGCAGCTGCTTGGCCAGGCGAGCGCGGATGCGCTGCTGTTTGAGTTGCGAAAGGTAGTCGACGAAGACCTTGCCTTCGAGGTGATCCATCTCGTGCTGGATGCAAACCGAGAGCAGGCCTTGCGCCTCAAGTGTGAATGGAACGCCGTTCTGGTCGTACGCGCGCACCTTCACGCGCTCGGCGCGCTCGACCATTTCGTAGATACCTGGAACGGACAGGCAGCCCTCCTCGATGTCGGACACGCCCGTCGCGTCTAGGATCTCGGGGTTGACCAACACAATCAGGGAATCACGACGCTCCGATACGTCTATGACGATCACCTGTTTGTGCACGTCGACCTGCGTGGCGGCCAAACCGATACCCGGCGCGCCGTACATGGTTTCGGTCATGTCGACGACGAGCTTCCTCAACGCGTCATCGAAGACAGTCACCGGGGCCGCCGTCTTGTGGAGGCGGGCATCGGGGTATCGGAGAATGCTTAGGAGCGCCATGAATTAGGAAATCGCTTGCTGTGTGAAATAATTACATGCACAATCTCAGGCAGCATGTAAGCTAATTGAGCTTCTACGCTACATTTGTGCGAGTAATCGGCCTTTCAAGCCGGCCCGGAGACCCAAGAAAAGATCGGGGGCCCCATGTACGAGCAATTACGTAAGTCTATCACAGCACTCGCTTTTGTCGTAGCGGGTGTCGCCTGGGGCCAGGCGGTGGCGCAGGATCCCAAGGCCCCGCCCGCAATCAACCCCGCTGCCCCCGACCGGTACGTCGTCGTTCCTGGAGACACCCTCTGGGGTATCGCCGAGCGATTCACCAACTCGCCATGGCGATGGCCCGAGCTGTGGGGCCTGAATAGGGACGAAATCAAGAATCCGCACCTCATCTATCCTGGCAACGTGATCGTGCTCGATCGCGCCACAGGTCGGCTGTCGCTTGCCCAAGGTACCGTCCGGCTGGAACCACGGGTTCGCGTGCTCGGATCGACAGATACCGCCATCCCGAGCATTCCGGCATCCGTAATCGAGCCATTCCTCAGCCAACCCCTCGTGATTGAACCGGACGGGCTTGACAACGCACCGACCATCGTAGCGACCCAGGAGGATAGAGTATTCATCGGCGCCGGCAATCGCGCTTACGTGAGGGGGATGGGCGATTCAAAAGAAGCCGATTGGAGCGTCTATCGGCCTGGCAAAGCCCTAGTTGATCCCGACACGGATCGAACGCTCGGCTACGAAGCAATCTACTTGGGCGGTGCACGCTTGCTACGACCCGGCGAGCCAAGCACCGTTCAACTTACCAAGGTCACGCAGGAAGTCGGGCGTGGCGACAAGCTTATTCCGTCGGGGCCGCCGCAGGCGGTCGATTACGCGCCGCACGCTCCCCGCGTTTTCATCAGGGGCCGCGTCATGTCGATCTATGAGGGCCTGAGCAAGGTAGGTGAAGCTGGCCCGAACTCGATCATCACGATCAACCGCGGCCGCGCCGATGGCATCGAGGTCGGGCACGTCATGGCTCTGTATCGCTATGGCGCTACGGTGACGGAGCCGTCCAAGGATCCATATCAGCCCAGTACGAAGATCGAATTGCCAGAGGAGCGCTACGGGCTTGTATTTGTGTTCCGAGTCTTCGACCGGGTATCCTACGCACTGGTAATGAGAATTACGAGGCCGGTGCATCCGCTAGATGTGGTGCAAAACCCCTGAAAGGCAAAACAATAACTGCCGCGTTCCGCGCGCAGCGCTGACAAGCCGCGGGGGAAGCGGTCCTCATGTCGCCCCACCCGCATGACGCCGGATCCGGGGCTCGCAAGCTGGCTTCGATTAACACTTACGCCCGGCCTAGGCGCCGCTAGCATCCGCGAACTGCTTAAGCAGTTCGGCCTTCCCGAAAATGTACTTGCGCGGCCGCGCAGAGAGCTGGCGCAGATCGCGCCACGCGCCACCGTGTCTGCGATTGATTCGGAAGAGGTATCTCGCGGCGTCGCCGCCGCGCTCGCGTGGGCGCAAAAGCCGGGTCACGCACTCGTTACGTTAGCCGATCGGGACTATCCGAAGCTATTGCTCGAAATTCCTGATCCGCCGCCCTTAGTCTACGCCAGCGGTAGGCTCGAGTTGCTGAATCGCCCGTCCCTAGCGATTGTCGGGAGTCGCAACGCCACCGCGCAGGGCGAGCGCAATGCCGAGAGCTTCGCCCGTACGTTCAGCGAAAACGGGCTGTGCATCGTTTCTGGACTCGCCTTGGGTATCGACGCGGCAGCCCATCGCGGAGGCCTCGTTGGTGCGGGCTCGACCATCGCGGTGCTCGGGACCGGAATTGACATCGTTTATCCTGCGCGCAACGCCGAACTTGCCGGGGAGATCGCACGTGCTGGGCTGCTGCTGTCCGAGTTCCCGCTTGGCTCCAAGGCAAGCGCGCACAACTTCCCCCGCCGTAATCGGCTCATTAGCGGACTCACGCTAGGTTGCCTGGTCGTCGAAGCGGCGCTTGCGTCGGGCTCCCTGATCACTGCGCGTGCCGCGGCTGAGCAGGGACGCGATGTCTTCGCGGTGCCGGGATCGATTCACTCGCCATTGTCGAAGGGCTGCCATGCGCTTATCAAGTCCGGGGCGAAGCTCGTCGAAAGCGCGGAGGATGTGCTCGCGGAACTGTCCGCCTTCCGGCGCACCGGGTATGCTTCGACAGCACACTCACCGCCAAGCGCGGGAGCATCAGAGGATGAGGCGCTTCTCATGCACATGGGCTTCGACCCCGTGGACGTGGATTCGCTATGCTCCCGGGCCGGATTGAGCCCCGAACAAGTGTCCTCGGAGCTGCTGCGACTCGAACTCGCCGGACGCATCGCCGCCTTGCCCGGCGGACTGTATCAACGTCTCAACTGAGGAGAACAAGAACATGTACGACATCCTCGTTTACGTCTTCGAGAATTGCCAGCAGGCCGATATCGCGCACGACAGCGAACTGGTGGCCAAGAAGCTTTCGGCGGCAGGCTTCGAGGACGACGACATCAGCGAGGCACTGTCGTGGCTCGCGGGAGTCGTGCGCGTCGTACATCGCGACTTAGCGCCACTACCCGACCTACGAGCGACATTCAGAACCTACGCACCCAAAGAGCTCGCCAAACTCGATGCCGAATGTCGTGGTTTCCTCCTCACTTTAGAGCAGTCAGGCATCCTCGAGCCAAGCACGCGCGAGCACGTGCTTGAGCGAGCGCTCGCAACAACGGGCGGCACGCTATCGCTCGAGCAACTGAAGCTGATCGTGTTAATGGTGCTTTGGAACCAGCAGACACCGACCAGCCGGCTCCTTGCCGAGGATCTGTTCGCAATCCAGGGCGAGCGGCTTCCGAGCTAGACGTCGCCTACACGATCAGTTACCGCGCCGGGCCAGCAAGCGCACTGCGCGACCCGACCCGCGGTTGCTGCGGCGGCACTTTTGCACTTATCATCTGCCGCCGTTCGGCGCTCCCTCAAGCTTTCAATGGCGAAGAAACTGATAATTGCCGAGAAACCCTCTGTCGCCGCCGATATTGCGCGCGCGATCGGTGGCTTCGCGCGCAAGGGGGACTACTTCGAGAGCGACGACTACGTTCTATCTTCCGCCGTGGGGCATCTGCTCGAGCTCGTATTGCCGGAAAAGCACGACGTCAAGAAAGGCAAGTGGTCGTTCGCCAATCTTCCAGTCATCCCGCCGCACTTCGAGCTCGCACCAATCGAGCGTAGCGAAGAACGACTCAATCTGTTGCTGCGCTTGATGAAACGCAAGGACATCGTCGGTTTAGTGAACGCCTGCGATGCCGGACGCGAAGGCGAGCTTATCTTCCGTTACATAGTTCAGTACGCGCGCGTAAAAAAACCGATTGAGCGGCTGTGGTTGCAGTCGATGACGCCGCAGGCCATCCGCGAGAGTTTCGCCGCGCTGCGCCGGGACAAGGACATGTTGCCGCTCGCCGACGCCGCAAAGTCTCGCTCCGAGGCCGACTGGCTGGTCGGCATCAACGGCACGCGCGCAATGACGGCTTTCAATTCCAAGGAGGGAGGCTTTTACCTAACCACGGTCGGGCGCGTTCAGACGCCGACCCTCGCGATACTTGTCGACCGCGAGGAGCGAATCCGATCTTTCACGCCGCGCGACTATTGGGAAGTTCACGCGCGCTTCGCCGTCGCTGCAGGGGAGTATCCAGGGCGCTGGTTCGACCCGGCCTTCAAGAAAGGGGACGACGCGGAGCACAAGGCAGAGCGCCTTTGGAAGGCGGGCGATGCCGAGGCGATCGTCGCTGACTGCCGAGGGAAGCGCGGTGCCGTTAGCGAGGAAAGCAAGCCGTCCAGCCAGCTTTCCCCGCTGCTATTTGATTTGACAAGCCTGCAGCGCGAGGCAAACGCGCGCTTCGGCTTTTCGGCTCGGAATACTTTGTCACTCGCTCAGGCACTTTACGAACGTCACAAGGTGCTGACGTACCCGCGCACCGACGCGCGCGCGCTGCCGGAGGACTACGTCGGAGCGGTCAAGAAAACCCTGGACGCGATCGGTGATGACGCCCAGTACTCATCCTTTTCAAAGAACATCCTCAAGCAAGCTTGGGTCAAGCCGATTCGGCGCGTATTTGACAACTCGAAGATTTCCGACCACTTCGCGATCATCCCCACGCTGCAACTTCCCAAGCATCTCAACGAGGCAGAACAGAAGATCTACGACATGGTCGTGCGGCGCTTTCTCGCGGTTTTCTACCCCGCCGCGGAGTACCTGCAGACTACTCGTACGACCACAGTCGGCAAGCACCAGTTCCGCACCGAAGGCAGAGTGCTCACCAACCCGGGCTGGCTTGCGGTGTACGGTCGCGCGGCCCAATCCGAGGCTGAGAACCTACCCGCTATAAAGCCCAAAGAGAACGTGAATGTGGTCGCGGTCGAGGCACAGCGCAATCAGACTAAGCCTCCGCCGCGCTACACCGAAGCTACATTACTGTCCGCCATGGAAGGTGCAGGCAAGCTGGTCGAGGATGACGAGCTGCGCGCGGCGATGGAGGCGAAGGGCTTGGGCACGCCGGCCACGCGCGCAGCCGTCATCGAGGGGCTGATTCTGGAAGAGTACGTGCATAGAAACGGCCGAGAACTAGTTCCCACGCCGAAGGCGTTTTCCCTCTTTTTCGCCCTGCGCCATTTCGGCGTCAGCGAGATCACTTCGCCCGAGCTAACGGGTGACTGGGAGTTCAAGCTGAAGATGATGGAAAGCGGCAAGCTGCCGCGAGAAGAGTTCATGGAGCATATTGAACAGGTCACTCGTGACCTAGTCGAGCGAATCAGAAACGGCGATATTCCGGATACCGCCTTTGCCACTGTCCCGGCACCCTGTCCGAAGTGCGGGGGCACCGTGCAGGAAAACTACCGAAAATTCCAGTGCCAACGCTGCGACTTCTCACTATGGAAAGTGGTGTCCGGAAGGGAGTGGGCGCCGGAAGAGGTCGCCGAGTTGATCACCAAGCGATTTTCTGGCCCGTACACGGGCTTTCGCAGCCGCATGGGCAAGCCGTTCGCTGCGGGCGTCAGGCTCAACGACGAATATCGCCTCGAATTCGATTTTGGTCATGGTACGCCATCGTCGCCGGGAGAGGAGGCACCCGATTTCTCCGCACAGGAGACTGTCGGCGCGTGCCCGAAATGCGGCTCGCGCGTGTTTGAGCACGGTGCGGCCTATGTATGCGAGAAGGCCGTCGGCAGCGAACGCAGTTGCGACTTTCGCTCTGGCAAGGTGATTCTTCAGCAGTCGGTAGAGCGCCCCCAAATGGTGAAGCTGCTTGCCACCGGCCGAACCGACCTGTTACCGCGCTTCATCTCGAAGAAGGGCAGGCCCTTTAAGGCATATCTCGTCAAGACCAAAGAGGGACGCGTCGGCTTTGAATTTGAGCCACGCAAACCCAAGGCCGCTGCGCAGGAAACCAGCGCCTCCGCGCACGATATCCGGCCGCGTGCAGCGCCCGCGAAGACTTCGGCCAAGCCGGCGGCAAAGAAGAAAAAGCGCGCCTAGACGTCTAGGTTTCGCACGCCGAGAGCGTTCGACTCGATGAACGCCCGCCGCGGCTCGACGTCGTCGCCCATCAGCTTCGTAAAAATCTCATCCGCTGCGATTCCATCCTCTATCTGCACCTTAAGCAGCCGGCGCGTCGCCGGATCCATGGTCGTTTCCCAAAGTTGATTCGGGTTCATTTCACCGAGACCCTTGTAGCGCTGTAGGCTCATCGACTTCTGCACTTCCGCGAGCAGCCAACGCATCGCCTCCGGAAATTCCCTGACCGGATACTTCTTGTCCGCGCGCCTCACATAAGCGCCTACCCCCACCAGGCCGCGCAGCAGTTCGGCAGTCTGGCGGATCTGCGCGTAGTCGCCTGAAAGCAGAAACTCGGAGTCGACGTGCGTGATGCGGACGTTGCCGTGCCGCGTACGCTCCACGCGCACCTTGTAGCGCTCCGTCTTTGCGTCGAACTCCGGAACGATGCGCAAGCCGTTGCCGGAAATCGCCGCAAGCAGCGCTTCCGCCGACGCCTCGGCCGCGTCACGCCGCGACAGGTCGATCTGTACGCCACGCAGCATCGCAGCGAGGACTCCTTTGTCCAGACCGTGCGACACGCGCTCAATCACTGCTTCGGAAACGAGGTAGGATTTTGCGAGTTCCGCCAGCGCTTCGCCCGCAATCGGCTCGCGGTAGGCAGCAGGATGGAGCGCGGCGTCAACCAACGCTTGGCGCAGCATAAATTCGTTCAATTCGTGCTCATCCTTCAGATAACGTTCTTCCTTGCCCAGCTTCGCCTTGTACAGCGGGGGCTGGGCAATGTATATGTGGCCCCGCTCCACCAACTCGGGCATCTGCCGATAGAAGAAGGTGAGCAGGAGCGTGCGGATGTGGGAGCCGTCCACGTCTGCATCAGTCATGATGATGATGCGGTGGTAGCGAAGCTTCTCCGGATTGTATTCTTCTTTTCCAATGCCACAGCCCAGCGCAGTGATAAGGGTGGCGATCTCGGCCGAAGACAGCAGCTTGTCGAAACGCGCCTTCTCGACGTTCAGGATCTTGCCCTTTAAAGGCAGGATCGCCTGAAATCGTCGGTCGCGGCCCTGCTTTGCAGAGCCGCCTGCGGAGTCTCCTTCTACGAGGTAGAGCTCGCTCTGCGCCGGATCACGCTCCTGGCAGTCGGCGAGTTTGCCGGGCAGACCCATCCCATCGAGCAGCCCCTTTCTGCGAGTCATCTCCCGTGCCCGGCGCGCCGCTTCCCGCGCGCGCGCGGCGTCCAAGATCTTCCCTGTGATCACTCGGGCGTCCGCAGGTCGCTCGTCCAAGAACTGACGCAGCTTTTCCGCGACCACCTCCTCGACCACCGGACGCACTTCGGAGGACACGAGTTTTTCCTTGGTCTGCGAGGAGAATTTCGGCTCAGGCACCTTTACCGAAAGCACGCAAGCGAGACCCTCGCGCATATCGTCGCCGGTCGTCTCCACCTTAGCGCGTTTGGCGAGTTCGTGTTCCTCTATGTACTTGTTGAGCACGCGCGTCATAGCCGCACGCAGCCCGGTAAGGTGTGTCCCGCCATCTTTCTGAGGAATATTGTTCGTGAAGCAAAGTACCGACTCCTGATAACTGTCGTTCCATTGCATCGCGATCTCGACCCCGATTCCGTCTTTTTCGCCGCTTCCGCTAAATACGCTCGGGTGCAGCACGGTCTTCGAACGGTTCATGTACTCGACGAATCCCTGCACACCACCAGAAAATTCGAAGTTCTCCTCCTTGCCGGCCCGCTGGTCGATGAGGAGAATCCTCACGCCGTTATTCAGGAAGGAAAGCTCTCGCAGCCGACGCGCCAAGATGTCGTAGTGGTAGTCGACTGTCCCAAACATCTCTCTTGAGGCGAGGAAATGCACCTCGGTACCGCGCTTTTCCGACGTGCCGGTGACCTTGAGCGCGTCGACCGGAGTCCCATTGCGAAACTCCATCTCGTGCACTTTGCCGTCTCGCCAGACCGTAAGGCGCAGCCACTCGGAGAGCGCGTTGACGACTGACACGCCCACGCCGTGCAACCCGCCCGACACCTTGTAGGTGTTGCTATCGAACTTTCCGCCGGCGTGGAGCTCGGTCATGACGATCTCGGCCGCCGAACGCTTGAGTTCGTCGTCTTCTTTGATACCAGTAGGAATTCCGCGGCCGTTGTCGAGCACGGAGATGGAATTGTCCGTGTGAATCGTGACGACGATCTCGTCACAGTAGCCAGCCAAGGCCTCGTCCACCGCGTTGTCTACTACCTCGAACACCATGTGGTGCAGACCCGTCCCGTCGGACGTATCCCCAATGTACATACCCGGCCGCTTACGCACGGCTTCCAGTCCCTTCAGTACCTTGATGCTGTCCGAGTCGTATTCGCTCGCGTCGGCGATGTTTCTTTCCGGTTCTCCCACTGGTGCGTGACCTCTTCCTTTTGGTGCGCTTAGATGCGCATCGGCATGACGACGTACTTGAACTCCGGCATTGAACCGAACGTCAGGAGTGCGCTCGAAGACGAGTCGCCGAAGGCGCACTCGAGCTTTTCACCCGAAACGTTGTTGAGCACGTCGAGCAAATAGTTGACGTTGAAGCCGATGTCGAGCGCATCGCCCGCGTAGCTCACTTCGAGTTCCTCCAGTGCCTCCTCCTGCTCAGCGTTAGAGGAAACTATTTTCAAGCTATCCCGCGTCAACACCCACCGCACCCCGCGAAACTTCTCGTTAGAGAGGATAGCCGCGCGCAACAGCGACTGTCTTAGCAAGTCGCGATCAATTTCCAGTTTATTGCGGTGCTGCGTAGGAATTACGCGTGTGTAGTCTGGAAACTTCCCATCGACCAATTTGGTCACCAGCTCGATCGATCCGAAGCTGAACGACGCCTGATTCGGTGAAATTTCAACTCGCACATCTTCATCGACGTCGGCCAGAAGCTTACTCAGCTCGACTACAGTCTTGCGCGGTACGATTACCTCCTGCCGAGGCAGCTCTGTATCGAGCGTCATCGACGCGAAAGCCAGCCGGTGTCCGTCCGTGGCAACGAGCCTGAGTTGCTTCTCTTCTACCACCATGAGGAGACCATTCAAGTAGTAGCGGATGTCCTGCTGTGCCATCGCGTACTGCACGAGACTGATCATCCTTCGCAGGGCCTTCTGCGACAAAGAAATCCGGGCTACGTCGCCTGCCGGCTTGGCCAAGCGCGGAAAATCCTCCGCAGGAAGGGTCTGAAGCGTGAACCGGCTCTTTCCGGCCTTGACGAGTAGCCGCTTATCTTGCTGCTGAAGCGTCACTTCCGCTTCCTCCGGGAGAGCCCGCAGGATGTCGAGCAACTTGCGTGCTCCTACCGTCATCGCCTGTGCCGCTCCCGCGTGGGCGAGCGAAGACTTCGCCGTAATCTGAATCTCGATGTCCGTAGCCAGAAACGATACCTGGCTGTCGACGCGGTCGATCAGTACGTTCGACAAGATCGGAAGCGTGTGCCGACGCTCTATGATCCCGTTGACCGAAGAAAGCGGCGCGAGTAGCTCATCACGCTTTGCTTTAATCAGTACCATTTCTTTCCTTAGTAATAGTTAGTAGAGAAGCTTCGGATCACTGAACAACCCAAAATAGCCTTTTGCCGCCCGATGTTGGAGAGTTTCCGCGCATGGGAAAAGCTGTGGACGGCATGTGAAGCTATGTGGACAGTTTTCAAGCGAAAAATCGGCTAGGCGACTTATGCACAATCGGCACTGGGTTCGTGCACAGCTTGTTCTCTAGACTGCAAGCGCTCATCCCTTTAGGACCTGCTCGAGGACGAGGTAGTCGCGGTTGATGCCATTGTCCTGTTTTCTCAGGCTAGCAATGGTCCGGCATGCATGCAGGACGGTAGTGTGATCGCGGTTTCCGAACGCCTCTCCGATTTCCGGCAAGCTCATTTGCGTGAGGTCTTTGGCGAGCGCCATCGCGACCTGGCGCGGACGGGCGACGTTGCGGCTCCTCTTTTTCGAGTGCATGTCGGAGATCTTGATCTTGAAATACTCCGCGACCGTCTTTTGGATGCCGTCCACGGTGATCTGCCGGTTAGCGACATTTAGAATGTCGCGCAGCGCTTCCTTGGCCAGGTCGAGCGAAAGCTCGCGCGAGGTAAAGCGCGAGAAAGCGAGGACCTTCTTAAGCGCACCTTCTAGCTCGCGCACGTTCGACCGGATGTGCTTGGCAATAAAAAACGCGATCTCTTCCGACAGATCGACCGATTCAGCTTCGGCCTTCTTGAGTACGATCGCCACACGCATCTCCAGCTCAGGCGGCTCGATCGCGACGGTGAGTCCCCACCCGAAGCGGGATATAAGGCGCTCCTCCATGCCGGAGATTTCCTTCGGATAGGTATCGCAGGAGATGACGATCTGTTTATGCGCCTCCACCAGGGCGTTAAATGCGTAGAAGAACTCCTCCTGCGTGCGCCCCTTGTTGGAGAAGAATTGTATGTCGTCGATCAGCAGCAGATCGAGCGAGTGGTAGTAGCGCTTGAACTCGTCGAACGAACGCTGCTGGTAGGCGCGAACGACGTCGGTAACGTACTGTTCGGCATGGGTATAGCGAATGCGCGCCTGGGCACGCCGCTCCGCCAGATGATTGCCGATGGCCTGCAACAGATGGGTCTTGCCAAGTCCCACGCCACCGTAGATGAATAGAGGGTTGTAGGAAATACCGGGATTCTCAGCTACTTGAATCGCCGCTGCTCGAGCGAGCTGGTTGGCCTTGCCGGTCACGAAGCTGTCGAAGGTGAAGCTTCGATTGAGCCGCGCGCGCTCCAGAATCCCCGGGGCATCACCATCGTTGCGCGGCGCCGCGGGGAGGACGCGCGGCGCTGCTTCGGCACCGCGGGCAAGGACGAATTTCAAGACGAGATCGCGCCCGCTAGCTTCCGTCACCAGTTTCTCTATCCGGGTCGCGAAGCGCTCACGCACAAGCTCGAGGACGAAGCGGTTGGGTGCGGCGAGCGTCAACGTTTCGGAATCTGCGCTTCCCTCTGGTGAGAGCGGGCGTATCCAGGTGTTGAACTGCTGTGCGGGGAGCTCCTGTTCCAAACGGTGCAGGCAGGCGTCCCACAGGTTTTGCATCGCGTCTGGCACCTCGTAATTGCGCGCCTTGCTGGGGGGCGGGGAACAGGCACGACGGGCCCGTTTCTGAAGTCAGAATTTTACCTTCTTCGGTAAGACTTATCCACAGCCCATTCGCATGGACGCTGTCGATTTGACAACGCGAGCGGCAGCACGCTCTAATACCGCCCTTTTTCCGATCGGCAAGGCGATGAAGCGAACTTACCAACCATCGAAGACGCGGCGCGCGCGGCGCCACGGGTTTCTGGTCCGTAGCCGAACCCAAGGTGGGCGTGCAGTGTTGCGCGCGCGGCGCGCGCGGGGCCGTAAGCGCGTCGGTCTGTAGGCCACTGCGGGGCGTGCTCGGGCGAACCAGGCCGGCACAGTATGGACTCGGCGCTGAGCTGCGCCTCAGGCAGAGCGCGGCGTTCGAGCACCTCCTCAAGGAAGGTTCGCGAAAGAGCGTCGCGGGATACACGTTCTATTTCGAGCGTCGCGACGCGGGACCGCCCCGTCTGGGAATGCTTGTCTCCCGCAAGCACGCCGCAAAGGCTACGGATCGCAACCGTATCAAGCGCTGCATTCGAGAGGCGTTTCGGCTTGAGCAGAAATCGCTCGGTCCGGTGGACGTACTGGTGCGCCCGCCTTACGGGGTCAGGCCCACTGCCGATATGATCGTGCGACTGCGAGAACTGATGAGCAGGCTGAACCGATGATTTCCCGGCTCCTACGCCTCCTGGTGCGAGGCTATCGCTTCTTCGTCAGCCCGTTGCTCCCGCCGTCGTGCCGCTTCCATCCCAGTTGCTCCGAGTATGCCGAGGAAGCATTGCGCCGCCATGGCGCGCTGCGCGGCGGCTGGCTTAGCGTACGTCGCGTTTGCCGCTGCGGACCCTGGAGTCGTGGCGGTCACGACCCCGTTCCCGGCGCCCGGCACTAAGCAGGAAAATCTATTATGGACACGCAACGGCTCATCCTGCTGGTGATCTTCAGCTTTTCCGTAGTCATGCTATGGCAGTCGTGGGAGCGGACCCAGCGGCCCGCGTCGCAGGTGAGCGCGCCCGCCGCGCGATCGCCTAACGAGGGCGTGCCGGTACCGAGTCGCGGGCCCGAGGGCGCTGCCACGGCAAGTCAAGCACGGACGCCGGGAGTTCCCGGCGCGGGCGCGGCGGGCGCCGCAGGCGAAGTGGTGCGTGTGCGCACGGACCTCGTCGTCGCAGACATCAACACAGTCGGGGCGACGCTCCAGCGCCTCGAACTGCTCAAGCAGAAGGCCCAAGCGGACGACAACAAGGATTTCGTGCTGCTCGGGCCGAGCTATGCCTACAGCGCGCAGAGCGGCCTCATAGGCGAGGGCTTCCCGAATCACCGCACCTTGTGGAAGCCCCTGCCCGGGCCGCGCGAGCTCGCGCCAGGGAGCGACAAGTTGGAAGTGCGCTTCACGGCGGAGGGACCAAACGGCCTCGAAGTGCAGAAGGTCTATACGTTCCGCCGCGACCACTACCAGATCGACGTCGCATTCGAGCTCAGGAATACCGGAAGCAGTCCGGTTTCCACCGACGCCTACTACCAGCTCGTGCGTGACGATAAGGATCCGCCTGGCCAGACAGCGATGATGAAGACCTTCTTCGGGCCCGCGTACTACACCGAGCAAACGAAGTACCACAAGCTGACCTTCGCCGACATCGAAAAGGGCAACGTCGAGTTGCCCGCGCATGCGAAGGACGGATGGATCGGCATGGTGCAGCATTACTTTGTTTCGGCATGGCTACCGGCGCAGGGTGTGACTCGCGAGTTCTACGCCAAGCGCCTTCCGGACGGGCTGTTCGCCTCGGGCGTTATCGTGCCCGCGCCGAAGGTGGCCCCTGGGGCCAGCGGCCGTGTCGACGTTCGCCTATATTCCGGCCCGCAGGAGCAGCGCCGCCTGAAGGCAGCGGCCCCGGGTTTTGATCTGGTGGTTGATTACGGGTGGCTCACGATCATTGCGTGGCCGCTCTTTTGGCTGCTGCAGAAATATCACGGCCTGACGGGGAACTGGGGCTTCGCCATCATCCTGCTCACGCTCACGGTCAAGCTCGTGTTCTTTCCGCTTTCCGCGGCGAGTTACAAGTCGATGGCGAAGATGAAGCTTGTCGCGCCCAGACTTACCAAGCTGCGCGAGATGTACGCCGACGACCGGGCCAAGATGAATCAGGCCATGATGGAGCTGTACAAGACGGAGAAGATCAATCCGCTCGGCGGCTGCTTCCCCATCCTGGTGCAGATACCGGTGTTCCTCGCTCTTTACTGGACGCTTCTCGGCGCGATCGAGTTGCGCCATGCGCCGTTTATTCTGTGGATCAAGGACCTTTCGGCGCAGGATCCGTACTACGTGCTGCCCATCCTGATGACGGTGAGCATGGTGATCCAGACGCGCATGAATCCGACGCCTCCAGATCCCGTGCAGGCAAAGGTCATGACCTTCATGCCGTTCGTCTTCAGCGTGTTCTTCTTCTTCTTCCCGGCCGGTTTGGTGCTGTACTGGCTGGTGAACAACATCTTGTCCATCCTCCAGCAGTGGCAGATTCAGCGGATGTTCAACCGCGACAAGCCTGCCCATGGCAAGCGCTGAGGACCCCGCGGGGCGTGCCCTTCACGTCGCACGCGCCACCATAGCGGCCGTCGCCACACCGCCGGGACGCGGCGGGATCGGCGTGGTGCGCATATCTGGCGTTCTGGTCGTAGACGTCGCGCGTGCGGTGCTCGGCGCGTTGCCCGCGCCCCGGCGCGCGACCTACGCGGAGTTTCGCGACGCCCGCGCACAGGTCATCGACCGGGGCATCGCGCTTTACTTTCCCGCGCCACATTCATACACCGGAGAGGAAGTACTGGAGCTGCAGGGCCATGGCGGTCCGGCGGTGCTGCAAATGGTCCTCGGGGCGTGCCTGGACGCCGGTGCGCGCCTCGCCGAGCCCGGCGAATTCACGCGCCGTGCATTCCTGGAGGGTAAGCTCGATTTGGCTCAGGCCGAGGCGGTTGCCGACCTGATCGATGCCGCGAGCCGCGAAGCGGCTCGCTCGGCCATGCGCTCCTTGAGCGGCGAATTTTCTGAGGCTATCGGGTCGCTGGTCGAGGAGCTCACCGAGCTGCGCGCGCTTATCGAGGCAATGCTGGATTTTCCAGAGGAAGAGATTGATCACACGCATCGCGAAGACGCGGCCGGACGGCTGAATCGCGTGCGTGCCTCGCTCGAGACCGTGATGGTCAGGAGCCGCCAGGGCAGCCTGCTGCGCACCGGAATCCATGTCGTGCTCGCAGGCCGCCCTAACGTCGGCAAATCGAGCCTGCTTAACCGTCTTGCTGGCGAAGAGCGCGCCATCGTGGCCGCGGTGCCGGGAACCACGCGCGACGCCTTGCGTGAAACGATTCTCGTCGAAGGCGTACCGATCGTCATCGTCGACACTGCTGGCTTGCGCGAATCGGGCGACGAAGTCGAGCGTTTGGGGATCGAGCGCAGCTGGAGAGAGGTGGCTCGTGCAGACGTCGTCCTGATGGTGCTCGAAGCCCCTTTGGGCATGAATGAGGAGGATCGCGCCCTGCTGGCGCGGCTCCCTGAGCAGGGCACTCGCCTTTTCGTCTACAACAAGGTCGATCTCGCGCCGGCCGAGCGCGCCGGACGCAGAGGCGACGGGCGGCAGGAGGTCTGGGTTTCGGCAAAGTCTGGCGCCGGGATCGATGCTCTTCGCGGCGCGCTGCTTGAAGCGGCCGGCTGGACGGGCACGGGCGAGTCGGTGTATATCGCGCGCGAGCGGCATTTGCGCGCGCTCGCGCAGGCTCGCGACCATCTCCAGGTGGCAGTGGCCCAGATCGGGCATTGGGAGTTCCTCGCCGAGGAATTGCGCTTGGCGCAGGGCGCGCTCGGGGAAATCACCGGGGAAGTGTCGGCGGACGATCTGCTGGGCGAGATCTTCGCGCGCTTTTGCATCGGCAAGTAGGGGGCTACCTAGCATGCCTTGGGATCCGCAGCGTTACGAAGCCTTCGCGGACGCACGCCTGCGGCCGTTGCTGGATCTGCTGGCGCGCGTTCCGGGACCAGAGTCCGGTTGGACGCCGCGATGCATCGCGGATCTTGGTTGTGGCAGCGGCAACGGCACCCGGCTCCTTGCGCAGCGCTGGCCGCAGGCAAGCGTCCTGGGGATCGACGCCTCCCCCGAGATGCTCGAGACGGCACGGAGTCGCGGCGGGTCGGTCGTCTGGCAGCAGGCGGAGCTCGGCGCCTGGCGGGCGCAGTCACAGTTCGATCTTCTGTTCTCCAACGCGGCGCTGCACTGGCTGGATGACCATGCCGAGATATTTCCGCGCCTGCTCGAGATGCTTGCGTCCCAGGGTATGTTGGCCGTGCAAATGCCGCGCAACTTCCAAGCGCCCTCGCACCGTATGGCGCTGGAGCTCGCCCAGGAGTCGCCTTACCTCGAGCATCTGCTCCCGAGCCTACGCATGCGTCCGGTCCTTGAGCCGCAGGAGTATTACGAGCTCGTGGCGATCCATGGCGCTTCGGTGGACATCTGGGAAACAGATTACCTACAGGTGCTCAAGGGCGATAACCCTGTCGCCGACTGGACGCGCTCGACGCTGCTGGTTCCCTTGCTCGACAGTTTGCCGGGCGCGCTGCGCGAGCCGTTCGAGGCGGAATATCGGCGCAGGGTGTCGGCCGCATATGGCAAGCGCAGCGACGGCAGCACGCTTTACCCGTTTAGGCGGTTATTCATGACGGTGCGGGTGCGCTAGAGGCCGGTGCTACAATAAATTTCAATCCTCACCAAAATCTCCGGCCCGGGACCCCAGGGCCGTTTTGCTTTTCTGGAGATCCTGCGATGAACCGACCCGAAGATCATAAGACAGATATCGCGACGGCACCGGGCTGGGTGCGGCACCAGGGGCTGCGCAAGTGGGTCTTGGAGATGGCGCGTCTTGCGAAGCCTGAGCGCATCGTCTGGTGCGACGGGTCGCAAGCGGAGTACGACCGGCTGTGCGGCGAGTTGGTGAGAGCAGGAACCTTCATCAAGCTAAACGAGACGCTGCGGCCGGGCAGCTACCTGGCTCGCTCCCATCCCAACGACGTGGCGCGCATGGAGGATCGCACCTTCATCTGCAGTAGGACGAGGGAGGACGCGGGGCCAACCAACAACTGGGTGGAACCTCGCGAGATGCGCAACACGCTCGAGCGCCTCTTCGACGGAGGCATGCGCGGGCGGACGATGTACGTTATGCCGTTCTCGATGGGTCCGATCGGGTCGCATATCGCGCAAATTGGCGTGCAGCTGAGCGACTCCCCGTACGTGGCGGTGAACATGCGGTTGATGACACGCATGGGGCGCGCGGTCGCCGATTGGCTCGGCGAGGACGGGGACTTCGTACCCTGCATGCACTCGGTGGGCGCGCCGCTTGCACCCGGCGCCAAAGACGTACCCTGGCCGTGCAACGACAAGGACAAGTGGATCGTGCATTTCCCGGAGTCGCGCGAGATCTGGTCCTACGGCTCGGGCTATGGCGGAAACGCGCTGCTCGGAAAGAAATGCCTGGCGCTACGCATCGCCTCGGTGATGGCGCGCGACGAAGGATGGCTGGCCGAGCACATGTTGATCTTGGGCGTGGAGTCTCCCACTGGCGAGAAGTCCTATATAACCGCAGCCTTTCCCAGTGCCTGCGGCAAGACGAATCTAGCGATGCTCATCCCGCCGCCGGCGTTCAAGGGTTGGAAGGTGACCACCATTGGCGAAGACATCGCCTGGATCAAGCCCGGGCACGACGGGCGTTTCTACGCGATCAATCCCGAGGCGGGCTTCTTTGGTGTCGCACCGGGAACCTCGCACGCGACGAACCCGAATGCCATGAAGATGCTGGAGTCGAATGTGATCTTCACGAACGTCGCGCAGACGCCCGAGGGCGATGTGTGGTGGGAGGGCATGACCGATCAGCCGCCTGCGCGGCTCATCGACTGGCAGGGAAGGGAGTGGACGCCGGGTTGCGGACGTGTCGCAGCGCATCCGAATGCGCGCTTTACGGTGGCGGCCTCGCAGTGCCCCTCGATGGACGCCAAGTGGGAAGATCCCGGCGGAGTGCCGATCTCCGCGTTCATTTTCGGTGGCAGGCGATCCACCACGGTACCTTTGGTGGTCGAGGCGGCAAGCTGGGAAGACGGGGTGTACATGGGAGCGACGCTGGGATCCGAGACCACCGCCGCGATTACTGGGAAAGTGGGCGTGGTGCGGCGTGATCCGATGGCCATGCTCGCCTTTTGCGGGTACAACATAGGCGATTACTTCGCGCACTGGCTCAAAATGGGCAAAGCGGTGCACCATCCTCCCCGGATCTTCCGCGTCAACTGGTTCCGGCGGGACTCCAGTGGAAAATTCATCTGGCCGGGATTTTCCGAGAATATGAGAGTACTAAGCTGGATCGTCGAGCGTTGCCACGGCCGCGCACAAGGTGCCCAGACACCGCTCGGCGTCATGCCGCGCTACGAGGACCTGCTTTGGACAGGGTTGGAGAGATTTTCCAAGGATCAATTCCGAGAGCTATCGGGAATCGAGCAGGGCGCGTGGCGAGAAGAACTCTCGTCGCACGACGACCTGCTGGGCAAGCTCGGCGCACACTTACCTGGCGACCTGGAGCGTGGCAGAACGGCGCTGCACGCACGCCTGGCCGCGTAGCGGTGTCGGCTGTGTGGCGTTCTTAGAAGCTATTGAATCTATTGTTTAAAGTGCCTTAGTCCCATTGCGGCAGCCAGAGCTCCGGTAAGCGCTGACGCAGTCCCAGTGCCGAGCACAAGGCGCGAATTACCGCTCTCAAGGATTCCGCCGCCCGCCGCAACGCCGAGGCCAACGCCGGCGAGCAGGGCCATGGCAGACCACGTAAAGGCCTCGGTCGAGTGCTCTGGAATGGCCGACTTTGCGACTAGCATCGATTGGATCGTGAGTGCGGGCGCCATGACGATGCCGGCGATGACCGCGAAGGGTGCAAACAGCCATGGGGTGGTGATTCCGGTAAGCGGCGCGATTCCAAGCCCCATCACCGCGAGAACTATCGCGAATTGTCGCTCGAGGGGTTTGTGCCAGTTGCGGCTGCCATAGGCGAGCCCGCCGAGGACGCTGCCGATGCTCATCAACCCGAGCAGCAGTCCCGCGAAAGCAGGTATACCAGCCTCGGATGCGAATGCGGTGGTACCGATCTCCACCAGGCCGAAAGCCATCGAATAGCAAAGCACGACGCCCAGGATGCGCAGAAAGTGCGGCTCGCTCAGCGGCCCGAACAGGCTAGAAGCTCGCCGCGTCTCGATGCGCCAGTCGAGAATTGGCG
This sequence comes from Burkholderiales bacterium, assembly GCA_035310985.1. Taxonomy (GTDB): domain Bacteria; phylum Pseudomonadota; class Gammaproteobacteria; order Burkholderiales; family SG8-39; genus DAHVFK01. The sequence continues at coordinate 91,729 of DATGDH010000139.1, forward strand.
GCGCGCGCAGAAAGAGAAAGGTGCCCCCGGCACCGCTCAGCGCGGCGAAGGCGACTGCCCACACGGCAGACGCGAGCGCTACCAAGGCGGCTACGAGCATCGGACCAATGATGAACAGCGACTCAATCAGCACCGACTCGAGTGAGTACGCCGTTGCGAGCAGCGCGTCGCCGCCCAAACGCCGCTTGAGAAAAGTCCGCATGCACACCGTGATCGGTGGAATGGAAGCGCCCGCGACGGCAGCAAGCGGCAGAACGAGCCCAAGGGGCCATCCCGCGACGATTGCTACCGCGAGTCCCGCCAATGCGGTCGGATAGAGAGCACCGCAAGCGCGCAGAATGGCACCGGGTCCACGGCGATCGATCAGTCTGCCGATGAACGGCGCGACGCTCGCCAAGCCGACGTAGTAGCTGGCAGTCGTTGCGCCGGCACGGCCGAAAGACCCGGATTGTTCTTGGCTGACCAGCAGGATTGCGAGTCCGGCAATGCCGACAGGCAGCCGCCCGATCACGGACGCGACGATGGTTGCCTTGAGATGGGGCAGTGCGAGCAACCTGGAATAGCGCGAGAGGGAAATCATCGGTGCCGGATTCTGGCACAGCGTGCACGTGGCCCCTTGTGATGTTCCACGTGAAACAGGCGAGCGCTCAAGGTTTCACGTGGAACAACGCGCGGGCGGCTAGTCTCGTATTCCCCATTCACGTATCATTGCGCTCCCGCCGAATCCCCGCGTACGAACGTCCCTGAAAGATGCAGTTCCCGACCGAGTTTGACGTCGTCGTGGTAGGTGGAGGCCATGCGGGTACGGAGGCGGCTCTCGCAGCTGCACGCATGGGCTGCCACACGCTGTTGCTCACGCACAGCATCGAAACGCTCGGCCAGATGTCGTGCAATCCCTCCATCGGAGGAATCGGCAAGGGTCATCTGGTGCGGGAAATCGATGCTCTCGGAGGCGCGATGGCGCTCGCGACCGACGAGGCGGGAATCCAGTTCCGGACTCTAAATTCGTCCAAAGGGCCGGCGGTGCGCGCGACGCGGGCACAGGCAGACCGTGTGCTCTACCGCAGGGCTGTCCGGAAGCGACTCGAAAGCCAGCCTAACCTGACCCTGTTCCAGCAGGCGGTCGATGACATCATGCTCGACGGCGAGTGCGCCGTCGGGGTGGTGACGCAGCTCGGTATCCGCTTTCGGGGACGCGCAGTCGTATTGACGACCGGAACCTTTCTCTCGGGGCTGGTACACGTCGGTCTGCAAAGCCATCAGGCGGGACGCGCCGGTGACCCGGCCTCAATCACGCTCGCCGCGAATCTGCGCGAGCTGAGGCTGCCGGTTGGCCGCCTGAAGACCGGCACCCCTCCGCGTCTGGACGGCCGCAGCATCGATTTTTCAGTCATGGAAGAGCAGCCGGGCGACTCTCCGGAGCCCGTGTTTTCATTCATGGGAGCGCGCGGCATGCACCCGGAGCAGCGCTCCTGCTGGATCACGCATACGAACCCGCGAACGCACGACATCATCCGAGCCGGGCTCGATCGATCGCCGATGTTTACCGGCGTGATTCAGGGGGTCGGTCCCCGCTATTGCCCCTCTATTGAGGACAAGGTCCACCGTTTTGCCGCGAGGAGCGGTCACCAGATATTCCTGGAACCCGAGGGGCTCTCGACGAGCGAGATCTATCCCAACGGGATTTCGACGAGCTTGCCGTTCGACGTGCAGCTTGAGCTTGTGCGCTCGATTCGCGGGCTCGAGGCCGCGCATATCCTGCGCCCCGGTTACGCTATCGAATACGACTACTTCGATCCGCGGAATCTAAAGTCCTCGCTCGAAACGAAGACCATCGCGGGGCTGTTCTTCGCCGGTCAGATCAACGGCACGACCGGTTATGAAGAGGCCGCTGCGCAGGGGCTGCTGGCCGGCATCAACGCGGCCCTGCGCGCCAAGGAGCGAGACCCATGGTGTCCGCGCCGCGACGAGGCTTACCTCGGCGTGCTTGTCGACGACTTGATCACGCGTGGCGTCTCCGAGCCCTATCGCATGTTTACCAGTCGCGCGGAGTTCCGGTTAATGCTGCGCGAGGACAATGCCGACCTCCGATTGACCGAGGCGGGGCGCAAGCTGGGTGTGGTGGAGGACGCGCGTTGGGACCAGTTCAACCGCAAGCGCGACGCGATCGCGCGTGAGCAGGAACGCCTCGCTGGGGTCTGGGTCGGCCCGCGTACCGTCGGCCCCGCGGACGCCCTGAGGGTCTGCGGGCAGGAGTTAAAACGCGAGCACTCACTTCTTGAATTGCTCAAGCGTCCTGTCGTCTCCTATGCAGCGCTAATGAGTCTTCCAGGTACTGGGGAAGGTTGTACCGACCCCGTCGTCGCCGAGCAGGTCGAGATCCAGGCGAAATACCAGGGCTACGTCGCGCGTCAGCGCGAGGAGGTGGCGCGCAGTGAAGCGTACGAGGGGCTGCGTCTCCCAGAGAACATCGATTACGCGGCAGTACGCGGCCTGTCGGTTGAAGCGCGCCAAAAGCTCGCACGGCACCGTCCGGAAACCATCGGGCAGGCCGCGCGAATTTCGGGAATTACGCCGGCAGCAATTTCACTGCTGCTGGTTCACTTGAAGCGAGGTTTTGCGCGCCAGCCGCAGAAGAAGAGCGCATGACGACCCCCGAGGGCACGCTGGATCGCGGGCTTGCGCTATTGCCGCTGGCCCTGCCGGCAGGCGCGCGGGACAAGCTGGTCGCATTTCTTGCTTTGCTCGAAAAGTGGAACCGCACGTACAACCTGACGGCGATCCGTAATCCGCTGAAGATGGTCACTCAGCATCTGCTCGACTCGCTGGCCGTCGTGCCGCACCTGCCGATGGTCGGTTCCGACGCCGGACTCGCGGATGTCGGCTCGGGCGGGGGCATGCCAGGAATTCCACTCGCGATCGCGCGTCCCGAATGGCAGGTAGCTCTGAATGACAGCAATCAGAAGAAGGCCGCCTTTCTGCGGCAGGCGGCGATTGAGCTCGCTTTGCAGAACGTAATCGTGCATACGGGACGCGCCGAGCATTGGCGGCCGGCCCGTCTGTTCGCGGTGGTGATCTCGCGCGGTTTCGCCGACCTCGCCGACTTCGTCGCGGCATGCCGGCACCTGGTCGCGCCGGGAGGCGTGCTGGCTGCGATGAAGGGTGTCTACCCGCACGAGGAGCTGGCGCGCGTGCCCGCCAGTGCCGGCTGCGGCGAGGTGGTCCGGCTGGAGGTTCCGCTGCTCGATGCCGAGCGTCATCTGGTGTTGTGCCGCGCGAGGGCATGAACATGGCGCGCGTGTTCGCGGTGACGAATCAAAAAGGTGGCGTCGGCAAGACGACCACCACTATCAACCTGGCTGCGGGTCTCGCGCAGGCAGGCCAACGCGTCCTGCTCGTCGATCTGGATCCGCAAGGCAATGCCACCATGGGCAGCGGCATCGACAAGCGCAGCGCCCTGCATACCGTCTATCACCTGCTGCTCGGCTTGAGCGAACTCGCTACCGTTCGGCTGCGTTGCGAAAGCGGCGGCTACGACGTGCTGCCGGCTAACCGCGAACTCGCGGGCGCCGAGGTCGAACTCGTCGGCATCGAACGGCGCGAGTTACGCCTCAAGGAGGCGCTCGCTGGCATTAGCGCCGATTACGATTACATCCTGATCGATTGCCCACCTTCACTATCCCTGCTGACCATCAACGGATTGGTGGCGGCGGACGCGGTGCTGATCCCGATGCAGTGCGAGTACTACGCGCTCGAGGGACTGTCCGACCTGGTCGGCACCATCAAGCGGGTACGCGCCCATCTCAACCCAGGGCTCGAGATTGCGGGATTGCTGCGCACTATGTACGACCCGCGTAACACGCTCTCGCTACAGGTATCGCAGCAACTGGAATCGCACTTCGGGGACAAGGTCTATCAGACGCTCGTGCCCCGCAACGTGCGACTCGCCGAGGCGCCGAGCTACGGCGTGCCGGCCGTCGTTTGGGACAAGACCTCGAAGGGCGCCCAGGCCTACATCGCGCTGGCAGAGGAAATTTTGACGCGCGGCAAAGGCGCATTGCCCGCTGCGGCATAGAGCGAATGGAATAGTCATGATCAAGCAAAAGGGACTGGGACGTGGGCTCGACGCGCTGCTTGGCGGAGACGAGCCGCCGCGCGAGGCGCTCACGACACTGCCCGTGGGCCGCATCCGGCCCGGAAAATACCAGCCGCGCACGAAGATGGACCAGGAAGCTCTTGCCGAGCTGGCCTCGTCCATAAAGTCTCAGGGCCTGATGCAGCCCCTGCTGGTGCGCCCGGTAGCGCGCGACCGCTATGAGCTGATCGCCGGCGAGCGGCGCTGGCGCGCCGCGCAAATGGCCGGGCTGGACGAGGTCCCGGCACTGGTGCGCGATGTACCGGACGAAGCTGCACTCGCGATGGCACTGATCGAAAATATCCAGCGCGAAAACCTGAACCCCATGGAGGAAGCATCGGGGCTGCAGCGGCTCATCGATGAGTTCAAGATGTCCCACGAGCAGGCGGCCGATGCCGTTGGACGCTCGCGCAGCGCCACGACCAACCTCTTGCGCTTGCTAAAGCTCACAAAGCCGGTTCAGGCGATGGTCATGGAAGGCGTGCTGGATATGGGTCATGCGCGCGCCATCCTCGCGCTGGACGGAGCGCGCCAAGTGGAGGCTGCCAAGCGCATTGCGGCTCGCGGTCTTTCAGTGCGCGAGGCCGAAGCGCTGGTCGCCAGGATGTTGCGTGGCAACGCGTCCCATCAACGGCGGAAGCCTGACCGCGATATGGCTCGACTCGAAGAAGAGGTCTCGGAGCGGCTCGGCACGACGGTCGAGATACGCCCTGGTAGAAAGGGGAGCGGCAAGCTGATCCTGCACTACTCCGGCCTTGATCACTTGGACCTGCTGCTGCGCAAGCTGCGCTGAGGCGCAAGGCCTTGCGGTTGGTGCGTCGCAACACATTGACCATGAAACACCTTGAACGCTATACTCCGCGCGCTTTGCTGGGCGCGGGGGAATTCAAAGCCATGCTTCGCAGCCTGGGCAAGCCGATCCGTACGGTTCTGCGCTGGCAATTGGTGGTCACCGCAGCGCTGACTCTGGTCGCTGCGGTCACGGCGGGTACGCACGGCGCGTTCTCCGCCGCCCTCGGCGGCATGGTCAGTGTATGCGCTGGGCTCGCCTCCGGGACCGTTGCTTCGTTGGGGAAGACTGAGTCTGCAGGGGGAGTCCTGATCGGGGCGCTGCGCGCCGAAGGCATCAAGATAGGCCTGATCGTAATCCTCCTGTGGCTCGTGCTGGCGGCGTACAAGAATGTCGTAACGCTCGCCTTTCTCGGGACGTTCATGGTGACGGCCCTGATCTTCTCCCTGGCAGTAGTAGTACGCGACCATTAGGTCGCACCGACTGGAAATTGGAACACCGTTAAGTCATGTCCGCCGGCGCCGAGCTCACACCCTCCGAATACATCGGCCACCACCTCACTTTCCTCGCCAAGCCGGTCGGTCACGGCAGCTTCTGGGTGGTGCACGTCGATACCTTGGTCACCTCCGTGATCCTCGGCGTGCTTGGAATGGCTTTCTTCTGGTGGATCGTGCGCGGCGCGACCTCCGGCGTGCCGAACAAGCGACAGGCGTTTGTCGAGCTCGCGTTCGAGTTCATCGATGACCAGGTAAAGGGGATATTCACCCACGGCGACCGCAACAAGTTTGTCGCGCCGGCAGCGCTCACGGTGTTCGTCTGGGTATTGCTGATGAACGCGATGGACTGGCTGCCCGTGGACTTCATCGTTAAGGGGCTCGGCCTGGTGGGTCTGCCCGAGTGGCGCCCGGTGCCGACCGCGGACGTGAACACCACCTTTGCGCTCGCGCTATCGGTGTGGGTACTGATGATCTATTTCGCCATCAAGTCGAAGGGCTTGGGCGGCTGGATCCACGAGCTGTTCTGCGCTCCGTTCGGCTCCAATCCACTGCTGTGGGTGCCGAATCTGGCGTTCAACATCGTCGAGTACGTTTCGAAGCCGCTGTCGCACTCGCTGCGTCTGTTCGGCAACATGTTCGCCGGCGAGATCATTTTTCTGCTGTTGTGGGTGTGGGCCTCGACCGGACTGGTCGGCACCTTCTTCGGCACGGCGCTTGGTCTGGGCTGGGCGATCTTCCACCTGCTGATCGTCGTTATCCAGGCGTTCATCTTCATGATGCTCACAGTCGCCTACATTTCGATGGCGCACGAGCATCACTGAGCTTCACCTACAACTCTTTTCGCTCTGTAAAGGAAATCAAAATGGAAAAGCTTCAAATGCTCGCGATGATCCAGGCCTACACCGGGATCGGCATCGGGCTGATGATCGGGCTCGGCGCGGCCGGCGCGTGCATCGGCATCGGCATCATGTGCAGCCGCTTCCTCGAGGCCGCGGCGCGCCAGCCCGAGCTCACCGCCTCGCTGCAGGCAAAAGTCTTCCTGCTGCTCGGCCTGATCGACGCCTCGTTCATCATCGGGGTCGGCCTCGCGATGCTATTCGCGTTCGGCAACCCGCTGCTCGGCGTCATCAAGTAAGGCGCGACGCGACCTATTCATCAGGAAGTGAGGGGCAGGCATGAACATCAATCTGAGCTTGTTTACACAAGCCGCCGCCTTCGCGCTGTTCATCTGGTTCACGGTCCGGTTCGTGTGGCCGCCGTTGCTGCGCGCCATCGAGAATCGGCAGAAGCAGATCGCCGACGGCCTCGCGGCCGGCGAAGAGGGCAGGAAGTCGCTCGAAGTATCGACGCGGGAAGCCGGGCAGATGATCGACGAAGCGCGTGGACGCGCGGCCGACATCGTTGCCCAGGCGGAGAAGCGCGCCGCCCAGCTTGTCGAGGAAGCGAAGCTCGCGGCTCGAGACGAGGGCGCGCGCGAGAAGGCCGCCGCCAAGGCTGACATTCAGCAAGAGGTTTCACGCGCCCGCGAGCAACTGCGCGAGCAGGTCGCGTCGCTTGCGGTCGCAGGCGCCGAGAAGATCCTCCGCCGCGAAGTCGACGCGAAGGCGCACGCACAGTTGCTCGAGTCGATCAAGGCGCAGCTCTGATCCATGGCCGAGCGCAGCACCATCGCAAGGCCCTACGCGGAAGCGGCATTCAGGATCGCCGACTCGTCGGGCAAGCTCCCTGAGTGGGCCACCATGCTCGCCGCGCTGGCAGAGGTCGCCGGTAACGAGAGGGTGAAAGCGGCCATTGCCGACCCGAACATGCCGGCGCCGAAAGTGGCGGGCGTGTTCATTTCAGTTCTGGCCGGAAAGCTGACTGGCGAGGCGGAAAACCTGGTGCGCGTGCTGGCGGAGAACAACCGTCTTGAGTTGCTCCCCGAGATCAGGGTCCAGTTCGAGGCGCTCAAGGACGAGCGCGAAGGCGTGGTCGAAGCCCGGATTATTTCTGCGTTCGAGCTCGACGCCGCGCAGCGATCTGAACTTACCAAGCTGCTCGAAAAGCACACAGGCCGTAAGGTCCGCACCCGCGTGGACCTGGACAAGGAGCTGATCGGCGGCGTACGTGTCGTGATCGGCGACAAGGTTATTGACGCTTCCGTGCGCGCGCAGCTCAGCACGCTCGAGAGCGCATTGAAGGTTTAGCAACCAAGGAATCCTCATGCAACTCAATCCGTCCGAAATATCGGAACTGATCAAGAGCCGGATTCAGAAACTCGATACCGGCGCGGAGATGCGCACGGAGGGCACCGTCGTGTCGGTGACCGATGGCATTTGCCGCGTTCACGGCCTGTCCGACGTCATGCAGGGCGAGATGCTCGCGTTCCCGAATGATACTTTCGGCCTGGCGCTCAACCTGGAACGCGACTCTGTCGGCGCGGTGATTCTCGGCGAATACGAGCACATCACCGAGGGCGACACGGTCAAGTGCACGAGCAACATCCTGTCCGTCCCGGTCGGTCCCGAGCTGCTCGGGCGGGTAGTGAACTCGCTCGGCCAGCCGATCGACGGCAAAGGCCCGGTCAACGCGAAGGAGACCGACGTCATCGAGAAGGTCGCGCCCGGTGTGATCTGGAGGAAGTCGGTGTCGCAACCGGTACAGACGGGACTCAAGGCGATCGACGCCATGGTGCCGGTTGGCCGCGGGCAGCGCGAGCTGATCATCGGTGACCGCCAGACGGGCAAGACGGCGGTTGCGGTTGACACCATCATTAATCAGAAGGGCAAGGACCTGATCTGCGTATACGTCGCGATCGGCCAGAAGGCTTCGACAATCGCCAACGTGGTGCGCAAGCTGGAGGAGCACAGCGCGATGGACTACACCATCGTGGTCGCCGCCTCCGCCTCGGAATCGGCGGCGATGCAGTACATTGCACCGTATTCCGGCTGCACCATGGGAGAGTACTTCCGCGATCGCGGCCAGGACGCGCTGATCATCTACGACGACCTGACCAAGCAGGCTTGGGCGTATCGCCAGGTGTCGCTGCTGTTGCGCCGCCCGCCAGGGCGCGAAGCCTACCCCGGCGACGTGTTCTACCTGCACAGCCGCCTGCTCGAGCGCGCCGCGCGCGTCAACGAAGAGTATGTCGAGCGCTTCACCCAGGGCAAGGTCAAGGGCAAGACCGGCTCGCTTACTGCGCTGCCGATCATCGAGACGCAAGCGGGTGACGTGACGGCGTTCGTGCCGACGAACGTCATCTCGATCACCGACGGCCAGATCTTCCTCGAGTCGGATTTGTTCAACGCCGGCATCCGGCCCGCGATTAACGCCGGCATCTCGGTGTCGCGCGTGGGCGGCGCGGCGCAGACCAAGATCATGAAGCGACGCGACACCGGCGGCGGCGTGCGCCTGGCGCTCGCGCAGTACCGGGAGCTTGCGGCCTTCGCGCAGTTCGCCTCGGATCTGGACGAAGCCACGCGCAAGCAGCTCGAGCGCGGGCGCATGGTCACCGAGCTCATGAAGCAGCCGCAGTACTCCCCGCTTCAGGTCTGGGAGATGGCGCTGACGCTGTTCGGCGTGAACAACGCGTATTTCGACGATATCGATGTGAAAAAGGCGCTGGCCGCCGAAAAGTCGATGCGCGACTACATCAAGGACAAATACGCGGATCTCGTCAAGCGTATGGAGGACAAGAAGGACCTCTCGGCGGATGACGAGAAGGCACTCAAGGCCGCGATCGAGGACTGGAAGAAGAGCGGCTCGTTCTGAGCCGGGGTAAGCGCCATGCCGGGCACCAAAGAGATCCGCAACAAGATCAAGAGTGTGCAGAACACTCGGAAGATCACGAAGGCGATGGAGATGGTTTCCGCCTCGAAGATGCGCAAGGCGCAGGAGCGCATGCGCGCGACGCGACCCTATGGCGAGAAGATCCGCAATGTGGCAGCGCACATCAGCCATGCCAATCCGGAATACCGCCACCCGTTCCTGGTGGACCGCGATTCGGTCAAGGGTGTTGGCCTGATCCTGATCACCACCGACAAGGGGCTTTGCGGTGGCCTGAACACGAACGTCCAGCGCATGGTGCTGAACAGCTACAAGGAATGGCAGGCGCAGGGCGAGCAGATCGAGGTCTGTTGCCTCGGGAACAAGGGGCTGGGGTTCATGCAGCGCCTGGGGGCCAACGTCGTCTCGCAGGTCGTGCAGCTCGGCGACCGGCCTCAGCTCGACAAGCTGATCGGCGCGGTGCGGGTGATGCTCGAAGGCTTCGTCGAGAATCGCTTCGATAGGGTCATGATCGCGTACACGCGCTTCATAAACACCATGAAGCAGGAGCCGATCATGGAGCAGCTCCTGCCGCTTACTGGCGAGCGTATGGGCGCGCCCGAGGGCGCTTGGGACTACCTGTACGAGCCGGAGGCGCAGAGCGTCCTCGAGCAGGTGCTGACGCGCTATATCGAGTGGATCATCGTGCAGGCACTGGCGGAGAACATGGCCTCGGAGCAGTCGGCGCGTATGGTGGCGATGAAGGCCGCGTCCGACAACGCGGATACTCTGATCGACGAGCTCACGCTGATTTACAACAAGAACCGGCAGGCCGGGATCACCAAGGAACTCTCGGAAATCGTCGGCGGCGCGGCCGCCGTATAACGGAATCTAGGTCTAGGAAAACCTCATGTCACAAGCACAAGGCACCATCGTACAGTGCATCGGCGCGGTCACCGATATCGAATTTCCGCGCGAGGCGATGCCCAAGATCTACGACGCGCTGGTCCTCTCCGACACTGGCGAGAAGGGACTCGCCGAACAGGGACTGACCTTCGAGGTCGAGCAGCAGCTCGGTGACGGCATCGTGCGCTGCATCGCAATGGGCTCCGCCGACGGACTGCGCCGCGGCATGAAGGTCAACAATACCGGCGCGCCCATCTCGGTGCCGGTCGGAAAAGCGACGCTCGGTCGCATCATGGACGTGCTCGGCCGCCCGATTGACGAAGGCGGTCCGATCCAGACGAAGGAGCGCCGCTCGATCCACCAGGCCGCGCCCAAGTTCGACGAGCTCTCGCCTTCGATCGAGCTGCTCGAAACTGGCATCAAGGTGATCGACCTCATCTGCCCGTTTGCCAAGGGAGGCAAGATCGGCCTGTTTGGCGGCGCGGGCGTAGGCAAGACCGTGACGATGCTCGAGCTGATCAACAACATTGCCACCAAGCACAGCGGCCTTTCTGTGTTCGCCGGCGTGGGCGAGCGCACGCGCGAAGGCAATGACTTCTACCACGAGATGATCGAGGCCGAAGTCATCAAGACCGACAATCTTCAGGAGTCGAAGGTCGCCATGGTGTTCGGCCAAATGAACGAGCCGCCTGGCAACCGGCTGCGCGTCGGACTGACCGGCTTGACGATGGCGGAATCGTTCCGCGACGAAGGGCGCGACATCCTGCTGTTCATCGACAACATCTACCGCTTCACGCTCGCGGGCACCGAAGTGAGCGCGCTGCTCGGACGCATGCCTTCGGCGGTCGGCTACCAGCCGACGCTCGCCGAAGAGATGGGCCGCCTGCAGGAGCGCATCACCTCGACCAAGACCGGCTCCATCACGTCGATCCAGGCCGTGTACGTGCCCGCGGACGACCTGACCGATCCGTCGCCGGCGACCACCTTCGGCCACCTCGACGCGACGGTGGTACTGTCGCGCGATATCGCGTCACTCGGAATCTATCCCGCGGTCGATCCGCTCGATTCGACCTCGCGGCAGGTCGATCCGAACACCATCGGCGAGGAACACTACAACACCACGCGCGCGGTGCAGGCGACGCTGCAGCGCTACAAGGAGTTGCGCGACATCATCGCGATTCTGGGCATGGACGAGCTCTCGCCCGAGGACAAGCTCGCGGTGGCGCGTGCGCGCAAGATACAGCGCTTCCTCTCTCAGCCGTTCACGGTGGCGCAGAACTTCACGGGCACTCCCGGGAAATACGTGTCGCTCAAGGACTCGATCAAGGGCTTCAACATGATCGTCAACGGCGAGTGCGACAGCCTTCCCGAGCAGGCCTTCTACATGGTCGGCACGATCGAGGAAGCGTTCGAGAAGGCGAAGACCCTCCAGTAAGGCGAGCCCACATGGCAACCACCATGCACGTCGACGTGGTCAGCGCGGAAGAATCCATCTTCTCGGGCGAGGCGGAGTTCGTCGTGCTGCCGGGCGAGGTCGGCGAGCTCGGCGTCTATCCGCGCCACACACCGCTCATCACCCGCATCCGTCCCGGCACGGTGCGCATCACTCCGGCGGGCGGTGGGGAGGAGCAGCTGATCTTCGTAGCCGGCGGCATTCTCGAGATCCAGCCGCAGGTCGTGACGGTGCTCGCCGACACCGCGATACGCGGCCACGACCTGGACGAGGCCAAGGCGCTTGAAGCGCAGAAGCGCGCGGCCGAAGCGCGCGCGAAGGCGAAGGACAAGGAAGAAGTCGCGACCGTCGAAGCCGAGCTCTCGATGCTCGCGGCGCAGCTCGCGGCGATCCGCAAGCTGCGCAGGAAGTGACGCTCAGGTGCGTGCGCGGGCCGCGGCGCCGCGGTAGCGCTCGCGCAGCAGGCGCTTGTACAGCTTTCCCGTAGGGTGGCGGGGCAGCTCGGGCTCGAAATCGACCGAGCGCGGGCACTTGATATGCGAGAGGTTGTCGCGGCAGTAGGCCATCAGTTCTGCCGCGAGCGCGGGACCGGCCTCGCGCCAGTCGGTCGGCTGCACGACCGCCTTTACCTCCTCGCCCAAGTCTTCGTTCGGCACGCCGAGCACGGCGACGTCCGCGACCTTCGGATGGGCGACGAGAAGATTCTCGACCTCCTGCGGGTAGACGTTCACCCCGCCGCTGATGATCATGTAGTCCTTGCGGTCCGTGAGGTAGAGGTAGCCTTCGGCGTCCAGGTGCCCGACGTCGCTAAGCGTCGACCAGCCCTCACGGCTGCGCGAGGCAGCGGTCTTCTTGGGGTCGTTGTGATACTCGAACGCGGGACCGTTCGCGAAATAAATGGTCCCCGTCTCGCCCGGCGGTAGCGGCCTGCCCTCGTCGTCAAGAATGCGCACTTCGCCCAGCAGCGCGCGACCGACCGTGCCCTTGTGCGCGAGCCACTCCTGCGAATTACAGGCAACGTAGCCGTTGCCCTCAGTGCCGGCGTAGTACTCGTACAGCACGGGACCCCACCAGCGGATCATCTCCTCCTTCACCGGTACGGGACAGGGCGCGGCGGCGTGGATCGCGACTTTGAGCGAGCTTACGTCGTAGCGTGCTCGCACTTCGGCCGGAAGTTTCAGCATGCGCACGAACATGGTCGGCACCCACTGGCTGTGCGTGACGCGGTGCCGCTCGATGAGCGCCAGCGCTTCCTCGGCATCGAAGTGCTCCATCAATACCGAGGTTCCTCCGCAACGCATGACCGTAATGTTGAAGCGCAGCGGCGCCGCGTGATAAAGGGGCGCGGGCGAGAGGTAGACCGAGTCCGGGCCCAGGCCGTACAGCTTCCTGGCGAGCGCGAGTAGCGGCGTGGGGGCGTCGATCGCCTCGTCGAGAAGCTCGGTCTTGATGCCTTTGGGACGACCCGTCGTGCCGGAAGAGTAAAGCATGTCGCGCCCCGCGCTTTGGTCGCCGATGCGAGCGCGCGGCTGCGCGCCCGCCGCCTCCTCCCAACGCCGGTAGCCGGGGAGCGCGCCGCCGACCGAAAGGCGCAGTGCGAGCTGCGGCACTCGCTCGACGAGCCCCGCCGCAGCTTCGGCGAGGCTCGCCGAGATAATGAACGCCTTGGCACCGCAATCGCGCAGGATGTACTCGGCTTCCTGCAGCGCGAGCCGCGTGCTCATCGCGGTGAAGAGCAGGCCCGAACGCTGCGCGGCGAAGCAGATTTCGAAGTAGCGCGCATTGTTGTCCATCATGAGCGCGACGTGATCGCCGCGCGCCAGACCGCAGGCCCTGAACAACTGCGCACCCTGGTTGGAGCGCTCCTCGAGCTCGCGATAGGTGACCACCTCGCCGGAGCGCGCCATGACGTACGCCGGCTTGTCGGGCGTGCGTGCGGCGTGGTGGCAGGGATGGAGCAGGTCTGCGTCCATGGCTTGGCGTCGCGAGTGTTGCATAATCCCGGACACCATGACGAACACTTTTGGAATTCTCTCCTACGGTGCCTACATCCCCCGGCGCCGGCTGCAACGCAAGGCGATCGCCGCGGCGAACACTTGGTTCAATCCGGCGCTGCGCGGGCTCGCCAAGGGCGAGCGCGCGATGGCCAACTGGGACGAGGACGCGGTCACCATGGCCGTCGAAGCGGCCCGCGACTGTCTCAGCGGCATGACAACCGTTACACCGGCCCAGCTGATGCTCGCCTCGACGACGCATCCCTACGATGACAGGCAGAACGCAGGGATCGTGGCGACTGCGCTGCACTTGGGCTCCGCCCTGCGCGCCCTCGACGTGACCGGCAGCCAGCGCGCCGGCAGCTCGGCGCTTATGACCGCGCTTGCTACGGGCGCGAACGTCGTCGTCACGGCAGGCGAGCACCGGCTCGCCAAGGCGGCGAGCCCACAGGAAATGCATTACGGCGACGGCGCGGCGGCGCTGCTCGTCGGGCGCGGCGCGCCGATCGCGCGCCTGGTCGCCGCGCACAGCGAGACGGTGGACTTCGTGCACCAGTACCGGGGCCGCGACCGCGCGCACGACTACATGTGGGAGGAGCGGTGGATCCGCGACGAGGGCTACATGAAGATCGTGCCCGCGGCGCTCGCGACGCTTTTCAACGCGAGCGGCGCTTCCCCAGGGGCCGTGACGCACTTCTGCATGCCATGCACGCTATCGCGCGTTGCCGCCGGCGTCGCCAAGCGCGCCGGAATCGCCGAGAGCGCCCTGCGCGACAACCTCGCCGCGGTGTGCGGCGACACCGGCGCCGCGCATCCGCTGCTCATGCTCGCTCAGGCGCTCGAGGAGTCGAAGCCCGGCGACCGGATCGTCGTCGCCGCGTTCGGCCAGGGCTGCGATGCGCTGCTGTTCGAGGTCACCGATGCCGTGCGCGAACTGCCCGCGCGCCGCGGGGTGCGGGGTGCGCTCGCCCGGCGCAAGGAAGAGACTAACTACGAGCGCTTTCTCGCGTTCAACGACCACATCGCGCTCGATCGCGGCATGCGCGCCGAGGTCGATCACGGCACGCCGCTCTCGACGCTGTACCGCAACCGCGAGATGGTCACCGGCCTCGTGGGCGGGCGCTGCCGCAACTGCGGCACGCTGCAATTCCCGCGCGGGCGCTACTGCGTCAACCCGAAGTGCAACGCGCTCGATTCGCAGGACGATCACCCGTTCTCCGAGGTGGGCGCGAAGGTGATGTCGTACACGGCCGACGCGCTCACCTACAGTCCCGATCCGCCGGCCTACTACGGCATGATCCAGTTCGACGGAGGGGGACGCATGATGGCCGACTTCGCCGACGTCGACGATGGCAAGGTCGAGGTGGGCATGCCGATGCGCATGATGTTCCGCGTCAAGGAGCACGATGCTGCGCGCGGCTTCGTGCGATACTTTTGGAAGGCCGCACCCGCAGGTAACCAGTAGGAGGTCCGACATGGCAATCGGAATCCGCGACAAGGTGGTGATCCTCGGCATGGGCTGCTCGAAGTTCGGAGAGCGCTGGGACCGCAATGCCGAGGACCTGATGGTCGAAGCCTTCGAAGAAGGCTTGAAGGACGCCGGCATCGAGCGCAACCAGATCGAGGCGGCGTGGTTCGGCACCGCGATCGAGGAACAGCACGTCGGCAAGTCGGGCGTGCCTCTCGCGATGACGCTGCGCCTGCCCTATATCCCGGTGACGCGCGTCGAGAACTATTGCGCCACCGGCACCGAGGCATTCCGTGGCGCGGTGTATGCCGTGGCCTCCGGCGCGGTCGACATCGCGCTTGCGCTCGGCGTGGAAAAGCTCAAGGACACCGGCTACGGAGGCCTGCCGCAGCGCGGCCGCGGCGGCCTGAACAACTTCTTCTGGGCCAACATTTCGGCGCCCGGCTCGTTCGCCCAGCTCGCCGCGGCCTACCGCGCCAAGCACCGTGTCGACCCGAAAGACCTGAAACGCGCCATGGCGCACATCTCGGTGAAGAGTCACGACAACGGCGCGAAGAACCCGAAGGCGCACCTGAGGAATCGCATTACCGAGGAGGACGTGCTGAACGCGCCGATGATCGCCGATCCGCTCGGGCTGTACGACTGCTGCGGCGTCTCGGACGGCTCGGCCTGCGCGATCGTCACCACGCCCGACATCGCGCGCGGCCTCGGCAAGAAAGACCTCGTTGCGGTGAAGGCGCTGCAGCTCGCGGTCTCGAACGGCCAGGAGGTGCAATACGACGAGTGGGACGGCTCGTATTTCGCCACCACGCGCGTGGCCGCCAAGCGCGCTTACCGCGAGGCCGGCATCGACGACCCGAGAAAGCGCATCTCGATGTTCGACGTGCACGACTGCTTCTCGGTCACTGAGCTGGTGACCATGGAAGACCTCGGGATCTCCGACGAGGGCAAGGCGATCATGGACGTGCTGGACGGCTTCTACGACGCTTCCGGCAAGATCCCGTGCCAGATCGATGGCGGGCTGAAATGCTTCGGCCATCCGATCGGCGCCTCGGGCCTGCGCATGCTCTACGAGATGTACCTGCAGCTTTCGGGCCGCGCCGGCGAGCGCCAGCGGTCCGAGCCGGTGCTCGGCATGACGCACAACCTCGGCGGCTTCCCGAGCCAAAACGTTTCATCGGTCACGATCGTCGGCAGCTACGGCGCCTGAGCGCCTGCCGAAGCGCGCGAGCGGGGATCGGCCCTAGAGGAGGTGGCTAGTCCGATCCGCGCGCTCGCCGCCGCGGTCCTTGTGTTCGTCGATGGGGTAAGCCCACACCACGTAACGCCCGGGGCCGCCCGCGCGCAGCGCGTCGAAGGGAAAACAGGTCACGAGCGTCAGCCTGGCGGGGCCCTCCTGCGCTGCGACCCAGGCGTCGCTTCGGTCGAGTACGCGCATCCGGCGCACCGTATACGCGTGGCGCGCGCCGTCGGGCGTTTGGACGATGATCTTCGTTCCAAGCGCGAGCTTGCGCAGGAACGCGAAGTGCGTGTCGCGATGCCCGCTGATCACGCTGTTCCCGGACGCCCCGGGCAGCGCGGTTCCGGCGAGGTGCCCTGGGCCGAATGCCATCGCCACGCCGTCGGCACCCTCGAGGACGTAGCGCTCGATGCCGAGCGACGGTACCGACAGGCGCGCGACCGGCCAGGTGTCGGCCCAGGGCCAGGGCCTCGCGTGCGTCTCGCCCGCGAGCGTTCGCTGCCAGGCTTGCGCGATGAGTGCTTGAGCGATCCAGGCCTTGGCCTGGATCCACGCGCCGCGCGCGAACTGCCAGCCGCCCGTTGCGACGAGCAACGCGACGAGGACAAGACGCAGGCGCCCGACGCTTTTGCTGCGAGTCCCTGCATTCGATTCGGGCCAGGCACATTCCACGCCCAGGCACAGCTCCTGGTCGCGTTTCACCCAAACCTCCGGCGCCAGCCGACCAAAATTGCGGCGAGCAGGAGAAACAGCATCCCGCTCAACAGCGCGAAACGGCTGTCGGTGCCGGTCTGCGGCAGTTCGCCGAACACCTTGTCGTACTCCCAGCCTTCCGGCAGGTTGGTCGGCAGATCGGCGCGCGCGAGCGGCGCGTCCGCGGGCCGCGCCGACGCGCGATCGACCGCGACGAAGCTCGTGTAGCGGGTCACCAGGCGGTGTGCGCGCGCGAGCGCGATCACCTGCTCGCGCACCGCGTCGGGAGGCGCACCTTCGCGCAGTGAGTCCATGAGCGAGGCCACCTTGGCGCGCGCCCAGAGCGAATCGATGCCGCTGCCCTGCGCGCCAGCCGCGAGCGGCACACGCGCTTCCCACACCCGCCCCGCGCGCACTCCGCTCACGCGCAGCTCGCCTTCGAGGCGTTCGAGGGAAGCGCTCACTA
This sequence comes from Burkholderiales bacterium, assembly GCA_035310985.1. Taxonomy (GTDB): domain Bacteria; phylum Pseudomonadota; class Gammaproteobacteria; order Burkholderiales; family SG8-39; genus DAHVFK01. Next base: position 109,115 of record DATGDH010000139.1, read on the forward strand.
CGAGCGGCTCGCCGGAATAGAGGTCGGGCACGCGCGCGGGCCAGGCTTCGACGTGCGCCGCCTCGGGCCATTGCAGCGTGATCCCCTTCAGCACGGGCGCTTCGAGCTTGGTGAAGAGCTCGGACATCCTCGCGCCGACCTCGTCGACGCGGCCGATATAGGTGAACGTGCCGCGCCCGAGCTCCGCCGCCTTGCGCATGAAGTGGCTGTTTGGCGCCGAGCCGATTCCCACGGTAAAGAGGCGCGAGTCGCCCAGCCGCGCCTGGATCAGGCGAAACAGCTCCTCTTCGTTGCCGACCGCGCCGTCGGTGAGGAAGACCACCTGTCTCACGCCGGAGCCCGCATCGCCGCCGTTCAAGGCGAGCTTCAGGGCGGAGGCCATCTCGGTCCCGCCGCCGGCCTCGAGGCTTCGCACCCAGCCGATCGCGCGCCGCACTTGGGCGGTCGCGGCCGGGCGAGCCTCGGCGAACAGCGCCCTCGCGGTCGAGTTGAATTCGATGACGTTGAAGCGGTCTTGCGGTTTCAGGCGTTCGAGCGCGAGCGCGAGCGCCTCGCGCGCCTGGCGGATCGACGCGCCGGCCATCGAGCCCGAGGTGTCGAGCACGAAGATCACTTCGCGCGGAAGCGGCGCCTCGTGCGCCGCCGCCGATGGCATCAGCATCAGCAGCGCGTAGTGGCGCCCGCCCTGCGACTGCGTGAACCAGGCGAGCCGGGGCGCCGCGTCGGGGCGCGGCGCCCAGCGCAGCACGAAATCGCGATTGGCCGGAGTGCTGCCTTCGGCGAGCGTGATTTCGCGCTGCCCCTCGCCGAGCGTTTTGACGTCCACCTGGTGGTAGGGGCTCGAAACCTCGGCCAGGGGCATGCCTGCATCCAGCTCGACGCGGATCGAAACCGGGTTGGCGGGCGCAGGCCCCTCCTGCGGACGCAGCACGACGGGCGTGATGCGCGCCGCGTCCGTCACGCCGTGCGGGATATAGCGCGGTCCGACCACCATTGGAAAGCGCAGCGAAAAGCGGCCGTCCCGGTAGCGCAGTGTCTCCAGATATTCGAGTTCGACCACAACGGTATCGTGCGGACCGATGTTCGCCACGCTGGTGGTGAATATGTTGGGCCTTTCCTGGTCGAGCAGCGCCGCACGGCTGCCCTGCGCCCGCGCCGCTGCGTAGGTCTTCTGGGCGGCCGCGCGCTCTTGGATCTCTCCTTCTATGGTGCGCTCGCCGATGCGCAGGCGCAGGCGGTCGACGGCCGAGTTCTCGGGCAGCGGGAACACGTAGACGCCCTCGTACCAGCCCTCACCAGGATTGCGGAAGGTCTGCACCACGCGCGCGCGCACCACCATGCCCGAGACCTGGAACGCCACCGCAGTCGACTGCAGCGGCGCTTCGAGCGCATCGCCGCCGGCACGCGGGCGCAGGAGCAGTGTGCCCTCGCTCGGCGCATCGGCTGCCCGCGCCTGGCTCGCGAACAGCAGCGTCACGCCGGCGAGCGCAATGGCGGTCACGATGCCCAAGGCGGCGGCGAGCGCCACTGAGGCGATGAGATCGAGCGCGATCCGACCGGCTAGGGTTCTTTTTGCGGGCTTGCTCACGGCGCCTCCATCGTTGGTGCGTGCTGGAAGCCGATTACAGGCGCGCGTCGGGGCGGGCGCGCGGCGCGCAAAGGGCGCACCGCTGAGCAATTGTGGCAATCCTGTGGCAGCGGGCGGAGAACGCGCAGCGATCGGCTATATTCGATGTCATGTCACGCCGCATCGCCATCGTCGAGGACGACCCTGCCATACGCGCCAACTACGCCGCCGCGCTCGGCCGCTACGGCTACGAGGTGGCCACGTACGGCGGCCGCGCCGAGGCGCTCGCCGCGATGAAGTCGCGCCTACCCGACCTCGCCATCATCGACATTGGCCTGGGGGAGGACGCGGACGGCGGCTTCGCGCTGTGCCGCGAGTTGCGCGCGCTCTCTGCCGCGCTGCCGATCATCTTCCTGACCGCGCGCGACAGCGACTTCGACGTGGTCGCCGGCCTGCGTCTGGGTGCCGACGACTATCTCACCAAGGACGTGAGCTTGCCGCACCTCATGGCGCGCATCGCGGCGCTGTTTCGCCGCGCCGATCTCGCGCGCGAGCCGCCTGCGGCCGAGGAGCGCTTCGAGCGCGGCGCGCTCGCGCTCGACCTGAAGCGCTTCAGCGTAAGCTGGCAGGGTCGACCCGTCGCGCTCACGCTGACGGAGTTCTGGATGGTGCACGCGCTCGCCAAGTTCCCGGGCCACGTCAAGAATCGCGACCAGCTGATGCGCGAAGCAAACTTGGTCGTCGACGACGCCACGGTCACTTCGCACGTGAAGCGCATACGGCACAAGTTCCTCGCCGTCGATGCCGCGTTCGACCGAATCGACACGGTCTACGGCATGGGCTACCGCTGGAAGGCCTGAGGCTGCAATGCGCGTGCGCATTACCCTGCGGGTCAAGCTCGCGCTGGTCTCGCTCGCCATGCTGGCGCTGCCCTGGGCAGGATGGCTCTACGTCGGCGAGATGGAGCGCTTCCTGCTCGAGGGACAGGAGCGTGCGCTGCTCGCCACCGCGCGGGCGGTCGCGACCGCGCTGCACGACCGCCCGCAGCTCCTTGCCGCGGTTCCGGAGCGCGACGATGCGCTGCGACGCGAGGCCGAGGCCGAGCTGCAGCGGCTGACGCAGCAAAGCGGGGGCGCCGGCGGCACCGAGGCGGACGTACCGCTGGCGCGCGAGGATGCGGTCGCGGCGGGCCCCGCGCGGGAAGAGATCGCCGCCATCCTGCGCGGAGTTGAGCGTGCCAGCTCGCGCATCTGGGTGGTGAACCGGCGCTACCAGGTGCTCGCGCTCGCCGGCAGTCTGAGGCAGCCCGTACTGCCGGGGCAGGACGGTCTACTGCGCTCCTGGTGGCACCGGGCAATCGGCTGGCTGATCCCGGGGCCGACGGAGGACTTCGCCGAAGCTTTGCCCGACGACGTGCTCGCCACCAGTCGCGACATCACGGCCGCCCTGCAGGGAACGCCGGGCACGCGCATGCGCCGCACCCCGGACGGCCGCGCCGTGGTCCTCTCCTCCGCCTATCCCATCTGGTCCGGCGACGAGGTCGCCGGCGCGGTGGTCGCCGAGGAGACGACCAACCCGATCGTCTCGCTGCGCAGCGCTGCGCTCGAGCGCCTGCTCGCGCTCACGCTGGCGGCGTTCGCGGGCGTCGGTGCGCTGCTGATCGCCTACGCGACGCGGCTGTCGCAGCGTATCCGCCGGCTGCGCGACGAAGCCGAGTCGGCGATCGACGCGCGCGGCCGCATTACGCGCCTCGCGGCCGGCTCCGATGCCGGCGACGAGATCGGCGACCTGTCGCGCAGCTTCTCGGCCATGCTGGCGCGGCTCGCGCAGCACCATGCGTATCTCGAGAGCATGGCCGATCGTCTTTCGCACGAGCTGCGCACGCCGATCGCGGTGGTGCGCTCGTCGCTGGAGAACCTGCAGCTCGCCGCCGGGCCCGCCGAGCGGCGCCTGTACGTCGAGCGCGCCGAGCAAGGGCTCGCGCGGCTGAACACCATCCTGCAACGCATGACGGAAGCCTCGCGGCTGGAGCAGAGCCTGCGCGCGTCCGCGCGCGAGCGCTACGACCTGGTGCCGGTGGTACGCGGTTGCGTCGAGGGTTACCGCCTGGCGTACCCGCAGGCGCGCTTCGCGCTCGAGCTGCCCGAGGAGCGAATGGATGTCGAGGGCTCGCCGGACCTGGCCGCGCAGCTGCTCGACAAGCTGGTGGAGAACGCCGTGGATTTCGCGACCCCGGGCAGCCCGATCCACGTCTCGCTGGAAGAGGAACGGGGTATGGCGCTGCTCAAGGTGATCGACCGCGGACCCCTGCTGCCGCCCGAGACGCAGGGCCGGCTGTTCGATTCGATGATCTCGCTGCGCGGCGAGCGGCGCGGCGCCGTGCCGCACCTCGGCCTGGGGCTGTACGTGGCACGCCTGATCGCCGAGTTCCACGGCGGCACGATCGCGGCGGACAACCTGCCCGCCGGCGACGGCGTCGCGATCACGGTGCGCCTGCCGATTGCGTGGCGCTAGAATCCGCGCTTTGCCCGACCCCAGCGATGAAGCCGCTCGCCGCGCTAAGCAATCCGCGTCGCCTCCGAGGACTGCTGTTCGATATCGACGACACGCTGACCACGGAAGGCCGGCTGACCGCGGAAGCCTACGGCGCGCTGCAGGACCTGAAGCAGGCGGGACGCGTGGTCGTGCCGATCACCGGGCGCCCGGCCGGCTGGTGCGATCACATCGCGCGCATGTGGCCGGTGGACGCCGTGGTCGGAGAGAACGGCGCGTTCTATTTCTGGTACGACGCTGCGGCCGGCAAGCTGCGGCGCCGCTACCGGGACGCTGAAGAGGTGCGCGTCGCGAACCGCGCGCGCTTCGACGCGATCGCACGGCGCATCGTCTCCGCCGTGCCGGGCTGCGCGCTCGCAGCGGACCAGAACTACCGCGATACGGATCTGGCGATCGACTTCTGCGAGGACGTGCCCGCCTTGCCGCTCGAAGCTGCCGAACGCATCGTTGCGCTGATGCGCGAGGCGGGCCTGCGCGCCAAGATCAGCTCGATCCACGTGAACGGCTGGTTCGGCGACTACGACAAGCTCGCCACCACGCGAACACTGTTTGCCGAGCGCTTCGGCACCGACCTGGTCGCCGCCCAGAGCGAGTTCGCGTTTGCGGGCGACTCCCCCAACGACGCGCCGATGTTCGCGTTCTTCGAGCATTCGATCGGCGTGGCGAACGTCGCGCGCTTTGCCGGGCATCTCGCCGCGGCGCCGAAATTCGTGACGCGGGCCGCGGCCGGCGCAGGCTTTGTCGAGCTCGTCGCCCACCTGTTGGAGCGCAAGTGATCGAATGGTGGCCGGCGTACCTGGGAGTCGGCGCGGCGGTGGGCTTTCTCGCCGGGCTGCTGGGCGTCGGCGGGGGCATGATCACCGTGCCGATGCTGGTGTTCGTGTTCACTGCGAAGAATTTTCCGGCGAGTCACCTCATGCACCTGTCGCTCGCCACCGCGATGGCGACTATTCCGTTCACCTCGGCTTCCAGCGTGCGCGCGCACCACGTGCGCGGCGGCGTGGACTGGCGCGTCGTGCGCGGCATGCTGCCGGGCCTCGCGACCGGCGCCCTGCTCGGCGCGCTGGTGGCCGGCGGCGTTCCGTCGCGCCCGCTCGCCATCTTCTTCACGGCGTTCATCTTCTATGCGTCGGGAAACATGATGCTCGACGTGCGCCCCAAGCCGACCCGCCAGCTGCCGGGCAGGCTCGGCCTCGGCGTCACCGGGGGCGTCATGAGTTTCCTCGCCAGTTTCCTCGCCGCGGGCGCGGCGTTCATGAGCGTGCCGTTCATGACCTGGTGCAACGTCCCGCTCAAGCGCGCGATCGGCACTGCGGCGGCGATCGGCTTCCCCCTGTCGCTCGCCTCGAGCATCGGCTACGTCTACGCGGGCTGGAAAGTGGCCGGACTGCCGCGCGGCAGTCTGGGCTTCGTTTACGTCCCGGCGCTCGCGCTCATCGTGGCGACCAGCATCCTCACGGTGCCCCTCGGGGCGCGCGTCTCGCATCATCTGCCCGTGCGCAGGCTGCGCGTCGTCTTCGCGCTCCTGTTGTTCCTGCTCGCGCTGCACATGCTCCTAAGCCTCTGGTGACGCGCTGCGCGCGCGGCTCGCTCTGTGGTAATAAGATTCCTGCTTCCGTTTGAGGACAAATGAATGGCAGGCCCCTTATCGCATATCCGTGTTCTCGACCTCTCGCGCGTGCTCGCGGCGCCATGGGCAGGACAGAACCTCGCCGATCTTGGCGCCGAAGTCATCAAGGTCGAACGTCCGCACAAAGGCGATGATTCCCGCGCTTTCGGCCCGCCGTGGCTGAAGGACTCCGCCGGCAAGGACACCGGGGAGTCCGCGTACTTCGCCTGCGCCAACCGCGGCAAGAAGTCGATTACCGTCAACCTGGCTGCTGCGGACGGTCAGCAGATAGTGCGCGAGCTGGCGGCAAAGTGCGACGTGCTGCTGGAGAACTACAAGCCCGGTGACCTCGGGCGCTACGGCCTGGGCTACGACGATTTGAAGCACGTGAATCCGCGGCTGGTGTACTGCTCGGTTACCGGCTTCGGTCACACCGGCCCCTATCGGGATCGACCGGGCTACGACTTCATGATCCAGGGCATGGGCGGGCTGATGAGCGTTACTGGCGAGCGCGACGAGCTACCGGGCGGCGGGCCGCAAAAAGCGGGCATCCCGATCGCCGACCTCATCACCGGGATGTACGCGACGGTCGCCGTGTGCGCGGCGCTGGCACACCGCGCCGAGACCGGCGTTGGCCAGCACCTCGACCTGGCCCTGCTTGACTCGCAGGTGGCGGTGCTGGCGAACCAGGGCGCGAACTATCTCGCGACCGGAATCTCACCGCGTCGCCTGGGAAATGCGCACCCGAATATCGTGCCCTACCAGACCTTCAAGACCGCCGACGGAGACGTGATCCTCGCCTGCGGGAACGATAATCTGTTTCGCAAGTTCTGCGAGGTGGCGCAGTGCCAGCACCTCGCCACAGATGAGCGCTTCGCGACCAATGGCAAGCGGGTCGAGAATCGTGCCGCGCTGACGCAGATCCTGAGCGAAGTCTTCCGCGCGCGTACGACCCGTGACTGGACCGAGACGCTGGAAATGGCAGGCGTACCGAACGGCCCGATCAATACGCTCGAGCAAGTATTCCGCGAGCCGCAAGCGGTCGCGCGGGGACTGAAGATCGAAATCCCGCATCCACTTGCCGGAAAGGTGGCACTGGTGCGAAGCCCGATGCGTTTCTCGCAAACGCCGCTCGAGCACAATGTCCCCCCGCCCCTTTTGGGGCAGCATACCGACGAAATTCTGCGCGGTCTGCTCCGCCGGAGCGACGTCGATATAGAGAAGCTGCGCGCCGACGGCGCGATCTGAGCTGCTGTCGGACGCTTATGCGGCCGCGCCCGAGGCGACCAGCGCCTCGATCTCGCCCGCGGAGAAGTCGAACTCGGCGAGCACCTCGCGCGTGTGCTGGCCGTAGGTAGGTGCCGGGCGCTTCACCGCGCCCGGCGTGGCGGAGAGTTTGATCGGCAGCCCGAGCGCCCGCGTCCTGCCCGCCTTCGGGTGCTCGAGCTCGACCACCATGTCGCGCGCCCCGGTCTGCGGGTCGGCGAGCATGTCGCCGATCGAATTGATCGGGCCGCAGGGCACGCCCTCTGCCTCGAGCATCTCGATCCACTCGCGCACCGTGCGCTGCTCGAGCTTGGCATTGACGAGCGGCACCAGCGCATCGAGATTATTCATGCGATCGCTGTTCGCGCGAAAGCGCTCGTCGGCAAGCCACTCGGGCGCCTCCAGCACGCGCGCCAGACGCTCCCAGTTCGGCTGGTTGGCGCCGCCGATGGTGAGCCAGCCGTCGCGCGCCCGGAAAGCCTGGTAGGGGGCCGAGAGCAGATGCGCCGAGCCGATCGGGCCGGGCGACTGCCCGGTGGCGAAGAAGATCGCCGATTGCCAGTAGGTCTGCTGGATGCCGGCCTCGTAGAGCGAGGTGTCCACCAGCTGGCCCTCGCCGCTCTTCAGGCGGTGCACATAGGCCGAAACGATGCCGAGCGCCGCGAGGATGCCGCCGTTGATGTCGCAGATCGGGTTGCCCGACTTGACCGGCGGGCGACCCGGTTCCCCCGTGATCGCCATCAGGCCGGACGCGCCTTGGGCGACGAGGTCGAAGCCGCCCTTGTCGGCGTAGGGCCCGGTGCGCCCGTATCCGGAGATCGAGCAGTAGATGAGCGCGGGATTGAGCGGCTTCAGCGCGTCGTAGCCCAGGCCGAGCTTCTCCATCGTGCCCTTGCGGTAGTTCTCGGTGAGGACGTCGACCCGCCCGACCATGCGCTTGAGCGCGTCGCGCGCTGCGGGCAGCTTGAGATTCAGCGCAATGCCGCGCTTGTTGCGGTTCATCGCCATGAAAGCGGCCGACTCGCCGTTCACCGAAGGCCGGTTCATGGCGCGCGTATCGTCGCCGCCCGGCATCTTCTCGACCTTGATGACGTCGGCGCCGAGATCGGCGAGCAGCATGCCGCAGGTCGGCCCGGCCATGATCTGCGCGAGCTCGAGTACTTTGAGGCCGGCGAGCGGACCCGCACTCATGCGGCGGCGCGCACCCGGTCCCGGTGTGCCGACTCGAGGTATTGGATCGCCGCCTGCACGCCCTCCCTTTTCACCGGGCAGCCGGCGAGCGCGAGCCCCATCTCGACTCCGGCGAGCGTGCCGACGAGCGTGAGGTCGTTGAAATCGCCCAGGTGACCGATGCGGAACACCTTGCCGGCGAGCTTGCCGAGTCCCGTGCCGAGGGACATGTCGAAGTGCTCGAGCACCGTCTGGCGCACCCTGTCGGCGTCATGCCCGGGCGGCATCAGCGCGGCGGTAAGCGACGCGGAGTATTCCGACGGATCCAGTGCCAGTACTTCGAGCCCCCACGCGCGCACCGCGCGGCGCGTCGCCTCGGCGTGGCGCTGGTGGCGCGCGAACACGTTCGCGAGCCCCTCCTCCTCGAGCATTGCGATCGCCTCGCGTAGCCCGTAGAGCAGGTTGGTCGACGGCGTATACGGGAAGAAGCCGTTCTTGCCGCTGGCGAGCATTTCGTCCCACGCCCAGTAGCTGCGCGGCAGCGACGCGCTGCGCGAGGCCGTCAGCGCCTTGGCCGACACGCAATTGAACGACAGCCCCGGCGGCAGCATCAACCCCTTCTGCGAGCCGGCCACGGTGACGTCTACACCCCATTCGTCATGACGATAATCGATCGACGCGAGCGACGAGATCGTATCGACCATGAAAAGCGCGGGGTGCGCGGAAGAATCGATGGCGCGCCGCACCTCCCCGATGCGCGAGGTGACCCCGGTAGAAGTTTCGTTGTGTACGACGCATACCGCCTTGATGTGCCGCTCAGCGTCGCTTCGCAGCCGCTGCTCGATCGCAGCGGGATCCGCGCCGTGGCGCCAATCGCCCGGCAGGAACTCGGGCTTCAGGCCGAGGCGCTCGGCGAGCTTGCGCCACAGCACGGCGAACTGACCCGTCTCCGCCATGAGCACGACGTCGCCGGGCGAAAGCGTGTTCACCAGGGCTGCTTCCCAGGCTCCCGTGCCGGAGGCGGGATAGATGACGACCTCTCCGGAGGCGCTCTTGAAGATGCGCCTCATGCCGGCGAGCACCGCCTTGCCGAGTTCGGCGAACTCGGGCCCGCGGTGATCTATGGTCGGCCGATCGATCGCTCGCAGGACGCGGTCGGGCACATTGGTCGGTCCAGGAATCTGCAGGAAATGGCGTCCGGCGGTCCGTGCCATATTGGCTCCTCGATTGAATGCAAAAGCGCCCATATTGCGCAACATTACGGGCGGGCCCTTGCGCTTTGCGTGGCACTTTTTGTATTATGCATGCGATATGGGAGAGGCGCAAGCCATGGGATCGATCGAAGAGCTATCCGCCCCGAAAATCTCGCGCCGTCCCCTGCACGAGGAGGTGGTCGACCAGCTGCGCGATCTGATCGTGCAAGGGCGGCTGGCGCCGGGCACGCGCCTGAATGAGCGGGTGCTTACCGGTCAGCTCGGGATTTCGCGCACGCCGCTGCGCGAGGCGATCAAGCTGTTGGCGGCAGAAGGCCTGGTCGAGCTCCTGCCGAACCGCGGCGCGATTGTGGCGCCGCTCGATGCAGCGCGCGTGACGCAGACGCTGCAAGTGATAGGTGCGCTGGAGGGCTTGTCCGGCGAGCTCGCGTGCGCGCACGCGAGCGACGAGCAGCTTTCCGAGGTACGCGCGCTGCACTACGAGATGCTTGCGATGCACGCGCGCGGCGACCTCGCCGGCTACTTCAGATGCAACCAGGCGATTCACCTGAAAATCGTCGAGGCGGCGGGCAACGCGGTGCTGGCAAATACCTACCGCCAACTGAACGACTACGCGCGCCGGGTGCGCTACATGGCGAACCTGTCCAAGGAGCGCTGGGACGCCGCGGTGCGCGAGCACGAGGAGATTCTCCGCGCGCTCGCCGAGCGGGATGCACCGCGCCTCAAGGCGCTGCTGCGCGACCACCTGGACGGCAAGCTCGGGGCGGCGCTCGGCGCGCTCTCAGAACGACAGGCGGCATGAGCCACGCAGCGCTTGCCGCGCGCCTGGCGAAAGAGGTAGACGGCGAGATTCTGTTCGACCGTGCGAGCCGCGCACGCTACGCGACCGACGCCTCGATCTATCAGATCGAGCCGATCGGCGTGGTCGTGCCGCGCAATGAAGAGGCGGCGCGCGCCGCGGTGGAAATCGCCGTCGGGGAAGGTGTACCGATCCTGCCGCGGGGCGCCGGCAGCTCGCAATGCGGGCAAACGGTGGGCGCGGCGCTGGTCATCGACCATTCCAAGTACCTGAACGGCCTCGTCGAGCTGGACGTCGAGCGGCGCAGCGCGCTCGTGCAGCCCGGCATCGTGCTCGACCGGCTAAACGCACAGCTGCGCAAGCACGGGCTGTGGTTCCCGGTCGACGTCTCGACCAGCGCGCAGGCCACGCTCGGCGGCATGGCTGGCAACAATTCCTGCGGCTCGCGCTCGATCGCCTACGGCAACATGGTGCACAACGTGCACGCCATCGACGCGCTGCTCGCCGACGGACAGCGCTGGCGCTTTGCGCCGCTCGCGGAGGCCTCCGGTCCGGCCGGCTACCGCGACTTCGTCGGCAAGCTGCACGCCTTGTACGAGCGTGAGAAGGACGAAATCGCCGCGCGCCTGCCGAAGGTGCTGCGCAGGGTCGCCGGCTACAACCTGGATCATCTCGGTCCGCCGCACGCGAACGCGGCGCACCTGCTGGTCGGATCCGAGGGCACGCTCGCATTCTTCGAGCGCCTGCTGCTCAAGCTCAGCCCGCTGCCGCGCGCACGCGCACTGGGCGTCGTGCACTTCCCGAAGTTCTACGTCGCGATGGACTGCGCTCAGAATATCGTCAAGCTCGCGCCCTCCGCCGTCGAGCTCGTCGATCGCACTATGATCGAGCTGGCGCGCGAAATCGGCGCCTTCAAGACCACGGTCGACACGTACATTCGCGGCGGCCCCGACGCCATCCTGCTGGTCGAGTTCTCGGGCGAGGAGCAGGCCAGGCAGCGCGCGAAGCTCGCCGAGCTCGTCGCGCTCATGGCCGACCTGGGTCTGCCGGGCAGCGTGGTCGAAGTCACCGACGCTCAGGCGCAGAAGGATATCTGGGAGGTCAGGAAGGCGGGCCTGAACATCATGATGTCGATGAAAGGCGACGGCAAGCCGGTGTCGTTCATCGAGGACTGCGCGGTGCCGCTCGAGCACCTCGCCGAGTACACCGACCGACTGACGCAGGTGTTCGCGAAGCACGGGACGCGCGGTACCTGGTACGCGCACGCTTCGGTCGGCTGCCTGCACGTGCGCCCGGTGCTCGACATGCGGCGCGATGGCGCGGAGAAGATGCGCGCCATCGCCGAAGAGGCCAGCGCGCTGGTCAAGCAGTACAAAGGCGCGTACTCGGGCGAGCACGGTGACGGGCTGGTGCGCTCGGAATGGATCGCGCCGTTCCTCGGCCCCCGGCTGACGGCATGCCTTGCCGAGATCAAGTCGTGGCTCGATCCAAAGGGGCTCATGAATCCGGGCAAGATCGTCCAGCCGCCGCGCATGGACGAAAAGCGCCTGTTCCGCTTTCCGCCTGGCTACGCTACCAAGGTTCCTTACACGGAGCTCGACTGGAACGAATGGGGCGGCTGGGACAAGGCCGTCGAGATGTGCAACAACAACGGCCATTGCCGCAAGTTCGACGCAGGCACCATGTGCCCCTCGTACCGCGTTACGCAGGACGAGGCGCATGTCACCCGGGGGCGCGCGAACACGCTGCGCCTCGCGCTCGCGGGGCAGCTCGAATTCGACGACGTCGGCGAGGCGCTCGAGCTGTGCGTGTCGTGCAAGGGCTGCAAGCGCGAGTGTCCGACCGGCGTCGACATGGCGCGCATGAAAATCGAATACCTTGCGCAACACCGCACGCGTCACGGCCTCGCGCTGCGCGAGCGCATGGTTGCGTACTTGCCGCGCTACGCTCCTCTCGCCGCGCGCCTGGCGCCGCTAGCCAATCTGCTGCAGTCGCTCCCCGGGCGCGAGCGCATCGCGGGCATCTCGGCGAAGCGCTCACTGCCGAAATGGCGCCGCGACCCGTTCGTCGACCGCGTGCGCACCGTATCGGGACGACGCGAGGTGGTGCTGTTCGTCGACACGTTCAGCCGCTGGTTCGAGCCCGAGAACGCGCGCGCCGCGCTGCGCGTGCTGGATGCGGCAGGCTACCGCGTGCACGTCGCGCAGCCCCCTGAGGGTGAGCGGCCGCTGTGCTGCGGCAGGACGTTTCTCTATGCGGGCCTGGTCGGCGAGGCGCGCGAAGAGGCGCGCCGCATGCTCGACGCGCTGGCGCCCTGGCGCGAGCGCCGCGTGCCGATCGTCGGGCTGGAGCCCTCTTGCCTGTACACGCTGCGCGACGAGTTCAAGGCGATGATCCCCGGCCACGAGACGAGCGAGCTTGCCTCGCAGGCGATGCTGTTCGAGGAGTTCATCGCGCGCGAAGCGGATTCCGGAAGACTGTCCCTGGTGATGCGCTCGGTGCCGCGCACGGCGCTGCTGCACGGCCACTGCCACCAGAAGGCATTTGGGGCGATGCCTGCCACCGAACGCGCGCTCGCGCTGGTGCCCGATCTCAAGGTGACGACCATCGAGTCGAGCTGCTGCGGCATGGCGGGCGCTTTCGGCTACGAGGCCGAGCACTACGAGATGTCGCTCAAGATGGGCGAAGCCGGGCTGCTGCCGGCCGTGCGCGCTGCGCCCGCGGACGCCCTGCTGGTGGCGGACGGGACGAGTTGCCGGCACCAGATCGCCGACGGCACCGGGCGCCGCGCGGTTCACGCCGCGCGCATGCTCGCAGCGGCCCTCCCCTAGCCTCGGTGCCGGGTCCAGGCGAACAGCGCGAGGCCCGCGACGATCATCGGCAGGCTGAGCCACTGGCCCATGGTGAGGTGCAGCGCAAGGTAGCCGAGAAAGTCGTCCGGCTCGCGCGCGAACTCGGCGAGGAAGCGGAACGTGCCGTAGCCGATTAGGAACAGCGCCGACACCTGGCCGCGCGGGCGCGGCTTGGACGAGAACCACCACAGGATCGCGAACAGGGTAACGCCCTCGAGCGCGAATTCGTACAGCTCGGAAGGGTGCCGCGGCAGGGGGCCTGCGCCGGGAAACACCATGCCCCAGGGCAGCGTGGTGACGCGGCCCCACAGTTCGCCATTGATGAAGTTGCCGAGCCGTCCGGCCGCAAGTCCGATTGGACACAGCGGAGCGACGAAGTCCATCAGTGCCCACCAGCTGACGTGGTACTTGCGCGCGGCGAACGCCATCGCAGCGAGCACGCCGAGGAAGCCCCCGTGGAAGGACATGCCGCCGTGCCACACGGCGAAGATCTCCAGCGGGTGGGAAAAGTAATAAGCCGGCTTGTAGAACAGCACGTAGCCCAGCCGTCCGCCGAGGATCACGCCCAGTACCGCAAAGAACAGCAGGTCGTCGAACTGGGCGCGCGTGACCGGTGCGGCTCCGGCCTTGATGCGCCGCCCTCCAAGCCACCAGCCGGCGGCGAAGCCGGCGAGATACATAAGGCCGTACCAGCGCACGGCCAGCGGGCCGAGCCTGAATGCGACCGGATTGATGTCGGGATGAACCAGCACGGTAGAATCGAATTCTATCGTCGGGAGGAAAGTCATGTCTGACAACCGCAGGAGCCGGCTCATCACGCAGGGCGTCGTGCGCTCGCCGAACCGGGCGATGCTGCGCGCCGTGGGCTTCAAGGACGGGGACTTCGACAAACCGATCGTCGGCGTCGCAAACGGCCACTCGACCATGAACCCCTGCAACGCCGGCATCCAGCCGCTGGTCGACCGCGCGATCGCCGCGCTCGAGGCAGCGGGCGCGAAGCCGCAGGTCTTCGGATTTCCCACGGTGACCGACGGCATCGGCATGGGCACCGAGGGGATGAAGTTTTCGCTCGTATCGCGCGAGGTGATCGCCGATTCGATCGAGGTGGCGGTGAACGGCCAGCTGATGGACGGTGTAGTGTGCGTCGGCGGCTGCGACAAGAACATGCCGGGCAGCATGATGGCGATGGCGCGCATCAACGTTCCCGGCATCTTCGTCTACGCAGGGACCATCAAGCCCGGATTCTGGAAAGGCCAGAAGCTCACGATCGTCAGCCCATTCGAGGCGGTCGGCGCGTTTACCGCGGGCAAGATGTCGCAGGAGGACTTCGACGGCATCGAGCGCAACGCCTGTCCGAGCGTGGGCGCCTGCGGCGGCCAGTACACGGCAAATACCATGAGCTCGTCTTTCGAGGCACTCGGCATGAGCCTGCTCGGCTCATCTCAGATGGCTTCGCCGGACGCGGAGAAGGCCGATTCGGCTGCCGAGTCGGCGCGCGTGCTCGCGCGCGCGGTGCACGCGAACCTGCGGCCGCGCGACATCATCACCAAGAAGTCGATCGAGAACGCCATCACGCTCGTCATGGCGACTGGGGGCTCGACCAACGCGGTGCTGCACTATCTGGCGATCGCGGCCGCCGCGGGCGTGCGCTGGACGATCGACGACTTCGAGCGCGTGCGGCGCAAGGTGCCGGTGCTGTGCGAGCTCAAGCCGTCCGGGCGCTTCGTCGCAACCGACTTCCACGCCGCAGGCGGCGTGCCGCAGGTGCTCAAGATCCTGCTCGAGCACGGCCTGCTGCACGGCGAGTGCATGACGATCCACGGCAGGACCATGGCGGAGATGCTGAAGGACGTGCCCTCCGAGCCGCGCGCCGATCAGGAAGTCATCCGGCCGTGGTCGAACCCGATGTACAAGCAGGGCCACCTCGCGATCCTCAAGGGCAACCTCGCCACCGAGGGCTGCGTGGCGAAGATCACCGGCCTTAAGAAGACCTCGATCACCGGCCCGGCACGAGTATTCGACTCCGAGCCCGCGGCGATGAAGGCGATCATGGCGAAGAGAATCAAGCCCGGCGACGTGATTGTGATCCGCTACGAGGGGCCGAAAGGCGGTCCAGGCATGCAGGAGATGTTGGCACCCACTTCGGCGCTTATCGGCCAGGGACTAGGCGAATCGGTTGGCCTGCTCACCGACGGGCGTTTCTCGGGCGGTACCTGGGGCATGGTGGTCGGCCACGTGGCGCCGGAGGCCTACGTCGGCGGCACGATCGCGCTGGTGAAGGACGGCGATTCGGTCACCATCGATGCAGGAAAGCGCCTTATTCAGCTAAACGTCCCGGCCAAGGAACTCGCCGCACGCAGGAAAAAGTGGAAGGCGCCTAAGCCACGCTACACGCGCGGCGTGCTCGCTAAGTACATGAAGTTGGTGTCGACAGCCTCCAAGGGCGCGATCACCGACGATTCCTCAGTCTGAGGCTGCGCCGGCGGGGCGATAGGCGTCGCGCAGCGCGCGCTTCAGCACCTTGCCGATCGCGCTGCGCGGCAGCTCGGCCGCGAGCCGCAGATCGGCCAGGCGCTGCGTCTTGCCGAGCCTCGCGTTTGCCCACGCGAGCAAGTCCGCAGTGTCCGGCGCGGCGCCGGGTTTTAGTACCACGAAGGCGACCGGGGTTTCGCCCCAGCGCTCGGAGGGCACGCCCACCACGGCGACCTCGGCGACTTCTGGATGCGCGCCGAGCACCGCCTCCAGGTCGCTCGGGTAGATGTTGAAGCCGCCCGAGATGATCATGTCTTTCTTGCGATCGAGCAGCGTGAGGAATCCGTCCGCGTCGAAGCGGCCGACGTCGCCGGTGCGGATGAAGCGCTTCCCGCTTGCGTCGTGCCACTCGGCTTCGGCGGTCTTTTGCGGCTGGTTGTGGTAGCCGGTCATCATCAGCGGCGAATGTCCGACGACCTCGCCCGCCTCGCCCGGCGCCACTTCGCGGCCCCGCTCGTCGATCAGGCGGATGTCGTGGCCCTCGGCGGGCCGCCCGACAGTGTGCAGCTTGTCCGGATGCTCGTGCGCAGCGAGGATGCAGGTGCCGCCGCCCTCGGTCATGCCGTACACCTCGATGAGGCCCCCCGGCCAGCGGCGCAGCACCTCGGCCTTGAGCGCCGCGGGAAAGGGTGCGCTCGTGCTGAACTTCATGCGGAAGGACGACAGGTCGTGCTTGTCGAAATCCGGGTGCGCCATGATGCGCCGGTACTGCACCGGCACCAGCATCGTGTGCGTTACACGGTGCTTCTCGGCGAGCGCGAGGTACTGCGCGACGTCGAATTTCGCCATGAGCACGACCGTGCCGCCGAGCGCGAGCGTGGGAAAGAAGCTCACCAGCGTCGTGTTCGAATAAAGCGGCGTCGAGAGGAGCGTCACCGCGCGCAAGCCGTAACCGTAGGTCTTGCCGCGCCGCATGTGGCCCCAGCGCATGGCGTGCGACTGCACGATGCCCTTGGGCACGCCGGTCGTGCCCGAGGAATAGATGATGTTGAACGACCAGTCCGGCTGGACTGCGACCGGCTCAGGTTTCGCGCCCGCGGATGCCAGCCAATCTTCGAATTCGCGGCCTGCGAGGGTGAACAGCCGCTTCGCACCGCAATCGGCCACCATGCCCGCGATGCTTTCGGCGGTCGACGAGGGTGCGAGCGGCGCCACCGCGACGCCTGCGCGCAGCGCGCCGAGAAATAACGCCGCGTAGTCGATGGAGTTCGCCGCACAGATGGCGATCGTCTCGCGCGGCCGGAAGCCGTCGCGCTGCAACGCCGCGGCGACGCGGTCCATGAGCGCGTCGAGCGACGCGTAGTCGAGCGTACGTTCGCCTTGAGTGAGAGCCCTGTGGCGCGGCTCGCGCGCCGCGTGCGCGCCGATCAGATCGGCGATGGGTACGAAGTCCTGCGCGAAGGCCTGCTCGATGTCCATGCGGCGCGAAATTGTATCAACCGCGACGCGCGTGCCAGAATTCCGGCATGAATCCGCTCCTTTTCGCGCCGATCACCCTTCGCAGAGTAACCGCGCGCAACAGGGCCGTCATCTCACCGATGTGCACCTATTCGGCGGCGGACGGCATGGCGCAGGACTGGCACCTGGTGCACCTGGGCAAGTTCGCCCTGGGCGGCGCCGGCATCGTGTTCGTCGAGGCGACCGCAGTCGAGGCGCGCGGCCGCATCACGCACGGCTGCCTCGGCATCTGGTCCGATGCGCACGCGCGCGCGCTCGGGCGTATCGCGCCGTTTCTCAAGGCGCACGGCGCGCTGCCCGCGATCCAGCTCGCGCACGCGGGACGAAAGGCGAGCATGCAGCGTCCCTGGTTTGGCAACGGCCCCCTCGGACCCGAGGACGCGGCGCGCGGCGACCGGTCCTGGCAGATCGTCGGCCCGACCGCCGAGCCCGCGGCGGAAGGCTGGCTCGCGCCGCACGCCATGACGCGCGTCGACATCGACGAGGTCGTCGGCGCCTTCGCCGCCGCGGCGCGGCGCGCGCACGCAGCGGGCTTCGATATCGTCGAGCTGCACGGCGCGCACGGTTACCTGATCCACAGCTTCCTTTCGCCGTTGTCCAACACCCGCAGCGACGGCTACGGCGGCGCGCTCGGCGGGCGAATGCGCCTCGCGCTCGAGGTGGTCGACGCGGTGCGCGCGGCCTGGCCGGCGGACAAGCCCCTCTTCTTTCGCATCTCGTCGGTCGACGGCGTCGGCGGCCCCGGCTGGAAGATCGAGGACTCGATCGAGCTCGCGCGCGCGCTGAAGGCGCATGGCGTCGACGTGATCGACTGTTCCTCGGGCGGTATCTCGGGCCCGGTGACTTCGGCCATGGTGCCGCGCGAGCTCGGCTTTCAGGTGCCGTATGCGGCCGCCGTGCGCCGCGAGGCGGCCATCGCCACGCAGGCGGTCGGGCTGATCCTCGATGGGCCGCAGGCCGAGGCGATCCTGCAATCCGGAGCGGCTGACCTCGTCGCGGTGGCGCGCGAGGCGCTGGTCGATCCGTTTTGGGCGCATCACGCGGCGCGCGCGCTCGGCGTCGACGCCGATTTCGGCGGCTGGCCGGAACAGTACGGCTGGTGGCTGAAACGCCGTGCGAAGCTGCTCGCGGCCATCGGCCGCTAGCTACGAACCAAAGTCTTCGGTTCACTCTGCATCGTTATCGGTCTCATACAATAAGCGGATTTAAGTACTCCCTGATCAACTTTGTATGAGCTGGGCAGAATTTGTTCTTTGGCTAACCTACGGTTTTTCGTTCGGCGCAGTAATACTTGTAAATCTGATTCTCTATTCGACGATTCTTCGTCCGCCGGTTAAAGGCGCGTCGCCGACGGAGCAAATACGCACCTTTGTATTGCGCCTTCCATTCGCTGTGGTTGGTATCGTCAGTCTTATGCCTCTACGGCCTCTTCGTCTTGCTTATGACCAGCATGAATTGGCGGGAGCCATCATTTTCCTTTGCTTCGTGGTGTTGACGGTTGTTATTGGTCTGAAAGTCTTGCTTCCGCGCTTCGTTACCATCAAGACAATGACCGACGACTAACGCACCCTCATCTGCGCGAGAAACTGTACTTGGAGCAATTGCTATTGGCTGTTGGTTATGGCTGGATGACTGGTAGCGCGCTTTTCTTGTTGAGTCTCTTCGTAAGGTTTCCTCGGGTGAATGGTCGGAGTGGATGGTTGTACCGACTGGTTCTTCTGATACCAGTCCCCGTCGTCCTCGTTGGGCTGGCTTTTATCGGAGACATCCTGTTCAAGTACAAACGGATGGGAGTGGGCACTACCTATGTAGAAGCGGGTCTCGCTGCGGTTGTTGTATTCGCGCTTTGTTCGCGTGCACTACGAAATCGACAAAGGTGAATATTTGCTTCATTCGGGGAGCCATCTCGTTCGTTGAATTGCGGCACGCCTGCGTAGCCAACTCGTAGCCTCGCAGGATTTGGCAACGCTGCCATTCGAATTTGCATCGCTACATCGAGAGATGGCAGGCGTCGCACGTCGTTAACTTGACAAGCAGCAACTCTCACTTCCGCGCCTAAAAGCCCGAGCCGGGCTGCTTCAGGAACTCGAGCTCTTCGGGCGTGCTCCGTCGCCCGAGTGCTTCGTTGCGGTGGGGAAAGCGGCCGAAGCGCGCGATGATCTCGTGGTGCCGCGCTGCGTACTGGTACACGTCATTCGTTTCCTCGAATTCCTCGAGCGGCCGCATCAGGCCGAGGCACAGCAACTGGTCCTCCAGCGCCTCGCTGTGCTCGAACGGCAGGTAGGTGAACATCCGCTCGACAGGCAGCATTTCCCGGTCGTAGCCCATTGCGAGCGCGTGGCGCGCCGCGTCGAGCGCGCGACCATCGCTCGCGAAGGCGCGTGCGCTGCCGCGAAACATGTTGCGCGGAAACTGGTCGAGCAGCACGATGAGCGCGAGGCAGTCGCCGGACTCGTCCTGCCAGCGCGCTAGGTCTCCGTGCGCGGCTGCCTCGTACAATGCGAGGAAGCGCTCGCGGATCGCGGCGTCGAACGCCGCGTCCTTGCTGAACCATTCCTTGCGCCGCTTGCCGTACTCGCTTTTGTTGCCGAACCAGAAGCTCAAGACCTGGCCGGTGCGAGGGTCTTTTGTGGGTCGCATCGTCGAATGCTGCAATAATTCGCCGCCCGGAGCATATGCCATGTCCAATCGCCTCGCGCACGAAACCTCGCCCTACTTGCAGCAGCACGCGGATAACCCGGTCGATTGGTATCCGTGGGGCCCCGAGGCGCTCGAGCGCGCGCGCTCCGAGAACAAGCCGGTATTGCTCTCGGTGGGCTATTCGGCCTGCCACTGGTGCCACGTGATGGCGCACGAGAGCTTCGAGGACGCGGAGGTCGCGGCGCTCATGAACCGCCTCTTCGTCAATATCAAGGTCGATCGCGAGGAGCGGCCCGACCTCGACCAGATCTACCAGACCGCGCACCAGATGCTAGCGCAGCGTCCTGGAGGCTGGCCGCTCACCATGTTCCTCGCCCCCGACGGCACGCCGTTCTTCGGCGGCACGTACTTTCCGAAGACGGCGCGCTACGGCATGCCGGGCTTTGTCGAGCTGCTCGACCGGATCTCCGCCATCTGGCACGAGAAGCAGCCCGAGATCGTCCAGCAGAACGAGCAGGTGCTCGGCGCTTTCGCGCGCATGCTGCCGGGCGCGGCTGCGCACCGCTCGGCGCTCGAACGCGCGCCGGTCGACGCGCTGCTCGAGAGCCTGCGCGGGAGCTTCGATGCGCAGCTGGGCGGTTTCGGCGGAGCGCCCAAGTTTCCGCATCCGACCGACCTCGAGCTGTGCCTGCGCGCCTACGCGCGCAGCGCCGATCGGCAGGCGCTCGAAATGGCCCGTACGACGTTGCTGCGCATGTGCGAGGGCGGCATCTACGATCAGCTTGGCGGCGGCTTCTGCCGCTACAGCGTCGACGCGCAGTGGATGATCCCGCACTTCGAGAAGATGCTGTACGACAACGGGCCGCTGTTGGCGCTGCTCGCCGACGCATGGCTCGCCACAGGCGAGGCGCGCTTCGCGCAGTGCGCCGAAGAGACGGCGGTCTGGATGATGCGCGAGATGCAGTCCGCCGAGGGCGGCTACTACTCCTCGCTCGATGCCGACTCCGAGCACGAGGAAGGCAAGTATTACGTGTGGACGCGTACAGAGGTCGAGGCGCTGCTGACGCCGCAGGAATTGGCGCTCGTCGCGCCGCACTACGGGCTCGACCGAGCGCCAAACTTCGAGCAGCGCGCGTGGCACCTTTATGTCGCGCAGCCACTCGCGCCGGGCGGCGAGGCATTGCTCGCCTCGGCGCGCGCCAAGCTGCGCGCCGCGCGCGAGCGGCGCGTCCGCCCGGGACGCGACGACAAGGTGCTCGTCTCCTGGAACGCGCTCGCCATGCGCGGCATGGCGCATGCGGGCCGGGTTTTCGGCCGCGACGAGTGGGTCGCCTCGGCTCGCCGCGCGCTCGATTTCATCCGCGCGCGCATGTGGCGGGACGGACGACTGTGCGCGAGCTACAAGGACGGCAAGGCGCACCTGAACGCCTACCTGGACGATTATGCGTTTCTGCTCGCGGCCCTGATCGAGCTGCTGCAGGCGCGCTTCTCGCCCGACGATCTCGAGTTCGCCGAAGAGCTCGCCGGCGTGCTGCTCGAGCAGTTCGAAGACCGCGACGGCGGTGGCTTCTACTTCACCTCGCGCGACCACGAGAAGCTCATTCATCGCCCCAAGCCGGGGCACGACAACGCCACGCCTTCGGGCAACGCCGTCGCCGCCTGGGCGCTGGGACGGTTGGCCGCGCTGACGGGCGAGGACCGCTATGCGCGCGCCGCCGAGGCCGCCGTGGCGCTGTACTATCCGACGATGCGCCGCAATCCGGCGGGCTTTGCCGCCATGGCGGTCGCGCTCGAAGAAGCGATCGCACCGCCTGCGCTGCTGGTGCTGCGCGGAGAGGCCGTTGCGGTGGCGCGCTGGGCGGCCGAGCTGGCGCGCGAGCTGATTCCTGACACAACCGTCGTTGCGCTGCCAAATGGCAGCACCGGCCTGCCGCCGGCGCTCGACAAGCCGGAGCGGCCCGGGCCTGTCAACGGCTGGCTGTGCCGCGGCGTTACTTGTCTTGAGCCGTTGGCGGACTTGGCGCGGCTGAAGTCGGCTTGCAAAGACCCTGTTTTCGGTTAGGATTAATTCACATTCGTTCAAGAGGAGTCGTTGATGAAGCGCATTGC
This sequence comes from Burkholderiales bacterium, assembly GCA_035310985.1. Taxonomy (GTDB): domain Bacteria; phylum Pseudomonadota; class Gammaproteobacteria; order Burkholderiales; family SG8-39; genus DAHVFK01. Next base: position 130,884 of record DATGDH010000139.1, read on the forward strand.
AGTTCCCTTACTGCTCGTCGGCCTGGCAGCCGCTTTGCCGGCCAAGGCGGACGAGGCAATGGCCAGGAAGTACAACTGCCTGGCCTGCCACGCGGTGGACCATAAAGTCGTCGGGCCCGCATACAAGGACGTCGCCAAGAAGTACGCCGGGCAGAAAGATGCCGAAGCCAAGCTGATCGAGAAGGTCAAGAAAGGCGGCTCGGGCGTCTGGGGCAACATCCCCATGCCGCCGAATTCCGCCGTGCCCGATGCAGACATCAAGAAGCTGGTGGAGTGGGTCTTGTCGCTCAAGTAGCCGAACGAAGCGGATTGCGATGAAGGCCGGGCTTGCCCGGCCTTCTTCATTTTTGCCGGTGCTATCATGCCTTCCCTCGTAGATTCCCAATCTTGCGGAGGTTCCATGCGGCAGCCCAAGTTCGGTATTTCGTTGCTGGTCGCGGCCGGCGCGCTGTCCCTTGCGGGCTGCGGTGAGGAGAAGAAGCCGGAACCGGCGAAGACGCAGGCGCAGGCGCCCGCGGTGCCCACGATCGAGATCAAGATCGGGCACGTCGCGCCGCTCACCGGAGGCATCGCGCACCTCGGCAAGGACAACGAGAACGGCGCGCGTCTCGCGATCGACCAGGCGAACGCGGCGAAGATCATGATCGGCGGGAAGCTCGCGCACTTCGAGCTGCTGGCCGAGGACGACCAGGCGGACCCGAAAGTTGCCACGACCGTGGCGCAGAAGCTCGTCGACGCGAAGGTCGCGGGCGTAGACGGGCACCTGAACTCCGGCACGACGATTCCTGCCTCGGCGATTTACCACCAGGCGGGCATTCCGATGATCACCGGCTCGGCGACTAACCCGATGCTCACCGAGCAGGGCTTCGACAACGTGTTCCGCGTGGTCGGCCGCGACGATCAGCAGGGCCCTGCGATCGCCAGCTATCTCGCCGCCACGGACAAGCCGAAGGTCGTCGCCGTCATCGACGATGCGACGGCCTACGGCCAGGGTCTGGCCGACGAAGTCGCCAAGACGCTCAAGGCCGCCGGGATCAAGGTGCTCGCGCGGGAGAAGGGCACCGACAAGACCACGGACTGGAAGGCGGTGCTCACCAAGATAAAAGGCGAGAAGCCAGACGCGGTGTTCTATGGAGGGATGGACGCAACGGGCGGCCCGCTGATCAAGCAAGGCAAGGAGCTCGGGCTCGACGCGGTGTACGCCTTCGGCGACGGCGCGTGCACCGACAAGATGGCCGAGCTCGCGGGACAGGCCGCAGAGGGCATGCTGTGCTCGCAGGCAGGCATCCCGCCGCAGGCGGCGTCGAGGTCCTTCCTCGACGCGTACAAGGCGAAATTCAACACCGATCCGATCCTGTACGCACCGTTCACCTACGACGCGGCGAACCTGCTGATCGAGGCGATGCGAGAAGCCGGCTCCGCCGATCCGGCGAAGTATCTGCCGGCGCTGCACAAGATCAGCTACATGGGCGCGACGGGCCGCATCGAGTTCGACGCCAAGGGCGACCGCAAGGACGCCGAGATCACGATCTTTTCCATGAAGAACGGCAAGATCGCTCCGATCGCCGTGGTGAAGAGCGGCAAGACCATGACCTACGATGAGTTCCTGAAGGGCATGGGCGGCGCCAAGTAGTCCACTGCGCGTCTTGCGATGAGGCAAGCGGCACCTTCGGGTGCCGTTTGCATTTTTGGCGCCGGTCGCGGCGTTTGCTAGGCTTCGGCCGCGATGGACATCTTCCTGCAGCAGGTTGTCAACGGCCTGACGCTGGGTGCCGTGTACGCCATCGTCGCGCTCGGCTACACGATGGTCTACGGGATCATCCAGCTCATCAACTTCGCGCACGGCGAAGTGGTCATGATCGGAGCGATGGTGGCCCTGAGCGTGATCAACCTGCTTGCGGATGCGGGCCTGCCGCCGCTCGTCGTCGTGCTGACGGGCGCGGCGTGCGCCATTCCGGTGTGCATGGTCGTCGCCTACGCAATGGAGCGTCTGGCTTACCGGCCGCTGCGCCGCGCTCCGCGCCTTGCGCCGCTGATCACCGCGATCGGCGTGTCGATCATCCTGCAGCATCTGGCCATGCTGGTGTGGAGCCGCAACGTGCTCGCGTTCCCCCAGATCATCGACATGCGGGTCTACACGGTCGCGGGCGCGGTGATCACCAATGTGCAGATAGCGATCCTCGCTTCTTGCGTGGCGCTCATGGCCGCGCTGGCCTGGCTCGTCTACCGGACCCGCCTGGGTACCGCGATGCGCGCCACGGCGCAGAATCCCCAAGTCGCAGGCTTGATGGGCATCGATGCGAACCGCGTCATCGCGACGACCTTCCTCATCGGTGCCGCACTCGCCGCGATCGCCGGAGTCATGGTCGGCACCTATTACGGCGTGGCGCAGTACACCATGGGCTCGATCCTCGGCCTGAAGGCCTTTTCCGCCGCAGTGCTCGGCGGCATCGGAAACATTCCCGGCGCGATGCTGGGCGGTGTGCTGCTCGGCGTCGTCGAGGCGCTCGGCGCGGGATACATCGGCAACCTTACCGACCTTTGCAGCTATCCCGTGATCTCCGGCTGGATTGGAGCGCGTTGTGCGGGCGGCGGGCACTTCGTGCTGTTCGGCTCAAACTACCAGGACGTGTTCGCCTTTGCGGTGCTGATCCTGGTGCTCGTATTGCGGCCTTCCGGGCTGCTCGGCGAGCGCGTGGGTGACCGGGCGTGAGGGCGCGGGCGCACCGCAGCCGAGTATGGTTCTGGAGCGGATTGGCACTCGTCGCCGCAATCCTCATGGTATTGCCATTCGCCGTGACGCAGATCGGCACCGCGTGGGTGCGGGTCACCAATCTGGCGCTGCTGTACATAATGCTCGCGCTCGGCCTGAACATCGTGGTCGGCTTCGCCGGGCTGCTCGATCTGGGCTACATCGCTTTCTACGGCGTCGGCGCCTACACCTACGCGCTGCTCGCGAGCCCGCAGTTCGGGCTGCATCTGCCGTTCTGGGTCATCCTGCCGATCGGTGCAGCGATCGCCGCGCTGTTCGGCGTCCTGCTCGGTGCCCCCACCCTCAAGTTGCGCGGCGACTATCTCGCCATCGTGACGCTCGGCTTCGGCGAGATTATCCGGATATTCCTCAACAACCTCGCGCAGCCGGTGAATATCACTAACGGTCCGCAGGGCGTGTACCGCATCGACCCGTTCCGCATCGACGGCCTCAACTTCGCCACCAACCAGAAGATCCTCGGGCTGGAATTCTCCGGGCCGATCAAGTACTACTACCTCCTGATCGTGTTCGTCGCGGTGATCATCGGGCTCAATCTGAGGCTGCAGAACTCGCGCATCGGCCGTGCCTGGGAGGCCATCCGCGAGGACGAAATCGCGGCGCGGGCGATGGGCATCAACACCACGAATCTCAAGCTGCTCGCCTACGCGATGGGCGCGACGTTCGGCGGGCTTGCCGGCGGTGTGTTCGCGGCGATCCAGGAGTTCGTCTCGCCCGAGAGCTTCGTCCTCGTCGAGTCGATCCTGGTCGTATCGATGGTCGTGCTGGGCGGCATGGGCAACATCTGGGGCGTGGTGCTGGGTGCGGTGCTGCTCTCGTTCGTGCCGGAAATCCTGCGCTTCTCGGTGGCGCCGGTGCAGCAGGCGCTGTTCGGCCGCATGCTCATCGAACCCGAGGTGATCCGCATGCTGCTGTTCGGCTTTGCGATGGTGCTGGTGATGCTGTTCCGCCCCGCCGGCCTGCTGCCCTCGGCGGTGCGCAAGCGCGAGCTGACGGAACGCACGTGAGCGAGCTCCTGGTCGCGCGCAACGTGGGCAAGCGCTTTGGCGGCGTGCAGGCGCTGTCGGAGATCTCGTTCTCCATGCGCCGCGGCGAGATCTACGGCCTGATCGGCCCGAACGGCGCCGGCAAGACGACGTTCTTCAACGTGCTCACGGGCATCTACGCGCCCGATGCGGGTTCGGTGTCGTTCGACGGCACGCCCCTCGCTGGGCTGAAAGCGCACCAGGTGGCCGCGCGCGGCATCGCGCGCACCTTTCAGAACATTCGCCTGTTCGGCAATCTGTCGGCGCTCGAGAACGTGATGATCGGCCGCCACGTGCGCACGCGCGCCGGAGTGCTCGGCGCCATCGTGCGCGATTCCGGCACGCTGGCCGAGGAGCGCGCCATCGAGCGGCGCGCGCTCGAGCTGCTCGAGTATGTCGGGATCCGCGCTCGCGCCAACGATCAGGCCGGCAGCCTGCCGTACGGGGATCAGCGCCGGCTCGAGATCGCGCGCGCGCTCGCGACCGACCCCAAGCTGCTGGCGCTCGACGAGCCCGCCGCCGGGATGAACCCGTCGGAGCGGCTCGCGCTCGGCCGACTGATCGAGCGCATCCGCGACGGCGGGCTCACGGTGCTGCTGATCGAGCACGACATGCGCCTGGTGATGAAGGTTTGCGATCGCGTGCTGGTGCTCGACTACGGCGAGCGCATCGCCGAAGGCGTCCCGGCCGAGGTGCAGCAGGATCCCAAGGTCATCGAGGCCTATCTCGGAGCGCCTGCGACGCCATGAGCCTGCTCGAGGTCGCGGCCCTCGAAGTGCGCTACGGCGGGATCCGCGCCGTAAAGGGCGTCGACTTCGACGTGAACGAAGGCGAGCTGGTCTGCCTGATCGGCGCGAATGGCGCCGGCAAGTCCTCCACCCTGAAAGCGATCTGCGGGCTGGTGCCGACCCGCGTCGGGAGCGTGCGCTATGCCGGCGAGGAGCTCTCCGGACTGCCGGTGCACGAGCTGCCCCGCCGCGGGCTGGCGCTCGTGCCCGAGGGCCGCGGCATCTTCCCACAGCTCACCGTCGCTGAGAACCTCGCCATGGGCGCCTATACGCGCCGCGACGCGGCCGTTTCCGACGATCTCGAGCGCATGCACGGCCTGTTCCCGCGGCTGCTCGAGCGCCGCAGCCAGACCGCGGGAACGCTTTCTGGCGGCGAGCAGCAGATGCTCGCCATCGCGCGCGCGCTGATGAGCCGGCCGCGGCTGCTGCTGCTCGACGAGCCCTCGATGGGGCTCGCACCGCTGCTGGTCGCCAAGATTCTCGAGGTGGTGCGCGAAATCGCGCGCCAGGGCGTCACCGTGCTGCTCGTCGAGCAGAACGCCAGGCTGGCGCTCGAGATCTCCAGCCGAGGCTACGTGATGGAATCGGGCGCGATCACGCTCGCAGCCGATGCGTGCAGCCTGCTCGCGGACGCGCGCGTGCGCGAGGCCTACTTGGGCGAAGGCGCCGGCTGAGCCAGGTCCGCCTGAGTGGTGAACGAGTCGGCGAAGAACTCCTCCTCGGGCAGGCCGCACTGCTGGACGAAGTCGCGCCGGGCCGAGTCCACCATCACCGGAACGCCGCAGGCGTACACCTGGTGGCCGGAGAGGTCGGGCAAGTCCTGCATCACGGCGCGATGCACGAATCCGGTTCGCCCCTGCCACGCATCCTCTGGCAGCGCATCCGAGATCACGGGAACGTACCTGAAGTTGGCGTGTTCGGCGGACCACTTCTCGGGTAGCGCGCTCATGTACAGATCCTTGGGCCGGCGCCCGCCCCAGTAGAGCGTCATCGGCCGCTCGATGCCCTCGTAGAAGGCGTGCTCGATCACCGACTTGATCGGCGCGAAGCCCGTGCCCGAGGCGACGAGCACGATCGGCTTCGCGGAATCCTCGCGCAGGAAGAAGGTGCCGTGCGGTCCCTCGAAGCGCAGGATGTCGCGCTCCTTCATCTTGCCGAAAACGTGATCAGTGAACTGTCCTCCCCGGACGTGCCGCACGTGCAGCTGGATGAGTTCGTCGTCGTGCGGCGCGTTGGCCATCGAAAAGCTGCGGCGCGACCCGTCACGCAGCAGGAACTCGATGTACTGACCCGCGAGGAAGAGCAGCCGCTCGTTTGCGGGCAGCTTAAGAAAAAGCACCATCACGTCGTCGGCGAGGCGCTCGATCTTCTGTACGCGGCAGGGCAGCGTCTTGATGGGGATGTCCTTCACCGCGCCGACCGTGCGCGCCTCGAGTACGACGTCGCTCAACGGCCTGGCCTGGCAAAAGAGCGCCTTGCCATCCTTTTTCTCCATCTCCGGCAGGGCTTTCAGCTGATAGGTGCCGTAGTCGACGCTGCCTGAAAGGATCTTGCCTTTGCAGCTTCCGCAGGCACCGTTACGGCAGCCATAGGGCAGCACGAAGCCGTGGCGCAAGGCGGCCGTGAGGATGGACTCGCCCTCTTCGACCTCGAACTGGTGCCCGCTCGGCTGCAGGGTGACCTTGAAATTGCTCACAGTGAAGGCTGGCTACAATGGCTGCATGAAGCGCTTGCTGATCGTCGGTTTCGGAGACGTGGCGCGCCGTCTGCTGCCGCTGCTTCCGCCCGGAGTGGCGCTGCGGCGCGCGTCACGCAGCGAGGGATACGACCTCGACCGGCCGGAAACGCTCGCAGGTCTCGCCGACTGGGCCGACGCCGTGCTGCACTGTGCGCCGCCTCCGAACACCGGCGATCACGACCCACGAACGGCGCACCTTGTCACGATCCTGGAGCGCGGCATTCTACCAGCGCGCCTGGTGTATATCAGCACCAGTGGCGTGTATGGCGACTGCGGCGGCGCACTGGTGGACGAGACGCGCGCGCCCGCGCCGCAGTCGGACCGGGCGCGGCGCCGCGCCGCGGCCGAGGCGCTGCTCGGCGCATGGTGCGCCGCGCGCGGGGTTGCGCTCGTCGTGCTGCGCGTGCCTGGAATCTACGCCGCGAATCGCCTTCCGATCGATCGCCTGCGCGCCGGCACGCCGGTGCTGTGCGACGAGGACGACGTCTACACCAACCACGTGCACGCCGACGACCTCGCCGCGATTGCGCTGCGCGCCCTGCGCTCCGATGCGCCGCCGGGCGCGTACAACGCTTCGGACGACAGCCAGCTGAAGATGGGGCAATGGCTCGATCTCGTCGCCGATCACTTCGGGTTGCCGCGTCCGCCGCGTGTCGCACGACGCGATGCCGCGGGTAGAATTCCGGCTGCGCTGCTTTCGTTCATGAGCGAGTCGCGGCGTCTGGACAACCGTAAGATGAAGGGACTGCTCGGCGTGCGATTGCGCTATCCAACGGTATACGACGGCCTGCGCGCCGCCACGCAAGCCGCATGAGCGCGCTGCTCGTGCTGACCAATCTGCCAGACCGAGCGGCAGCTGAGAGGCTCGCGGAGCACCTGGTCGCCGAGCGCGTCGCCGCGTGCGTGAACATCCTGGCACCCTGCCGCTCGGTGTACCGCTGGCAGGGCGCGCTCGAGCGCGCGGAAGAGCATCCGCTGCTCATCAAGACCACTGCCGAGCGCTACGGCGCGCTCGAGCAGGCGATCCGCGCGGCCCACCCTTACGAACTTCCGGAAGTCGTCGCGGTCCCAATCGAGCGCGGGCTGGCCTCGTACCTCGATTGGGTGGAAAGCGAGACGCGCCCCGCATGAAAGCCTGGATCCGCCTATTCCCGCTCGTGCTGTGCCTTGTGGTCGCGCCGGCGCTCGCGCAGCTCAAGCTCGGCCCTTCCTCCGACGATCTGCTCGAGCCCGAAAAGGCGTTCCAGTTCTCAGCGCGCGCGCTCGACGCGCAGGCGATCGAGGTGAGCTTCGCGATTGCCGACGGCTACTATCTGTATCGCGACAAGTTCAACTTCAAGGTCGACGCGCCCCCCGGCGTCACGCTCGGCACGCCGGAGTTCCCGCCGGCGATCCGCAAGAAAGACGAGTTTTTCGGCGAGATGGATACCTACCGCAAGCAGGTGGACATCCGCATCCCGGTGCAGGCGGGTACGGCGCGCACGCTCCAGCTGAGCGTCCGGTCGCAGGGCTGTGCCGATATCGGCGTGTGCTACGTGCCGATGGACTCCAAGGCGACTATCCAGCTCGCCGCGCTCGGCGGCGGCGCCGCGGACGCGGGCACGCCGGCGCTCTCGCAAGGCGCGCGCGCGGTCGCGCCGGCGCCGCGCTTTTCCCTGTTCGCAAGCGACCGCGACATTGCCGCGCTGTTCGAGGGCAGCATGTGGCTGGTGATCCTGAGCTTCCTCGGGTTCGGAGTGCTACTGACGTTTACGCCGTGCGTATTGCCAATGGTACCGATTCTCTCGGGCATTATCGCTGGCGAAGGGAATAGCCTGAACAAGCCGCGTGCGCTCGTGCTGTCGCTTTCGTACGTGCTTGGCATGGCGGTGACCTACACGGCCGCCGGAATCGCCGCTGCCTACTCGGGCTCAATCGTCGCAGCAGCGCTGCAGAATCCCTGGGCGCTGGGCGCCTTCGCGCTCGTGTTCGTATGGCTGGCGCTGTCGATGTTTGGCTTCCATGACCTGCAGCTGCCCGCGCTCCTTCATCATCATGTGTCGCGCGCGCATCAGAAGCTGCGCGGCGGTCACATTGCGTCGGTCGCTGCAATGGGCGTTTTGTCGGCGCTGGTCGTAAGCCCCTGCGTCACCCCTCCCTTAGCCGGAGCGTTACTCGTCATTTCGCAGACGCAGGACGCGGCGCGCGGCGGTATCGCGCTGTTCTCGATGGCGATTGGCATGGGTATACCTTTGGTGGCAGTCGGCGTGTCCGAGGGTGCGCTGCTGCCCAAGGCGGGCCCGTGGATGAACGGCGTCAAAAAGTTCTTCGGCACGCTGCTTCTCGCGGTGGCCATCTGGATCGTCTCGCCGGTGATCCCTGCGGAGGCGCAGATGCTGCTCTGGGCCGCGCTCCTGGTCGGATCGGCGATGTTCCTGCGTGCCATCGATCCGCTCGCGCCCGATGCTTCCGGCTATTCCAGGCTCTGGAAGGGCGCCGGGGTGATCGCGCTGGTCGCGGGGCTCGCGCTGCTTGTGGGCGTGCTTGCCGGCAACCGCAATCCGCTGCGTCCGCTCGCCGGCTTTGCTGCCGGCGGCGCGCCGGCCGCCGCACCGCTCAGGTGGGTGCCGGTGGGCTCGCTAAGCGATCTCGACGGTGCGCTGCGCGCCGGGGGCCGGCCCGCGATGCTGGATTTCTACGCGGACTGGTGCGTGTCGTGCAAGGAGATGGAAAGCTTCACTTTCAGCGATCCTCGCGTGCGCGCGCGGATGGACGGGATGCTGTTGCTGCGCGCGGACGTCACGGCGGGCACCGAGCGGCACAAGCTCCTACTCAAGCGCTTTTCGCTTGTCGGGCCTCCCGGCATCATTTTCTTCGACGCGCAGGGTCGCGAAATCCGGGGACTGCGCGTGATCGGCTACCAGAACGCGGAACGCTTCCTGAAGACGCTGGATGTCGCGGCGGCGCCCTGAGATGCGACGCACGATCCGCGGTATCGATCACGTGGTCATCGCCGTGCGCGATCTCGACCGCGCGCAGCGCACCTACGAACGACTCGGCTTCACGCTGACATCGCGCGGCTTCCATTCGCTCGGCTCGGCGAACCACTGCATTATGTTCGGCTCGGACTACATTGAGCTGCTCGCGCTACCTCAGCCGCATCCGGCGCTCGCCTATTACGCCGACTTCCTGGCGAAAGGCGAAGGACTCGCTGCCCTGGCGCTCGCCACCGGGAACGCAGACGCGGCCTACGCCGAGCTCGGCGCAGCCGGCATCGCCGCCGATGCACCGCTGGATTTTTCGCGTCCGGTGCGCCTTGCCGACGGCGCGCGTGATGCGGCATTTCGAATCGTGCAGCTGCCGCCGGCTTTGACGCCCGGCTGCCGCAGTTTCCTTTGCCAGCACTACACGCGCGAGCTGGTGTGGCGCCCGGAATACCGGTCTCATGCGCTTGGCGTCATCGGCCTGGCGGCAGTAGCGGTCGTCGCCGAGGACGCGGTCGCTGCGGCGCAGGAGTACGCGCGGCTATTTGATACCGCGCCTGCCCAAATCGAGGAAGGTTTGCTCGTTGCCACCGGCAGCGCCGCGATCGCGCTCACCACGCGCGGCAAGCTCGGGCGCCGGCTACCCGGCGTCGAGCTGCCCGCGCGGGTGCGGCCCATGGTGGCGGCCCTGTTCCTGCGCGTCGCGGATCGGGCTGCCACGGCCTCGGTCCTGCGGCGCATCGGGGTGAAGCCGATCGCCCTGCCAGACGGGTCGTTCGCCGTCGGCGCCGGCGATGCGCACGGCGTGGCGCTGGTTTTCGGCTAGCCCTTCAGCACACGCGCGGCATCCAGCGCGAAGTACGTCAGAACGCCGTCGGCGCCTGCACGCTTGAACGCGAGCAGCGCCTCCATGATGCATGAATCGGGCAGCCAGCCGTTAGCGATCGCGGCGCGCAGCATGGAGTACTCGCCGCTCACTTGGTAGACGAATGTCGGCGCCTTGAACTCGTCCTTCACGCGACGGAGGACGTCGAGGTACGGCATACCCGGCTTGACCATCACCATGTCGGCGCCCTCGGCGAGATCGAGGCCGACCTCCCACAGCGCCTCGTCCGAGTTCGACGGGTCCATCTGGTAGGTTTTCTTGTCGCCTTTGCCGAGGTTCTTCGCCGAGCCCACGGCGTCGCGAAACGGCCCGTAGAAGCCGGAAGCGTACTTGGCGGAATAAGCCATGATCTTGGTGTGGATGTGTCTACCCCGCTCGAGCGCCGAGCGGATGCGGCCGATACGGCCGTCCATCATGTCCGAGGGCGCAATGATGTCCACCCCGGCTGCCGCTTGCGCAAGGGCCTGCTTGACCAGCACGTCGAGCGTCACATCGTTGACGATGTAGCCCGTTTTGTCGATGACCCCGTCTTGGCCATGTGAGGTGTACGGGTCGAGCGCCACGTCCGTCATGATGCCGAGGTCGGGGAAGCGCTTCTTTAGCTGGGCCACGGCGCGCGGCACCAATCCCTTTGGGTTGAAGGCTTCGCGCCCGTCTGGCGTCTTGAGCCGCGCATCGATGACCGGGAAGAGCGCGAGCACCGGAACGCGGAGCTTCAGGCACGTCTCGGCGACCGGCAGCAGCCGGTCGATGGTCATACGCTCGACCCCAGGCATGGAGGCGACCGGCTCGCTGCGCCGCGTACCCTCCAGCAGGAAGACGGGATATATGAGATCGTCCGTGGTCAGGACATGCTCGCGCATCAGCCGGCGCGAGAAGTCGTCGCGGCGCATGCGCCGCATGCGCACCGCTGGAAAGCTGCCGTACACGTTCATGGCTGCCTCGCCTCCCGGAATTGTCCGTGCCCGTAGTGCGGGCATGCAATCGGCTCGTTGATTCTGGAGAGAATTTTTCTCTGGGAACTTTTCTGAGCGGGTTTCATCTTACCGTTAGACGATGTTAATCGTCTCCCGCTTCTCCTCCCTGAGCGGGTGCCTTAATTCTGATTAAGGCGTTTTCGCCCCCGGTTTATATCCCCTTTACCGGGGGCTTTTTTATTTTCGGCCCGGCGACCGGCGTCGCGCAGCCAGCCCTCGAGCAGGGCGCGCACTTCGGCGACGCCTTCGCGGGTAAGACTGGACAGGAGGCGCAGCTCGCCTTTGGGCACGCAGGCCTCGAGCTGGCGCTGTCCCGAACGTAGCGCGGCGATTCGCTGGGCGCGTGAGAGCTTGTCGCACTTGGACAGCAACACGAGCAGCCGTAGGCCGAGCGGTGCGAGCCAATTCAGCAAAGCGATATCCTGGGGAGTGAAGGGATGGCGCGCGTCCATGACGACCACTGCCGCCGCGAGCGACGCGCGCTTGCTCAAGTAACCGCCGACCAACGCGTCCCACTGCGTGCGCACGGCCTGGGGCACGCGCGCGTAGCCGTAACCGGGCAGGTCGACCAGCCGCCCGACCGCGCCCAGGTCGAAGAAGTTGATGGTCTGTGTACGGCCAGGGGTCTTGCTGACAAAGGCCAGTCGCCGACGTCCCGCAAGCGCGTTGAGCGCGCTGGATTTGCCAACGTTGGATCGGCCGGCGAAGACGACCTCGGGCGGACCCTCCGGCGGGAGCTGGTCGAGGCTACCCACGGATGCGGCGAACATGGCCTGTGAAAACGCGCTCATATGCAGGCGTAAGAGTCGGGAATTGTAATAAAATTGCCCGCTTTGACCGGGAACCGAAGGAGTAGCCGAATGATTCGAGTACTGGCGGCGGGCGTTGGCGTGGCCGTGCTTTCTGCGGGCGCGGCGTTCGCCCAAGACGGCGCAAAGGCCGATCTCGCCAAGGGCCAGCAGATCGCCACGCAGGTATGCGCGGCGTGCCACGGACCCGACGGCAACAGTGTTGCGCCCGCCAACCCGAAGCTCGCTGGGCAGTTCCCGGAATACCTGTACAAGCAGCTGAGTAATTTCAAATCACAGGACGGCAAAAAGGCGCTGCGCGAGAACGCGATCATGAACGGTATGGTCGCCAATCTATCGGATGCCGACATGCACTCCGTCGCGGCCTACTTCGCGAGCCAGACACTGCGCCCCGATTGGGCGCACGACAAGGACCTTGCGGCGCTCGGGCAGACGCTCTACCGCGGCGGAAATCTGCAGAGCGGCGTGCCGGCCTGCGCGGGCTGTCATGGGCCGACGGGCGCCGGAAATCCCGTACAGTATCCCCGCATCGCCGGCCAGTACACCGACTACGTCGAGGCTCAGCTCAAGGCGTTCCGCGCGGGAACGCGCGCCAATGACCCCAACGGCATGATGCGGGGAGTCGCTGCGCACCTGACCGACGAGGAGATCAAGGGCCTCGCGCAGTACGCCGCAGGCCTGCGCTAGCCGGGGCCCGCGCTCCTCGGGCGGGCGAGGCCTCGCACTTCGCAGCCCATGCTCGACCTGCTGGTCATCGGTTCAGGCCCCGGCGGCTACCGCGCCGCGGTGCTGGCCGCGCAGCGGGGACTGTCGGTCGCGATCGCCGAGAAGGACACCTGGGGCGGTGCCTGCCTGAACCGCGGTTGCGTGCCGAAAAGGGACTGGTATCACACCGCGCGCATCGCGCTAGCGGCCGAGAGCTTCGCCGCGCGCGGCTTGCGTGCGACGCTCGAGCCGGACCCCGCGGCAGCCTGGCGTCACCAGCGCGTCGTGGTCGAAACCGTGCGCGCGAGCTACCTCGACTACCTCGCCCGCCTCGGTGTGGAGCGCTTCGCGGGCGCCGCGCGTTTCGTAGACCCAGAGCGCGTCGCACTCGGCGACGAGGTCGTCACTGCGCGCAACTTCGTGCTCGCCACCGGCTCGCGCCCTCACTTGCCCGAGATGCTGCGCGGGGTGCCGCGCGTGCTTACTACGGACGAGCTGTTCGAAGCGCCGCTACCAGCAGGAAGGCGCATCGCGCTCCTCGGCAGCGGCACAGTCGGCACGGAGATGGCCTTCATATTGCCGCGACTCGGTTTCGAGGTAGTTTGGCTGACGGGTCATGCGCCGCTCTCGCGCGCGCGTTTCAGCGCCACCGCGAGAAAGCGGCTGCGCGATGCGCTCGCCGCGCAGGGAATGCGTGCGCGCACGGATAGCCGGCCGGAGCGCGTGCACGCGGACAGCGACGGCGTGGTGCTCCAGCTGCCCGGCGGCCTGCGCGAGCGCGTCGACTGGGTGCTGGCGGGCACGGGGCGGCGGCCCAACACGGATACGCTCGGACTCGAGCTCGCTGGCGTGCACACGACGTCCGACGGATTCGTCGTTGTCGACGACGAGCAGCGCACCTCGGTGAGCAACATCTTCGCAATCGGCGACTGCGCAAACCAAGCGATGACCGCGAATCACGCGCTCGCCGAGGCGACCGTCGCAGTGGCGAACATCGTCCTCGCGGGAGCGCGGCGCAGCGAGCGCGCCTGGGTGCCGGAAGTGATCTACTCGGCGCTCGAACTCGCGCGCGCGGGTGCAAGTGAGGACGAGCTAGACGATGCGGACGCGGAGTACGCGGTCGGCTTCTCGGCGTTCACTGTCAATCCGGCGGCGCTCGGGGAGGATGCGGCCGAGGGCTACGTGCGCTTGCTCGTCGCCCGAGACGCCGGCTCGCTGCTGGGCTGCGAGATCGTCGGCGCGCAGGCTGGCGAGCTCATTCATCTCGCCGGCCAGGGAAGCGCGCAGGTTCCGTTGCTCGAGCGCCTGGCGCGAGTCTCCTTCAATCACCCAAGCCGCAGCGAAGAGTTCCTGAACGCGGCAGAAACGCTGATCGCGTCCTGGGGCATGCCGGCGCCGCTCTGAGCCGGGCGGAATAGTTTGTCTCGCTCGCTTGTTTACGGGTTAGTTGCACAAACCCAGGGAGAATACGATGAACAGGCGTTACAAAGTCACCATTGCAGCGGCGCTGATCGCACTCGCGGCGGGCTGTGCAAGCATGGGGGATCCGACCGGCGTGCGTGTCGCCGACGGAATGCTGACCGACAAAGCCGGGATGACGCTCTATACCTTCGATAACGATCCGACCGGCGGAGGCAAGAGCATGTGCAACGGCCCTTGCGCGCAGAACTGGCCGCCGCTCGCGGCCGGCGCCGGCGAGTCCGCGGGCGGCGACTGGAGTATCGTCATGCGCCAGGACGGCAGCCTGCAATGGGCGTACAAAGGCAAGCCGCTCTATCGCTGGATAAAGGATCAGAAACCGGGCGACAAGACGGGAGACGGGTTCCGCGGCATCTGGCACGTGGCGCGGACGTAGCCGCGGGAGCCGCTGCCGGAAGACACGCGCGCGGGATAATGGCTGCATGGCGGAACGGCGCGCAATCGTCGAGTTGATCCCGCGCCTGCGGCGCTACGCGCGGGCCCTCGTCGGCGACCGCGCTGCAGCCGATGATCTGGTGCAGGATACGCTCGAGCGTGCGTGGATCAAGTTTCATTTGTACCGCGACGGCACGGACTTGCGCGCGTGGCTGTTTACGGTGATGCACAACGTGCACGTCAATCGCGTGCGCGCAGCGCGCAACGCCGATCCGCTCGACGAGGAAATGCCGGAGATGGCGCAGCGCGGCACCCAGGGCGACGCGCTCGTGCTGCGCGATCTGGAGCGGGCCATCGTGCGACTGCCGGACGAGCAGCGCGAGGTTCTTCTGCTCGTGGCACTGGAGGACATGAGCTACGATGAGGTCGCGCGCACCTTGGGCATCCCGATCGGCACGGTCATGTCGCGCCTGTCGCGCGCGCGCGAGAAGTTGCGTGTGATGATGCTCGAGCTGCCGGCAACTGCGAAGCTGAAGCTCGTCAAATGAGGCGAGGCGATGACGTCCGAACAACCCGTCACTGAACCCGATCTGCAAGCGTACGCCGACGGTCGGCTCGCCGACGCGCGCCGTGCGGAAGTCGAGGCGTGGCTGGCTGCGCGTCCCGACGAGGCCGAGCGTGTCGAGGACTATCGCGCACAAGGTGAGATGCTGCGCGCCTTGTACGATCCGGTGCTCGGCGAGCCAGTGCCGGAGCGGCTGCGCGCGGCCGCCCGGGGCGGGGTACGCTCTGGCGCCTTCGCTCGCGCGGCGGGCTGGGTCGCGCTCGGTGCAGCACTCGGGATTTTGGCGGGCTGGCAACTGCGCGCTCTGCAGGCGCCGGCGCGAGTGGCGCAGAGCGAGGGCCTGTCGATGGCGCGCCTCGCCGCCGTCGCGCACGTGACGTATTCGCCTGAAGTGCGGCACCCCGTGGAGGTCGGCGCCGACCAGGAAGCACATCTGGTCGCCTGGCTGTCGAAGCGCCTTGGCGCACCGTTACACGTGCCGGCGCTGGACCGGGCCGGCTTGACGCTCGTCGGGGGGCGGCTCCTGCCCGGCAACGGTGATCCGGCGAAGGGCGTCAATCTCGCGCCGGTGGCGCAGTTCATGTACCAGGGCGCGAAGGGACAGCGCGTGACGCTCTACGTGCGCACCGAGCCGGAAGGCCATCACGACACGGCATTTCGCTTCGCGCGCGAGGGCGGCGTGCGCGTGTTCTACTGGATCGACCGCAACTTCGGCTACGCGCTGTCCACGTCCGACTTGGATCGCGCCGAGTTGCTGAACGTCGCAAACCTGGTCTACAAGCAGTTGAATCCCTGACGCGGGCCTGTAGGCCGCTGCGCGCCCACCGCGCGTATCATCGGCCTGTAAGTTGGCGACCATCTCGTGCGACCCAACGCCGAAAGGAGATTGCACATGCTGATCCGCAAGCCGTCGGATATCGCCCCTTCGGACATCACGCCGCAGTCGGTGTACGTGCGCCGCAGAGAGTTCCTCAGGCAGGCCGTAGCGCTCGGCCTGATCGCGCCGCTGCTGCCGGAAGAAGCGCAGGCCAGCGCGGCTGCCAAGCTGCCCGGGCGGCCAGGCCCGTTCAGTACCAGCGAAAAGCCTACGCCCTACAAGGACGTGACCTCCTACAACAACTTCTACGAGTTCGGCACGAGCAAGAGCGACCCTGCCGAATACGCAGGCACGTTGCGCACGCGGCCATGGACGATCGCGGTCGAAGGCGAGGCGCTCAAGCCGCGCAGCTTCGACATCGACGAGCTGCTGAAGCTCGCGCCGATGGAGGAGCGCACCTACCGGCACCGCTGCGTCGAAGGCTGGTCGATGGTGATCCCTTGGGTGGGCTACCCGCTGTCGAATCTGCTGCGGGCGGTGCAGCCCACTGGCAAGGCGAAGTACGTGGAATTCGTCACCCTGCTCGACCCCGCGCAGATGCCGGGGCAGAACAACTCGGTGCTGGAATGGCCCTATCGGGAAGGGCTGCGCATGGACGAGGCCATGCACCCGCTCACGCTGCTGACTTTCGGCCTGTACGGAGAAGTGTTGCCGAACCAGGACGGCGCGCCCCTGCGCATGGTCGTCCCCTGGAAATACGGCTTCAAGGGCGCGAAGTCGATCGTGCGCATTCGCCTGGTCGAGCAGCAGCCCGTCACGTCATGGATGCGCGCGGTGCCCGACTGGTACGGGTTCTACTCGAACGTTAATCCCAAGGTCAGCCCGCAGAACTGGAGCCAGGCGACCGAGCGGCGCATCGGGCAGGAAGGTGCCTTCGGTGGACTGTTCGCGCCGCGCATTCCCACGCAGTTGTTCAACGGCTACGGCGACCAGGTGGCCCAACTGTATGCGGGAATGGATCTCACCAAGTACATTTGAGCGCGTGCCGCGAGGACCTGCCTCCGTGCGTCAGCCCGCAGCGAGCGTGATCGCTCCGCCGAGCCTGCGCGTGGCCGCGGCGAGCGGCACGCTGCGCCTGCGCCGTGCGACCTTGCAGGCGTACTGGTTCAAGCCAGCGCTATTCGTACTCTGCCTGGTGCCGCTCGCGTCGCTCGTGTGGCGCGCATTCGCGGTGCAACTCGGGCCGAACCCCGAGCAGACGCTGATCTGGACCATGGGGCTCTGGACGCTGCGCTTCCTGCTGTTCACGCTGGCCGTTACGCCGCTGCGCCAATTGACCGGGTGGGCCGAGCTCGCGCGCTTCCGGCGCATGCTGGGCCTATTCGCATTCTGCTACGCGGCGCTGCACTTCACCTGTTACCTGTGGCTGGTCAACGACTTCAGTCTCAGCGCCGTGGCGAAAGACGTGGTCAAGCACCCCTTCGTGCTCGCGGGCATGACCGCGCTCGCCCTCATGCTGCCGCTCGCCGCTACCTCAACGAACCGCATGGTGAAGCGCCTCGGCGCCAGGCGCTGGCAGGCGCTGCACAAGCTGGTGTACCTGGTAGCCGTGGTGGCGGTGTTCCACTTCTGGTGGCTCAAGCTGGCCAAGAACAACACGGCCGAGCCGAAGCTGTACGCCCTGCTGTTCGGGCTGCTGCTCGGCTACCGACTGGTCAAGGCGCTGCGGGCACGCACGGACCGCGCCCGCGCGCTCACGCGCGGCGGATGACGTAGCCGCCAGACTTCTCGTCGCGCTCGAGCGCGACGAGCTTGCGCTTCTCGGCTTCCTCGAGCAGGTCGGAAAAGGCGCGAAAGCCGTAGTAGGACTCGTTGAAGCCGGGCTTCCTGCGCTTGAGCGTCTGCTTGACCATCGAGCCCCAGATCTTCTCGCCCTCGCCGCGCTCTGCGATCAGCGCGTCGACCGTTTCGAGCAACAGCTCCATCGCCTCCTGCTGCTTCTCGTCGGCTTCCGGAGGTCCCTTGACGGTTGCCGCGGGCCGCGCCTCCTTCCTCTTGCGCGCTGCGCGCCGCTTCGCCTCCTCCTCGCGCACGAGGTCGTCGTAGTAGATGAATTCGTCGCAGTTGGCGATCAGCAGGTCGGAGGTCGAATTCTTCACCCCGACGCCGATAACCACCTTGGCGTTTTCGCGCAATTTGGAAACGAGCGGCGAGAAGTCCGAATCGCCGCTGATGATCACGAACGTGTCGACGTGGGATTTCGTATAGCACAAGTCGAGCGCGTCTACGACCATGCGTATGTCCGCCGAGTTCTTCCCGGATTGGCGCACGTGAGGAATCTCGATCAGCTCGAACGAGGCGCCGTGCATAACCGACTTGAATTCCTTGTAGCGCTCCCAGTCGCAGTACGCCTTCTTCACCACGATGCTGCCCTTGAGCAGCAAGCGCTCGAGCACGCGGTTGATGTCGAACTGCGCGTACTTGGCATCGCGCACGCCGAGGGCGATGTTCTCGAAGTCGCAGAACAAAGCCATGTTGCGGGTTTCCTGGGTGGCCATTTTTTTAGTCCGACTCCTTAGGGGCGAGGGTCACGGTGGGCGCGGCGACGCCGGCGGTAGCGGCGCTACCGCGCCCGTACAGCCATCCCTGCAGCCGCTCGAAGTAGAGGTAGATCACCGGGGTGATGTACAGCGTGAGAATCTGGGAAAACACCAGGCCGCCGACGACCGCGAGTCCGAGGGGCCGGCGGGCTTCGCCGCCGATGCCGATCGAAAGCGCGATCGGAAGGCTGCCCATCAACGCGGCCATCGTGGTCATCATGATCGGGCGGAAGCGGACCACGCAGGCTTCGAAGATCGCCTCCTGCGGAGACTTGCCGCGCTGCCGCTGCGCCTCGATCGCGAAGTCGATCATCATGATCGCGTTCTTCTTGACGATGCCCACGAGCATGATGATGCCCACGAAGGCGTACATGTTCAAATCTATGCCGAAGGCCCACAGCGTGACCAGCGCACCGAGCCCCGCGGTCGGCAGGCCGGAGAGGATCGTGAGCGGATGGATGTAGCTCTCGTAGAGAATGCCGAGCACGAGGTAGATCACCACGATCGACAGCAGCAGCAGCAGGCCCATTCCCTGTATGGACGCCTCGAAGGCCTGTGCAGTCCCCGAGAAGCTGCCGCTGAGCGTGGGCGGCACTTGCAATTCGAGTGTCAGCGCCCGCACGGTGTCGATCGCCTGAGAAAGCGAAACCCCCGGCGCGAGATCGAATGAGATGGTGACCGACGGCAGCTGACCGAGATGGCTTACCGAAAGCGGGCCGACGCCGTAGGAGAGCCTGGTGACGGCGGTGAGCGGCACCAGCGCACCAGACTTTGAACGGATATATAAGAGCGGCAACGCCGACGGGTCGGCTTGAAAGCGGGGTTCGACTTCGAGGATGACCCAGTACTGGTCTGTGGCCGTATAGATCGTCGACACCTGCTGCGACCCGTACGCGGTGCCGAGCGCTGACTCGATCTGCTGAACCGTGACGCCGAGCGCGGCTGCCTTTTCCCGGTCGAATTCGATCAACACCTGAGGTTGGCGTATCTGCAGGTCGCTGGTCACGTCGACCAGGCTGGGCAAGGTCTTCAGCTTCTCCTCGATTATCGGAACCCAGTGGTAGAGCTCCTCAGTGCTCGTGCTGCGGAGCACGAACTGGTAGGGGCTCTTCGTGAGCAGGCCGACGCGGATTGTCGGAATGTTCTGCAGATAAGCTTTCATCCCGATGAGATTCGCCAGCTTGGGACGCAGCTGCTGAATGACTTCGTCCGCCGACACGCGCTCGGAGCGCGGCTTGAGCGTGATGAACATGCGTCCGAGATTGAGCGAGGAATTGAGTCCCGCGGCACCTATGAACGACATGACCGCCTCGACGTTCGGATTGACGCGGATGATGTCGGAGACTTGCTGCTGCAGCTTCGCCATCGCGTCGAAGGAGATGTCCTGCGGTGCCTCGGTAAAACAGAATATTTGTCCGGTGTCCTCCGCAGGGAGAAATCCCTTGGGCATATTCACGAAAATGATTACGGTCGCGCCGGTGATTGCGAAGAACACGACCAGAACGAGTAGAGCGTGGTGCAACGACCACGCAAGCGTCTCGCGGTACGCGTCGCGCAGGGCGTCGAATCCACGCTCGAATGCCCGGTAAAGCCTGCCGTGTTCGCGCTCGTGCTCGGGACGCAAGATCCGGGCGCACATCATCGGCGTAAGCGTGAGCGATACGAACCCGGAGATCAGCACGGCGGCAATGATGGTCACCGCGAACTCGTGCAGCAGCCTGCCGAGTATGCCGCCCATGAACAGTACGGGAAGGAACACGGCAGCGAGCGACAGGGTCATCGACAGGATGGTGAAGGCGATTTCCTTCGAGGCGTCGAGCGTCGCCTGCATGCGGGTCTTGCCCGCCTCCATGTGACGTGTGATGTTCTCGAGCATCACGATCGCGTCGTCCACGACGAACCCCACGCATAGCGTGAGCGCCATCAAGGAAATATTGTCCAGGCTGTAGCCGAGCGCATACATGACCGCAAAAGTGCCGACGATCGACATCGGCAGCGCGACGCTCGGTATGAGCGTCGCCGAGAGATTGCGCAGGAACAGGAAGATCACCATGACCACCAGCGCAAGCGCCAGCAACAGCGTGAACTGCACCTCCTCGACCGACTGGCGGATCGTCACGGAGCGGTCGAACAGCACCTCCATGCTGATTCCAGCAGGTACCTCGGCGCGAAAAGTCGGTAGCAGCTTGCGGATCGAGTCGACGACTTCAATCGTATTGGTGCCGGGCTGCCGGAAGATCGCGAGCACGATTCCGCGCTTGTCCTTGAACCAGGCCGCCACCTTGTCGCTCTGTACGCCGTCGATCACACGCCCGAGTTGACTGAGCCTGATCGGAGCGCCGTTGCGGTAGGTGACAATGATCGGACGATAGGCCGCCGCATCGTAGAGCTGGCCGCTCGCCTGCACTGCAAAGAGGCGGTCGCGCCCGTACAGAGTGCCGGTCGGTAGGTTGACGTTCGCATTGGCGATCGCCTGCTGGACTTCGTCTATGCCGACGCCGCGCGAAGCAAGCGCGTTCGGATCGACTTGGACGCGCACGGCGTACTTCTGCTGGCCGAACACCTGCACCTGGGCAACCCCGCTGATCGTCGAGATTCGCTGTGCGAGAAAGGTTTCGGCGTACTCGTCTACGGTCGACAGCGGCAGGGTGTCGGAGGTCAGCGCGAGGTAGAAGACGGCGAAGTCGCCGGGATTGACCTTGCGGAAAGACGGTGGCGTGGTCATGGTCGGAGGCAGTTGCCGTGCCGCCGTGGCGATCGCCGCGCTCACGTCCTGGGCCGCCGCGTCGATGTCGCGGTCGAGCGCGAACTGGATGGTGATCTGCGTGATGCCCTGGCCGCTCACCGAATTCATCGAATCGATTCCGGCGATCGTGGAAAACTGCTTCTCGAGCGGCGTCGCGACCGCCGAGGCCATGGTTTCCGGACTCGCCCCTGGCAACTCGGCGCTGACCTGGATCGTGGGGAAATCCACGTTCGGCAGCGAGCTCACCGGCAGCAGCCGGTACGCCGCGATCCCAAAAATCAGGATGCCGACCATGACCAGCACCGTCATCACCGGCCGGCGCACGAAGAGCGCGGACAGGTTCACGATGCGTCTGGCCGCACGATGACCTTGGAATTCGGCTGCAGCCGCAGCTGCCCGCGCGTGACAACCTTTTCTCTCGGGGTCACGCCCTTGGCGATGATCGTTTCTTCGCCTTCGGTACGCGCCACGGTCACGCGACGTACTTCGATGGTCGAGTCGGCCGTGAGCACGTAAACGTACTCTCCCTGCGGGCCTGTCTGGACCGCGGCGGATGGCACGACGACCGCATCCTTCTGATCGTAGAGCTTGACCTTGACGGCGATGAATTGCCCCGGCCACAGCGCCAGATCGGTATTGTCGAATTGCGCGCGCAGCTTGATCGTTCCGGTGCTCGTATCGACGGCGTTGTCGATGAATACCAGGCGGCCGCGCGCAATCGGTGCGCTCGCGGCGTCCGAGCTGCTCGCGTCGACTTCGAGCGGGCCTTTGGCCATATGCTGGCGCAGTTGAGCGAGACCCTGCTCCGGAACGGCGAATGTGACATAGACCGGCTTAACCTGGTTAATCACCACCAGCGGATTCGTGTCGTTCGCTTTCACCAAGTTTCCCAGCTGCAGCATGATGCGGCCCACGAAGCCGTCGATGGGTGACCGAATCGTGCAGTATTCGAAATTCAGGCGCGCCGTCTCGAGGGCCGCCTGGCTCGCCTTGAGCTGCGCTTCGGCGGTCTCGGCGTTAGTGCGGAATTGCGCGTACGCCTCCTTGGAGACGAAGTTTTTCTCGAGCAGGTCGAGATAGCGCCGTTCCTGCGAGCGCGCCTGATCGCGGCTCGCCGTGTCGCGCGCGACGTTCGCCTCGGCCTGGCGCAGTGCCGCGACGAACGGCCTTGCGTCCAGGCGGAAGAGCACCTCGTCGCGGCGCACCGCCTGCCCCTCGCGAAAACCCACCTCGACGATCTGGCCGTCGACCCGTGCCTTGACTGCCACCGAGGAGTAGGCATCGACGTTGCCAATAGCCCGCAAGTAAACTGGGACTGTTCGGCCGGTCGCGACGGCCACTGATACAGGCACCGGTGGTGCGCCGGCCGGACGCTTCTTTTCGGTGGGGCGAATGGCGCCGCCGATGTATACGAGCGCCGCGGCCGCTGCGACGACGAGCAGACCGCCGAGTGCCAGCAGCGGCGCGCGGCGTTGCACTTTGAGATTCATCTAAAGCGCCGGGGACGGGCAGGTCCAAACGTTCATGAGTGCGCCTCCACCCGGTCTTCACATGCGCCGGGCGATGAATCTACGGCAATGTCCGCTCCAAGGCAAAGAGATTCTCGATCGTTTCGCGGCTACGCACGAGATGCGCCTGACCGCCCTCGACAAGCACCTCGGCGGCGCGCGGGCGGGAGTTGTAGTTTGAGCTCATGCTCATGCCGTAGGCCCCGGCGGACATCACCGCGAGGAGGTCGCCTTCGCGTGCCGTCAGCCGTCGTTCGCGCGCGAGAAAATCGCCGCTTTCGCAAACCGGGCCGACCACATCGTAGAGCTCTGCGGAAGTGCCCGCTCGCGATTCACGCACCGGCCGTATCTCGTGCCAAGCGTCGTACAGCGCCGGACGCAGCAGATCGTTCATCGCCGCGTCCACTACCAGGAAGTTCTTGGCGGGCCCGGGCTTCACGTACTCGACGCGGGTCAGCAGCACGCCGGCGTTACCGACGATGGAACGTCCGGGGTCGAAGATCAGCGTCTCGCGCCGGCCGCGAAGGGCAGCAACTGCCCCGGCGACGAAATCCGCGATCGGCTGTGGATTCTCGTCCCGGTACCTGATGCCGATGCCTCCCCCTACGTCGATGTGACCCAAGCGCACGCCGGCGGCCTCGATGCGAGCGGCAAGCGCCACGAGGCGTTCTACCGCGGCGACGAACGGCGCCCGGTCGGTTAGCTGCGACCCGACATGGCAGCCGATGCCACGCACCTCGATCGCGCTAAGGCGTGAGGCGCTAGCGTACAAGCGCTCGGCCTCCTCGTAGGGCACTCCGAATTTGTTGCGCCGCAGACCGGTCGAAATATAGGGATGCGTCTTCGGGTCGACGTCGGGATTTACGCGAAAGGCGACAGGCGCGCGCCTGCCAAGGCGTCGGGCGACCGCGTCGACCCGCGCGAGCTCGGCCTCGGATTCGAGGTTCAGGCAAAGAACCCCTGCTAGTAGCGCCTGCTCGATCTCGCGCTCGCTCTTCCCCACACCCGAGAACAGTGTCCTGCCCGCGTCGCCGCCGGCCGCCAATACGCGGGCCAGCTCGCCTCCCGAGACGATGTCGAAGCCGGCGCCGAGCCGCGCCATGAGCGAGAGCACAGCGAGATTGGAGTTTGCCTTGACCGAGTAGCAAATAAGCGCGTCGCGCGCCGCCAGCGCGCGGGAGAATTCCGAGTAGGCGACCTCGATCGCGGCGCGCGAGTAGACGTAGCACGGGGTCCCGAAGCGCTCCGCAATGCCTTCGAGCGGCAGCTGTTCGGCGCAGAGAACGCCGTCGCGGTATGCAAAAGCCATGGTGCTAGTGCTGGTCGGAGCTGGCGCCGTCTGGCGCCGGGCGCTCCGGATATGGAACGGACTGGTACGGCTCCGGCTTTTTCGGCTTCATGCCTGGCGGCGGATTGTCGCGCAGGTAGAGCGGTCCTTTCTGGCCGCAGCCGGCGACGGCGAGCGCGGCGCTCAGAACGAGGAAAAGTGCAGTACGCATCGCGCTGCAGCCGCTAAAATTATTATGCTATCACGCGTATTTCACCCGACATGACCGATTCCGAGTTTGAAGCACTCACCGCTGCCGCACTTGGGCGGGTCGAGCAGGCGCTGGAGGATAGCGGCGTGGATGCGGATGTGCAGAGCAAGTCCGGCGGAGTACTGGAGATCGAGTTCGACAACGGCTCGAAGATGGTCATCAACCGGCAGGCCGCCGCGCGCGAACTGTGGGTCGCGGCGAAGAGCGGCGGATTTCACTTTCGCTGGGACGGCGCCGTGTGGCGCGATACGCGTGATGGCAGCGAGCTGTTCGCCGTACTATCGAGGCTCGTGTCGGCGCAGAGCGGCAGGGGCGTGGTACTGCGCGGCTGAGGCCGAGACGTCCTAATTGCCAGAGGAAGGTGTCACGTAATCGTCCATCGGCGTGAACGAAGGCTGCGGAGCGCGCGGCACATTCTCCTCGTAGAAATACTCCAGTATCGGAGCTGAATCATTCGGGATCGTCGGATCTGGCCCGGTTTCCACGCGGACCACGCCTGGCGGCATCACGCGCGGCATCTCCGGGACGCCGTTGAGCACCTGCTCCATATATCCCATCCAGATCGGTAACGCGACCGCGGCTCCGGTCTGATTACGTCCCAGCGATTTCGGCTGATCGAAGCCAACCCAGGCGATACCCACGACGGTCGGCTGATAGCCGCAAAACCACGCGTCTACGAAGTCGTTCGTCGTGCCGGTCTTGCCGGCGATATCGTGCCGGCCAAGGCGCGCGGCGCGCGCCGCCGTACCGTACGTAACCACGTCCTGCATCATGCTGTCGATAATAAAGGCATTACGGGCGTCGATGACTCGTTGCGTACCTTCTGCGGCACGCTGCGGATGCGCAACGGCCACCGGCTCTCCGCGATCGTCGACCACCTTCTGGATGTAGTAGGGCTGCACGAGGTAGCCGCCGTTTGCAAATACCGAGTAGGCGCGTGCCATCTGCAACGGCGTCACCGATCCGGCACCGAGCGCCATCGTCAAATACGGCGGGTGCTTGTCGGCGTCGAACCCGAAGCGAGTGATGTAGTCCTGGGCGTATTTCGGGCCGATCGCCTGCAAGATTCGGATCGACACCATGTTCTTCGATTTCGCCAGGGCTGTGCGCAGGCGCATTGGCCCATCGAACGTACCGTCGTAATTGCTCGGCTCCCAAACCTGGCCCCCGGTTACTTCAGGCTCGATTACGAGCGGTTCGTCGGGCACCACAGTGGCCGGCGTAAAGCCCTTTTCCAGCGCCGCGGAATAGATGAATGGCTTGAACGATGACCCGGGCTGGCGCCAAGCTTGGATGACGTGGTTGTACTTGTTTCGATCAAAATCGAACCCGCCTACCAATGCGCGGATCGCGCCGTCCTGCGGATCGAGGGCGACGAATGCCGATTCGGCATCCGGCAGTTGCACGATCTGCCAGTGCTTCCCGTCTGCAAGTTGCACGCGCACGATCGCCCCGCGTCGGATGCGCTTTTGCGGCGCAGCCTTCGGGCTAAGCGACGCAGCCGCGAACTTGAGCCCGTCGCCCGAGATCTTGATCGTCTCGCCGCTGTGCAACACGGCCGATACCGCTTTGGGGTTTTCCTCGATCACCACTGCGGCAAGCAGCTCGTCGTTGTCCGGATAGTCCGCAAGAGCATCCTCGTAGTCTTCCTCGTGCGCGTCGTCGGGCAGCTTGGCGAAGCCCTCCGGCCCGCGATACCCGTGCCGCCTGTCGTAGTCCATGAGGCCCCTGCGTAGCGATTCGTAGGCTGCCTCCTGGTCTGATTTGCGGATAGTGGTGTATACGCGGAAGCCTCGCGTGTATGCGTCCTGACCATACTGCTCGTACATCGCCTGACGTACCATCTCCGCCAGATAGTCGGCGTGTACCGCATACTCTGAGGCAGTTCGAGGCGCGCGCCGCAATGGCGCTTTGAGTGCTTCTTCTTGCTGCGCCTCGGTGATGTAGCCCAGCGCTCTCATGCGACGCAAGACGTAACGCTGGCGCTGTCGTGCGCGCTGTGGGCTGGTGATCGGGTTGTAACTCGAAGGTGCCTTGGGTAAGCCCGCCAACATCGCGGCCTCACCCAAGGTCAGTTTGTCGAGCGACTTGCCGAAATAAGTCTGTGCCGCCGCTGCGAAGCCATAGGCACGCTGTCCAAGATAGATCTGATTGATATACAGCTCGAGAATCTGGTCCTTCGTGAGGCTGTGCTCGATTTTGAAGGCCAGTAGGGCCTCATACAGCTTGCGCGTCAGCGTCTTCTCGGACGAAAGAAAGAAGTTGCGCGCGACCTGCATGGTGATCGTGCTTGCGCCTTGCCTGCGTCCGCCGGCGAGCAGATTGGAGTAGGCGGCACGTAGCACGCCGGCATAGTCAATGCCCGTGTGCTGATAAAAGCGCTCGTCCTCCGCGGCGATGATCGCGCTCTTGAGTGTCTGCGGTACCTCGGCAATCGAGATTACGGAGCGGCGCTCCTCGCCGAATTCGCCGATCAGTTCCCCGTCCGCCGTATACACGCGCAGCGGGACTTTTGGCTGGTAATCGGTGAGCGAGTCGAGTGACGGAAGGTTCGGGTAGGCGAGCAACAGCACGAGCGCGGCAATGCCGGCGCCGACCACGAATAATCCCGCGAGTAGAGCCAGCGGGAACAGCAAAAAACGACGCCACATCAAGGGAGTTAGCCCGAAATCGCGGGCCTAGGCACCGGACGCGAGAGAGAGGGCATTATAGGGGTTCTGGCCCTGTGGAAAATTCACTAGACACTAGCTAGGCTTGTTGCTAGCATTTAACGCAATTTCTACGTATTGCGCCTAACACGCCGGAGCGCAAGGGAAAATAACGATGGAACTGGACATTTTCAAGCCGAAGACGCCGCCGTTGTTCGGGCTGGATATCAGTTCGTCGTCGGTCAAGATGCTGGAAATTGTGGAAGCGGGAAAGGGGGCCTATCGCGTCGAGCGCTACGCAATAGAGCCATTGCCGCGCGAAGCTGTCGTCGACGGCAACATCAATAACTTGGAGACCGTAGCCGAAGCGGTAAAGCGCGCGCACAAGCGGCTTGCGACGCGCACCAAGCACGTCGCCATGGCAGTCCCATCCGGTGCCGTGATTACGAAGAAAATCATCGTACAAGCTGGGTTGCGTGAAGAAGAGCTCGAGGTACAGGTCGAAACCGAGGCCAATCAGTACATTCCGTTCGCTCTGGATGAAGTGAATCTTGACTTCCAGCGGATCGGGCCCGCGCCTTCGAGTCCTGACGAGGAGGAAGTGCTAATCGCCGCAACCCGCAAAGAGAAGGTTGAGGACCGCGTTGCGGTGGCCGAGTCCGCGGGACTCAAGGCTCTGGTCATGGACGTCGAGTCCTATGCGCAGCAAAGCGCCCTCTCGCTCGTGGTCCAACAACTGCCGGGCGGAGGCAAGGATCAGAACATCGCGGTTGTGGATATTGGCGCCAACGTGATGAACGTTACCGTGCTGCGCAACGAGCAGTCGGTCTACACCAGAGAGCAGGCATTCGGTGGAAACCAGCTCACGCAGGATATCGTTAGTCGCTACGGCATGAGTGTGGATGAGGCCGAGAACGCGAAGCGTTCGGGCGGCTTGCCGGACGATTTTGAAGCCGAAGTGTTGCGTCCGTTCATGGACAACCTTTCTATGGAGGTCCAACGCGCGCTGCAGTTCTTCTTCACTTCTACGCAATACAGCAGCGTCGACCAGATTCTCCTTGCGGGCGGATCCGCTGTTATTCCAGGCCTGGACGAAGCGGTGCATACGCGCACGCAGGTTTCGTGCATGGTCGCCAATCCATTCGCGGCGATGCAAACGTCGCCTCGTATCCAGCTGAAACGTCTGATTGTTGACGCACCTTCGCTGATCATCACCTGCGGGCTGGCTATGCGGAGGTTCGATCCGTTATGAGCTCGATTCGCATCAACCTGCTCCCGCACCGCGACGAGCGACGCAAGCGCGCGCGCACCCATTTCGCGGTGCTCGGCGCGATGACGTTTGTGCTCGGCCTGGTCATTGTCGGAGCCGTGCATATCGTGAACGCGCAGCGCATCGCAGCTCAGGAGGATCGCAATACGTTCCTCAAGGGCGAGATCGCAAAGCTCGACAAGCAGATTGCCGACATCAAGAAGCTGAAGGACGAGATCCAAGCACTTCTCGCGCGCAAACAAGTCATTGAGACGCTTCAGGCTGACCGTGCGCAAACCGTGCACTTGCTCGATCAACTCGTGCGACAGATGCCGGAAGGCGTATATCTCAAGTCGGTAAAGCAAAAGGGTCTTGCCGTGAATCTCGACGGCTACGCGCAGTCGAATGCTCGCGTTTCCACGCTCATGCGCAATATCGAGTCGTCTCCATGGCTGGAAAAGCCAGCACTGGTGGAGATCAAGGCGACCCTGGTCAACAAGCAGCGCGTGTCCGAGTTCAACCTGAATTTGTCGCTCAAGCCGGTCAAGCCGGAACAGGACAAGGGCGGCAAGCCGGGCGCCAAGGCGCCGGTCACGAAGGGGTAGGACGTGGCGATCAACTTCAACAAGATCGTAGATGACTTCAGGCGCCTCAACCCACGCGACCCGGGAACGTGGCCGGCAATCCCGAAGTTGACCGCACTAGCTGCAGTGCTGGTCGTATTGCCCGTGGCGGCCTATTTCCTCGACTGGCAGTCGCAGCTCGCCGAGCTCGACGCCGGCCAGCAGCAGGAGAAGAAGCTCAAGGAGGATTACGTCAACAAGAAGCGCCAGGCGATCAACCTTGACCTGTATCGCCAACAGCTACGCGAGATCGACACGCAGTTTGGCGCTTTGCTCCGACAGCTTCCCAACAAGTCCCAGATGGACGCCTTGCTCGTAGACATCAACCAGGCCGGATTGGGTCGCGGGCTGCAGTTCGAGCTGTTCAAGCCGGCGCCGGCCGAGACGGTCAGAGAGTTCTACGCCGAGCTCCCCATCCAGATAAAGGTCGTCGGCAACTACCATGACATGGGGGCTTTCGCGAGCGACGTTGGCCAGCTCTCTCGCATTGTCACGCTTAACGACGTGTCAATCGTGGCGGCGAAGGACGGCAATCTGCAAATGGAAGCGACCGCACGCACGTTCCGCTACCTCGACGAAGAGGAAATCGCCGCGCAGCGTAAAG
Organism: Burkholderiales bacterium; assembly: GCA_035310985.1. Classification (GTDB taxonomy): domain Bacteria; phylum Pseudomonadota; class Gammaproteobacteria; order Burkholderiales; family SG8-39; genus DAHVFK01. The sequence goes on from DATGDH010000139.1 coordinate 160,297, forward strand.
CACAGCAGGCGGGCAAGGGTCGGAGATGAAGAAGATCATCGTATTGGCAAGTGCGGTCTTGCTCGCGGGGTGCGGAGCCGACGAGCACAGTGACCTCAAGCAGGAGCTAAACGCGCTGACCAAGGACCTGCGCGGACACGTGGCCCCCTTGCCCCAGGTGAAGCCGTACGAGCCAGTTCCCTATACGGCCGAGGCGCTGATCGATCCGTTCTTGCCCGATCGGATCATAGTCGCGCAGCCCGGCCGCGCGACCGGCGGAAGGGGCAAGCTTGCGCCAGATCCCAACCGCCCCAAGGAGCCGCTGGAAGCATTTCCGCTTGAGTCGATCCACATGGTCGGCACGATTACGGAGCGCAAACAGACCTTCGGCTTGGTGACGGCAGGGCAGAACCTTTATCGCGTCAGGAAGGGCAACTATATGGGCCAGAACTTCGGCGTGATTACGTCGATCACAGACGGCCAGATCGACCTCAAGGAACTGGTCCAGGATAGTAGCGGCGAGTGGGTGGAACGCGCCAGCGCGCTGCAATTGCAGGAGGTAAGCAAACGATGAAAACACTAACCGCTTTCTTTGCACTCTTGCTGTGGCTCGCTGGGACGGGCATTGCCTTAGCTCAAGCGAACAGCATCGAGGCATTCGATGTTACGCAGCAAGGCGGAAAGGTGGTTGTGCGCGTCACTACCAGGGAGCCGCTTAATAGTGTTCCGCCGAATTTCGCGATAACAACCCCGGCACGCATCGCCTTTGACTTCGCCAACACGGTGAATGCCCTCGGCCGCACCACGCAAGATATCGGCCAAGGTGATCTGCGCAGCATGAATCTGGTTCAGGGCGCGGGTCGTACCCGGCTCGTGCTCAACCTGGCTCGCCCGGTGCCGCACGAGGCGACCATCGATGGGCGTAATCTGCTTATCACCCTGTCGGAGCCAGCATCTACTGCAACTGGGCCGGTGGCGCATTTCGCCGAAGGAAAGGCCGACGCGACGCATACGGTGCGCGGAATCGACTTCCGGCGCGGTAGCGGCGGCGAAGGACGTGTCGTAATCGACCTATCTGATCCGTCTACCGGCATCGACATTAGGCAGCAAGGGCAGAACATCGTCGTCGACTTCCTCAAGACCGCGCTGCCCGAGAATCTGCGCCGGCGGCTCGACGTGGTGGATTTCGGCACGCCTGTGCAACTGGTGAGCGCGTTTCAGCAGGGGGACAACACGCGCGTCGTGATCGAGCCCAAGGGTCAGTGGGAGCACAACGCGTATCAGTCGGACAATCAGTTCGTGGTCGAGGTCAAGCCGGCGTCGCCGACCAAGGGTCCGTTCGCACAGCCCGGGAAGTACACCGGAGAGAAGCTCTCGCTCAACTTCCAGAACGTGGAAGTACGCGCAGTGCTCAACGTGATCGCAGATTTTACCGATCTCAATATCATTGCCAGCGACACGGTCACGGGCAACATTACCCTCCGACTGAAAGACGTTCCGTGGGATCAGGCCCTGGACATAATTCTCAAGACGCGCGGGCTCGATATGCGCAGGAATGGCAACGTGATATGGATTGCCCCGCGCGACGAGATTGCGACACGTGAGAAGCTGGCGCTTGAGGCGCAGCAACAGATCAACGATCTCGAGCAGACGCGCACCGAGGCGTTCCAGTTGAACTACCAGAAGGCGGCAGACGTGCAGAAGCTGCTTTCCGACCCGCAGCAGCGAATGTTATCCAAGCGCGGCAGCGCGGTGGTCGACTCGCGTACCAATACCCTGTTCGTGCAGGATACGCCGAGCCGCTTGGAGGAAGTGCGTAAATTGGTCGCGAAAATCGATATCGCAGTGCGTCAGGTGATGATCGAGGCGCGCATTGTCGAGGCGAGTGACACCTTCAGCAGGAATCTTGGCGTGCGACTCGGTTACCACGACATGGGGGCCCCCCCGGGGCACGGCGTGTTTGGCAGCAACCAGACTCGCTTCACCGCTGGCGGTGGCTTGGCCGACACCGGCTTCCACACCGGGCAGAGCGCTACCACGCCAGCTTTTCCGAATGACTCCTCGAGCGTGAACCTGCCCGCGGCCGGCCTGAATGGCTTCAATGCGGGCCAGTTCTCGTTCATCCTATTCAACAGCGCCCTGACGCAGTTCCTCAACCTGGAGATCAACGCATTGGAGGCAGACGGGAAAGGCAAGATCATCTCTAGCCCACGCGTGCTGACCGCAGACCAGGTCGAGGCCGTGATCGAGCAGGGTACAGAAATACCGTACCAGCAGGCGACGTCGTCGGGCGCCACGAGCGTATCGTTCCGCAAGGCGAGCCTATCGCTCAAGGTCAAGCCGCAAATTACGCCCGACGGCAACATCATCATGACGCTCGACGTGAACAACGATTCGCCTGGGACGACGACGCCGGCCGGCGTACAGATCAACACGAAACACGTGAAAACCGAAGTCCTGGTCGAGAATGGAGGCACCGTTGTGATCGGCGGGATCTACCAGCAGAACGACCGCACGGACATTACCCAGGTACCGCTGCTTGGCGACTTGCCGGTTGTCGGCTACCTGTTCAGGAACAAGGCGACCTCCACGAACAAGACTGAGTTGCTGGTATTCATCACGCCGAAAATCGTGAACGACCGCCTGAGCTCCCGCTAAGTTGCCGCTTCTCCTCTGTAGGCTGCGGCCGGGCTCGCCCGGCCGTTTTCTTTTGTGCACTCGGCGCGCCGCTACAATAGGCGGATGAAAGGCGGCGGAAACATCTATCTCGTAGGTATGATGGGGGCGGGCAAGACGACCGTCGGGAAGCTGCTCGCGCGCCGGCTCAAGCGCCGCTTCATCGATGCCGATCACGAAATCGAGCGCCGCTGCGGGGTGCGGATCCCGGTGATTTTCGACATCGAGGGCGAGGCCGGATTTCGAAGCCGCGAAGCACAGGTCATCGCGGAGCTGAGCGCGCTCGACGGCGTAGTGCTCGCAACTGGCGGAGGCGCAGTCTTGGCTCCGGAGAACCGCCGCCTGCTCACTTCGCGTGGTACGGTGGTGTACTTGCGTGCCACGCCCGCGGACCTTTACCAGCGCGTGCGCCACGACAAGAACCGGCCGCTTCTCGCCACCGCTGACCCTCTGGCGCGTCTGCAAGAGCTCTACAAGCAGCGAGATCCGCTTTATCTGGAAGTGGCCGACCTCGTCGTCGAGACCGGACGGCAGAATGTCCAGACGCTGGCACGCGAACTGGTTGCTAAGCTCGAAGAGCGATGGAAAATATCCGCGTAGACCTTGGCGCGCGCGCCTATCCGATACACATCGGCAGGGACATTCTCGACGACAAGTCGCTTTACGCACCGCACGTGGGCGGGGGCAGCGCGGCGATCGTCACGAACACCGTAGTGGCACCGCTCTATCTCGAGCGAGTTCGCAGCGCGCTCGCCGCGCTGGGTGCGCGCACGATCGACATCGTGGTCGACGACGGCGAGAGGGCTAAGGAATGGCACACGCTCGACAGCGTGTTCGACGCCTTGCTACAGGCGCGCTGTGACCGACAGACGCTTATCGTCGCACTGGGCGGCGGTGTCATAGGCGATCTGGCCGGCTTTGCTGCAGCGGTCTATCAGCGCGGCGTTTCGTTCGTCCAGGTGCCGACCACACTGCTCGCACAGGTCGACTCTTCGGTTGGCGGCAAGACCGCGATCAATCATCCACGCGGCAAGAACATGATCGGCGCCTTCCATCAGCCGCGCGCCGTGATCACCGACGTTGCGACGCTCGATACGCTGCCGGAACGCGAGCTGCGCGCAGGGCTCGCGGAGGTCATCAAGCACGGGCTCGCGCTCGACGCAGCGTTCACGCAGTGGCTGGAAGGAAACGTGGAGCGGCTGCTTGCGCGCGATCCGGCGGCGCTTGCCTACGCCATCCGGCGCTCGTGCGAGCTCAAGGCGCAGATCGTCGCGGCAGACGAGCGCGAAAGCGGCCGGCGGGCGCTGCTGAATTTCGGCCACACTTTTGGTCATGCGATCGAGACTGGGCTTGGCTACGGCACGTGGCTGCACGGCGAGGCAGTGGCTGCGGGCATGGTGATGGCCGCGGAGCTCTCGTCGCGCTGCGGCCTGACCGGGACGGAGGTGCCGCACCGTGTTCGTGCGCTGATTGGGCGCGCGGGCCTCCCGGTCGAGGGGCCCGTTATGTCGCCGGATCGCTACTTGGAGTTGATGTCGGTCGACAAGAAGGCCGCGCAGGGGAAGACACGCTTCGTCCTGCTCGAGGCGGTCGGCCGGAGCACCCTGCGTGCCGAGTCGGATGAGCGAAAAGTACGGGACGCCATCAGTGCTTGCACACGTTCGGCCGCCGCGGCGCAATAAGCCCCGGAAAGCCGCCAAGCCCTTGTAGCCCAAGATGTAAGCCGGTATATTTCTCCGTTCGCCCGCCCTTTTTGTGCAGAGCGGCGAACAGAGACCTAGTTATTTGATATCAGGGACTTAGCCGTGGAGCAGCGGATCTCGCCTAGCGCGCAGGGCCTGTATGACCCGCGACACGAGCATGACGCCTGTGGCGTCGGCTTCGTTGCGCACATCAAAGGCAAGAAGTCGCACGCGATCGTCGAGCAGGGACTCACGATCCTGAAGAACCTGACGCACCGCGGCGCGGTGGGCTGGGACCCCAAACTTTCGGATGGAGCCGGGCTGCTGATCCAGACGCCAGACCGGCTGCTGCGCGAGGATATGGCCCGGCAGGGTGTAAAGCTTCCGCCGCTTGGGCAATACGGCGTGGGCATGGTCTTCCTGCCGCGCGAGCCCGCCAGCCGGCTGGCATGCGAGTACGAGATCGAGCGCGCCATCAAGGACGAGGGGCAGGTACTTCTCGGATGGCGCGACGTGCCCGTCAACAACTCCGATCTGGCCGAACCGGCGAGGCGTGTGGAACCGGTCATCCGGCAGGTCTTCGTAGGCCGCGGCAAGGGCGTGACGGTTACCGACGCGCTCGAGCGCAAGCTGTACATCATCCGCAAGAGCGCAGGGCACGCAATCCAGGCGCTCAGGCTCGAGCACGGTAAGGAATTCTACGTTCCGTCGATGTCGGCGCGCACCCTTGTGTACAAGGGCATGCTGCTCGCGCACCAGGTCGGCGAGTACTACCTCGACTTGAAGGATCCGCGCCTCGAATCTGCGCTGGCGCTCGTGCATCAGCGCTTTTCGACCAACACCTTCCCGAGCTGGGATTTGGCGCACCCCTTCCGCATCATCGCCCATAACGGGGAGATCAACACGCTGCGTGGCAACTGCAACTGGATCCGCGCGCGTCAGGGCACGATCACCAGCCCGGTGCTGGGGCGCGACCTGGACAAGATCTGGCCCCTCATCTACGAAGGGCAGTCGGACTCGGCGTCGTTCGACAACGCGCTCGAGCTGCTGGTGATGAGCGGCTATTCCGTCGCGCACGCGATGATGATGATGATCCCCGAGGCGTGGGAGAACCATGCGCTGATGGATCCGGCCCGTCGCGCGTTCTACGAGTACCACGCGGCCATGATGGAACCGTGGGACGGCCCGGCCTCCATCGCCTTCACGGACGGCCGGCAGATCGGTGCCACGCTCGATCGTAACGGCTTGCGACCGTCGCGCTACATCGTCACGGACGACGGTCTCGTGATCATGGCCTCCGAGGTGGGCGTGTTGCCGGTGCCGGAGGAGCGCGTCGCCAAGAAGTGGCGTCTCCAGCCGGGCAAGATGTTCCTCGTCGACCTGGAGAAAGGACGCATCATCGACGACAAGGAGCTCAAGGACTCGCTCGCGTCGGCGAAACCCTACGCCGAGTGGATCGAGCGCATTCGCATCAAGCTCGATGCGCTGCCCGCGCCGAAGGAGAAGCGCGAGCCCGCACGCGCGGCGCTGCTCGACCGTCAGCAGGCATTCGGCTACACGCAGGAGGACATCAAGTTCCTGATGGTGCCGATGGCTGAAGCCGGTCACGAGCCGGTCGGTTCCATGGGCAACGACTCGCCGCTGGCGGTGCTGTCGAGCAAGAACAAGACGCTGTACCACTATTTCAAGCAGCTGTTCGCCCAGGTGACCAACCCGCCGGTCGACCCGATTCGCGAGGAACTGGTGATGTCGCTGGTGTCGTTCATCGGCCCGAAGCCTAACCTGCTCGGCATCGACGAAATGAACCCGCCGCTGCGGCTTGAGGTCTCTCAGCCCGTGCTCGATTTCGAGCAGATGGAGACCATCCGCCACATCGATAATTACACGGACGGCAAGTTCAAGTCGTGCGAGCTGGACATCACTTATCCGCTCGCCTGGGGCAAGGAGGCGATCGAGGCGCGTCTCGCCTCGCTGTGCGCTCAGGCCGAAGACGCGGTACGCGCAGGCACGTCGATCATCATCATCTCGGACCGCCGAGTCGACCGGGATCACGTGGCGATCCCGGCATTGCTCGCACTGTCGGCGATTCACCAGCACCTGGTGGGCAAGGGACTGCGCACGTCGACCGGGCTGGTGGTCGAGACGGGCTCGGCGCGCGAGGTGCACCACTTCGCCCTCCTGGGGGGCTACGGCGCCGAAGCGGTGCATCCGTACCTCGCGTTCGAGACGTTCATCGAACTCGCCGAGCTCGGCCACCTCACCAAGGGCCTCGACGGCGAAAAGGCCTGCAAGCATTTCATTAAAGCCATCGGCAAGGGGCTCGCCAAGGTGATGTCCAAGATGGGCATCTCCACCTACATGTCCTACACCGGCGCGCAGATCTTCGAGGCAGTCGGGCTGTCGCGCGCGCTGGTCGACAAGTATTTCAATGGCACGACTTCCTCCGTGCAGGGCATCGGCGTGTTCGAAGTGGCGGAAGAGGCGATCCGCATCCATCGCGCGGCGTTCGACGAGGATGACCCGGTGCTGAAGGGCGCGCTCGACGCGGGCGGCGAATACGCGTGGCGCGTGCGCGGCGAGGAGCACATGTGGACGCCGGACGCGATCGCCAAGCTGCAGCATTCGACGCGCGACAAATCCGTTTCCACCTACCGCGAATACGCGCGCCTCATCAACGACCAGTCCACGCGCCACATGACATTTCGCGGATTGTTCGAGTTCCGCCTCGACAAGGCGAAGCCGGTGCCGCTCGAAGAGGTAGAGCCGGCCGCCGAGATCGTCAAGCGGTTCTCCACGGGCGCGATGTCGCTCGGCTCGATTTCGACCGAGGCCCACACCACGCTCGCGGTTGCGATGAACCGCATCGGCGGCAAATCGAACACCGGCGAGGGCGGCGAGGATAGGCGCCGCTACGCGCCCGTGAAGGCAGGCGAGACGCTCGCATCACGGCTGGGGCGGTCCCGCGTCGAAAAGGACATCGAGCTGCGCGAGGGCGATTCGCTCAAGTCGAAGATCAAGCAAGTTGCCTCGGGGCGATTCGGCGTGACAGCCGAGTACCTCGCGTCGGCAGAGCAGATCCAGATCAAGATGGCGCAGGGTGCCAAGCCCGGCGAAGGGGGCCAGCTGCCCGGCCGCAAGGTATCCGAATACATCGCCGAGCTGCGCTACTCGACGCCCGGCGTCGAGCTCATATCGCCGCCGCCGCACCACGACATCTACTCCATCGAGGACCTGGCGCAGCTGATTCACGACCTCAAGAACTCCAATCCGCGCGCCTCGATCTCGGTGAAGCTCGTCTCGGAAATAGGCGTGGGCACGGTCGCCGCGGGCGTGGCGAAGGCCAAGTCCGACCACGTCACCATCTCGGGACACGACGGCGGTACCGGAGCCTCACCCTGGAGCTCGATCAAGCACGCCGGCACTCCTTGGGAGCTGGGCCTCGCAGAGACCCAGCAGACGCTGGTGCTGAACCGCTTGCGCGGCCGGATCGCGGTCCAGGTGGACGGCCAGATCAAGACCGGCCGCGACGTCGTGGTCGGCGCGATGCTCGGGGCCGACGAGTTCGGCTTCGCTACGGCGCCGCTGGTGGTCGAAGGCTGCATCATGATGCGCAAGTGCCACCTGAACACCTGCCCGGTGGGCGTCGCCACCCAGGATCCGGTGCTGCGCAAGAAATTCTCGGGCAAGCCGGAATACCTGGTGAACTACTTCTTCTTCGTCGCCGAAGAGGTGCGCGAGCTGATGGCGAGCCTGGGCGTGCGCAGGCTCGACGAGCTGATCGGTCGGACCGATCTGCTCGACATGCGCAAGGGCATCGAACACTGGAAGGCGCGCGGTCTGGATTTCTCCAGGATCTTCCAGATGCCCGAGATGCCTGCCGGGGTCGCCCGCTTCCATTGCGAGAAGCAGGACCATGGACTGGAGAAGGCGCTCGACAACCGGCTCATCGAGCTTGCCGCGCCGGCAATCGAGCGCGGCGAGAAGGTCAAGATCGAGATTCCGATCCGCAACATCAATCGCACGGTCGGCGCCATGCTCTCGTCGGCGATCGCGACGCGCTACGGCCACGACGGTCTGCCCGAGGACACGATTCACGTGCGGCTCGCCGGCTCCGCGGGGCAGAGCTTCGGCGCATTTCTTGCGCGTGGCGTGTCGCTCGACCTCACCGGGGACACCAACGACTACTGCGGCAAGGGGCTGTCGGGAGGGCGCATCTCGGTGCAACCGTCGGCCAAGTTCCGCGGCGAGGCGACCGACAACATCATCACGGGCAACGTCGTGCTCTACGGCGCGATCGCGGGCGAGGCATATTTCCGCGGCGTTGCGGGCGAGCGCTTCGCGGTGCGCAACTCCGGCGCGCACGCCGTGGTCGAGGGCGTGGGCGATCATGGCTGCGAATACATGACCGGCGGCACGGTGGTCGTTCTGGGTGCCACGGGGCGCAACTTCGCCGCCGGCATGTCGGGCGGCATCGCCTACGTCCTAGACGCAGAGGGCGAGTTCATCAAGTACTGCAATACGTCGATGGTGGACCTCGAGCCGGTGCTGTCCGAGTCCGAGCAGGCGGCCAAATTGCCGGCCGAGCTGTGGCATCTCGGCCAGTCCGACGAAGCCGTCCTCAAGCGCATGATCGAGCGCCACGCGCGCTACACCGGCAGCGTACGTGCGCACAGAATCCTGGAGAAATGGACCGAGTATCGCGCGCGCTTCGTGAAGGTGTTCCCGCGCGAGTACCGGCGCGCGCTCGGCGAGCTCGCGTCGGCACACAAGAAGGCAGCGGCGTAGATGGGAAAGGTAACAGGCTTTCTCGAGTACCAGCGTCTGCAAGAGGTCGCCGAGGACAAGGACGCGCGCAAGAAGCACTATCGCGAATTCGTCCTGCGCCTCTCGGACGACGAGGCGAAGATCCAGGGCGCGCGCTGCATGGACTGCGGCACTCCTTTCTGCATGCAGGGCTGCCCGGTCAACAACATCATCCCGGACTTCAATGACCTGGTCTACCGCCAGGACTGGAAAGCGGCGATCGAGACGCTGCACTCGACCAACAACTTTCCGGAGTTTACCGGCCGCGTGTGTCCCGCGCCGTGCGAGGAAGCCTGCACGCTGCGGATCAACGACGACCCGGTGGGAATCAAGTCGATCGAGCACGCGATCATCGACAAGGCCTGGGAGGAAGGCTGGGTCAGGCCGCAGCCGCCTGCGCACAGGACGGGGAAGAAGATCGCAATCATCGGCTCCGGACCCGCGGGCCTCGCCAGCGCGCAGCAGCTGGCGCGCGCGGGCCACAGCGTGGTCGTATTCGAGAAGAACGATCGAGTCGGCGGTCTGCTGCGCTATGGCATTCCCGACTTCAAGATGGAGAAGTGGCTGATCGATCGCAGGCTCGGGCAGATGGAGGCCGAGGGCGTGGAATTCCGCGTCAACCACGTGATCGGTCAAGCCCCAGTCGGCGCCGGTAACAAGCAAGCAAAGCCGGTGAACGCGAAAAAGCTGCTCGCCGAGTTCGACGCCGTGGTGCTCGCGGGTGGCGCCGAGCAGCCGCGCGATCTGCCAGTGCCGGGCCGCGAGCTCGACGGCATCCATTTCGCGATGGACTTTCTGCCTCTGCAGAACCGCCGCGTCGCGGGCGACAAGAATGTCCTGGATCTGTGGGCGAGCGGCAAGCACGTCGTAGTCATCGGCGGCGGAGACACGGGCTCGGACTGTGTCGGCACCTCCAACCGGCACGGCGCGGCCTCGGTCACGCAATTCGAGCTGTTGCCGATGCCGCCGGATGTCGATCGCAATCCGGTCTGGCCCTACTGGCCGCAGCGCCTGCGCACCTCGTCCTCCCACGAGGAGGGCGCCGAGCGCGACTGGTCGATCGCGACCAAGGAATTCATCGGCGAGAACGGGCGCGTGAAGGCGCTCAGGGCCGTTCGCCTTCAATGGCAGGGCGGGAAGATGGTCGAGCTGGCAGGCTCGGAGTTCACCGTGCCGGCCGACCTGGTGCTGCTGGCGATGGGGTTCGTGTCACCGGTGCAGTCAGTGCTCGACGAGCTCGGTGTGGAAAAGGACGCACGCGGCAACGCCAAGGCGAGCACCGACGGCAAGGGCTGCTACCAGACGAGCGTGGCAAAGGTGTTTGCGGCCGGCGACATGCGGCGCGGCCAGTCCCTCGTCGTATGGGCGATCCGCGAAGGGCGGCAGTGCGCGCGCGCGGTGGACGAGTTCCTGACGGGTTTCTCCGAGCTGCCGAGATGAGCGCGATTCCCCTCCTTCGCCGACGCGGACGACGACGAAGCGCGGTCTTCGAGGGCGAGTAGCGTCTATTGTCGACATACGAAGCCACGGACCGCGAGGTTCGTGGCTTTTTGTTTTTAGGAGGCAGTCCATGCAGGCAGCCGATTCACTGATGTTCATCACGCAGCGCCCCGCCGTCAGCTTCGTGCGCGGGGAAGGATCCTGGCTCTACGACCATGCGGGTCACGCGTACCTGGACTTCGTGCAGGGCTGGGCGGTCAATGCGCTCGGCCACTCGCCCGCGCTCGTGCGCGAGGCGCTCGCGGCGCAGGCCGCGCAGCTTATCAACGTGAGCCCCGCCTACTACAACGAGCCGATGCGGCGCTTCGCCACGCGCCTGGCGGCCCTGAGCGGCCTCGAGCGCGTATTCTTCGCCAACAGCGGTGCGGAGGCGAACGAAGGCGCGATCAAGCTCGCGCGCAAGTGGGGCGCGCGCGAACGCGGCGGCGCGCACGAGATCGTCGTGTTCGAGGATGCATTCCACGGCCGCACGCTCGCCACCATGTCGGCCTCCGGCAAGGCCGGCTGGGAGCGGCTGTTCGAGCCGAAGATTCCCGGCTTCGTGCGCGTCCCGCGGGATGACCTGGATGCGGTGCGGCGCGCGATCGGACCGCGCACCTGCGCGGTGATGCTCGAGCCGATTCAGGGGGAAGCCGGCGTGGTCCCGTTTTCGGCCGAGTTTCTGCGCCGACTGCGCGAGCTGACGCGCGAGCTCGGCGTGCTGCTGGCGCTGGACGAAATCCAGACCGGCATCGGCCGCACCGGCCGCATGTTCTGCTACGAGCATTTCGGCATCCGGCCTGACATCCTGACGCTCGGCAAGGGAATCGGCGGGGGCGTGCCCCTCGCCGCGCTGCTCGCCTCGGAACGCGCGAGCGTGTTCGAGGCCGGCGAGCAGGGCGGCACGTTCAACGGCAATCCGCTGATGACGTCCGTCGGCGACGCGGTGGTCGCCGAGGTGGCGCGGCCGGAGTTCCTCGCGCAAGTGGCCGAAAACGGCGCCTACCTCGCCGAACGGCTGCGCGCGCTCTCGACGGAGCTTGGCCTGGGAGAGGTGCGCGGTAGCGGCCTCCTGCTCGCCCTCGAGCTCGGGCGCCCGCGCGGCGCGGAAGTGGTCAGGCGCGCCCTCGAGGCAGGGCTACTCATCAATTCGCCGCGCGCCGCGTGCCTGCGCTTCATGCCCGCGCTGAACGTGACGCGCGCCGAGATCGAGGAGATGCTTGCGCGGCTTCGGTCCGCCCTTTAGCATTTTGCACTCATGCCTCTCCACGTCATCGTGCTTGCCGCGGGCCAGGGCAAGCGCATGCACTCGTCGCTGCCGAAGGTCCTTCATCCGCTTGCGGGCCGGCCGCTGCTCGCGCACGTTCTCGACACGGCCCGAACGCTCGGCGCACAGGGGATCATCGTGGTGCACGGCCATGAGGGCGAGGCGGTGCGCGCGCACTTTCCGGGCGAGGGCCTGCGCTGGGTCGAGCAACACCGCCAGCTCGGCACCGGGCACGCCGTCGCCCAGGCCTTGCCGGTCGTCCCGGGCGACGCTCTGGTTCTGGTATTGAACGGCGACGTTCCGCTCGTGCCCGGCGAGATGCTCGGGCGGCTGCTGGACGCCGCTCGCGGCGGCCTGGCGATCGCGACCTGCGAACTGGGGGATGCCTCCGGATACGGGAGAGTGGTGCGGGACGCTTCGGGCCAGGTGCGGCGCATCGTCGAGCATAAAGACGCGTCCGCGCAGGAGTTGGCGATATCGGAGTGGTACGCGGGATTTCTCGCCGCGCCCGCGCGCTCGCTCGCGCGCTGGATCAAAGGATTGACGAGCGACAACGCGCAGAAAGAGTACTACCTTACCGATGTGATCGGGCTCGCGGTCGCAGAAGGCGTCGAGGTGCAGGCGGTCAAGGCGCAGGACCGCTGGGACGTCGCGGGGGTCAACTCCAAGCGCGAGCTCGCGGCGCTGGAGCGCGAGCTGCAGCGGCGCGCGGCCGAGCGGCTGCTCGAAGCCGGCGTCACGCTGGCCGATCCGGCGCGCATCGACGTGCGCGGCTCGCTGGAGTGCGGGCGCGACGTGTCGATCGATCTGAACTGCGTGTTCGAAGGCACCGTGCGGATCGGCGACGGCGTGCGCATAGGTCCGAACTGCGTGCTGCGCGACGTGACGGTCGCGGAGGGAACTGAAATCCTGGGCTTCTGCTTCCTGCACGAGGCGGAAGTCGGGGCGCGCTGCCGCATCGGCCCGTTCGCGCGCCTGCGCCCGGGCGCCAGCCTTGCGCAGGAGGTGCACATCGGCAACTTCGTCGAGGTCAAGGCGAGCCGCATCGGCGCTGGCTCGAAGGCGAATCACCTCTCGTACATCGGCGACTCGCAGGTCGGCGCGCGCGTGAATGTCGGCGCGGGCACCATCACCTGCAACTACGACGGCGCGAGCAAGCAGCGCACGGTGATCGAGGACGACTGCTTCATCGGTTCCGATGCGACGCTGGTCGCGCCGGTGACGATCGCCAGAGGCTCCTACATCGGTGCGGGATCGACCATCAGCAAGGACACTCCGCCCGACCAGCTCACGGTGGCGCGCGCCCGGCAGGTATCGCTGCCGGGCTGGAAGCCGCCGCGCAAGAAGGGCTGACGCGATGTGCGGCATCGTGGGCGCGGCCTCGCACCGTGATATCGTCCCGGTCCTGATCGAAGGTCTGAGGCGGCTCGAGTACCGCGGCTACGACTCCGCGGGGGTCGCGGTGCTGACCGGCGCGGAAGCACCGCGGCTCGCGCGCGTGCGCACCGCCGGCCGGGTGGCCGAGCTTGCGGCGCGGGTCGGCGAGCAGGGTCTCGGCAGCTCGACCGGGATCGCGCACACGCGCTGGGCGACGCACGGCGCGCCGAGCGAGAAGAACGCCCATCCGCACGTATCGGGCGGCCTGGCGGTGGTGCACAACGGCATCATCGAGAACCACGAGCCGATCCGCGAGCGGCTGCGATCCCTGGGCTTCGTCTTTACGTCGGACACCGACAGCGAGGTCATCGCGCATCTCATCGCCGACTGCCGCCGCCGCGACCCTGATCTGCTCGCCGCGACCAGCCATGCCGTCGCGGAGCTGAAGGGCGCGTTCGCGATCGCCGTCGTTTCCGACAGCGATCCCGGCACGGTCGTGGTGGCGCGCAAGGGCGCGCCGCTGCTGCTCGGCCTGGGCGAGCGCGAGAACTTCGCGGCATCCGACGTTTCGGCGCTGGTGCAGGTGACGCAGCGCGTGATCTACCTCGAGGATGGCGACTGCGCCGAGCTGCGACCGGACGGCGTGCGCATTCTCGACACCGCAGCGCGCCCCGTCGAGCGACCGGTGCATCGCTCCGAGCTCACCGCGCAGGCGGTCGACCTCGGCCCCTACCGGCACTACATGCAGAAGGAGATCTTCGAGCAGCCCGGGGCGCTCGCCAATACGCTCGAGATGGTGACCGGCGCTGGCTCGGTGCAGCCCGGCCTGTTCGGCGCCGAGGCCGATGCGCTGCTCTCCGACATCTCGTCGGTGCAGCTGGTCGCCTGCGGCACGAGTTATCACGCGGGCATGGTGGCGCGCTACTGGATCGAGACGCTGTCACGCCTTCCGGTGCAGGTCGATATCGCGAGCGAATACCGCTACCGCGACGTCGTGGCCGACGCGAACGCGTTGTTCGTCACCATTTCACAGTCGGGCGAGACCGCCGACACGATGGGCGCGCTGGAGCACGCGCGCTCGCTCGGCATCGCGCGCACCCTTTCGATCTGCAACGTACCCGAGAGCTCGCTCGTGCGCGGCTCGCGGCTGCGCTTCATGACGCGCGCGGGGCCGGAGATCGGCGTCGCCTCGACCAAGGCCTTCACGACGCAGCTCGGCGCGCTGTTCCTCCTCGCGCTGGTGCTCGCCAAGCAGCGGCGCATGCTCGCGCCCGCTGCCGAGCAGTCGCTACTGCACGCCTTGCGCCACGCGCCCGCGGCGCTCGGCCACGTGCTCGCCGTGGAGCCGCAGGTCGAAAAGTGGGCGCAGCGCTTCGCCGAGAAGCAGCACGCCCTGTTCCTCGGACGCGGCATCCACTGGCCGATCGCCATGGAGGGCGCGCTGAAGCTGAAGGAGATCTCCTACATCCATGCCGAAGCCTACGCGGCGGGCGAGCTCAAGCACGGGCCGCTCGCCCTCGTCGACCGCGACATGCCGGTCGTCGCAGTCGCGCCAGGGGACGCGCTGGCGGAGAAGCTCAAGTCGAACCTGCAGGAGGTGCGCGCGCGCGGCGGCGAGCTTTACGTGTTTGCCGACCGCGAGACGCAGATCGAAGAGAGCGACTCGGTGCACGTCATCCGCCTCGCAGACCACGCGGGTCCGCTGTCCCCGATCCTGCACGTGGTGCCGCTGCAGCTGCTCGCCTACCACGCCGCGCTCGCGCGCGGCACCGACGTCGACAAGCCGCGCAATCTCGCCAAATCCGTAACTGTGGAGTGAGCCTTGAGAAACCTAGCGAAATGGATTCCCGTTGCCCTCGCATTCGCCGCCGGGAGCGCGCATGCGGCCTCCGACGTGTTCGCCTTCGGCGACCTGAAGGAAGGCGAGAAACTCTATGAGCAGAAGTGCGCCGCCTGCCACGTCGCGCAGTTCGGCGGCGACGGCTCGCGCGTGTTCACGCGGCCGGATCGCAGGATCCACACCGCGCCGGCGCTTCTCGCGCAAGTCCAGTTCTGCAACACGCGCAGCCGCGCCGGCCTGTCGGCCGAGGGCGAGCAGAGCGTCGGCGCGTGGCTGAACCAGAAGTACTACAAGCTCAAGTAGGCGCCACCGCGGCCGCCGCCAGCTCGCCGCGCCTTCAGTCAGAGTAGACGGGGGGATCGGGATCGCGGTCCCAGCCAGGCTCGGGCTTGGGTACGCGCTTCAACCACTCTTGGATCAGGCGCACGTGCTCGCGCTCTTCCTCGGCCATCTCGGAAGCGACCTTTTTCACCGCTGCGGGAACGCTTGCGGAGCGGACCAGCTGCTCGAAGAATTTCTGCGCGCGGCGCTCGTTCTTCAGCCCGATCTGGAGCGCGTGCCAGGGCTGCATGAGGTAATGCACGTCCGTCACCGCGGCGGTCTCGGGGGGCTCGGGCTCGTCGTTCCAGCGCCACGCGAGCACGGCGCGCGGCGGCTGCTTCCAGCCCATCTCCTCGAGGATGCGGTTGGCGTGCAGTCCCTCGACGTGCGAGAGCTTGCGGAACAGGGCGGCGACCTCGAGGTTGTTGTGGACCTCCATTTGGTCGGCGAAATCCGCATAGCGCTCCGAGGCGTCCATTTCCATCGCATAGGCGCGCGCCATGAAATCCGCGTAAGCGGTGTCGGACTTCTTCGTCATAGCGCGAACTCCCTTTCCAGCTCGGCGAGCTCCTGCGAGGCGCGCCGATCGGTGGCGTACGGGCGGCGGCTGCCCTTATAGAGCACTCCGATGTTGAAGCCGTCGTCGGTCATCAGGCGGCGCGCGGCGCGGGCCGGATCGTCGGTCGGCGCGACCGGCGCCGGCCGCACCGCCTCCTTCCAGCCGCGCTGCTCGGGGCGGAAAGTGACGCAGGGCGAGAGCACTTCGATGAACGAGAACCCTGGATGCTGGATCGCCTCGGCGATCAGGCTGGCGGTGCCGCCCGGGTCGCCGGAAAAGGAGCGCGCGATGAAATTCGCGCCCGAGGCGAGCGCGATCACCAGCGGATGGAATTCGCGCAGTCCGGTACCGGCCGGCGAGAGCTTGCTCTTCCAGTCGGGCTCCGTGGTCGGCGAGGGCTGGCCCTTGGTCATGCCGTATACGTGGTTGTCCATCACGATGTAGGTGAGGTCAACGTTGCGCCGGCAGGCGTGCAGGAAATGGTTACCGCCGATCGAGTAGCCGTCGCCGTCGCCGCCGGCGACGAGCACCGTGAGATCGGGGCGCGCCACCTTCAGTCCGGTGCCCGCCGCCAGCGCGCGTCCGTGCACACCGTGGAAGCCGTAGCAGGTCGTGTAGGCCGGGATGCGCGAGGAGCAGCCTATGCCCGAGACCACTGCGACGTTCTCGGGGCGCAGCGCGAGGGCGGCAAGCGCACGCGTGATCGAGGCGAGCACCGTGTAGTCGCCGCAGCCCGGGCACCACACGGGCTTGTAGTCGGATTTGAAATCCTGCGCAGTGAGCGCGGAAGCGACGGCCGGTGCGTTCATGAGCGGCTCCATTTCACGAGCGTCTCGTGGATTTCGTTCGGCCGGATCGGCAGCGGCCCGGGCCGGCGCAAGCTGTGCACTTCGCCCGGGAGCTCGTACTCGGCCCTCAAGTAGCGGTAGAACTGGCCGCTGAAACTCTGCTCGACCACTAGCACGCGCTTGACGCCGGCGAGCGCCTGCTTGAGGCGCTCGGGCTGCGCCGGCGCCAGCAGGCGCAGCGAGACGAGGCGTGCCCTGACGCCGTCGGCCTTCGCCCGCGCGAAGGCTTCGCGTACCGGCGCGGTACACGAGCCCCAGGTGAGCACCGCAATGTCGCCCTCGCCCTCGAGGCTCGCCCAGTGCTCGCCGCAATCGAGCGACGCGAGCTTGCGCTGGCGCTTCTCGAGCTGCGCCAGGTGATCGGCCGCCTGCGAAGAGGGCGTGCCGCGCTCGTTGTGCTCCAGGCCGTCGGCGGTGTAGGTGACGCCCGGCGTCCCCGGGATCGCCATCGGCGATACGCCCGAGGCGGTGAGCGCGTAGCGCTTGTATTCGGGGGCGTGCGGGCTCGCGCGCAGGCGCGCGCCGTCGAACGCGGTGGCGCGCGGGCGCTCGACGATCGCGCGCGCCTGGCCGAAGTACTGGTCCGAGAGCACGATCGCCGGCGTCTGTACGCGCTCGGCGAGGCTTACCGCCCATTGGGTCGCGGCCATGCAGTCGGCGACCGAGTTGGGCGCGATCACGATGTGCGGCGCATCGCCGTGCATGCCGTACAGCGCGATGTTCAGGTCTGCCTGCTCGGTCTTGGTGGCGATGCCGGTCGAAGGCCCAGTGCGCATCACGTCGACCACCACGATCGGGATCTCCGCCGTCACGCCCAGCCCAAGCGCCTCGATCATCAGCGACAGTCCGGGACCCGAGGTCGCGGTGAGCGAGGGCACGCCCCCGTAGGAGGCGCCCAGGATCATGTTGATCGACGCGAGCTCGTCCTCGGCCTGCACCAGCGCACCGCCGACCTTGGTGAGCGCGGGCGACATCCATTCGAGCAGCTCGGTGGCCGGCGTGATCGGATACGCCGCGACGAAGCGTACGCCGCCGCGCAGCGCGCCGAAGCCCGCGGCCTCGTTGCCGCTGATCAGCCAGCGCTTGCCGGCGGCAGCAGGCGGCGCCAGACGCAGCGCGTGGCCGATTCCCTCGGCCTGCGCCATGCCTAGCTTCATCGCGGCGAGGCTCGCCGCGAGCGCGTCTCCTCCCTTCTTCGTCGCCCGTGTCACGGCGTGCGCGAGCGAGGCTTCGGGCAGGCCCATCAGTCCGCCGAGCAGGCCGAGCGCGACCATGTTTGGCCAACCGCCCGGGACCGTCTTCGCGAGCGCCTTGAACTCGACCGACAGGTGGCGTGCGCCGGTTCGCGTGAAGGTCTCGGGCGGCTCGCCCTGCGCGGGATCGCCGACGAGCAGGCTCGCCGGCTCGAGGGGAATCTCGGAGGCGAAGCGGCCGACGTTCTGCCAGTCGATCGCCGCGAGCGCGTGGAAGCGGTCGTCCTGGCTGTCGGTTGCGAAAGTCGACACCCTCACCATGGCAGCCGCCTCGCCGCCGCGGATCTGGGGGCCGCTGGTGCGCGTCATCAACCCGTAGTAGCCCGCGTGGGCGGCCGCCTCGAGCAGCATATTGCCGGCGGTCATCACGCCCGCGCCGCCCGAGCCGGCGAGAGCTACCGAGACGCTGTGGCGCCCGCGGGCGCCTTCGCTTGCATCGCTCATACAACACCTCCTGGATCGGCATGCTCGCGCAACGAAGCGCGAATTCCTTGCTCTGGATCAAATCGCGCACGCATACGGGGCGTAAAAAGAGCACTCATGCGGTGGTTCGGGACGTTGACGTCGCGGCGCTTCCGGGCTAAATTGGTAATGTGGTACTTGAATACCACAATAGGTCAAAACGCGGCGCAGGGCAAGTGGAGGAGCGTATATGGCGGCAGCAATCCACGCGCAACGCTGGCTGATGACGGCGCCCAAGGCGCCGCTGGTGCTCGAAGCCTTTGATGCCGCGCCAGGCGCGGGCGAAGTGGCGGTGAGCGTGGCGGGCTGCGGCGTCTGCCACACCGACCTCGGTTACTTCTACGACGGCGTGCGCACCAATCACCCGCTGCCGCTCGCGCTCGGTCACGAGGTCTCCGGCAGGGTGGTCGCCGCCGGGGCGGGTGCGGAAGCCTGGCTCGGCAAGGCGGTCATCGTCCCGGCCGTGCTGCCTTGCGGCGAATGCGATCTGTGCAAACGGGGTCTCGGCACCATCTGCCGCAAGCAGAAGATGCCGGGCAACGATATCCAGGGCGGCTTCGCCTCGCACATCGTCGTGCCGGGACGCGGCCTTTGCGAGGTGGATGAAAAGCGGCTTTCGACGGCGGGCCTCGAGCTGCCCGAGGTGTCGGTCGTCGCCGACGCGCTCACCACCCCCTACCAGGCGGTGCGGCGTGCCGGCGTTGCGCCGGGAACCCTTGCGGTGGTCATCGGCGCCGGTGGCGTCGGCGGCTATTGCGTGCAGGTCGCGAACGCCTTCGGCGCGAAGGTCGTCGCGATCGACGTGGACGACGCCAAGCTCGCGGCGCTCAGGCCCTACGGCGCGGCACTCACGCTGAATGCCAAGTCGCAGGACCAGAAAGCGCTCAAGTCCTCGATCTCCGAGTTCGCCAAGCAGAACGGCCTGCGCCCGACCGAGTGGGTCATTTTCGAATGCTCGGGCACGGCCGCCGGTCAGGCGACCGCGTGGGGCATGCTCGTGCACGGCGCGACGCTCGCCGTGGTCGGCTTCACGATGGACAAGGTCGAAGTGCGGCTTTCGAACCTGATGGCGTTCGATGCGCGCGCGCTCGGCAACTGGGGCTGCCCCCCGGAGCAGTACCCGGCCGCGCTCGACCTGGTGCTCGCCGGCAAGGTAAAGGTGAAGCCGTTCGTAGAGCCGCGGCCGCTGAAGGAGATCAACCGGGTTTTCGAGGCGGTGCATCACCAGGAAATCGCCAAGCGCGCGGTGCTCGTTCCCTAGGAGAACATTCATGGAGGCGAAGGTGCACGTTCTGAAAAATCACGATCTGGCCGAGATCGACGTGCCGGGCGTTAAGATCGAGAAGCGGCCGGCGAAGACGCCGGACGGCAAGACCGCAGCGGGTCTGTACAACGCCTGGATCTGGCTCGACAACCCGCAGCAGTTCAACTCCTACACCACCGAAATGGTGAAGGCCACGATCCTCGCCTTCCGCGCAGCGTCCAACGCGCGCGACGTCAGCTCGGTTGTGTTTACCGGCACGGGCGACAAGGCGTTCTGCACCGGCGGCAACACGAAGGAGTACGCCGAGTATTACGCCGGGCATCCGCAGGAGTACCGCCAGTACATGCGCCTGTTCAACGACATGGTCTCCGCCATCCTCGCCTGCGACAAGCCGGTCATCTGCCGGGTCAACGGCATGCGCATCGGCGGCGGGCAGGAGATCGGCATGGCCTGCGACTTCTCCGTCGCGCAGGATCTGGCGCGCTTCGGCCAGGCCGGGCCGAAGCACGGCTCGGCGCCGATCGGCGGTGCGACCGACTTCCTGCCGGTCGTGATCGGAGCGGAGCGCTCGATGGCCGCCTGCGTGCTGTGCGAGCCGTTCTCCGCGCACAAGGCTTACTACTGGGGAATCCTCACCGACATCGTCCCCGCGCTGAAGCTCGACGGCAAATTCGTCGCCAACCCGCTGGTCGAGACCGCACGCGTGTTCGACGAGTACGGCCGGCTCGCGTTCGGTGAATCGAAGACCGGCGACGCGCTCAAGGCCGGCAAGGCGCTGATGGCGAAAGGCATGGTCGATCTCTCGCTGCTCGATGCCAAGGTCGAGGAACTCTGCGCCAAGATCCTGCTCACCTTCCCCGACTGCACGACCAAGACGCTCGAAGAGCTGAGGAAGCCGAAGCTCGAGGCCTGGAACCGCAACAAGGAGGACGCGCGCGCCTGGCTCGCGCTAAACATGATGACCGAGGCGCGCGCCGGATTTACCGCCTTCAACGAGGGCGGCAAGGACGACCGCGAGGTGGACTTCGTGCTGCTGCGGCAAAAGCTCGCCGCCGGCGAAAGCTGGGTCGGCCCGCTGCACGACGCAATCCAGCCCAAGGCGAAGCGCAAAGGCTGACCATGAGCGAAACGCCGCTCAAGGCCTGGATCGAGCGCGAAGGCGCGCTGCTGCGGCTGCGTCTCGCGCGCCCGAAGGCGAACATCCTCGATGCGGCGATGATTGCCGCGCTCGAGCGCGCGCTCGGAGAGCACGCAGGCAACAGCGGCGTGCGCGGCGTGCTGATCGACCACGAAGGCCCGCACTTCTCCTTCGGCGCGAGCGTCGAGGAGCACCTGCCGGCGAGCTGCGCGGCGATGCTGCAAGGGCTGCACGCGCTCCTTTCGCAGATGCTCGCCTGGCCCGTGCCGATCCTGGTCGCCGCGCGTGGCCAGTGCCTGGGCGGCGGGCTCGAGTTCGCCTGCGCAGGAAGCCTCATCTTCGCCGGGCGCGACGCGCAGTTCGGCCAGCCAGAGATGAAGCTCGGGGTGTTCGCGCCCGCCGCTTCGGTCCTGTTGCCGGTGCGGCTGGGCCAGGCGCGCGCCGAGGACCTGCTCTTATCGGGCCGCTCGATCGACGCGCCGACCGCGCTCGCCTGGGGCCTGGCCTGCGAGGTCGCTGACGATCCGGCCGCCGCCGCGCTCGCGTACTTCGATGCGCATCTGGCGGGGAAGAGCGCGAGCTCGCTCCGCTACGCGCTGCGCGCTGCGCGCACGCCGCTCGCGGAGGCGGCCAGGCGCCGCTTCGCCGAGGTCGAGGCGCTCTACCTCGAAGGGCTGATGCACACGCGAGACGCGCTCGAGGGGCTGCAGGCATTCATGGACAAGCGCACACCGAAATGGGAGCACCGATGAGCCTGAATGAGGTGGTCGAGCGCTGCGAGGCGCTCTTCGAGGACCTGAATTTCAACTCCGTCAAGCAGTGGAAAGCGGCTGCTCCGGGACGCAAGGCCATCGGCTACATGCCGATCTACGTGCCGCGCGAGATCATCCACGCCGCCGGCATGTTGCCGGTCGGCATCTTCGGCGGCGGCGATCAGATCGAGGTCATCCAGGGCGACGCTTACTACCAGAGCTACATCTGCCGCATACCGCGCTCGACGCTCGAGCTCGGCCTGACCGGACGGCTCGACTGCCTGGACGGCATGCTGTTCCCGTCGATCTGCGACGTGATCCGCAACCTCTCCGGCATGTGGCAGATCATGTTCAAGGACAAGTACGTTCGCTACGTCGACGTGCCGCAGAACTACGACGACTCGATCGGCGGCGAGTTCTACGTGCACGAGATGCAGCAGGTCCGTGACGACCTGGCAGGCCTGCGCGGGCGACCGATTACCGACGACGAGCTGCGCGCGTCGATCGCGGTCTACAACGACAACCGCAAGGCGATCGAGGACCTCTACGCCTACCGGGCGAAAAAGCCGTGGCAGGCCCCCACTTCGGAGGTGTACCTGGTTCTGCGCGCCGGTCTGGTGCTGCCTCCGGAAGAGCACACCCGCCTCGTGCGCGAGTACCTCACCGCGGCCGACGCGGAGAAGCGCCCGCAGCGCGACAACGCGCGCGTGGTTCTCACCGGCTCGTTCTGCGAGCAGCCGCCGCTTTCTCTCATCAAGTCGATCGAGATGGCCGGCTGCTACATCGTCGACGACGACTTCATCCTGATCACGCGCTGGCTGCGCGAGCCGGTACCCATCGCCGGGGACCCGCTCGAGCAGCTCGCCAAGGCGTTCCTGCACCACTCGGTGCAGTCCTCGCCGAAGTACGACGAGAAGAAAGAGGACAAGGGCAAGTTCCTGCTGCACCAGTACAAGACGCGCGGCGCCGAAGGCGTCATCTTCGCTGCGCCTTCGTTCTGCGACCCGGCGCTGCTCGAGCGGCCGATGCTGCAGGAGGTACTCGCCAAGCAGAAAATCCCCTACACGGCGTTCAAGTACGCCGAGAACACCGGCCAGATGGCGCCGATCCGCGAGCAGGCCGGGACCTTTGCCGATTCGATCAAACTCTGGAGCGCCGCATGACGACCCCCGCGATCCAACCGCAAGTCACGCCCAAGGCCAAGCCCGTCGTCCAGAAAGAGGACGCGATGTGGCTGCAGAAGGAGCTGATCAACAGCAACTACCACGAGCTCGCGAATTCGCGCCAGCTGGGCAAGAAGGTGTCCGCCACGTTCGTGCCGGGCAACCTGAACGAGCTGCTGATGTGCTTCGACTTCGCGCGCAGCCTTCCGGAGACTAACGCGCTGCAGAGCGGCATGCGCAAGAAGTCGGGCAAGTTCATCATGGACGCCGAGCGCGACGGCCACTCCGAGGACGTGTGCACCTACGTGAAAACGGACCTCGGCATGATGCTGCAGGGCCAGGTCGGGCCCACGGGCGAGCCCCTGCCCACGCCCGACGTGCTGCTGCTTTCCTACACCGGCTGCTTCACGTTCATGAAGTGGTTCGAGCTGGTGCGCCAGAAATACGACTGCGAGACGGTGATGCTGCACGTACCCTACCAGGGCGACGGCAACATCTCGAAGAACATGCGCGACTACGTCGTCAAGCAGCTCAAGGACAAGGTCATCCCGACGCTCGAGAAGGTCTCGGGCGTCAAGTTCGACATCGACCGGCTGCGCCAGTACATGAAGGAGTCGGTGAAGGCCGAGGAGGACCTCGTCTGGACCCTGCAGTCGGCCAAGCACAAGCCCTCGCCGATCGACGGCTATTTCGGCGCGGTGTACTACATCGGTCCGATCTTCACCGCTTTCCGCGGCACGCCCGAGGCGACGCAGTTCTATAGCGTGCTGCGCGGCGAGATCGAGCAGCGCATCCGCGAGGGCAAGGGTCCGATCACGCCAGAGGGCGAGATGGGCGAGGAGAAGTATCGCCTGGTGGTCGAGGGCCCGCCGAACTGGACCAGCTTCCGCGACTTCTGGAAGATGTTCTACGACGAGGGCGCAGTGGTGGTGGCCTCGACCTACGCGAAAGTCGGCGGTGTGTACGACTTCGGTTTCCGCCACGACCCCGAGCACCCGCTCGAGTCACTCGCCGAGTACTGCCTGGGCTGCTACACCAACCTCAATTTCCCGCAGCGCATTGACATGATCTGCAAGTACATGGACCAGTACCAGGCCGACGGCCTGCTGATCAACTCGATCAAGAGCTGCAACAGCTTCTCGGCAGGGCAGCTGCTGATCCTGCGCGAAGTCGAGAAGCGCACCGGCAAGCCGGCGGCGTTCATCGAATCGGATTTGGTGGACCCGCGCTACTTCTCGGCGGCGAACATCAAGAACCGCCTCGAGAGCTATTTTCAGATGATCAAGCAAAAGCGCACCGCGGCGCTTCACTGACCATGAGATGCTTCATCGGAATCGACCTGGGATCGACCACCACCAAGGCGGTCGTGATCGACGAGCAGAAGAACGTGCTCGGGCGCGGCATCACCAACTCGCGCTCGAACTACGACACGGCGGCCGCGATCGCCAAGCAGGAGGCGCTGCTCAACGCGCGCTTCCATCTGTTCCGCGAGGCCTTGTCGCGATCGCGCGCGCTCAACGGCGACCGGCTGGAAGAATTCGTGGGGCAGCTCGAACGCGATTTCCGGCTCGAGCAGTTCCTCGAGCAGCTGGCCGATCTCGAGGCCACCTGCCGGCGCAACGCCGAGGGCACGCGGTTCGGCGACGCCGAGGCTGGGGTGCTCGCAGCGCTCGATGAGGTGTTCAAGCGACTGCAGGTGGAGGCTCCCGAGCTGTTCGCGCCCGGCGCGAAGCGCAAGTCGGACTTCTTCCGCGACATCGCCGGCAGCCGCTACCTCGCGGTGGGCGAGGCGGTCGCGAAGGAAGCGGGCGTGCGCTACGACATGCTGCTCAACGTCTTCGACCGCTCGATCATCGAAGTCGAAAACCGCGTCTACGGCGACTCGATCAGGCCCCACCTGCTCGCCGCGCTGGACCGGACCTTCTCGGTTCTGACGAACGACGCGAGAACGCAGGACGCCGTGCGCGCCCCCATAGAGGGCATCATCGACACGCCTCTGGACGAGGTCTACATCGTCGGCACCGGCTACGGCCGCGCGCGGCTGCCGTTCTCGAAGGAACACATCCGCTCGGAGATCCTGTGCCACGGCCTGGGCGCGCACGTGATGTACCCGCAAACCGCGACGGTACTCGACATCGGCGGGCAGGACACCAAAGCGATCCAGGTCGACAAGCACGGCATCGTCGAATCCTTCCAGATGAACGACCGCTGCGCGGCGGGCTGCGGGCGCTACCTCGGCTACATCGCAGACGAAATGAACATGGGCCTGCACGAGCTCGGGCCGCTGGCGATGAAATCGACCAAGACGGTGCGCATCAACTCGACCTGTACGGTGTTCGCCGGCGCCGAGCTGCGCGACCGCCTGTCGCTGGGCGAGAAGCGCGAGGACATCATGGCCGGACTGCACCGCGCCATCATCCTGCGCGCCATGTCGATCCTGGCGCGCTCGGGCGGCATCCGCGATCAGTTCACCTTCACCGGCGGCGTGGCGAAGAACGAGGCTGCGGTGAAGGCGCTGATGGAGCTGGTCAAGGAGAACTACGGCGAAGTGACCCTAAACATCAACCCGGATTCGATCTACACCGGCGCCCTGGGCGGAGCGACCTTCGCATGGCGCGCGGTGGTCGAGGAAGGCAGGACCGCGGAGGCACGGCAATGATCCATACCGTCGGCATCGATATCGGCTCCGGGGTCGTCAAGACGACCTTGTTCAGGACGGACGGATCGGGCGCGAACGCCAAGAGCGCATGGCTCGCCAGGCGCTGCGAGCGGATCCGCCGGCGCGACAACATGCAGCTCGCCAAGGACGGCTACGACGAGGTGCTGGAAGAGGCCGGCCTCAAGCCCGACGACGTAGACTACGTCGCCACTACCGGCGAAGGCGAGAACGTGAAGTTCGCCACCGGGCACTTCTACTCGATGACCACGCATGCGCGCGGCGGCGTCTTCCTTCGGCCCGATGCGCGCGCGGTGGTCGACATCGGCGCGCTCAACGGGCGGGCGATCTACATCGACGAGCGAGGCAAGGTGTTGTCCTACAAGATGACCAGCCAGTGCGCCTCGGGCTCGGGCCAGTTCCTGGAGAACATCGCGCGCTACCTCGGCGTCGCGGTCGAGGAGATCGGGCCGCTCTCCAAGACTGCCAAGACGCCGGAGAAGATCAGCTCGATCTGCGCCGTGCTGGCCGAAACCGACGTCATCAACATGGTGTCGCGCGGGATTCCTACGCCGGATATTCTGAAGGGCATCCACATCTCGATGGCCTCGCGCCTGGTTAAGCTGCTCAAGGTTACCGGCATCAAGAGCGGCACGGTATTGCTTACTGGCGGCCTTGCGCTCGATGCGGGCCTGCTCGCCGCGTTGCAGGAAGAGCTGGTCAACGAGAAAATCACCGGTCTCGAGACGGTCAACCACCCCGATTCGATCTACGCCGGTGCGATCGGCGCGGCGCTCTGGGGCGCCTTCCGCCACGACAAGCTCAAGTCGCTGCAAGAGAAGGCGGCGGCCTGAAACCCTACGGAGATTCTCAATGGCACTCTTGATTGACGACAACTGCACCGCCTGCGACGCTTGCAAGCCGGTGTGCCCCAACGAAGCGATCAGCGTCGGCGACCCGATCTACGTCATCGACCCGATGAAGTGCACCGAGTGCGTCGGTGCAGAGGACGAGCCGCAGTGCAAGCTGGTTTGCCCGGCCGACTGCATCGTGCAGAACCCGGATTACGTGGAAACGCCCGAGCAGCTGATGGAAAAGTACCACAGCCTGCACGGCTGAGCGCCGACTCATGCAAATCAGACCAAGGCCGCTCACGCCGGGCGATCTCGACGCGGTGGTCGCGATCGACGGCTCGATCACCGGGCGGACGCGGCGCAGCTATTTCGAGCGGAGGCTGGCGATGGCGCTGCGCGAGCCCAAGCTGCATGCGCAGTACGCGGTCGACGAACAGGGAGCACTCGCCGGCTACGTGCTCGGCCGCGTGCTCGAGGGGGAGTTCGGCCGCATCGAGCCCGCGATGCGGCTCGAGGTGGTGGGCGTCAAGCCCGAGGCGCGCGGCCGCGGCATCGGGCTCGCGCTCGAGCAGGCGATCGAGGACGCGTCGAGGCGAGCGGGGCTGAAGGAGATGCGCACCAGCGCGAGTTGGCGCGATCATGAGATGTTGCGATTTCTCGATGCCGCCGGCTATTTGCTCGGCAGCAACCACGTCGTCGACTGCCGGCTCGCCGAAGCTCGGCTCGGCTCGAGCGGCGAAGAACCCGTGGAGATCGAGGAGCGCGAGCGGCCGGCCGACCGCAACGACTACGGCGCCGAGGCGCCGAACCACTTCGAGCACCTGGCCCGCGATCTGGCGGAGGTGCGCTCGCTCGCCGAGGCCGACCTCGAGGCGGTGACCCGCATCGACCGGCGCCTGACCGGTCACGACCGGGCCGCGTACATGCGGCGCAAGCTCGAGGAGGCGCTCAGTGAATCCGCGATCCGCATCTCGCTCGTCGCGCACAAGGACGGCACCGCCGCCGGCTACCTGATGGCTGCCGCCGACTACGGCGACTTCGGCCGCGCGGAGCCCGTGGCGGTCATCGACACGATCGGCGTCGATCCGAACTTCTCGCACGCCGGCGTGGGCCGAGCGCTCCTGTCGCAGCTGTTCATCAACCTCGGCGCGCTGCGCGTCGAGCGCATCGAGTCGGTGGTGGCGAAGGAGCACTTCGACCTGCTCGGCTTTTTCTACCGCGCCGGCTTCGGCCCTGCGCAGCGCCTCGCGTTCGTCAAGAACCTCGCCTAGCGCCGCGCTCAGCCGGCGTACGCGAGCGCGAGCTCCGCGTCGGTCGCCTCGTCGAGCAGGTCCTCGAGCGCAGGCAGCAGCGACATCTCCTCCTTCTGCACGTGCGCCACGAGCCGCTCGGCGAGCTCGAGCGCGAGTGTGCGCAGCCGCTGCCAGCCGGCGGCGTCCAGGGTCCCGGCGCGCAGCGCGCGCGCGAGCTCGGCAAACTGAGCCGCCGCGCTGCGGATGACGCCGTGCTCCTCGGCGAGCAGCTCGGCGATGTCGCCTTCGCCCGCCTCGGCGAGGCGCGGGAAGAGCTCCTTTTCCTCGAAGTCGAAGTGGCGCGCTACCTCGTCGGCGAGCGCGGCCGCGGCGCGTCCGAGCAGCGCCTCGAGTGCGGCGTCGCGCTTGCCGATAGTCTGCTCGACGCGCGACCAGATTTCCAGCGTTGCAAGGTGCTCTTCGTGCAGCCGTCGCGCGATCTGGCGTTCGAAGTCCATTTTCTATTCCTCCTGCAGGCGGGCGAGCACCCGGATGAAGAATGCGCCGTAGACGAGCGCCGCGGCGAGGCCTGCCGCCGCCGCGGCACGCACGAGCCACGGGCTGGCGAGCGCCGCGCCGGCAACGAGCAGCGCGAGCGCGGCTAGGTGAAGGATCCGGTGCGCGGCGAGCGTGCGCGCGGGCGTGAAGGACGAGACGAGTGGCGCGCCGTGCCCGCGGCCGCCGGCATGCACGGTGGCGAGGAACGGCACGATCCTCTGCAGCACGGCGAGCAGGAAAGTGAGCAGCCATCCCGGCACGAGCAGCACGCCAAAGAGCGCCGCCGCGCGCGGTGGCGCCAAGTCGAACGCGAGCAGCGCCGCGAGCGCGAGACTCGCGAGCAGGCACGCCCAGGCGGCGCGCATCAGTAGGAACGCCGGCCCGAGCTGCGGGCGCAGGCGCTTGCGCAGGGCCCCTTCCATTGCCGCGACGTGCATCGCTGCCGCCACGAACCCAAGCACCGCGGCGGCGCCAACGAACGGCGCGCTGGAGGACAAAAGCGCGGCCAAGGCGAGAAGGATCGCGGCGGCGGCAGCGCCGAGCACCGCGAAAGCCGAGCGCGCCGATGGCGCGGGCGAGACCGCGAACATCGGCAGGAGGAACTGCGACAGTCCCATGGCAAGCAGCCCCATGAAGCCGTACGTGGCGAGCACGAGGTGCGCGGCGGCGATTGCGCCGCGGTCGAGCGCCAGGCCGTGCTCGTAGTGCGCCACCAGCGCGAGCCCGCTCGTGGCGAGCAGCACGAGCGCGGCGAGCGCGCCCCAGCCGTAGGCCACCACTGCACGCATGCCGCGCGCGCGCCGCAGGTTCTCGAAGAGCAGCCAACCGTACACGGCGAGCGCCACGACCGCGAGCGCGGCCCCCGCGCCGAGGAGCTGCGGGCGATAGCTCGCCGCCCCGGCGGCAAACAGGGCGACGCCCGGCGCGAGCAGCCACCACACCAGGCGCGCGGCGACTACCGAGCGCACCGCCTGGCGCGTGGCGATCGGAAAGAGCTGCAGCGTCGCGCCCACCGCGGTCATGGCGAGCACGCCCAGCGTGACGAGGTGCAACGCGGCGAGCGCAGGGCCGAGGCCGCCGTAGGCGGCCAAGCGCTCGAGCTCGGCGGGGTAGGCGAAGAGCAGCGCCCAGGCGAACGCATGGAACAATAACGCCGCGCCGAAATAGCGCAACGGCACCGAAGCCGGCAGCAGGCGGCTGCGCGCGCCGGCGGTGAACGCGCCGGCCGCAGGGATCATGCGAGCTTGGGCCGCAGGTCCCGCACGCGTACCGCTTTGCCCTGCGAGCGAGGCACCTCGCCGGGCTTCTTCACCGTCACCTCGGTGGTGACCCCGACGAGCGACTTGATCTGATAGCGCACGCGCTCGGCGAGCTGGCGATAGGCATCCTCGCTCGCGGTCAGGGAGGGCGCGGCTTCGACCTCGACCCCTAGCTCATCCATGTTGCCGCGGCGGGACACCACCAGCTGGTAGTGCGGCGCGAGATCGGGCAGCCCGACCAGCACCGCCTCGATTTGCGAGGGATAGACGTTCACGCCGCGGATGATCAGCATGTCGTCATTGCGCCCGGTGATGCGCATCAGGCGCAGGTGCGTGCGCCCGCAGCTGCAGGGTGCGGCATCGGCGCGCGTGATATCGCGCGTGCGGTAGCGGATCATCGGCAACGCTTCCTTGGTGAGCGTCGTGATCACGAGCTCCCCGGCATGCCCCTCCGGCACCGGCCTGCCGGTCTCGGGATCGATCAGCTCGAACAGAAAATGGTCTTCCCAGCCGTGCAAGCCATCCTGCGCCTCGCATTCGACCGCTACGCCCGGCCCCATGATTTCGGACAGGCCGTACAGGTCGACCGCCCGGATGCCCAGGCGGATCTGGATCTCGCGGCGCATCGCCTCGCTCCAGGGCTCGGCGCCGAACAGGCCGATCTCGAGCTTGGTCTTGCGCAGGTCTATGCCGTCGCGCTCGGCGACCTCGGCGATGTTCAGCGCGTACGAGGGCGTCGCGCACAGCACGCGCGCGCCGAAATCCTTGATGAGCGCCACCTGGCGCTCGGTCGCCCCGCCCGACATCGGCACTACGGTCGCGCCGAGCCGCTCGGCGCCGTAGTGCGCGCCGAGCCCGCCGGTGAACAGGCCGTAGCCGTAAGCGTTGTGCACCAGGTCGCCCGGCCGCGCGCCGCCGCAGGCCATCGAACGCGCCATAAGCTCAGACCAGGTGTCGATGTCCTTCTGCGTGTAGCCGACCACGGTCGGCTTGCCGGTGGTGCCCGATGACGCGTGCAGGCGCGCGAGCGCCTCGCGCGGCCGCGCGAGCATGCCGAAGGGATACTGGTCGCGCAGGTCGCTCTTGACGGTGAACGGCAGTCGCTGCAGGTCTTCGAGGCTGCGCAGGTCCTCGGGCTTCACGCGCGCCGCGTTCATGCGGCCGCGGTGCAGCGGAACGTTCTGGTAGGCGTTCTTCAACATCGCGCGCAGCCGGCGCAGCTGAAGGCGAACGAGGTCCTCGCGCGGCATGGTCTCGGCCTGGCGCTGGAAGTAGAAGGTCGCCGCCTTGCCCTTGCGCCTGGCGCCCGAGCGGTGGTGGACCCTGGCGTAACGCGCCTGCAGCATGGCGGTCATGGGAGGCTCCTGTCTAGCGGCTGCCGCGCACCGGCAGCCGCGGCAGCGCGAAGCCCTGGTTGAAGGCCGCGCGCGTGACGAGCGTGAACTTGAAGTACCAGCCGGCAGAGAGCGCGAGGATACCGGCGAGCACTGCGCTCGCGGGAAAAAGCTGCGGCAGCACGAAGCCCGCGAGCAGGAGGAGCACGAGCGGCGTCACGGTGCCGGCATTCAGCAGCCATTTCGCGCTCGGCTCGAGTGCGGCGAGCGGCCGGCCGCTGCCCAGGTTCGCGCGGTAGCTGCGCCAGGCGAGCGCGCGCGCGACGAGCGCCAGCGCGAAGAGAACGAGCGGAGCACGCGTCGCGCCGCCGCCCGCGCTCGCGATCAGATACAGCCCTGAGCCTTCGGCGAGGCCGGTCGCCATGATGAGCGGTGTGATGCCCGCTGTGCGCCAGGCGGGAATGCCCTTGGAGGCGCGCAGGATGCGCCCCTGGCAGAAGACGAAGGCGAGCGCGGCGACGCCGAGCGCCTGCGCCGTCCACGGCTGCCCGAGGGCGAGCGCAGCCGCCCCGAGCGCGAACACCACCAGCGCCGCGAACGACTCACGCGTCATCCACGAGGTGAACGGATTGAAGAATACGTGCAGCGCGCGCAGCTTGCGCCCGATCTCGAGCCATACCGCGCCGAGCCCCAAGCCGATGAGCGCGAGCCCGAGGGCAGCGAACGGCCGCCAGCCGGGCGCGGCGTGCGCCGCGAGCGCGGCCGCGACGAGCAGCCCTGAGCCGGTGCCGCCGAGCATGAAGTTGGTCGCCGCGCGCAGGTCCCAGTGGCGCTGCAGCCAGGGCTTCGGGCCGTAAGTCATGCCTTGCGGTCCCACAGGTAATAGAAGCCCGGCTCGGTGCCGAGCTCCTCGTGCATGCGGAAGAACTGGTTCTCGGCCAGCAGCTCCGAGACGTTGCTCGCCGCATCCTCGATGTCGCCGAAGTGCAGCGCCTTGGCGATGCACGAGTTGACGCAGGCTGGCGTCGCCTCGGGATCGACGCCGGGCTTGAGGCCCTTTTCCAGGCCCGCGTCGATGCGGTCCGAGCAGAAGGTGCACTTGGTGGCGACGCCGATGCGGCGCGGATCGAAGCGCTCGGCCTCGGAAGGCATCGGCGCGCCGTAAGCGAACGTCGGTTCGTCGGTCTTGTAGCGCGCCTGGTAGGGACAGGCCACCGCGCAGTACGCGCAGCCGATGCACAGGTCGTAGTCGATGGTGACGATGCCGTCGGCCCGCTGGCGCGTCGCGGTCGAGGGGCAAACGTGCATGCACGGCGGGTCGGCGCAATGCATGCACCCCACCGGTACGAAGGCGCGGTGCACCTGCGGATATTCGCCGACCTCCATGTCGAGCACGCGGCGCCACTGCACCTCGGGCGGGGTGGCATTGGTGTGCTTGCAGGCCGCGGTGCAGGTCTGGCAGCCGACGCAGCGGCGCAGGTCGGCGACCATCACCCATCTTGTCACGTGGCCCTCCGCAGCGACACGCGCACCACGTCTGCGCCCGAGCCGGTGGCGTCGGTGAGGGCGAGGGACATCGGCACCAGCTTGTTCATGCTCGGCATGCCGAAGTCCTTGGCGAATGGCGTCTCCCAGTGGTCGAACTGCCCGAGCAGCAGCAGCGTGTCGGGGCGGATGCCCTGGCGCAGGACCGCTTTTCCCCGCACGCTCGCCTTGGGCGTCGCGATCTCGACCAGGTCGCCCTCGGCCAGGCCGAGCCGATCGGCGGTCTGCGCGTTCACGATCACCCCCTTGTGGCCGGCGATGTTGTCGGCCACTTCCTTGATCAGCTGCATGCCGACGTTGCCGCCCCATGCGTACTGCATGCTGCGCGAGGTGATCAGCCAGTACGGGTAGTCGTCCGGCTGCCCCCCCATGGCGCGCACCGAGGTTTCCCACAGGCCGGGGAAGTCCTTCCACGCCGGCAGCGCCTGGTACTCGGTAAGCTGCGCGTCCCACCAATGCATGTCGTGCTCGTGCAGCCTGCGCCCGAGCTCCTTGCCGACGCGCAGCAGCCGCTCCTGGTAAGGAAGCTCGAAGCGCAGCCCCAGCTCGACGAAAGTCGGATAGAGGTACCAGTCGCGCCGCGAGAAGCGCCGCGTGCGCAGCCCGTGCTCGCGCCACCAGTCCAGGCCCTGCGACTCGGCGCCGCCGGTCAGCTCGGCGCTCGCCGCGCGGCACACCGCGTCCCAGATCTCCTCGGCGCTGTGCGCCCTGGAAGTGTCAAGCGAGTGGTCCCACTTGTCGGTTTTCAGCGCGACGCCCGCCACGCCGCGGTTGATTGCCGCGTTGTACTTGTCGAGCAGGCCAACGCGGCGCGCGAGCTCGGTGGCGACGTCGCTGAAGTCTCGCGCTTCGCCCTGCGGCGCGACCGCCGGCTGGCGCAGTGCAAAGCCTTCATGGTCCCAGAACTGCTCGATGAACTTCGAGCCGCCAACGCGGATGAGCTGCAGGCTCTCGAGGTCGACCGCGTCGGGCAGCAGGATGTCGGCGAAATGGTTGGTCTCGTCCGGCGTATAGGCGAACGCGACCGTGAACGGGAAGCGCGCCATGCGCTCGCCGATGCGGTCGGTATCCCAAAACGAAATGGCCGGGTTGGTGCGATACAAGAACCAGACTTCGGGCAGCGTTACTCGCGGCAGCCCGTGGGGCGTTTCGTCGAGGAACATCCAGGAGAAGTGCGTCGGACCCAGGGCCTGGCTCCAGGGCCCGTCGGCCGCGAGCGGCACCATGGTGCGGTAGGCGTTGCGGATGTTCGGCTTCGCGCTCCAGTGCTCGCGATCGGTCGGATTGAGCGGGTAGGCCATGAAGCCGTCGGCACCCGGGCGGACGCTCTTCAGCCGCTCGCCCAGGGGCTTGTTCAGGCGCACCGTGGTGCCGAGCGTCCCGCCCGGCACCTCGAGCGCACCGACGAGCGCCGCGAGCACCGTGCGCGCCCAGCAGCATTCGTAGCCGCCCCAGCCGTTGGTAACCGTCTTGCCGAGCGTCACCGCAACCGGGCGGAAGGGCAGCACCGTGCCGTCGATCTCGACTGTCGCGCCGACCTGCGCGTGCGACAGGTACTCGTCGGCGATGCGCCGCGTGGTGTCCGCAGGCACGTCGCTTATGCGCTGGGCCCACTCGGGCGTGTAGGGCTTCAAGTGCGCGACCAGCTTGGCGAACGCGGGCTCGCCCGCGAGCTCGCCATCGCCGAGCAGCTCCTGATCGGGTCCGATCTCCACGGCGCGCACCGCGTAGGGCCCGCCTTCGAGCGCGGGCGAGGAATCGGGCGCGTCGAACGGGAGGGCCGCGCCCCGCTGCGCGTCCCACACCAGCGGCTTTTTCGTCGCCAGGTCGCGCAGGTAGTATCCGTGCGGCCCGACGAGGTACGGCGCCGAGCTGCGCGCGGCGAGGAAGGCGAGGTCGAGGCGCTCGCGCGGGTGCTCGTGCAGCAGGCAGTGCGCGAGCGCGAAGAGGAACGCGGCGTCGGTCTTCGGCTTGATCGGCACCCATTCGGCCGAGCACGCACCGGTGACCGAAAGGTGCGGCTCGACCTGCACGCGCTTCATGCCGCGCTCGCGCGCGTTGGCGTGGCGCCAGACGCCAACGACCCCGCCCGATGCCTCGATATTCGCGCCGCAGGAGATGTTGTAGTTGCACGACGGCGTGTCAGCCGACACGGTGAACGCGCGATGCCAGAACTCGCCGTACAGGTGCTCGGAGTGGTAACACTTGACGCCTTGCCCTGAGCCGAATCCCATGTCCATCGGACCCCAGGCGGCGAGGAACGCCGGAAAGGTGCCCATGTAGGACTGCGGCGTGCCGCCGCCGCCGAAGCTCGCCGCGACGCGCGGGTAGCCCGACTCGTCGAGCAGCCCGCGCGCGCGGACGTCCTTGAGCCGCGCGGCGACGGTGTCGAGCGCCTCTTCCCAGGAGATCGGCACGAAGCGCGGGTCCTCGCCGCGGCCCTTCTTCGGGTTGGTGCGCTTCATCGGCGTGCGCACGCGGTTCGGGTTGTACAGCTTCTGCACGAGGCCGTAGGCCTTGACGCACACCTTGCCGCCGCCCGGGTGCACGGCCTCGGCGGCGAAATTCGGCTCGACCTCGGTGGCGACGCCGTTCTCCACCTGGACGGTGAGCAGGTCCGGCCCCGCGACGCACTGGTAGCAGTACGTCCTGACTTTCATTTGCGGCCGGCCTTCTGCGCCTTGGCGGCAAGGCGCTGCTCGGTCTGCTTGACGTCGACGACGAAGCGCGTGTGGCGCCCGCGGCAGATGGTGTCGATGCCGTCCGAGCCGGTCACCTCGAAGGTGACGGCGCGCCCCTTCACCTCGGCGACGCTCGCCTCGATGCGCACCGTCATGCCGAGCAGCGTCGGCGCGATGTGGTCGAGCTCGACGCGCGTTCCCACCGAATCCTCGCCCGGGTCGAGATGGCCGAGCAGGAACTCGCGGCACGCGAGCTCGACGTCGCGCACCAGCATCGGCGTCGCGTACACGCGCGCCGCCTCGCCCATGAAGCCGATGGTGCGGTCGCGGTCCACGTTGAAGGTGCGGGTCGTGGACAGCCCCGCTACGAGCGACTGCTTCATTTCCGATGTCTCCTCCGGGCCAGAGGGTAATCCCAGCACGCTCCGCGCGCGAGGGGTTTGATGTGCGTCAAGCTGCGCGCTGCTATCCTTGCACGCGGCATGACAAAACGAACATCTGCAGCGGAGCGGGCGGAGGAGGAGCGCCGCCGCCTCGGGCGCATGCTCAAGCTCGAGCGCGCGCTGTGGCGCGCCGGGCTCACCGAGGTCGCCGGCGTGGACGAGGTGGGAGTGGGGCCGCTCGCCGGGCCGGTGGTGGCCGCGGCGGTGGTGTTTTCGCCCGGCACCGAGATTCCCGGCGTGGACGACTCCAAGCGCCTGAGTCCCCGGCGGCGCGAGGCGCTCGCCGAGATCATCCGCGTGCGCGCGGCCGCGATCGGCATCGGCATCGGCAGCCTCGAGGACATCGCGCAGCTGAACATCTACCACGCTGCGCTCGAAGCGATGAGGCGCGCGGTCGAAGCGCTGCCGCGGCCGCCCGAGCGCGTGCTGGTCGACGCGCGCACCATCCCGGGACTCTCGATGCCGCAGGACGCGTACGTGAAGGGCGACGGCCTGAGCTTTTGCATCGCCGCCGCGTCGATCGTCGCCAAGACGCACCGCGACAGGTTGATGACAGAGCTGGACGGCGCCTACCCGGGCTACGGCTTCGCAACGCACAAGGGCTACGACACGCCGGCGCATCGCGCCGCGCTCGCACGGCTCGGGCCTTGTCCCGCTCATCGCATGTCGTACCGCACCGTGCGCGACCTCTGC
The DNA here is from genome assembly GCA_035310985.1 of Burkholderiales bacterium. GTDB lineage: Bacteria > Pseudomonadota > Gammaproteobacteria > Burkholderiales > SG8-39 > DAHVFK01. Next base: position 196,415 of record DATGDH010000139.1, read on the forward strand.
GGCGCTCCGGGAGCAGCCGGCTAGGAAAGCCCCAGGTAGGCCGCCTGCACGCGCTCATTGGCGAGCAGCTCGGCGCCGCTGCCCGAGAGCACGATGCGCCCGGTCTCGAGCACGTATCCGCGGTCGGCGATGCGCAGAGCGGCGCGCGCGTTCTGGTCGACGAGGAAGATCGCCCTGTCGGCGCCGCGCAGCGCCTGCACGTGCTGGAAGATCTCCTCGACCAGGCGCGGAGCGAGCCCCATGCTCGGCTCATCGAGCAGGAGCAGCCGCGGGCGCGCCATCAGCGCGCGTGCGATGGCGAGCATCTGCTGCTGCCCGCCGGAGAGCGTGCCGGCCGGCGCGCGACGCCGCTCGCGCAGCACCGGGAACATGGCGTAGGCGCGCTCCAGCATCTCCGCGGACTCGGCCGCGCTGCGCGTGTAGCCGCCCAGGCGCAGGTTGTCCTCGACCGAAAGCGGGGCGAACACCTGCCGCCCTTCGGGCACCTGAGCGATGCCGAGCCGCACGCGGCGCTCGGGCGCGCAGCGCGTGATGTCGGCGCCGTCGAAGCGCACCGTGCCGCCGCTCACGCGCTGCACGCCCGAGAGCGCGCGCAGGAGCGTCGTCTTGCCCGCGCCGTTGCCGCCCACCAGCGCAACCAGCTCGCCCGCGCGCAGCGCGAGATCGACGCCCTTCAGGGCCGGGATGCGCCCGTAATGGCTCGCGAGCGCGCGCACCTCAAGCATCGCGCGCCTCCGCGCCGAGGTAGGCCTCGATCACGCGCGGGTCGCGGCGCACCGACTCGGCGTCGCCCTCGGCGAGCTTGCGCCCATAGTCGAGCACCAGCACGCGATCCGAGACGCCCATCACCAGGCGCATGTTGTGCTCGACCAGAACCACCGTGACACCGCGCGCAGCAAGCCGCTGGATCAGCCGGTCGATTTCCTGCGTTTCGGTCGGGTTGAGCCCCGCCGCAGGCTCGTCGAGCAGCAGCAGCCTCGGCCGCGCCGCGAGCGCGCGTGCAATCTCCAGGCGCTTGAGCGCCCCGTAGGGCATGCCCTCCGAGGCTTCCTCCGCGTAGCGCTCGAGGCCCACCAGCGCCAGCAGCTCGCGCGCTTCGTCGCGGCAGGCGCGCTCGGCGCGCGCCAGGCCCGGCAGGCGCAGCATCGCCGCGGCGAGCCCGCAGCGCTCGTGCAGGTAGCGGCCGGCCATGACGTTCTCCAGCGCGCTCATGTTGAAGAAGATTTGCAAGTTCTGGAACGTCCGGCCAATGCCCGCCGCGGCGAAGCGGTGCGGCGCGAGCCCGGTCAGTTCGCGCTCTTCCAGCCAGATGCGCCCGGCGCTCGGCCGGTAGATGCCGGTGATCAGGTTCAGGAGCGTCGTCTTGCCGGCGCCGTTCGGCCCGATGATCGAGAACACCACCCCGGGCTGGATTGCGAACTCGAGCGCCTGCACTGCGTGCACGCCGCCGAACTCCTTGGACAGCCCCTCTGCGCGCAGCAGGCTCACCCTCGCGTCCTCGGCTTGAAGAGCGCCGCGAGCGTCGGCACGATGCCGCGCGGCATGAAGATCATGGTGAACATCATCACCGCCCCGAACACCACCATCTCGTAGTCCTTGAGCGGGGTGAGCAGTTGCGGCAGCGTGGTGAGCACCGCGGCGCCGACCACCGCGCCGAAAGTCGAGGCCATGCCGCCGAACACCACCATGGTCACCAGCTCGATCGAGCGCAGGAAGCTGCCCTGCGACGGCGTGATGAAGCCGGAGTAGTGCGCGGTCAGCCCGCCCGCCGCGGCGGCCAGCCCGGCCGAGAGCACGAATACCGCCAGCTTGTGCCGGGCGCTGTCGATGCCGATCATCTCGGCGGCGACCTCCGAGCCGTGCAGCGCCCGCAGCGCGCGGCCGCGCGGCGATTCGACCAGATTCAGGGCGAGCCACACGCAGGCGAGGAGCAGCGCGCCGACCAGCCAGTACCACGCTCGCTCGCCCGCGAGCGCGCGGCCGAACAGGGCGAGCGGCGGCACGCTCATGCCGTCCGGACCGCCGGTGAAGCGGTCTGCGGTGGCGAGGACGACCGTGATGATCACGCCCAGGCCGAGCGTCGCCATCGCAAGGTAGTGTCCCTTGAGGCGCAGGATCGGGCGCCCGATCAGGAAGGCGAGCAGCGTCACGCTGCCTACCGACACCGGCAGCGTGGCGAGCGGCGGCCAACCGTAGCGCACCGCGAGGATCGCCGAGCCGTAGCCGCCCAGCGCAAAGAAGCCTGCGTGCCCGAGGCTGATCTGGCCCGCGTAGCCGATCAGGAGATTAAGCCCGACGCACACGATCGCGTTCAGCCCGACCAGGATCGCGACGTCGTACAGGTACTGATTGCCGAGCGCGAGCGGCAGCAGCGCGACGGCGAGCGCGAGCGCGAGCAGGCCTCCGCTGCGCGCCGCGCCGAGCCTCGCGAGCATGCGCGCTCAGACGCGCTCGGCGGCGCGCCGCCCGAGCAGGCCGCCGGGCATGAGCACGAGCACCGCGAGGATGATGACGAACGCGATGACGTCCTTGTAGGCCGAGGACACGTAGCCCGCGGCGAGCGCCTCGGCCAGTCCGAGCAGCAGGCCTCCGAGCACCGCGCCCGGGCCGCTGCCCAATCCGCCGAGAATCGCCGCGGCGAAGCCCTTCAGACCGAGCATCACCCCGACGTCCCAGGCGGTGAAGGTGATCGGCGCGACGAGTATTCCTGCGAGCGCTCCGAGCGCGCCCGACAGGCCGAAGGACACGAGCAGCACGCGCCGCACGCTGATGCCGGCGAGCTGGGCGGCGAGCCGGTTGTGCGAGGTCGCGAGCATTGCCTTGCCGTACAGCGTGCGGTTGAAGAACCACCACAGCGCCGCGAGGACCGCGAGCGAGACGCCGAGCACCCAAAGGCTCTGCGGCAGCAGCGTCGCCCCGCCGACCGAGATCGGCTTGTCGCCGCTGAAGGCGGGCAGCGCGTGGATGTTCTTGTCCCACACCAGGCTCGCCAGGCCGCGCAGCAGGATCGAGGCGCCGATGGTGATGATGATCAGCGTCACCACCGACGCGTTGCGCGCTCGCTCGACGGCCAGCTTGTCGAGCGCGAGCGCGACCAGCGTGGTCGCGGCCACGGCGGCGAGGGCCGCGAGCGGCAGCGGCAGGCCGAGGTGGAGGAACGACACCGTCGCCATGCCGCCGATCATGACGAACTCGCCCTGGGCGAAGTTGATGACCTGGCTAGAGTTGTAGATGATCGAAAAGCCGAGCGCCACGAGCGCGTAGATCGCGCCGGCGGTGAGCCCCGCGAACAGGACCTGCAGCAGCTGTGCGCTCATGGCGCGCGGCCGGCGGCGCGGCGCCGCCGGCCCGGACCGACTACTTCACCAGTGTCCAGTTGCCGTTCTGGATCTCGAGCATGCGGAACGCCGCGAGGCTAAGGCCCATGTGATCGGTCGGCGAGAAGTTGAATTCGCCGTCGATGCCGATGAAACCGTGAATGTGCTCGAGTGCGTCGCGTACTTTTGCGTCGTCGGTTGTGCCGGCGTTCTTCATTGCTTGGACGATGAGCATCAGGCCGTCGTAGGCGTGGCCGCCGAAGGTCGACACGTCCTGGTGGTAGCGCGCTTCGTATGCGTGCTGGTAGTCGAGCACCACGTGCTTCTGCGGATCGTTGAAGGGCAGCGTATCGGCCACCAGCAGCGCCGCGGCGGGCAGGCGCACGCCGTTCGCGGCGTCGCCGGCGAGCTTGATGAACTCCTTGGAGGCGACGCCGTGCGACTGGTACAGCGGCACGGTCATGCCGATCTGGCGGAAGTTCTTGGTGACGATCGCGGGACCCGCGCCGAAGCCGCAATTGAGCACTGCCCGGACCTGCGCGTTCTGGCGCAGCTTGGTGAGCTGCGCGGTCATGTCGGTGTCTTGCGCGCCATAGGTCTCGTCGCCGACGATATCGATGCCGTACTTGGGCGCGACCGCCATGCACTGCGCGCGCATCGACTTGTCGAAGGCGCCCGAACCGGTGATGAGGCCGATCTTGGAGATCTTGCGCGCGTTCATGTCCTGGAAGATCTTCTCGCAGGCCATGCGGTCGGTGGCCGGGGTCTTGAACACCCATTTCTTCACCGGCTCGACGACCACCACGGCGCCGGCGAGCGAGATGAAGGGTATTTGGGCCTGCTCGACGAGCGGGATCACGGCCATGGTCTCGCCGGTGGTCGAGCCGCCGACGATCGCGTCGACCTTGTCCTCCTCGATCAGGCGCTTGACGAAGGTGCGCGCCTTCTCGGCGTCGCCCGCCGAGTCGTAGGAGATCAGCTTGAGCCTGCGGCCGAGCACGCCGCCGCCGGCATTGATCTTCTCGACGTACAGCGCGAGTGTCTTCTGTTCCGGGTCGCCGAGGAACGCGGCCGGCCCGGTGGCCGACACGAACGCGCCGATCTTGATCGGCTCCTTCTGCGCCTGCGCGTTCGCCGCGAAGGCGAGCGCGCCGATCGCTACCAGCCGTCCGAGGACGGCAATGCCGCTGCGTAAGTTCATGATGACGATTCTCCTCTTGGATGGGTGCGGCGCCTGGAGTAACGTATTCCGGTACCCAAAAGCCGGTTTTGTACGCTAGCCCGACAACCGAGGGGCCGACTTGATTTACCGCAAAAAAAGCACCGATGCCCGCGCGGGCGAAGGCGCGTTGCGCGTGCGCGGCGCGCAACTGTCAGACCTCGGGCAGGTGATCGAGATTGACGCCGGCATCACCGGGCTGCGCAAGACGGCGTACTGGGCGGAGATCATGCAGCGCTACGGCAGCGGGCGCAGGCAGCGTTTTTTCCTGGTGGCCGACTTGGGCGGGCGGATCGAGGGTTTCGTCATCGGCGAGGTGCGCGACTGGGAGTTCGGCTCGCCGCCCTGCGGCTGGGTGTTCGCGATCAGCGTACGGCCGGACGCGCGCCTGGGGGGCGTCGGTACCCGGTTGCTGGAGGCGATCTCGGCCAGCTTCCGCAAGCTCGGGGTCAGCAAGCTGCGCACCATGCTGTCGCGCGACAACAACCTGATCCTGTCGTTTTTCCGCAGCCAGGGAATGATGGCCGCGCCGTTCATTCCGCTCGAAAAGGACCTGGATTGAGGCTGCAGAAGAACACCTTGCTCGCGCTGTACAGCGCGCTGGAGTTCGCCGCCAACCCGGAGCGCCAGGTCGCGGCCTCCGAGATCGCGCGCAAGTACCGCGTCTCGCCGCACCACCTGGCGAAGGTGCTGCGCACGCTCGGCCGCGCCGGGCTGGTGGGCGCGGTGCGCGGCGTGGGCGGCGGCTATCGCTTCGCCGGCAACGCCAAGCGGTTGACGCTCATGGACGTGATCGGGCTGTTCGAGGACATCAGCGCGCCGCGCCGCGCGTCGGCGAAGGGCGCGCGCCGGCGTACCGAGGCCGGCGCCAGCGCCGCGCCGCATGAAGTCGAGGACGCGCTCGGCGTCGTGCTCGCCGAGATCGACGAGATCGCCAAGGCGACCTTCAGCTCGATCACGCTCGCCACGATGCTGAAGCTCGTCGAACGGCGGCGCAGCCGCGACGGATGACCCGCTACGACGCGCTGGTGGTGGGCGCGGGGCACAACGGCCTGGTATGCGCCTGCTACCTCGCCCGGGCAGGACTCAAGGTCGTGGTGCTCGAGCGCAGGCCCGTGGTCGGCGGGGCGGCGGTCACCGAGGAGTTCCATCCGGGGTTCCGCAACTCCGTCGCCGCGTACACGGTGAGCCTGCTGCAGCCCAAGGTGATCCGCGAGCTGCGCCTCGCCGCGCACGGCCTGAGGATCGTCGAGCGCCCGCTCGCCAACTTCCTGCCCCTGTCGGAGCGCGACTATCTGAAGGTCGGCGGCGGCCTGGAGGCGACGCAGCGCGAGCTCGCGCGCTTTTCGGCGCGCGACGCCGAGCGGCTGCCCGCTTACCACGCGATGCTCGAGCACGTGACCGACCTGTTGCGCACCCTGGTCCTGGAGTGCCCGCCGAACGCCGGCGGCGGCATCACCGATCTGTGGCGTGGGCTGCGCGCGGCGCGCGTCCTGCGGCGCCTGGACATGGAGGCGCGGCGCGACCTGCTCGCGCTCTTCGCGCGCAGCGCCGCCGAGATGCTCGAGAGCTGGTTCGAGTCCGAGGGTATCAAGGCGGCGTACGGCTTCGATTCGGTGGTCGGCCACTACGCGAGCCCGTTCCACCCGGGCAGCGCCTACGTGCTGCTGCACCACTGCTTCGGCGAAGTGAACGGCAAGCGCGGCGCCTGGGGGCATGCGCTCGGGGGCATGGGCGCAATCGGCCAGGCGCTCGCCGACGAGGCGCGGCGCCTGGGCGTCGAGATCCGCTGCGACGCGCCGGTGGCGCGCATCGGGCGCGGCACGCTCGCGCTCGAGGACGGCAGCGAGCTCGCGGCGCGCGCGATCGTCGCGAACGTCGATCCCAGGCGCCTGTACCTCGGCCTGGTCGAGCCGGGGCTGCTGCCGCCCGAGTTTCGCGCGCGTATCGAGCGCTACAAGTGCGGCTCGGCGAGCTTCCGCATGAACGTCGCGCTCGCCGAGCTGCCGCGCTTTTCCTGCCTGCCGGAGCCGGGGCCCCACCTCGCCTCGGGCATCATCCTCGCGCCCTCGCTCGCGTACATGGACCGGGCCTACCTCGATGCGCGCGCCGAAGGCATGGCGCGCGCGCCGGTCGTCGAAATGGTGATCCCGAGCACGCTGGACGACTCGCTCGCGCCGCGCGGGGCGCACGTGGCGAGCCTGTTTTGCCAGCACTTCGCCCCCGATGCCGACTGGGGCGCACGCAAGGACGAAGCGACGCGCCGCATCTTCGACGTGATCGAGACCCACGCGCCGGGTTTCAGGGCGAGCGTCGTCGCGCACAGCGCGCTCTCGCCCGCGGACCTCGAGCGCGAGTTCGGCCTCACTTCGGGCGACATCTTCCACGGGGCGCTCACGCTCGACCAGCTCTGGGCCGCGCGTCCGCTGCTCGGCCACGCCGACTACCGCGC
>DATGDH010000140.1:0-2213 GCA_035310985.1 Burkholderiales bacterium
CAGCCTCTTCGAGGCGCCGTACCGGAACCTGATGCAATGCTACCAGCGTGCGGGCAACCTCGCCGAAGCACGCGCTACCTACGAGCGCCTGCGCACCGTCCTTTCGACGCGGCTCAAGATCATGCCCTCGCCTGAGACGCAGGCGGTGTACGCAGGGCTGGGAGTACCCGCGCCGGGCTGAGAGCCGAAGCCGTCACAGGCGTCGGGTTCCCGGCGGAAGCTCGCGCTCAATCGCCGTCCAGAGCTTGTGCAGTCCCATGCGTACACCGGTCGGCGGGGCGTACTCGCGGCGCGGATACCCCGTTTTCGGGGGCGCGACCTCGCGCATGCGCATGGTGAGCGAGATCGAGGTCCCGCCGCGCACCTGGATCGCAGTTGCGGTGATGACAATGTCGAGGCCCTGGGGCTCGAACGTGAATAGATAGCCAAGCGGTCCCACCTGATCTACAACGATCCTGCGCACCTTGGGCAGGTCGGCACTCGCCGCCTGGCGCCATTCTTCCTCGGTGATCGGCCGCGGAGCCGGCGCGTAGACACTGAGATATCCAAGATCGGGAGACTGATCCGCGACCAGCATGCCGAGACGACCGAAAGCGACGCGCATCGCATCGAACGCCTGATCGCGCGGAACGTTGTAGGTGTGCGTTCCGTCTTCGGCGAGGATCCGTTCGTAGTCCGCACGTAGGACCTCGTTCACGGCCTGAATCGCGGCGATCCTCTGCGGCTCGCTCACACAGCCTGCAGCGAGCGCAAGCAGAACGATCGCGCACAGCTGTGCGCAGCGGAGCATGACGACCCACCCGGGCATCGCTCTCTCCATGCCTCGCCCCCCGATCTGCTTGCGCGAAATCTTACCGTTACTTGGCCGCACCCGGCAGCGGCAGGCTGGCTACCACCTTACCCGCCTGGGCGATCTCGACCGGCTGCAGCAGCTTCGCCGCCTGCTCCTGGCGGGCCCTGGCGGTCGGGTTGCCGCCGCGCGCGGCGGCGCTAAACCATACATAAGCCTGGAAATCGTCGTGCGGCACACCGTGGCCTGCGGCATACAGTTCGCCCAGCCGTAACTGTGCCTCGGCGTTGCCCTGCATGGCGGCCTTGGTATACCACTTCGCCGCGCTCGCGTCGTCGCGCTTTACCCCGTGGCCTTCAGCGAAGGCCTTGCCCAGATCAAGCTGTGCCTCGGCATTGTCCCCCACCGCCTGTTGCTTGAACACCGACACCGCATCGGCGTGCTTCCCCGCCGCGTATTCGCTCTCAGCCTTCTTGAGCTGCTGCGCCGGGCTCGGGGGCGGCGGTGCCACCACAGGCGCTGCGGTGGCGACCTGCGTCTGCGTGCTGCTCGCCTGCTTCTTTGCCTCGCGCTCAGCGGCGAGCTTCTTGCGCTCCTCCTCCGCTTGCTGCTTCTTGCGCGCCGCCTCGGCTTGCTTTTGCGCGACTTTCTGCTTCTGCGCCTCAGCGAGCTTCTCTTTCGCCTGTTGCTTTTTGCGCGCGGCTTCATCCTCCTGCTTGCGCGCGGCTTCAGCCTGTTTGCGCGCCTCCTCCTGCTTGCGCACATCCTCTTGCTTGCGTGCTTCTTCCTCCTTCTTGGCTGCGTCCACTTGCTGCTGGTGTTGCTCGTCGATTTGCTTCTGGAGCTTCTCGATCTGAGATTTGAGCTGCTCCGAAGGATCTGGCGCCGGTGGGGGTGGCGGTGTTGGCCACCAGTGCACCAGCACCGCGGCGGCAGCGACCGTCATCGCTGCGCCCACGATTCCGGCCAGCACGGCCGTGTGGGCGCCTGAGCGGACAGGCCTCGCCGGGGAGTCGACCAGCTGCGGCGCGGGTGCTGCCGCGGCCGGCTGGGGCTGCGACGCGCCTGTCTGTGGCAGCAGCTCGCGGCGCCAGTCGGCGATGCTCTGCGGCCGCTTGCGCTCCTCGAATTCGAGCGCGTGGTCGATCGCCTTGAGCAGGCGCTCGGAGTATTTCCCCGCGCCGACGACGCTCGCCGGCACGAGCATTTCGCGCGCGCTGCCGAGCACGCCCTTGCTGCGCGCGATGGCGTCCAGCGGCGCTGCGCCCGAGATGGCGCGGTAGCAGGTCGCGCCGAGTGCGTAGATGTCGGTCCAGGGGCCCTGGTTCTCGCCGCTGCTGTAGTACTGCTCGAACGGCGCGTAGCCGGGCGCGACCAGTATGGTCATGCTCGGCGCGTGGCTGATGGGCTGGCGCGCAGAGCC
>DATGDH010000141.1:0-1593 GCA_035310985.1 Burkholderiales bacterium
GGGATCCCCGCCGGCAGGCTGGTCGCCGAGCCGATTCCTCCGGTCTGACCCGGACCGAAGAGCGTCGTGCCGGCGTCGTTGGTGACGGAAATCTCGCCGCTGTTCACCGACACGAAGGCCTGGTTGCCGACGCCGACCAGGAAGTCGGTGCCGCGGATGCCGATCGTCGCCTGCGGGACGCGCAGCGCGAAGGCTTCGTGGTTGGCGCGGGCGATGAGGCCGGTGATCGCGCGCAGCGTGCCCTTGAGGAGGTCCAGCACGACTCGGCCTCCCGACGGCTTGGCCGCGTCGTAGCTGAAGTCCACGATCTTGAACGTGGTATTCGGGCCGAGCGCGATCACCTGGCTGTCGTCGAACTTGAGCACCGCGCGCGCGTTAAGACCGGTGAGCACGTCTGAGCCCGGCGGGATCGCCTCGTTCGCCGTCGCCGGCGCGGCGCCCTGGCCCGGCGGCGCGACGCGCACGTCGCCCTGGTAACTCGTGAGCACCGCGGCGGCCTGGGCCGCACCGGCGAATGCGGCGCCGGCCAACGCGAGCAGCATCCACGCGAACGATCGGGTGAGTCTTGTCTGAATCATCGCCCCTCCCTGAAAAACTGGTCTTTGTTATCCCGGCTTCTTCTTGCTGGCGGTTGGCGCCGCCGCGACTCTGCGCAGATTTTCGCCCGGATCGCGCGCAAAGGCCAGAGGCCGATCAGCCCTCGATCGCCTGCTGCGCCCCGCGTTCCTTGCGGGCAGTTTTCACCGGCGAATCGGCCAGCCGCCGCAGGATGAGCCGCCGCGGCGCCCTGAAGCGCACGATGCGCCAGTAAAGCGCGGTGTAAAAGATTGCAAAGGCGAGCGCGAAGAGCTGGAGCGCGAGGGTGTCGTCCCAGAAAAGCGCCGCGGGCACCACGGTGATCGCGCTCAGGACAATCAGATAAGGCGTCGTCAGCGCGTTGCGCCAGCGCCGGTCCTGCTGCGCGCGCGAGCTCACCTTCCAGCGCACCAGGCGCCGATAGACGAGCGTGTGCAGATGCAGGCCGTCGGCCTCGCCCGGCGAGCGCCCGCGCAGCACGCGGCGGCGGTAGGAGGAGAAGAGCGTCTCCCACACCGGGTAGAAGAGGAGCAGCAGCGCGAACCAGGGCGAGACCTGCGAATTGCGGTGAACCAGAAGCACCGCCAGTTCGGCGATCAGGAAGCCGAGCAGGTACGCGCCGCCGTCGCCGAGGAAGATCGTGCCGCGCGGATAGTTCCACACGAGAAAGCCCAGGATGCTCGCGCCGATGACGACGCACGCCTGCGCAAGCGTCGGGTCGGACACGGCCGTGGCCACCACGGCGAGCGCGGCGAGCATCATCAGCGCGGCGACGGCCGACAGCCCGTTGAAGCCGTCCACGATGTTGAGCGCGTGGGAGAACCCTCCTACGGCGAAGACGGTGAACAGGAACGAGATCGCCGCGAACCCCAGCAGCCAGTCGCTTCCCCAGACGTCGAGGTCGGTGATGCGCGCGTCGAGCAGAAAGAACCCCACCGCCGCGGCGCAGAAGGCCGTCGCGAGCCTCGCGCCGGCCGGAAAGCGTTTTGTCAGGTCCTCGTAGAGCCCGCCGCAGAA
>DATGDH010000142.1:0-5751 GCA_035310985.1 Burkholderiales bacterium
CCCGGGCTATCGCTTGGCGTGGACGGCAGCTATCACGACTGCCGCGACAAGCTCGCCGGCGCGACGTCCACGTTCAACGCTTGCCTGACGAGCTACCAGGCATTCCTGAGGCTCGGCGTGTCGTGGATGCCGACCTTCTGAACGAAAGGAGCGCCGCACGATGAAACTGAGTCACCTAGGCCGCACGCTGTGCCGCCTCGCAGGCGGGGCCGCGTGGGCGCTCGGCCTCGCGGCGCCGCTGCCGGCGAGCGCCGCGATCCTTGCCGGGCAGAGCGGCGTGCAGCCCGCGACGAGCATCGTTGCGATCGGCCAGGGCAGCTCGGTGGTCCTCAACTGGACCGTTACGAGCGCGTTCGTCGGCTTCGGAGGCCCGCTGCCTTATACCGTCACTTCGACCAGCGGACAGTTTGTCGCCGGAGCGACCGTGCTGGGATCCGTGAACTCGATCCTTAGCACGTCGACGACCAACAGCGGAGTGGCGCCGTCGACGGTCAGGTTCACCGAGTCGATACTGGTGCCGCCCGAGATTTCGGTCCAGGCGAACCGGCTCGGCGCAAGCACGATTTCCTACGTGCGCCAGTTCAATGACGGTTCGGGCCCGGTCGCCCTGCAGGAAACCATCCTCGTCGGCGGCTCGGCGGCGGCGCAGCTCGGCATCACGCGCGAGGCGCTCACCTTCGACGATGGCGCGGTGGTGCGCGTCGTCCCGGCCAATGATCCGCTGCTCGCGGTCGCAGAGATCAACTTCACCGGCAGCGGGACGGTGAACGCCGTGTGGGAAGTTGCCGGACCCGGATCGACGGGCGGTCAGCCGCTGTTCCGCGAGCTGCAGCCGGTCACGCGCGGTCTGCTCGGAAGCGAGCCCGTGTTCATCCGCAGCGTACGTCTCCCGACCGATTCGCCCGGCGTCTATCAAGTGCGCTTGCGTATCACCGATCCGCAGCCGGGCTTCGATCCGCCGGTGCTCACCTACTACGTCGGCGACGCGCGCGGCGCAGTACCCGGTGGAATCATTCCGATGGCGCTGATCGGCCCCGCCGACGGCGCGCTGCTCGATCGCGAGACGCGCTTCGCCTGGCAGGCGGTGGAAGGCGCCAAGGCCTACAAGATCGAGCTGTTCGCCAGCCCGGGCACCGATCCGTTCGACCTGCCCGACCTAACCGGCACCTCCGACGCGAGCGACCTCAGGCTCGCGCGCGCTGCCCTCGCGGCACCGCCGGCCTCGGGATTGATCGTCGCCGGCGCGCAGAGCCAGGCGCTCCTGACCGCCGCGGCGCGCGCAAGGCTGAAGACGCGGCACACCTACTTCTGGCGTGTTCAGGCGATCGGCCCGGAGGGAGCCGTAATTGGAGAAGCGCAGGTGCGGCGCCTGCGCGTGCCCTGAGCGTGGTCGCGGCGAGCCATGAGCGCGGGCACGGCGGCGGACGAAGCGATCCTGCTGGCAGGTATCGCGCGCGGGCGCGAGCAGGATCTGGCCGAGTTCTACCGGCGCTACCACGGCCGGGTGTACGCGTTCCTGCTGCGCAAGATCGGCGACGCGGCCGACGCGGCGGAAGCTGCCAACGAAGTGATGATGGAAGTATGGCGCAGCGCGGCGCGCTTCGAAGGGCGCTCGCGGCCGCTCACCTGGGTGCTCGGCATCGCCCAGCACAAGGCCCTGGACCGCGTGCGGCGCAGGCCGCCGGACCGCGCTTCCGCGGAAGCGCTCGACGCGGAGCGCCTCGAGGATGCGAGCGCGGGGGCGATGGATCTGGTCGCGCGCAAACAGGATGCCGAGCACGTGCGCCGCTGCCTGGAGCAGCTTTCCGAAGCGCATCGCGCGGTCGTGCATCTGGCGTTCTTCGAAGACCTGGGTTACGCCGAGATCGCCGCCATCCTCGAGTGTCCGGAGGGCACGGTGAAGACGCGCATGTTCCACGCCAAGCAGGGACTCAAGCGCTGTCTTGGCAGGCTGCTGGACTGAGCGGACGGGCGCGGATCATGAACGGCGCTGTGCATCCGGACGAGCTCCTGCCCTGGTACGCGAACGGGACGCTGGCGGGCGCGGAGCTCGAGGCGGTGGAAGCGCACTTGCGCGGCTGCGCGCGCTGCCGTGCAGAGGTCGAGCTGCTCGGCGAGCTGCGGGAAAAGGTCAAGCAGTCGGCGCCGGTCGCCGTGCCCGACGAAGTAGGCCTGCAGCGTCTGCTGCGCGAGGCGCGACGCAGCAGGCTGGCGCATCCGCACCGCTGGCTGCGGCCGGCGCTCGCGGCGGCAGTCGCGGCGATCGTCGTTCAGGCCGCATTGATCGGCTGGCTATGGACGACGCGCGCGCCCGTGATGGAGCCGCTGGGCGAGGGCACGCCCGCGGGCGTCGTCCTCCAGGTACGCTTCGACCGGGCGGCGCCCGAGGCGCGCATCCGCGCCTTCCTGCAGGACCACGACGCAGTGGTGATCGACGGGCCGAGCGCGCTCGGCGTGTACCGCGTGCGGCTTCACGGCGCGCGCGCGGGCGACAGCGCCGCCGCCGCGCGCGCGCTTGCGGAGTTCCGCGCCGCGAGCGGCATCGTGACGCAGGCGGAGCTGCAATGAGCGCAGCGCGCGCGATATTCGCCGTCGCGCTGCTCGCCTGCGCGGGTGCCGCGTTCGCCCAGATCCGGCCGCTCGACCGGAGGCTTGCCCCACCGCCGAACAAGAACCTCGTGCCGCTGCAGCCTACCGCCCCCGAGCAGACGACGCAGCCGGCGCCGGAGCCAGCCGCCGCGCCGAGCCAGGCGCCGGCGATTCCGCCGGTTATGCCGCCCGCCACGGGCGGAAGCCTGCTCGGCAGCCCTCTTCCGCCACCGCCTCAAGTGCAACAAGGTGCGGCAGCTTCGATCAAGGAGGACGTCTCGGTCGAGCCGGGGGAGATCGTCGTCGTCTCGGCGAACATGCAGGAGGCGCAGCAGCTCCAGCAGCAGGCACAGGGGCTCGGCGTCGGCATCAAGCGCCGCGCCGCGCTCGGCAGCCTCGGCCTCGTGGTGAGCGTGCTGCGCGTGCCCATGGGCATGAGCGTCGCCGACGCGCTCGCTCAGCTGCGCAAGGCGCTGCCCGGCACGTGGCTGGACGCCAATCACCGTTACACACTTGAGGCCGGGCCCGAGCTATATGGCCTGCAGCTCGTAGGCTGGCCGAAGGGCGCGCACGGCTGCCCCGGCACGCCGGCGCTCGGCATGATCGACACCGCGGTCGACCTCCACCATCCGGCGTTCGCGGGCCGGAACCTGACGGCGCGCTCGTTTCTCCCGGCGGGAGTGACGCCGGCAGCTGCGGACCACGGCACCGCGGTCGCGTCACTGCTCGTCGGCGACGGCACCGGCCTGATGCCGGGTGCCGCGCTGCGCGCTGCGCAGGTCTTCCGCCTGCGCGGCGAGCACGGCGCCGACACCGACGCCGAGCTCGTGGCGCGTGCTCTCGACTGGCTCGTCGGACAGAAGGTCATCGCGATCAATCTCAGTTTCGGCGGGCCGCGCAACCAGCTGGTCGAGGCGGCGATCCAGCGCGTCGAGCAACTCGGCGTCGAGGTGTTTGCCGCCGCGGGCAACGGGGGCGCCGACGCTCCCCCCGTGTACCCCGCCGCGCAGCCGGGCGTGGTCGCGGTCACCGCGATCGACGCAAAGCTCCAGCCCTACGGGCACGCCAATCGCGGCGACTACATCGCCTTCGCCGCGCCGGGCGTCGACGTCTGGGCCGCTGCGCCGGGCGGCGGCGGCAAGTACGAAACGGGCACGTCGTACGCGGTTCCGTTCGCGACCGCGGTGTTTGCGGCGGCCCGGATCTCGCAGCCCGCCGCGAGCAAGGACGCGCTCGAGAAAGTGCTCGAGGCCGGCGCGAAAGACCTCGGCGCGCCGGGCAAGGACAGCACGTTCGGCTGGGGACTGATCCGGGCTGCGGGCGGGTGCGGGCGCGCAAGTGGCTAGAGGATTCACTACCAATCGCAATTCGACAGGGAGCGCGTTTATGAGAACGAAGCTGATCGCGGGTCTCGCAACGTTGGTCCTTGCGGGCGGGCTCGCGCACGCCCAGGGGATCATGAAAAGGATGCCGGCCCCCAATCCGAACGTGCAGATGGTGAATGGGCCGGTATGCGCGACCGGATTCGACGAGCACCGCGTGAGCGGCACTCCGGGTGGGACCCACAGGTTCGTCTGCGCGGCGCCGCCGATCCGGTGCCCGGCGCCGCTCACCACGACGGCGGGCCCGGTCAAGCGCCTCGGCGCGCAGGCCGCGCAGTTCACCTACTCGTGTTCGTGGTACACAGCGGCGCAGCAGCAGGTGCCGAAGGTAGGAGTTTGCGCCGCAGGATTTACGCCGGGACAATTGGTCAGCGTTGGCGGCACGAGCACGCTGACCGGCACCAACAGCGCCACCGGCAAGAGCACGACCGCGAGCAATACCATCTACAGGGGGTCGTACGAGTGCACCGGCGCCCCGGTGCAATGCCCGGCTCCGAGCGCGCCGAACATCTACCTTTCATTCAGCCCGGAGGCGGGGACTTCGCCGGACCATTTCGCGGCAGTCAGTTACATCTGCACCTATACGCAGGTCAACTGACCGTGCAACGCGCTCACGGCATGACGCGTTCGACGCCGTTCTCATATGCCTGTGGGCGCTGCTCGCGCTGCTGCCGCCACAAGGGGATCGCGCTCAATCCCTACGAGGCGCTGCGCCTGGCGCGCCACGAGAGACTGACGACGACCGAGTTCCTCGCGCGCTTCACCGACCGCGCAGGGACGCAATTAAAGCAGCGTGCGGACGGCGCTTGCGTATTCTTAGGCGCCGAGGGATGCGGCGTGCACGCGGACCGGCCGCTCGTGTGCCGCATCTATCCGCTCGGGCGGCACATCAGCCCCGAGGACGAGGAGACGTTTTCGGAGCTCGAGCCGCATCCGCAGACCGAAGGGCGCTATGGCACGCAAGGGACGGTCGGCGACTACCTCGAAGCGCAGGGCGCCGAGCCGTTCATGCGGGCGGCCGACCGCTATCTGAACCTTTTCCGCGAACTGGCCGACTCATTGGCCGATCAGGTCGCGCGCCTCGCTGCGCGGGAGCGCGACGCGGTCAAAGGGAATTTTGTCCGCCCGACGGACGACGCGGCGCCGGATTCCGCCTGGCTCGATATCGATCGGACGGTGGACGAGTACTGCCGCGAGCGCGGCCTCGCCAAGCCGGCGGACGCGGAGCGATTGCTGGAGCTGCACGTAGAAGCATTGTCGGCGTGGTCACGCCGTCTCACAGAGGAGAACGCATCATGAAAAAGTCGGACAGCCCGTCGTTACAGAAGACCCTTGCATTCGCGGCCACCCTCGCCGCGCTCGGCGCGTCGGTCGGCGCAACCACTGAGCCGGCGCTCGCCCAGCAGCCGACCAAGAACTACGCCCCGCTGCTCGAGAACAGGGGGACGGGGATGCACACGATCGAGCCGACACAGAACCAGAATACGATCGGCGGGAAGAGCCGAATAGGAGGCGAGCAGTACAAGGAAAGGGCCGGCGCGACACAAGGCAAAGTCAGAACGGGCGCAGGTCAGGCCAAATTTGAGCGCGGCGGCGCAGGCGGCGCCCCTGGCAGCGAAAATATGCTCAATCCTCAGCCGCTGCCGCCGAAACAGGGCATCGGGGGGGCAGGTGCGCAGCTGCCAGCGGTGCAGAAGTAGCGACCATGATCTCCGGCGTTTCGCCCAGGATAATCGCGATCGGCCTGTGCGCCTTGTTGCCGGTGGGTGCGCTGGCCCAG
>DATGDH010000143.1:0-9347 GCA_035310985.1 Burkholderiales bacterium
CGCGGGCAGGCCCGCCAGCAGCGCCAGGGCCTCGTCAACCGTGGACACCGCGTACACCGAGAACAGGCGGTCGGCCACCGCCTGCACGACGTCCTCGCGCAGCATCAGGTGGCGCACGTTGGAGGCCGGGATGAGGACGCCCTGCCCGCCGTCGAGCCCGCGCGCGCGGCAGACGTCTAAGAAGCCTTCGATCTTCTCGTTCACGCCGCCGATCGCCTGCACGTCGCCGTGCTGGTTGACCGAGCCGGTGATCGCGAGCGACTGCTTCACTGGGACGTCGGCGAGCGCCGAGAGCAGTGCGTACAGCTCGGCCGAGGATGCGCTGTCGCCTTCCACGCCGCCGTAGCTCTGCTCGAATACCAGGCTCGCCGCGAGCGACAGCGGCTTGGCCGCGGCGTAGCGGCCGGAGACGAAGCCCGAGAGGATCAGCACGCCCTTGGAGTGGATCGGCCCGCCCAGCTCGGACTCGCGCTCGATGTCCACCACCCGGCCGCCCCCCAGGCGCGTACGCGCAGTGACGCGGTGCGGCACGCCGAAGGCGTAGCCGCCGAGCTGCAGGACCGCTAGCGCATTCACCTGGCCGCTGCGCGCACCGCTGGTGTCGATCAGCAGCCTGCCGCGCAGGATTTCCTCCTGCAGGCGGGCGCGAATGCGCCCCGAGCGATCCTCCTGGGCGTCGATCGCGCGCTGCACGTCCTCGGTGGCGACCACGCCGCGCCCGGCAACGCCCGCCCAGTAGTCGGACTCGCGCAGCAAGTCGGCCAGGCCGCGCATCTGCACTGAAACCTTGTCGGCATCACCGGCGTCCCGTGCGCCGTGCTCGACGACGCGCGCCACCGCGCCGCGCCCGAGCGGGCGCAACTTTTCGCGGCGCGCGATGGTGGCGATCACGCGCGCATAGAGCTGATCGCTCTGCGCATCTCGCGCCATGTCCTCCTCGAAGTCGACCGCGACCTTGAACAGCTCACCGAACTCGGGGTCGTACGCGTGCAGCAGGTAGTAGAGCGTTCTCTGCCCCACCAGCACGATCTTCAGGTCGAGCGGGATCGGCTCGGGCTCGAGCGACACCGTGCTCACCAGGCTAAGCATCTGCCCGAGCGACTCGGTGCGGATCTCGTGCGAGCGCAGCGCGCGCTTGAGCGCTTCGTAGGCGAAGGGCTGCATCAGCAGCCTGAGCGCGTCGACCACCAGGTAGCCGCCATTCGCGCGGTGCAGCGCGCCCGCCTTGATGAGCGTGAAGTCGGTCACCAGCGTGCCCATCTGCGCGATGTGCTCGATGCGGCCGGTCAGGTTGCTGTGCGTCGGGTTGTCCTCGAAGACGATCGGCGCGCCCTTGGCATCTTCGTGCCCGATCAGCACGTTCACCGCGTAACGGCGCAGCGGCTGCTCCGCGCTTTCGGCCTGCGGCAGGGGAATGCCGAACAGCGTCGGCTGCTCGCCCTCCTTGGGCTGCTGGAAGGATTCGGCGTGGTCGAGCACGTCCTCCTGCACGGCGCCGAGGTACTCGCGCACCTGCGGCAGGACCTCGTACTCCGCCTTCAGCTCCTCGATCAGGCTGTTGACCGCGGTCTTGGTGACGCCGCGGTTCAGCTCTCTCAGCTTGTGCAGCGCTTCGCGGCGCCACTTCGGGACCTCGTGGATCACCCCTTCGAGCTCTTCTTGCAGGACGGCGATCGCGTCCTCGAGGCGCTTTTGCTCGGAAGCGGGCAGCTTGCGGAATTCCTGCGGGCTGAGCACCGCGTCCTCGCGCATCGGCGCGAAGCCAAAGCCGCCCGGGGTACGCAGCAGGGCGATGCCCTGCTCCTTGGCACGCTCGCCGATCGCACCGAAGGCCTGCTCCTGGCGCTCGTTGAAGGCGTTCTCGACCTCCTGTCGTCGCGTGCGGTACTCCTCGGTCTCGAACGCGGCGGGAATGCCGGCGCGCAGGTCCTCGACCAGGCGCTGCATGCTGCGCTTGAACTTCGCCGCCTGGCCCGGCGGAAATTTAAGCGCGCGCGGCCTGTGCGGCGTCTCGAAATTGAATACGTAGCACCAGTCGGGCGGCACCTCGCTCGCGGGCGCCTGCTGCTCGAGAAAGTGGCGCACGACGCTGCGCCGGCCCACGCCTTCGGGCCCCATCGCGTACAGGTTGTAGCCTTCCTGGCGGATGCCGATGCCGAATCCGATCGCGTCCACGGCGCGCCGCTGTCCCAGCGCCTCGCCGAGGTCCTGCAGCTCGGCGGTCGTTTCGAAGCCGAACTTGTCGGGGTCGCAGGTGCAGCGCAGCTCGGATGGAGCGAGCGCGTGCTGCGCGGTCTGGGACGCCTTGTTCATCGCTTGTGCCTCCGTGTCTTGAGTCTGCCGGCGCGAAGGCGTGTAAGGTTGACTTGCGTCAAGGATGGGCGTTTGATCCTCATCAATTGAATTTCGCGCGTCTTGCGCGATCTTGTCGCGGACGAAGGGGACCACGACCGATGGGCCGACCGACCGACCCGCCGCCGACGGTCGTCGACGTGAGCATCACGTCCGACGGGCGCCAGGTGCGCGGCGAGCTGCGCGTGCCGCAGCACGCGCGCGGCGCGGTCGCGTTCGCGCACGGTAGTGGCAGCGGGCGCTACAGTCCGCGCAACCGTTTCGTCGCGCAGGAGCTGCGCAGGCTGAGCCTCGCCACGCTGCTCATCGACCTGCTCGAGGAAGACGAGGCCAAGGACCAGGACAAGGTGTTCGACGTCGGGCTGCTCACATTGCGCCTGCTCGCCGCGGCGCGCTGGCTGCGCGCGCAGGCGCTGACCGCCGCGCTGCCGCTCGGCTATTTCGGCGCGAGCACCGGTGCCGCCGCGGCGCTGTGGGCCGCCGCGGAGACGCCGCAGCTCGTCGCGGCGGTCGTCTCGCGGGGCGGCAGGCCCGACCTGGCGGCGAGCGCGCTCGCGCGCGTGAAGGCGCCGACGCTGCTCATCGTCGGCGAGAAGGACGAGCAAGTGCTCGAATGGAACCGCGACGCCCTCCAGCGACTGGCGGGCGTGAAGGAGCTGGTGGTGATTCCCGGCGCGACCCATCTCTTCGCGGAGGCGGGCACGCTCGAGGAGGCCGCGCGCCACGCGGGGCGCTGGTTCACGCGTTATCTGGGGGGCGAGCGCCGGGAATGAGCGCCGGGCCCGTGGTTCTCGCCGGTGAGGCGCATCCCGCCGGCGGCGAGCGGCTGCTCGAGCTGCTGCGTGCGCTGACGCGCGAGCTGCACCCGCAGGATGCGCGCGTCGACACGCTCGGGCTCGATCATTCGCTCGAGCGCGACTACGGGCTGGACAGCCTGGCGCGGGTCGAGCTCGCCGCGCGCATCGAGCAGGCGTGGGGCGTACGCCTCCCCGAGGAGGCGTTCAGCGAGGCCGAGACACCGCGCGACCTGCTCGACTTCGTCTCCGGCGCAGCGCTGGCCGAGCCTGCGGAAGCGCCGGCTCCCGCCGTGCCGGCGCACGCCGCCGAGGCGGTCGATTCGGCGCCCGCCTCCGTGGGCACGCTCGTCGAGGCCTTCGACTGGCACGTCGAACGCCATCCGGAGCGCGTGCACATCACGCTGTACAGCGAGCGCGACGCGCCCGAGGAGATAGGCTACGGTGCGCTCGCGCAGGCCGCGCGCTCCTTCGGCGCGGGGCTCGCGGCGCGCGGCGTCGCCGCCGGCGAGCGCGTCGCGGTCATGCTGCCCACCAGCCGCGAATTCTTCGTCGCCTTCTACGGCGCGCTGCGCATCGGCGCGATCCCGGTGCCGCTCTATCCGCCGGCGCGCCCGGCGCAGCTCGAGCAGCACTTCCGGCGCATCGCCGGCATCGTCGCCAACAGCGGAGCGCGCCTGTTCGTCACCATCGAGCAGGCAAAGACCTTCGCGCACGTGCTGCAGGCGCACGCGGGCTCGCTGCGCCACGTGGCGACGGTCGCCGAGGTGCTCGCTGCGGACGGCGCGACCCCGGCGCACCGCGCCTCGCCGGGTGACACCGCATTCCTGCAGTACACCTCGGGCAGCACCGGGCGCCCCAAGGGCGTGGTGCTGTCGCACGCGAATCTGCTCGCCAACCTGCGCGCCATGGGCACGGCGGCGCGCGTCAGTTCGACGGACACCTTCGTCTCTTGGCTGCCGCTTTATCACGACATGGGCCTCATCGGCGCCTGCCTCGGCTCGATGCTGTACGCCTATCCCCTGGTGCTGATGTCGCCGCTCGCGTTCCTTTCGCGGCCGGCGCGCTGGCTGCGGCGCATCGAGCAGCACCGCGGCACGATGACCTCGGCGCCAAACTTCGCCTACGAGCTGTGCCTGACGAAGCTCTCCGAGCGCGAGCTCGAGGGGCTGGACCTGAGCTCGCTGCGCCTGTCTTTCAACGGCGCCGAGGCGGTGAGCGCCGAAACGGCCGAGCGCTTCTGCGAACGCTTCGCGCGCTACGGCTTCAGGCGCGAGGCGATGACGCCGGTCTACGGGCTCGCGGAGTGCTGCCTGGGCACCACGTTCCCGCCGCTCGAGCGCGGGGTGCTCGTCGAGCGCATCGACCGCGCGCATTTCCAGCGCTACGGCGTGGCGCGCCTGGCGCGCGAGGCCGACGCGCTGCCGCTGCGCCTGGTGGCCTGCGGCCGCGCGCTGCCCGGCCACGCGGTGCGCGTGGTCGACGAGCGCGGGCGCGAGCTCGGCGAGCGCACGCAGGGCAGGGTGCAGTTCGCGGGGCCGTCGGCGACCAGCGGCTACTTCGAAAATCCCGAGGAGACCGCGCGCCTGATCGACGGTGCCTGGCGCAACACCGGCGACCTCGGCTACCTCGCCGGCGGGGAGCTGTTCATCACCGGGCGCGCGAAGGACCTGATCATCCGCGCCGGCCACAACATCCACCCGATGGAGCTGGAGGAAGCCGCCGGCGAGGTGCAGGGGGTGCGTCACGGCGGCGTCGCGGTGTTCGCCGCGAGCGACCCGCGCTCCGGCACCGAGCGCCTGATCGTGCTCGCGGAAACGCGCGAAACGAAGCCCGAGGAGCGCGCGCGGATTGTCGCCGATATCAATCAGCTGGCAGTCGATCTGGCCGGCCTCCCGGCCGACGAGGTGGTGCTCGCGGCGCCGCGCACGGTGCTCAAGACCTCGAGCGGCAAGATCCGGCGCGCCGCCTGCCGCGAGCTCTACGAGCGCGGCCAGCTGGGGGCGGCGCGGCGTGGTCCGGCCTGGCTGCAGCTCGCGCTACTCGCTGCCGAGGGCGTGGCCGGGCGGGCGCGGCGCGTGCTGGCGCGTGCGGGCGAGCTCCTGTGGGGCATATGGGCCTGGGCGAGCCTCGTCCTGGTCATGCTGCCCGCGTGGCTGCTGATCGCGGTGACGCGTCACCCCCCCCGCGCGCGCGCGATCGCGCGCGCCGCGGCGCGGCTGCTGTTTGCGCTGTGGGGCACGGCACCGCGCGTCGAGGGAGCGGAGCGTCTCGCGCGCGAGCCGAACGCGGTCGTCGTCTCGAACCACGCGAGCTACCTCGACGGCGTGCTGCTCAGCGCAGCGCTGCCGCCGCGCATCGCCTTCGTCGCCAAGCGCGAGCTCGCGCCGCAGCTCTTCGCCGGCACGCTGCTCGCGCGCCTGGGCAGCGTGTTCGTCGAGCGCGTCGACGTCGCGCGCAGCGTCGAGGACCACCAGACGATCGAGGCGCGCGCGAGAGAGGGGAGTTTCCCGCTCGTGTTTCCGGAAGGTACGCAGCGGCGTGATCCGGGGCTGCTGCCGTTTCGCATGGGAGCGTTCGTGACGGCCGTCCGGGCGGGCTGCGCGGTGGTGCCGGTGGTGATGCGCGGCACGCGCAGCATGCTGCCGGACGGAATCTGGTTGCCGCGTCCGGGGCACCTGGAGGTGCTGGTGTGCGAGCCGATCCGCCCCGACGGCACCGACTGGCACGCCGCGATCCGCCTGCGCGACCGCGTGCGCGAGGCGATCCTCGCACGCGCGGGCGAACCGGACGCCGCCGCGGCGCGCGTCGACTTCAGGGCGCTCGCCGGCCGGCCGCCGGCCGGCGCGTAAAGCGCGCCGGAGCGAGCGCGTCGGCGAGCATCCCCTCGAGCGGCAGCGGCTCGCCTTCGAGCATGCTCGCCAGCAGCTCGGCGGCCAGCGCTGCCCACACCAGCCCGCGCGAGCCGTAGGCGAACGCGCCGTACAGGCCCGGCGCGAACGCGCCGACCACCGGCAGCCGGTCGCGCGTCACGGCGCGAAAGCCGACGCGCCCGTCGAGCGCCGCGGGATCGAGCCCTTGCGCCGCGCCCGGCAGGATGCGCTCGAGCCGCTCGAGGTTGCCGGCGTGCCCCTCGGAGCGCGGACGGGGGTCCGGGTCGTCGAAGTCGTAGCTCGCGCCGATCACCACGGTGCCTTCGATCTCCGGCAGCACGAAGCCGCCGCGCAGCAGCGGCAGGCGCGGCGCGCGCAAGCCTTCCGCCGGCAGATGCGTCAGCTGTCCGCGCACGCGGCGCAGCACGATGTCCGGGGAGGGAAGGAGCCGCAGCGCGTCTGCGGCGTTCGCGAGCACGACCACCGGCGCACGCGCAATCAGAGTGCCCGCGGCGTCGCGCGCGCTCCACGCCTCGCCTTCGCGCTCGAGCGCGGCGACTTCGATGCCGAGGCAGGCTTCGGCCGCCGCATGCGCGATCTGCGCGCGCGCAAGGACGGGCGGGCGCGCCCAGCCGGCCGGGCCGAACCACAGGCCGCCGCAGGCCACCTCGGCGCCGGCGAGATCGGACGCTTCGGCGCGCGTCACGCGGCGCGCGTATGCGCGCGGAGCGCAGAGTGCGTCGAGCGCGCGCTGCTGCGCGGCGTCCTCGTCGTCGTCGCGCGCCAGCTGGAGCACTCCGCAAGGCGCCCAGGCCGCGCTCGGGAGCGCGCCCCAGCGCGAGAGCGCGTAGAGCGAACCGGCGCGCGTCAGGCGCGCGAGCACGCTGTCGTCGGGCGTTGCCACCGGGTGGAACACGCCGGCGTGGTTGCCCGAGGCTTCCTGTGCCGGCTCGCGCCTGCGCTCGATGAGCGTCACCTCCCAGCCGCGCGCGGCGAGGCGCTCGCAGGCCGCGGCTCCGGCGAGTCCGGCGCCGATCACCAGCGCCCGGCGCTCGGGCGGCGCGGCGGGCATTGAGGTGGCCCGCCCGCGCGGCGCGTAGCGCGCGATCAGCATGTCGCGCTTGGCGGCGAAGCCTGCGCGCTTCTCGACCTCGAAGCCCGCCTGCTCGAGCGCGGCGCGCACCGCGCTGGCGGCGCTCCAGGTGGCGGCGCTCGCACCGCGCGCTGCCCTGCGCGCGAGCGCCTTCAGCGCCTGCGCCGACCACATCTCCGGGTTCTTCGCCGGCGCGAAGCCGTCCAGGTAGATCGCATCCGCCGCCAGGCGCAGCTGCGGCAGCGCCGCGGCGACATCGGCGAAAGCGAGCGTCAGCACCACGCGGTCGCCGTCGAAATCGAGCCGGTGCACGCCGGGAACGAGCAGCGGCCAGGCGGCACGCAGCTCGGCCGCGAGCGGCGCGAGCTCGGCGTAGCGCACGTGCAGCTGCGCGAGATCCTCGCCGCGGAACGGATGCTTTTCCACCGAGACGAAGTGCAGCCGCGCGCAGCGCTGCGGGTCCGCGCGCCAGGCCGCCCAGGTGGCGAGGAAGTTGAGCCCCAGGCCGAAGCCGGTTTCCAGTACCGTGAACACGCGCCGCCCGGCCCAGCGGCCCGGCAGCCCGTTGCCGGCGAGGAACACGTGGCGCGCCTGCGCGGGGCCGCCCGCGGCGCTGTGGTAGACGTCGCCGTAGGCGCTCGAATAAGGCGTGCCGTCGGCCGCGAAGGCGAGCTCGGCGGGAACGATCGGCGCGGGCATGCGTCGACCTAGAACCTGAGGCCGAGCTGGGCGACGAGGAAGTTCTCGCCGTCGTTCGGCTTGCCATCGTGGAACAGGTAGTCGCCGTTCGAGATGTGGATCAGGCCGGCGGCGACGTCATAGTCGCCGACCGCGCGGCCGGCGAGCAGCTGGATCATGAACTCGCCGTGCGTGCCGAGGTGCTCGGTCGTGTGATCGAGGTAGCCGCCGCCGATGCTCGCACGCCAGAAGCCGTGCTGCGCGAAGCCGCCGCGCAGGCCCGCCGTGGCGGCGACGATGGAGGCCTGCGCCTCGCTCCGCCAGCAACCCGCGGACAGCCCGAGAAACAGGTTGCGTCCGTTCCAGCTCGGCGCGTCGCGGTAGTAGTTGAGGAAGTAGCCCCCGTAGTGCTTCGAAAACAGCAATCCGGGGCCGGCTGCGAGCGCGAGCTCGTCCGCGCGCGCGCCCGCCGATCCGCTCGCGATCAGTAGCGACGCAAGCGCGAGGCGCAGCCAAGGGGTGTCGGCGCGCAAGCCCATTCCGTAGAATACCCGGCTCGACCAGGAGGCAGCACATGAACAAGCCCGCGGAGATCAGGCATCACACCGTTCCCATGTGGATCGGCGGCAAAGCGGTGGCGCCCGCGGGGCGCACCGGCGACGTATTCAATCCCGCGACCGGCGAGGTCGCGAAGAAGGTCGGCTACGCGGACGCGAAGACCGTAGACGCGGCGGTCAAGGCTGCGGCGGCGGCTTTTCCGGGGTGGCGCGACACGCCGCCGCTCAGGCGTGCGCGCGTGATGCAGAAGTACCTCGCCCTCATGCAGGCGAGCCAGAAAGAGATCGCGCAGCTCATCACCGAAGAGCATGGCAAGACGCTGCCCGACGCCATGGGCTCGGTGCAGCGCGGCATCGAGGTGATCGAGTTCGCCTGCGGCATCCCGCACCTGCTGAAGGGCGAGTTCTCCGAGAACGTCGGCACAGGGGTGGACACGCACACGCTGCGCCAGCCGGTGGGCGTGTGCGCCGGCATCACGCCGTTCAACTTCCCGGCGATGGTGCCGATGTGGATGTTCCCGATCGCTATCGCGTGCGGGAACGCGTTCATCCTCAAGCCGTCGGAGAAGGACCCGTCGGCTTCACTGGTCCTGGCGAAGCTGTTTGCCGACGCCGGCCTGCCCCCGGGCGTCTTCAACGTGGTCCAGGGCGACAAGGTGGCGGTCGATGCCATCCTCGGTCATCCGGCCGTCCAGGCGGTGAGCTTCGTGGGGTCGACGCCGGTGGCCCGCTACGTCTACGAGGGGGCGGCGCGGGCGGGCAAGCGCGTGCAGGCACTGGGCGGCGCCAAGAACCACATGATCGTGCTGCCCGACGCGGACATCGATATGGCCGCGGACGCTGCCGTGAGCGCTGCGTACGGCTCCTCTGGCGAGCGCTGCATGGCCGTGTCCGTTGTCGTCGCGGTGGGCGAGGTGGGTGACCCGCTGGTGGCCGCGATCAAGGAGCGCCTGCCCAAGATCCACGTAGGCCCGGGCAGCGATCCGGCCGCGGAGATGGG
>DATGDH010000144.1:0-18500 GCA_035310985.1 Burkholderiales bacterium
CGTCGTCGCGCACAGCGCGCTCTCGCCCGCGGACCTCGAGCGCGAGTTCGGCCTCACTTCGGGCGACATCTTCCACGGGGCGCTCACGCTCGACCAGCTCTGGGCCGCGCGTCCGCTGCTCGGCCACGCCGACTACCGCGCTCCGCTCGCGGGCCTCTACTTGTGCGGCGCGGGCGCTCACCCCGGCGGCGGCGTGACCGGCGCGCCCGGTCACAACTGCGCGCGCGAAGTGCTGCGCGATCTGCGCGCTTGATCCCTCAGCCGGCGAGTCCTTCCAGAATCGGGCACTCCGGCCGGTCGTCGCCGTGACAGTGCGCGGCGAGCGACTGCAGGGTGCGCTTCATGGCCTGAAGCTCGGCGATGCGCGCGTCGAGCTCCGCGACGTGCGCGAGCGCGAGCGCCTTCACCTTGCTGCTCGGGCGGCGCTGGTTGCGCCAAAGACCGAGCAGCTGCTCGATCTGCTTGATGGAGAACCCCAGGCTGCGCGCTTGGCGGATGAAGCGCAGCGTGTGCACATCGTTGCCGGTGTAGGTGCGGTAGCCCGAGTAACTGCGCGCCGCCCTGGGGATGAGGCCGATTTCCTCGTAGTGGCGAATCATCTTCGCCGACACGCCAGAGTGGCGCGCCGCCTCGCCGATGTTCATCTGCATTCCGTTCATTTCTTGCCCCCGCTCCCGCGCCAGCGGCGCAGCATGAGCGCGTTCGTGACGACGCTCACGCTGCTGAAGGCCATCGCCGCTCCGGCGATGATCGGGTTGAGAAAGCCGAGCGCTGCGAGCGGGATTCCCACGACGTTGTAGAAGAACGCCCAGAACAGGTTCTGCCGGATCTTGTTGTACGTGCGGCGCGAGACGCTGATCGCGTCGGCGACCAGCCGCGGATCGCCGCGCATCAGGGTGATGCCCGCGGTGTGCATCGCCACGTCGGTGCCGGTGGCCATGGCGATGCCGACATCCGCGGCGGCGAGTGCCGGCGCGTCGTTTATGCCGTCGCCGACCATCGCCACCACCTTGTCCTTGCCGCGCAGCGCGGACACCGCCTGCGCCTTGTCGGCGGGCAGCACCTCCGCGCGTACCTCGTCGATGCCGAGTGCATGCGCCGCGGCCTCGGCGCTGCCGCGGTTGTCGCCGGTCAGCAAGACCGTCCCGATTCCCTGGGCATGCAGGGCGGCGATCGCCTCGCGCGCGCCGGCCTTCACCGCGTCGCCGAAGGCAAGCAGCCCGAGGAGGCTGCGCGTTGCCTGCGCTTCCGACGCGAGCCAGGAAATCGAGCGTCCTTCGCGCGCGAGCGCCTGCGCGCGCTCGGCGAGCGCAGTCGTGTCGACGCCGAGCTCCTCCATGAGCCGCGAGCTGCCAAGGTACAAGGTACGCCCCTCGACTACCGCCTGCACGCCGCGGCCGGGCAGCGCCTTGGCTTCGCTTGCGGGCGGCACCACGACGCTCTCCGCCGCGGCCTTTTCGACGACCGCGCGCGCGAGCGGATGCTGACTACCTTGCTGCAGCCCCGCAGCGAGGCGCAGCAGCTCGCGCGGCTCGCCGGCGACGGGCTCGACTGCGAGCAGCTGCGGGCGACCCTCGGTCAGCGTGCCGGTCTTGTCGAAGGCCACCGTGGTGATCGAGTGCGCGATCTCGAGCGCCTCGGCGTCCTTGATGAGGATGCCGCGGCGCGCGGCGACGCCGGTGCCCGCCATGATCGCGGTCGGCGTTGCGAGCCCCAGCGCGCACGGGCATGCGATGACGAGTACCGCGACCGCGTACAGAAGCGCCGAAGTCCAGTTCCCGGCGGCGAAGCCCCAGGCGAGCAAAGTAATCAGCGCGAGCAGCAGCACCACCGGCACGAACACCGCGCTCACCTTGTCGACGATGCGCTGGATCGGCGCCTTGGCGGCCTGCGCGTTTTCGACCAGGCGGATGATGCGTGCGAGCGTCGTCTCGGCGCCTACGGCGCGCGTCTCGACGAGAAGCAGACCCTCGGCGTTGATCGAGCCGCCGGTGACGCGCTCGCCCGCGCCCTTCGCGACCGGCAGGCTTTCGCCCGTGATGAGCGACTCGTCGACGTGGCTGCGCCCTTCGCGCACCTCCCCATCGACCGGGACGCGCTCGCCCGGGCGCACCACGACCAGATCGCCCACGATGACCGACCCGAGGGACACTTCGACGTCCTGTCCGCCGCGGCGCACGAGGGCCCGGTCCGGGCGCAGCGCATTGAGCGCGCGGATCGCCTCGGTGGTCTGGCGCTTGGCGCGCGCCTCGAGCCATTTGCCGAGCAGGATGAAGGTGATCAGCGCCGCCGACGTCTCGAAGTACAGCTCGTGCGCGCCCGCCGTGCCCGATACGAGGTGGTAAAGCGACAGGCCGTACGCGGCGCTCGTGCCGAGGGCGACCAGCAAGTCCATGTTTCCGGTGAACGCCCTGAGCGCGCCCCAGCCGGCGCGATAGAAGCGCGCACCGAGCCAGAACTGAACCGGGGTCGCCAGCGCGAGCTGCAGCCATCCGGGCAGCGCCCAGTGCGCGCCGAAGGCGAGGCCCGCCATCGGAAGCGCGAGCGGCAGCGTGAGCAGCGCGGAAATTGCGACCGGCCACCACTCGGGCAGCGCGCGCGTAGCGGCGACCTGCGCAGCCCGTCCGGAGTCTACGGAATCGGCTTCGTAGCCGGCCACCTCGACTGCCTTGCGCAGCGCGTCGACCCCGATGCCGGCGACCGCGGCGACGTGCGCGCGCTCGGTTGCAAGGTTGACGCTCGCCGAGAGCACGCCCGGCACCTTGCCGAGCGCCTTTTCCACCCGCGCGACGCAGCTTGCGCAGGTCATGCCGCGGATCGCGAGGTCCGTTTCCTCGCGAGCCACTTCGTAGCCGGCGCGCTCGACCGCCTTGGCGAGCGCTTCCATCGTGACCGAGGATGCGACCTTGATCGTCGCCGCCTCGGTCGCCAGATTGACCGACGCGCTTTGCACGCCGGGGACGGCGCCAAGCGCCTTTTCCACTCGCGCGACGCAAGAGGCGCAGGTCATGCCGGAGATCGGCAGCCGCAGCCCTTCGGTGTATGCGTCAGGCGCTGCGCGCTCGGCGCGGGCAGCGATGGAAGCAGGCATAACGTGTACCCCTTGATTGAGACCCAAGTGCCAGCTTGAAGGTTCCCATCGTTGGAATGTCAAGGACGCATCGCCCCTTGACCTTACCACCATGGGAAGGGGCATGTTGAAGCATGTTCGCGGTACCTATGCGCCGGTGGTACGAACCGGCATTGACTTGGGTCAAAGTCCACCCGCGGCGGCGCGAGATGATGATGTTGTTTGGCAGTAGCCCGATTCATGCCTGACACAATCCGCATGCGCCGCACCCGCACAGCCCGGTCGAACAGCGTAGGCAAGCTGCTGCGAACCGCGAGCATGATGTTCGCCGCGCTGTTCATGCTGCTTAGCCCGGTTTGCGACGTCGCCGCTGCGCCTGCGAGCAGCCATGCCGCGGCGGCGGCCGGGCACGGCCATGCCGGCGACCGCAACTGTTGCGCGAGTATCGACGGCCAGGCGCTCGCGGCGCCCGCGGCCGCGCTGCCGCCCGCGGCTTTCCCGAGCTATCTCATCGCGCCGTCACGCGCAGCTCAATTTTTGGTCACTGCATTCGCGACGCCGTCGCGGATCATCGTGCGGCGCGACGCCGCACCACCGCTTCCCTACCACGCCCGCTCCCTGCGCCGGCTCGACTGAGCTGTTCGCGCCGCCGCGCGCTACGCGGTCGATTTGGCCGCCGCAGGTCTTGGCTGCTGTCGCTTTGAAAGGAGACGCAAATGTGGGGCTACATGGGAAATATGGGTTGGGGCTACGGCTGGGGACTCCTCGGCATGGTGCACATGGTGTTGTGGTGGATCCTCATCATCCTCGGCATCGTCGTACTGGCGAAATGGCTGTTCGGAGGCCTGCCCGGCGAAGGGCGCAGCTCGCCCCGCCGAGCGCTCGAGATCCTCGAGGAGCGCTACGCGCGCGGGGAGATTCAGCGAGACGAGTTCGAGAGCAAGAAGCGAGACCTCAACGGCTGAGCCGCGCATCGTCGTGCCGCACAGGCTGTAATCGAATGAATTGGACGTGCGAAAAATGAACGGGTACGCGGTTGCTGCAAGGCCGGTCGGCTACGGAACGCTAGCCTTCGGAGCGCTGCTGGCGGCCTATTTCGCCATTCTCACGTTGGTCTCCGGCTGGCAGTTCACCGTCGATCAGTTCTCCGACTTCTGGTACTACATCGTGCCGCTGGGCGCGGGCTTCGGCATCCAGGTCGCGCTGTTCGTGTATCTCAAGTACGTCGTGCGCGGCCATCACGGCGGCGGCGTCGTCGCTGCGACCGGCACCACATCGACGGCGGCGATGATTTCGTGCTGCGCCCATTACCTCGTAAACGTGGCGCCCGTTATCGGCGCCACGGGCCTGGTGGCGCTGCTTGCGCAATATCAGGTCCAGTTCTTCTGGGTCGGCCTGGCGTTCAACGCGGCCGGGATCTTCTACATCGGCCGCATGGTCTATCTCGCACGGAGGCACGCATGAGCGCGCGCGGAGCGCTTGTTATCCCGGCAGCGGCGGCATGTTTCCTAGTGCTCACGCCAGCGATCGCCGCGCCCGATCTCGGCCAGCGCACGTCCATGGCCGACGGCGTCAGCGTCGCGGTGAAACCTCTGGCGCTCGGGCCCGGCGCAAAGTCCTGGGACTTCGAGGTGACGATGAACACGCACGTCGCGCCGCTCGAGCAGGACCTCACCAAGGTCTCCACGCTGGTCGATGCGGCGGGCGCCAGCCACAAACCGACCGCGTGGAAAGGCGATGTCCCCGGCGGCCACCATCGCAAGGGCGTGCTTCAGTTTGCGCCCCTCGCGGGAAGCCCGCAATTCGTCGAGCTGCAGATTCGCGACGTGGGGTCACCCACGGTTAGGAGTTTCAAGTGGCAGCTGCGGTGAAACTCGATTTTGGCTTTTGACGAAGTCCAACAACAGTAAAGGAGATCGACCATGAAAGTTTCGAGCACGATCGTTCGCAGGACCCTGGCGGCCGTCGTGGCCAGTGTCGGCGTGGCGGCAGCGATGCCGCAGGCGCTGGCCGGCGACCCGTCCGACTATCCAGCATATGGACCGGGGTACGGCATGGGTCCCGGAATGATGGGAGGCTACGGCCCCGGCGGTGGCTATGGCATGGGTCCCGGGTACGGCCGCGGCTACGGCTACGGCATGGGCCCCGGAATGATGGGCGGCTACGGCGGCTATGGCATGGGGCCGGGCATGATGGGTGGTTACGGCCGGGGTGGCTGCGGTGGCTACGGCGGCGACTGGGGCGCGCTCAAGTTGAGCGACGAGCAACGCACGAAGATCGACAAGATCCTGGAAGACAGCGCGCGCCAGCGCTGGGAGCTGATGGGCAAGATGCACGAGCAGGGATGGAAGATGCGCGAGCTCTACGCTTCCGGCAAGGCCGACGACGCCGCACTGAAGCAGGCCTACGACACGATGTCGGCGATGCGCAAGTCGATGTTCGAGAATAATCTCGAGACGCGCAAGAAGATCGACGCCGTGCTCACCAAGGAGCAGCGCGAGCAGCTGCGCGGCGGCTAACGCTGCGGAGGTTAGCGTGCCTCATTCGCAGGCTGCGCGCGCCGGTCACGGCGGCCATGCGCACCACGCGCACATGGTCGCCGACTTCCGGCGGCGGTTCTGGATCGCGCTGGTCCTGACGGTCCCGATCCTGGCGATCTCGCCCGGGCTGTGGGACCTGTTCGGTCTCGCGCCACCGTTCGCGTTCGCCGGCGACTCCTGGGTTCTGTTCGCCTGCTCGAGCGCCGTGTACCTCTATGGCGGCTGGCCTTTTTTGAGCGGATTCGCCGGAGAGCTCCGCCGGCGCCAGCCCGGCATGATGACGCTGATCGCAGTCGCCATCAGCGCGGCGTACGTCTATTCCGCGGCGGTGACTTTCGGCTTTCCTGGCATGGGCTTCTACTGGGAGCTCGCCACGCTGATCGACATCATGCTGCTCGGGCACTGGATCGAAATGCGCTCGGTGATGGGCGCTTCGGGGGCGCTGGAAGCGCTGGTTCGGCTACTCCCGGCGGAGGCGCACCGCCTGAGGACCGACGGCTCGACGGAGGATATCGGCGTCGACACCTTGAAGGTGGGCGACCGCGTACTGGTCAAGCCGGGCGAGCGCGTGCCGACCGACGGCGCGATCGTCGACGGCCGCACCAGCCTCGACGAATCGATGCTTACCGGCGAGTCGCGCCCGGTAGAGAAGAGCGAGGGTGCGCAGGTGATCGGCGGCTCGGTCAACGGCGAAGGCGCGATCACGGTCGAAATCCGCAAGACCGGCGGCGAAACCTACCTCGCGCAGGTGATGGACATGGTGCGCAAGGCGCAGGAGTCGCGTTCGCGCTCGCAGGACCTCGCCAACCGCGCCGCGGTGTGGCTCACCGCGATCGCGATCATCGTGGGCGTGGCGACCTTCGTCACCTGGCTCGCGCTTGGCGCCGGCATGCAGTACGCCATTGCGCGCGCGGTGACCGTGATGGTGATCGCCTGCCCGCACGCGCTCGGGCTCGCCGTGCCGCTGGTGGTCGCCGTGAGCACGAGCCTCTCGGCGAGTCACGGCCTCTTGATTCGGGACCGCGCCGCGTTCGAGCGCGCACGCAACCTACAGGCGGTGGTATTCGACAAGACCGGCACGCTCACCGAGGGGCGCTTCGGGGTGTCGGACATCGTGCCGCTCGCCGAGCTGAAGGAAGACGAGTGCCTGCGGTTCGCCGCAGCGCTCGAGAGCCGCTCGGAGCATCCGATTGCGAAGGGCGTGCTGCGCGCCGCCCAGGAGCGCGGGCTCGCTCTGCCCGAACCGTCCGGCTTCCGCAATCTGACCGGGCGCGGCGCGCAGGCGCGCGTCGAGAGTCGCGAGGTGATGGTGGTGAGCCCCGGATACCTGCGCGAGCACGGGCTCGAGGCGCGCGACGCGCGCCTCGACCGCCTCGCGCAACAAGGTAAGACCCTCGTATACCTGCTGGTCGACGGCAAGCCGGCCGCCGCGCTCGCACTCGCCGACGTGGTGCGGCCCGAGTCGCGCGCCGCGGTCGAGCGGCTCAAAGGCATGGGGCTGAAGTGCATGATGCTCACCGGCGATTCGCGCGCAGTGGCGCAGACGGTGGCCGGCGAGCTCGGGCTGGACGACTATTTCGCCGAGGTGCTGCCCGAGCAGAAGGCCGCCAAGATCAAGGAGGTACAGGCGCGCGGGCTGCTCGTTGCCATGGTCGGCGACGGCGTAAACGACGCCCCGGCGCTCACGCAGTCCGACCTCGGTATCGCAATCGGCGCGGGCACCGAAGTAGCCATCGAATCGGCCGATATCGTGCTGGTGAAGAGCGACCCGCGCGACGTAGCGGCGATTCTGGGCCTGGCGCGCGCCACCTATCGCAAGATGGTGCAGAACCTCGCCTGGGCGACCGGCTACAACGCTTTCGCTATTCCGCTCGCCGCGGGCGTCGCCGCGGCCTGGGGGCTGACGCTCACTCCCGCGGGCGGCGCGGTGCTCATGTCGGCGAGCACGGTGATCGTCGCCATAAACGCACGCCTGCTCGGCCGGGTGCGGCAGGGCTGAGGCATGTGCCACCTCATTCTCATCGGTCTTCCGGTCCTCGCACTGGCGTCGTTCTGGCTCCTTCCCTGGACACTCGCCGTGCCGACCTCGGTCGCGCTCATTGCCGCCGCGCTGCTCTTCTGCGGCTACCTCACCAAAGTGGCGCACCGGCCGGCGATGACCGGCGTCGAAGCGCTGCAGCACGCGCTCGGCCGCGTGCGCAGCGTGCAAGGAGACATCGCGTCGATTTGGGTGAACAGCGAGCTTTGGTCGGCGCGGATGGTGGAAGGCCTGCACGAAGGCGACAAAGTGGAAGTCGTCGGCGTCGACGGCCTGCAGCTTCGCGTACGCAGGGTTACTGTCGACAACCCCGGGGAACGAAACAGGAGATCATCGTGATGAATCGTCGCTCGCGTCTTATCGCCGTATCCGCAATCGCCCTTGGACTCGCGGTGCCGCTGCTCGCGCATTCCCAGGGCATGATGGGCGGCGGCATGATGGGCGGGGGAATGATGGGGGGCGGCATGATGGGCGGCTACGGCCCGCCCGGCCAGTCCGGCCCGAGCAAAGGTTCCAATCCGCAATGGGATGAGCTTTCTTCCTACGTGCAAGGCAACGGCCTAGCGTGCATGAGCTGCCACGCCTATTCCGGACGCGGCACGGGCCCGGCTTTCGCGGACATCGCGCAGAGATTCGCGGGGCACCCGGGCAGCCACAAGCGGCTCGCCGGCGCGATCAGCAACGGTGTATCCGGACAGTGGCCGGGCTATCCGCCGATGCCGGGCGGGCTCGCGACGCCGCGCCAGGCAACGGAGCTGGCCGGACTTATTCTGCGCCTGCCCGCCGAGTAGAGCGCGCGCCCGCGCTCAGTGCTCGGACGTGCAGGCCATGTGCTTCGCGCCCTGGCAGTTGGCGCGGATGAACGGGGTCCACAGCGTCTTGATGTAGGCGACCAGGTCGATCGCGTCGTCGCGGCTGAGAATGCCGCGCCAGGCCGGCATGCGCGAGTCGGCGGCCGGCTTGTCGAGGATCATGCTGACGAGCTGCGCGTCCTCGTGGTGCCAGGCGTGCCCGCTGCTGTCGAGCGCCGGCGCTCCGCGCTCTCGGTACATCCAGTTGAATTCGCCCTGCCCGTTCGAGCCGTGGCACGAGGCGCAATACTGCTTGTAGAGGGCGTTGCCGTGGTCGGGGTTCGCCGATGCGGTGAGGCTCGCGCTCGAGGGTCCCGGCGAGCTGAGCAGCGCGACGACGAGCGCGACGACGAGCGCTCCCCCCGCCGCGAACGCGACGGTCTTGGCGCTCGGTCCGCTCGAAGTCTGCGGCGCGGTCGCTGCGGCATGCGCAGCGCGGCGTCGGCGCGCATTCCTACCCATGACCTGAATGAAGCCACGTCCAGGCGTCGCCCGGGTTGACGTGCGTCAAGCGCCGCGCGTGCGCAGGGGATCAGAATAGGCTTGACCTTCCCGGCATTGGAAGGTTTAGCCTGCATGCTGTCGTCATTCGCGCGAAGGAGCGTCGCCATGATCGAGATGAACGTCAAGGACATGACCTGCAACCATTGCGTCGGCGTCGTGACGCGCACGGTGAAGCAGGTCGACCCGAAGGCCGAGGTGCAGGTGGACCTGCCGAGCAAGCGCGTGCGGGTCGAGACCGGGCACAGCTTCGGCGAGCTGGCCAAGGCGCTGAACGAGGCAGGCTATCCCGCGACCCAAGCCGGGGGCTGAGGTCTCTCCAGTCCCGCTGGGGCGCGCACATTGAGCGATCCCGCCGCGCTCGGGCTGACGACCGCTTTCGCGGCGGGGCTGGTTTCGTTCCTGTCGCCGTGCGTGCTGCCGCTGGTACCGGCATATCTTTCGTACGTCGCAGGCCAGTCGCTGCACCGGCACGTGCGCGACGCCCCGACCGACATCGGGTCGCGCGCCTCGGCGGCGCTGCTGAGCGGCTTCTTCATCCTCGGATTTTCGGCAGTGTTCATCGCGTTGGGGGCGAGTGCATCGGCGCTCGGCAGGCTGCTGCTGCACTACCGCTACGAGGCCGGCGTCGTTGGAGGAGCGTTGGTCACGCTGTTCGGCCTGGCGATGCTCCTGGGGACGAGCAGGCTGCCGTACCTGCAGCGCGGCTTCCACTTCCACGTCCACGCCGTCTCGGGGCGTCCGCTGTCGGCCTTCGCGCTAGGGCTCGCGTTCGCGTTCGGCTGGAGCCCGTGCATCGGCCCGATTCTCGGCGCGATTCTCGCGGTGGCCGCGGTCGCCGACTCGAGCGCGGCGGGGATCGAGCTTCTGGGCGCGTACTCGCTCGGCCTCGCCGTGCCGTTCCTGCTGTCGGCGCTGTTCCTGCACGACATGACCGGGCGGTGGAAGCGGCTGCGGCTCGCCGGGCGCGCGCTGCAAACGGTGGCTGCCCTGATCATGGTGGCGATGGGGGTGGCGCTGATGACCGGCAAGCTCACCGCCTTCAGCACCTGGATGCTGCAGGCGTTTCCGGCGCTCGGCAGGATCGGTTGATTCGTTGACTTAGGTCAAGCGCTTGCTGCGCCGCGGACGTAGCGTGTGTTTCTTAGAGGCCGCGAGGAAGGACCCATGCTCGCCAAGGACGTCATGACGACCGCGGTGCTGACCGCGCTGCCGGGCACGGACGTGCGCGAGATTGCGCGCATGCTGCTCGAGCACCGCATCAGCGCGCTGCCGATCGTCGACGAGCAAGGCAAGCTGTGCGGCATCGTGAGCGAGGGCGACCTCATCAACCGCCCCGAGTCGGAGACCGAGCACGGCCGCCCATGGTGGCTGCGCCTGATCGCGGCGCCCGACGAGCAGGCGCGCGACTTCTTGCGCACGCACGGCACGCGCGCCGAGGACGTGATGACCGCCGACGTGATCGCCGTTTCCGAGGACACGCCGCTCGCCGATATTGCCGCGCTGCTCGAGCGCGACCGCATCAAGCGCGTGCCGGTGCTGCGCGATGGCAGAGTGGTCGGGATCGTGAGCCGCGCGAACCTGCTACAGGGCCTGGCGGCCGCGCGCCCCGCCGCAGAGGCGACGCGCGAGGACCGCGAGATCCGCGATGCGCTGCTCGCCGCGCTCGGCGAAGCCGGGCTCGCGCTGCACCAGGTAAACGTGGTCGTCGCCGACGGGGTGGTGCAGCTCTGGGGCGCGGTGGAATCCGACGTGCAGCATCAGGCCGCACGCGCGGCGGTCGACGGCACGCGCGGCGTCAAGCGCCTCGAGGATCACCTCGGCGTCGTGCCGGCGATCGCGCGTGTGGCGCACGGCGGCATCTAGCGCGGGATGCTCGTGCGGCGCTGGGCCGACTGCCCGAGCACGAACACCGGAGCGAAGCCGCCGCCGGCGGTGCGAAAGTTGGTCGTCTGCCCCTGGTAGAGCCGGGCCGCGAGCAGCTGGATCTCGCCCGCGTAGACATAGGCTCTGACGTCGAGCTTGAGCTCGGCCTCGGCGCCGTCGATCTGCACGACGCGCGCGCTTGCGGGTACGACCGTCTGGGCTACGTACCGCCCGGCGAGGACCTGGTCCCACGCCCGACGGGTGAGCTTGTCGCCGCGATACGCCGCCTTGCTGCCGTAACCGAGCGCGGGCTTGAAGAACAGGCTGCGGCGTTGCGCCCACAATGCCGCAGCGTTTTCGGCGGTCACCTCGACGGTGCGCGGCACCCCGGCGAGAGGCGCTGCCGGATCGCTCAGCGCGACCAGGTTGCGCTTGTCGGCGTACAGCGCGTGCGCCCGCGGATGCGGCGTGACGACCACGGCGCCGGCCACATAGGCGGCACGCAACGCAGCGTGCGCCGGTTCCTCGAAGTAGAAGTCGGTCAACCGGTTGTAGACCAGGTCGATCGCTTGACCGCGGTATTGCAGGTGCCCGCCGCGCCACTCGAGGTCGCGCGCGTCGGCTATCACCGCCTCGACGCCGTGTTCGCCGAACAGCCGCGCAAACTGCAGGAATTCCGGGTACAGGTACTGCGCCGCGGGCACGTCGTCGACGATCGCGATGCGCCCGAGCGGCGCCCCGTCGCGCTGCAGCCGCCACTCGGCGGCGAACATGTCGAAGAATGCGTCCTCTGCGCGCGCCAGCTCGTCCCCCGCGGCGAAAGCAGGGGCCATCTCGTCGCAGCATGCGCGCTGCGCGCGCGCCAGCGCGACGTTTAGCAGCGCTCCGCCCGCGTTGGTGTTGATCTCGATCAGCTCCGGCCCCGGCGCCGAGAGATGGAAGTCATAGCCGAGGAACACTCCCCTGGGCCCGAAATCGACCCGGGCGATGGCGGGCGCGCGCACGAGCGCCGCGTCCCGGAAGCTCGGCCGCGCAGCCGCCTGCTCGACGGCGCGCACGATCGTCGTCATGCGCGCACGTTGCGCCTCGTTGATGAACACCGCAGTGCGCGAGAAAAGGTGCGGCCGCGCGTGTGCGATCTCCTCGGCGAGGCCGGCGAGCGCCGGCTCGCGCTCAAGCTGCCGCCGCAGGCGCTCGGCGTCGAGCGTGCGGCAGGAGCAGGCGAGATTGAGCGCGTCGGCGTCCGCTCGGACGAGCGCGTCGGAGAGTGCGGCGCGCACAGGGCTTGACTGGGTAATCACATTTCCATAATATTGGAAACATGGAAACGAGGCAAGTCATCGACGCGCTCGGCGCGCTCGCCCAGGAAACGCGGCTGGCGGTTTTCCGCATGCTGGTCGAGGCTGGGCCGTCGGGCCTCCCTGCCGGCGAGATCGGCGCCCGGCTGGGACTTCCGCCGGCGACCGCTTCGTTCCATCTGGCGCAGCTCAGCCGCGCCGGCCTGCTCGCCTCGCGCGCCCAGGGGCGCTTCGTCATCTATTCGGCCGACTTCGAGCGCATGAACGCGCTGCTCGGCTATCTCACCGACAACTGCTGCGGCGGCGCGTCCTGCGCGCCGGCCGCGCAACCCGTGAACGTACGCAAGAGGAAGACCGCATGAAACGCCTGCACGTGCACCTCGGGGTCGCGGACCTCGAGAAGAGCATCCGCTTCTATTCGGCGCTGTTCGCCGCCGAGCCAAGCGTGCGCCACGCTGACTACGCGAAGTGGCAGCTCGACGATCCGCGCGTGAATTTCGCCATCTCCACGCGCGGCAAGAAGGCCGGCTTGGACCACCTCGGCATCCAGGCCGAGAGTGGCACCGAACTGGAAGAACTGGGCGCGCGTCTGGCACAAGCCGATGTGGCGACGATGCCGCAGAAGAACGCCTCGTGCTGCTACGCGAAGAGCGACAAGTACTGGACGCTCGACCCGCAGGGCATCGCCTGGGAGTCGTTCCACACGCTCGACTCGATCCCCGTGTACGGCGCCGACACCGC
The DNA here is from genome assembly GCA_035310985.1 of Burkholderiales bacterium. GTDB lineage: Bacteria > Pseudomonadota > Gammaproteobacteria > Burkholderiales > SG8-39 > DAHVFK01. The sequence continues at coordinate 12,906 of DATGDH010000144.1, forward strand.
GTCTGCGGCAAAGCCCTCGGGCGCGTGCTGCGCACCGGCGCTGCGCGAGCCGGCATGAAGCCTTACAACACGCTGTTTCTCTGCACCGGCAATTCGGCGCGCTCGATCCTCGCAGAAGCCCTGCTGAATCACTATGGTTCGGGCCACTACCGGGCTTTCAGCGCGGGCAGCCATCCGAGCGGCAAGGTGAATCCATTTGCGCTCGAGCTGCTGCGTAAGAACCGCCTGCCGACCGACGGTCTTCGCAGCAAGAGCTGGGACGAGTTCACCGCGCCCGGCGCGCCCGCGATGGACTTCGTGTTCACGGTGTGCGACCAGGCCGCAGGCGAGGTCTGCCCGTTCTGGCCTGGCCAGCCGATGACGGCGCACTGGGGCGTCGAGGATCCGGCTGCTGTTCAAGGCACCGACGACGACAAGCATCGTGCGTTCCTTGATGCCTTCCGCGTGCTCGGCGCCCGGGTGCGCCTGCTCGCGAGCTTGCGTCCCGAGCTGCTCGAGCGCTCCGCCTTGCAGGCGCGGGTCAAGGCGATAGGCAAGCTCGGCAGCGAGGCGAAGGCCGACTAGCGATGGGGTTCTTCGAGCGCTGGCTCACGCTGTGGGTCGCGTTGTGCATCGTTGTGGGCGTGCTGATCGGGCAGTGGCTGCCGGGGCCGGTGCAGATGCTCGGGCGCCTGGAGCTCGCACGGGTCAACGTCCCGGTGGGGTTGCTCATCTGGGTGATGATCATACCGATGCTGGTGCGAGTGGACTTCGGCGCTCTGCACCGGATCAAGGAGCACGTACGGGGTATCGGCGTCACCCTGGTCGTCAACTGGCTGGTGAAGCCCTTCACCATGGCGTTTCTCGGCTGGATCTTCATCCGTCACCTGTTCGCGCCTTGGCTGCCCGCAGCGCAGATCGACAGCTACATTGCCGGCCTGATTCTTCTCGCGGCGGCGCCGTGCACGGCGATGGTATTCGTGTGGAGCCGTCTGTCGGGCGGCGATGCGCTGTTCACGCTGTCGCAGGTAGCGCTAAACGACACGATCATGGTTTTCGCGTTCGCGCCGATCGTCGGCTTGTTGCTCGGCCTGTCGGCGATCAGCGTACCGTGGGACACGCTTTTCACTTCGGTGGTGCTGTACATCGTGGTGCCGGTGATCGCGGCGCAGCTCGTTCGCCGGCGCACGCTCTCGCGCGGCGGCGAGGGCGCCCTGCAACGCCTGCTCGAGCGCCTGCAGCCTTGGTCGACGCTCGCGTTGCTGCCGACGCTAGTACTGTTATTCGCGTTCCAGGGCGACGCGATCCTCGCGCAGCCGCTGATCATCGCCATGCTGGCGGTGCCGATCCTGATCCAGGTATTCTTCAACTCCGGGCTCGCCTACCTCGCCAACCGCGCGCTCGGCGAAAAGCACAGCGTCGCCTGCCCCTCGGCTCTGATCGGCGCGAGCAACTTCTTCGAGCTGGCGGTCGCCACCGCGATCAGCTTGTTCGGCTTCGAATCGGGCGCGGCGCTCGCCACGGTGGTCGGTGTGCTGGTCGAGGTCCCGGTGATGCTCGCGGTGGTGAAAATCGTCAACGCGAGCGCGCGCTGGTACTCGAGCCGCCAGTTTCCCCGCGCAGCGTGAAAAGAAAAGGGGCGTGCTCGCGCACGCCCCCGAAAGGGATGCGGCCAGGGAACGCATGATGACCGCAACCGCCGTCGTCGCCCGCGGTCCTCCTGCAAACGCGGCGGGGCGCGTGAGCGCCACCGGCCCGCTTTCGCACCCGTTTACCGGAGGCAAACGACAGGCGCATAATATTTGATAAAAGCGTCCTGCGCGAACCCATCTATCTAGGCGCACCATGACCATCTACTGGCAACGGGCGCCACGTGTCGCGCAGGATCTGCCGCCGTCGCAGGCAGAGCGCGCGGCGCGCCTGCAGCTCGCCGCCGCGTACCGTATCTTCGACCATCTCGGCTGGACCGAGATGATCTTCAATCACATCACGGTCAGGGTCCCGGCGCCGGACGGAAGCGACGAGCGCCTGTTCCTCATCAACCCCTTCGGCCTGCACTACCGCGAGATCACCGCCGCGAGCCTGGTGCTGATCGACATCGACGGGAACCCGGTGCGCGAGTCCAACTGGCCGGTGAACCGCGCGGGTTTCGTGATCCACTCGGCGCTGCACGGCGCACTCGCCGAGGCTCACTGCGTGATGCACACGCACACCACCACCGGCATGGCGGTCGCGAGCCTGAAGGAAGGCCTTTCGCCGACCAACTTCTACGCCGCGCAGCTGCACGGCCGGGTCGCCTACCACGACTTCGAGGGCATCACCGTCGATCCGGCCGAGAAGACGCGCCTGGTCGCCGACGTCGGCGACAAGCGGGCCGTGATCCTGCGCAATCACGGCCTGCTCGCCTGGGGGCCGTCGGTGCCGGAGGCGTTCATGATGCTGTGGACGCTGCAGCGCGCCTGCGACGTGCAGGTGGCGGCGGCGAGCGCCGGCGCGCTCAACCCCATCCGGCCCGATGTGTTCGAGCAAGCGGTGCGCGAGTCCGGGCCGGGCGAGAAGCGCGTGTGCGAGGATGTGTTCGCCGCGCTGCAGCGCATCGTCGATGCCAAGGATCCGTCATACCGAAATTGACGTTTACGTAAACGTCAAGTAGGCTGGCCGCTCCCCCGGAGGCCCCGTGACCGACCTCTCCGACTCGAACAATCTGGTCTACAAGGCCAAGCACAAGATCCGCTTCGTGACGGCGGCGAGCCTGTTCGACGGGCACGACGCGTCGATCAACATCATGCGGCGCATCCTGCAGGCCTCCGGCGCCGAGGTGATCCACCTCGGGCACAACCGCTCGGTCGAGGAAGTGGTGAGCGCCGCGCTCGACGAGGACGTGCAGGGCGTCGCGGTGTCCTCCTACCAGGGCGGGCACATCGAGTACTTCAGGTACCTGCTCGATCTCTTGCGCGCGCGCGGCGGCGAGCACATCCGCGTATTCGGCGGCGGCGGCGGCGTGATCGTGCCCGACGAGATCAGGCTGCTCGAAGATTACGGCGTGGCGCGCATCTACTCGCCCGAGGACGGCCACAAGATGGGCTTGCAGGGCATGATCAACGACATGCTCGCGCGCTGCGACTTCGACCCCTCGCAGTACGCGCCGCGCGACCTGCGCGCGCTGGAGGCGGGAGAGCGCCGCGCGCTCGCGCAGGTCATCACGGGCTTCGAGCTGGGGACCTTGCCCGAATCCCTGGGGAAACAGATCCTCGACAAGGCCCGGGCGCGCCGCGCCCCGGTGCTCGGCGTCACCGGCACCGGCGGCGCCGGCAAGAGCTCGCTTACCGACGAGCTGGTGCGCCGCTTCCGCCTCGACCAGGGCGACCGCCTGAGGATCGCGCTGCTCGCCGTCGATCCGTCGCGGCGCAAGACCGGCGGCGCGCTGCTCGGCGACCGCATCCGCATGAACGCGATCCAGGGCGACAAGGTATTCATGCGCTCGCTCGCCACGCGGGCCTCGGGCGCCGAGATCGCGGGCTGCCTGCCCGAAGCGATCGCCGCATGCCGCGCCGCGGGCTACGACCTGATCGTGGTCGAGACCTCGGGCATCGGCCAGGGCGACGCCGCGATCGTCCCGCACGCCGACGCGACGCTGTACGTGATGACGCCCGAATATGGCGCCGCGAGCCAGCTCGAGAAGATCGACATGCTCGACTTCGCCGATTTCGTGGCGATCAACAAGTTCGATAGGAAAGGCGCCGAAGACGCACTGCGCGACGTGCGCAAGCAGGTGCAGCGGAACCGCGAGGCGTTCAAGCGCGCGCCCGACGAGATGCCGGTCTACGGCACGATCGCCGCGCGCTTCAACGACGATGGCGTCACCGCGCTGTACCAGGCCGTTGCCGTGCGCCTGGCCGAGAAGGGCCTCGCGCTCGAGCCGGGCAGGCTGCCTAAGACCGCGTCCAAGCTGTCCTCGAGCATCGCAATCGTCATTCCGGCCAAGCGACAGCGCTACCTCGCCGACATCGCCGAGTGCGTGCGCGGCTACCACGCGCAGGCGGGCGCGCACGCGCAGCTCGCGCGCGAGCGCCAACAGCTGATCGGCGCCAAGGCGATGCTGCTCAAGGCGGGCAAGGACGCGCGCGAGCTCGATTCGCTGATCGAGGAGAAGAACGCGCAGCTGGATGCGCGCGCGAAGAAGCTCGTCGACCAGTGGCCCGAGACGCAGAAGGCCTACGCGAGCGACGAGTACGTGGTGAAGATCCGCGGCAAGGAGCTACGCACGCGCCTGACGCACACCACGCTTTCGGGCACGCGCGTACCCAAGGTGGTACTGCCCAAATACGAGGACCACGGCGAGATCCTGCGCTGGCAGCTCGCCGAGAACGTTCCTGGCTCCTTCCCGTTCACGGCGGGCGTGTTCGCCTTCAAGCGCGAGAACGAGGACCCGACCCGCATGTTCGCCGGAGAAGGGGACGCGTTCCGCACCAACAAGCGCTTTCACCTGCTATCCAAGGACATGCCGGCCAAGCGTCTGTCGACTGCGTTCGACTCGGTGACGCTTTACGGCTTCGATCCCGACGAGCGCCCGGACATCTACGGCAAGGTGGGCAACTCGGGCGTATCGATCGCCACGCTCGAGGACATGAAGGTGCTCTATTCGGGCTTCGACCTGTGCGACCCGGGCACCTCGGTGTCGATGACCATCAACGGCCCGGCGCCGACCATCCTCGCGATGTTCTTCAACACGGCAATCGACCAGCAACTGGACAAGTTCATCAGGGACAACGATCGCCAGCCGACCGAGGACGAGGCGGAGAAGATCCGCGAGTGGACGCTCACCACCGTGCGCGGCACCGTCCAGGCCGACATCCTGAAGGAAGACCAGGGCCAGAACACCTGCATCTACTCGACCGAGTTCTCGCTCAAGGTGATGGGCGACATCCAGGAGTGGTTCATCCACCACGGCGTGAAGAACTTCTACTCGGTGTCGATATCTGGCTATCACATCGCAGAGGCCGGCGCGAATCCGATCTCGCAGCTCGCCTTCACGCTCGCCAACGGCTTCACCTTCGTCGAGACATACCTCGCGCGCGGCATGCACATCGACGACTTCGCGCCGAACCTCTCGTTCTTCTTCAGCTACGGCATGGACCCCGAGTACGCCGTGCTTGGGCGCGTCGCGCGGCGCATCTGGGCCGTCGCGATGCGCGAGCGCTACGGGGCGAACGAGCGCAGCCAGAAGCTGAAGTTCCACTCGCAGACGAGCGGCCGCTCGCTGCACGCGCAGGAAGTGGCGTTCAACGACATCCGGACCACCCTGCAAGCGCTGATCTCGTCGTACGACAACACCAACTCGCTGCACACCAACGCCTACGACGAGGCGATTACCACGCCGACCGAGGAATCGGTGCGCCGCGCGATGGCGATCCAGCTCATCATCAACCGCGAGTGGGGCCTCGCCATGAACGAGAACCCGTACCAGGGCTCGTTCGTGATCGACGAGCTCACCGAGCTCGTGGAGGAGGCGGTGCTCAAGGAGTTCGAGGCGATCGCATCCCGCGGCGGCGTGCTGGGCGCGATGGAGACCGGCTACCAGCGCGGCAAGATCCAGGAGGAGAGCCTCTACTACGA
>DATGDH010000145.1:0-14576 GCA_035310985.1 Burkholderiales bacterium
GCGCAGGAAGGCGCGCGTGGTGAGGAATGCGCCGTCGAGGTGGATCGCGAGCAGGCGGCGCCAGTTCTCCAGCGACAGCGCGTCGATCGGGTCGATGTGCTGGATGCCGGCGTTGCTCACCAGCACGTCGGACGGGCCCCAGGCCTTCGCAACCTGGTCGAAGCCGCGCTCGACCGCCTGCTCGTCGGCGACGTCCATCGCGACCGCCATGGCGGTGCCGCCCGCGCGCCCGATCTCGGCCGCGGCGGCGCGACCGGCGTCGACCGACAGGTCGGCGATGCACACGCGCGCACCCTCGCGCGCGAAGCTGCGCGCGATTTCCAGGCCGATGCCGCTCGCGGCGCCCGTGACGAGGGCGATCCGGTCCTTCATTTTCACGTCGTGGCTCCTTCCAGGTAGTCGTGCAGCACGGTGCCGAGCGGCAAAGTGAGGTTGGTCATGATGTGGATCGCCGAGAGAACTTCCAGCACCGGCAGGCCGGCGACCGGCGCCAGCGCGTGCGGGTGCAGCTCGATGGCGCCAGGGCCTTCCCAGGCACCCTTCACGTCGATGTCCTGCAGCGTGTAGCGCACCAGCTCGCAGACCCGCGGCGTTCCGTCGACGTGCGGGATGATCTTGAGCAGGTAGCTCGGCGCACCGAGCGCCGCGCGCACCGCGTTGGCATCAAGCGCCCGGTGCTTGTAGCCCATGGTCGCGGTCGCCACCCGCACGCCGCCGTAGTCGAGAGTGCCCATCAGGGTGTCCTTGTGCACCCTGAGCGTCGGCTCGCCGAGCTTCTTCGGAAAGCCCCACAGCTCGCGCCCGCCGGCGATCGGAGGATGGTCGTTCAGGTACATGGCGTGCACGTAGCCGCCGCGCTCGCCGCGGTACGACACCGGGATCACCTGGCCGGACTCGCAGTAGTGGCCGAAACCGGTCGAGTCCGGCATGCGGATGAATTCGAATTTGACCACCGGCTCGGCCAGCTCGAGCGGCGCGGGCACCACTCGCCGCAGCGCCGCCGGATCGCTGCGGTAGGTCACGATCAGGAATTCGCGATCGATGAAGCGGTACGGCCCGCGCGGGAAGGCGGGGCTGGTGAGCGGCATGGCGAAGGCGTTGCCGCGGACTTCATCTTCGGTCATCGGTGTCTCCGGTATCGACGGGGAGCTCGTGCACCACGAGTCCCGCATCGGCGGGCGCCGGCGCGAGCCAGCCGGCCTGTTCGATCGCGCGCTCCGCGTCGCGCAGGCCTTGCTGCCAGCGCCACTCGAGCGAGCCGCGCGAGAAATTGATGTCCTTCGACGCCATGCCCCAGTCGCGCCCCGGGTAGGTCAGCCGCACGACGTGCATGGTGGTATCGCAGCCCACTTCGCCGAGCTTGCGCATCTCGGGCGAGTTTCGCAGCTCGGGCGCGAGCGCCGCGTGCAGCACGCGCACCGCGTGGCGCAGGTGGTGCATGCGGCGATAGGATTCGATGTGGCGCGTCGAGCGCGAGGCGTACATGACGTCCTTCTGGCGCGCCTGTACTTCGCCCAGGGTGCGCGGCGCGGGCCCGTCGCCGCGCCACAGATCGACCATGAAACACAGCGTGTCGGTGCGCGGCTCGTCGTCCAGCACCAGCTCGAGCGGCGTGTTGGAGTACAGGCCGCCGTCCCAGTAGAGCTCGCCCTCGATGCACACCGGGGCGAAGCCCGGCGGCAGCGCGCCGCTCGCCATCACGTGCTCGACGCCGAGCGCCTGGTGCGCGCTGTCGAAGGCGACCAGCTTGCCGGTGGTCACGTGCACCGCGGCCACCGTGAGGCGCATCGCGCCCGCACTCGCCAGGTGGCCGAAGTCGACCAGGCGCCCGAGCGTGTCCGCGAGCGCAGACGTATCGTAGAAGCTCGCGGACTGCGGCGGCACCGCGAAGCCCGCCGCGAAGGCACCGGGCACGCGCGGCGCGAAGAATCCCGGCACGCCCTGCGCCACGGTGCCGAGCGTGGTGAGCCAGGTGTTGTACTGGCGCACTGCGTCGAGCGTGCTGTGCATGTCCAGCGCGTCGTCGCTCGCGACGCCTTGCCAGAACTCGCGCAACCGCGCCACCCGCGCCTGCGGCGAATTGCCAGCGATCAGCGCGGCATTGATCGCGCCGATCGAGGTGCCCACCACCCAGTCGGGGGCAAGATGATGCCGCTGCAGCGCCTCGTACACTCCGGCCTGGTAGGCGCCGAGAGCGCCGCCACCCTGAAGCACCAGCGCTACGCGGCGCTTGCGCGGTTCGTCGCGTCTTGGCATGTTCGCCCCGAACGATGGGGCACCGGCCTTAACGCAGCCTTAAGTCAGGCCACGCGGTATCCGTTGCGTCCCGCGTCCTTCGCGGCGTACAGCGCGCCGTCGGCGCGCGAGCTGAGCGCTGCCGGGTTCCCTTGCGCGTCGCAGGTTGCGACGCCGACGCTCGCCGTGGCGGTCACGAGCGCGCCGTTCACGTCGAATTTCTCCTGCATCTCGGCGACGATCTTGCGCGCGATACGCACGGCGTCGTCCGCGCGCGTCAGATTCTCGAGCAGTACCACGAACTCGTCGCCGCCCATGCGCCCCACCGTGTCGATCGCGCGCACCGACTTCCTGAGCCGCGCGGCGAACGAGCGCAGGATGACGTCGCCGACCTGGTGTCCGAGCGCGTCGTTGATGCTCTTGAAGCGGTCGATGTCGACGTACAGCAGGCCGACGAGCCCGGCGCCGGACTGCGCGGTGCGCTCGAGCGCCTGACGCAGCCGGTCCTCGAAGGCGCCGCGGTTCAGCAGGCCGGTGAGGGGGTCGTGCTGCGCGCGGCGCACCAGCTCCTGCTCGAGCGCCTTGCGGTCGGAAATGTCGACCGCGAGGATGAACATGCCGAGCACCGAGCCGTCCGTGGCGATGTGCGGCACGTACACGTTGTGCAGATATCGGCTGCGCTCGTTGGCGATCACGAGGCGGTCGTGCATCGTGCGCCGGCCTCCGAGCGTCGCCTCGATGTGCGGCTTCGCCTCGGAATACTTCTCGCCCAGCACGTCGCGCATGGTCTGGCCGATCATGCGCGCGGGATCCAGGCCGAACAGGCTTTCGTAGGCGTGGTTGGCGAAGCGGTAGGTCTCGCTTGCGTCGACGTAGGCGATCAGCGCCGGCACCGCGTCCAGGATCTGGCGCAGCTGCACTTCATCGGCAGGCAGGTTGGCGGGCTCGCGCGTCATGACAAACGTCATTGTGCGTCGCCGCGCGCGCGGCGGCGCGCGTGTGACAGCTTTTGACACGCGCGCGGCGAGCCCTTAGCGTGCGCGCATGCACGATCTGGTGATTCGCGGCGCGATGCTTTACGACGGCGGCGGCGGGGAGCCCCGGCGCGCGGATGTTGCGCTGGAGGACGGACGGATTGCAAGAATCGGCAAGATCGGCGCCGGGCACGCACTGCGCACGCTCGACGCCGACGGTCTCGCGCTCATGCCGGGCATCGTCGACGTGCACACGCACTACGACGCGCAGGCGACCTGGGACGCGACGCTCTCGCCGTCGCCTTCGCTCGGCGTCACCACCGCGGTGCTCGGCAACTGCGGCTTCGGCATCGCGCCGTGCCCGGCGCGGCTGCGCGACACGATGGTGAAGAACCTGTCGGTGGTCGAGGGCATGGACCTCGGCGCGCTCGGCGCCGGCACGCGCTGGGAGTTCGAGTCCTTCGCCGATTACCTCGCGCAGCTGCGGCGCGCCCGCCTGTACGCGAACGTCGCAGTGCTGGCGCAGCACTCGACCATCCGCACGGCGGTGATGGGCGAGGAAGCGTCGACGCGCGCCGAGCCGACGGGCGCGGAGCTCGCCGCGATGCGCGCCGAAGTGCGCGCGGCGCTCGTTGCGGGCGCGATCGGCTTCGCTTCGTCCTTCTCGCCCAACCACAGCGGCTGGGGCGGGCGGCCGATGCCCTCGACGATCGCCACGGACGCCGAGCTCGACGCGCTCGCCGGCGAGCTCGGCGCCGCAGGGCGCGGCGTGTTCGTCATGGCCACCGGCCCGCGCGCCACGCCCGAGTACATGGAACGCATCGCGACCGCCACCGGGCGCCCGGCGTTCATCGTCACGGTGCTCACGATGCACAACCGCGCCGACCCGGGGCGCGCGCTCACGTACTACGAGCGCTGCGCAGCCGCGCTCGGGCGCGGGCGGGAGCTGTACATCCATACCGCCTGCCAGCCGCTATCGTTCGATTTCACGCTCGCCGAACCGTACCTGCTGTACTCGCACGACGCCTTCGAGCGCGTGAAGCGCGCGCCGCGCGAGGCGCGCGCGCCGATCTACGCCGATCCGGCCTTCCGCGCGCGCTTCCGCGAGAACCTGGCGCGGCCGGGGCAGGGCATCCTCTTCTACGGCGACTGGTCGCAGGTCGAGATCGACGGCGTGCCGCTCACGCGCCTCGCGGGCGAAGCGGGCAGGGATCCGCTCGATTATTTCCTCGACCAGCCGCTCGAGCGGCAGCTGGTCGCCAAGCTCTACCAGAACGACGACGCGGGGGTCGCGCCCCTGCTCAGGCACCCGGCGGGCGTGCTCGCGCTATCGGACGCGGGCGCGCACCTGGTGTACTTCTGCGACGCGGGCTTCGGCCTGCACTTCCTCGCGCACTGGGTGCGCGAGACGGGCACGTTCACCCTCGCGGAGGGCGTGCGCAGGCTGACGAGCGATCCGGCGGCCAAGTATCGCATCGCCGGCCGCGGGCGCATCGCGCCCGGCTGGGCGGCGGACCTGCTGCTGTTCGACCCGGCGCGCGTCGGCGTGTCGGCGCTCGAGCGGCGCGCCGACCTGCCTGGAGGCGGGGCGCGCATGATCCGGCGGCCGCTCGGGGTGCACGGCGTCTGGGTGAACGGCGTGCAGGTGCACGACGGGCGCGACTACGCGCCACTCGGCGCCGGTCCCGGAGAGGTGCTCGACCGCTTCAGCGCGGCGCCGGACCCACGCTGACCTGGGCGAGCGCGTCGACGCGCAACCACCTGGCCCAGGCGTCGCGCACCTGCGCGGCGTCCAGGGCGGCGTAGCGCTCGGCCGCGCGCCGAGGTTCGTCGAGCGGCAGGTCGAGCGCCACGCGCTCGAGCAGCCCGCCGGCGATGCCGTCTACGCTCGCCTCGGCGAGCGGGATGCGCTTGAGCAGGAGCGCCTTCGCCTGGCGCAGCGCGCGCTCGTCCACCAGCGTCGTCTGCATGTCGCGCAGGTCGCGCTCGATGATGGCGCGCGCCGTGGAGACCTTGGGCGGATCGCAGGCGTAGCTCGCCATGTACAGCGCGCGCGTGCGGCCGACCTCGAAGCTCGAGCCGACGTAGTAGGCGAGGCCCGCGCGCTCGCGCAGGTCGTGGTATAGGCGGCTCGCGAGAAACCCGCCGCCGAGCACCGCGTTGCCGAGCTGGAGAGCCTCGTAGTCGGGATCGCTGCGCTTGATCGCCAGCGTCTCGGCGAGCATCACCTTCTCCTGCACTCGGCTGCCGTCGGGCACGGCCGTGCTGCTCGCGCCGCTCGGCGGAACGGGAGCCAGCTCGACCTGCGGCGGGTCGCCCGCGGCGCGCCAGGCGCCGAAGCTGCGCTGCACGATTTCCTTTGCGCGCTCGGGGCTGACGTTGCCGACCACGACGATCGTGGTCATGTCGGGGCGGAACACGCGGCGGTAGTAGCCGCGCACGTCCGCCAGCGTGAGCGCGCGCAGGCTCGCGGGCGTGGCGTGGCGCAGCTCCGGGTCGTCCGCCGGGAAGAGCGCCGCCTTGAGCGCCTGCGAGCTGAGGAAGCCCGGGCTCTGCAGCGCACCTGGCAGCGCCGCTGCGGCCTGGCCGCGCACGACGCGGAAGGCGCTCTCCGGCAGCGCGGGGTCGAGCTCGTTCTGTGCCAGCAGCTCCATGCCGCGCGCGAAGTGCGCGGTGAGGACCTGCAGCGAGAAGTCCGCGCCGGCCGACTCGCTGGCGCCGATGTCGTCGAGCGCCTTCTGGAACGCGGCCTGGTCGAGCGTCGTCGTGCCGTAGGAAAAGAGCTCCTCGAGCACGCTGCTCAGCCCCTCCCTGCCCGGCGGTACCTCGAGCGAGGGCCGGTTGCGCACGTGCCCGTAGACGCTCACGGTGTCGCTGATCGACTCGGGCTGCACGATGAGGCGGATGCCGTTCGGCAGCTGCATGCTCACCGGGTCGAGCGTCCAGCGCGGCACCGCGACGCGCTCGACGGCGGCGCGCGCCCAGCCGGGCAGTGGCGCGGGCGCGGGCCGCGACGGCGTGAACGACTCCTTGCCGCCGAAGCGACTCGCGGAGACCGGATTGCCCGAGGACTGCGGGGTGAGGATCGCCGCCAGCGCGTGCTCGGGAGCGAGCGCGCGCTGCGCCAGGCGCGCGACGTCCGCGGCAGTGACGCGCTCGATGTCCCGCAGGTCCGCGTCGGGCGAGCGGCGGCCCTCGACCGCCAGCGCTTCCGACCACACCGCGGCGAGTCCGGGGATCGAGTTTTTCGCCAGCTCGGCCTGCGCGCGCTCGCCGCGCTTGGCCGCAGTCACCAGGTCCTCCGGCACGCCGTGCGCCGCGATGTCCGCGAGCACGGCGCGCATCTCGGCGAGGAGCTTTGCGCCGTCGGCGCCGCGCGGGAACGCCGCGCTCGCGAAGCCGAGCCCCGCATCGGGCAGGAAGCTGATCGAGAAGCCCGCCGACAGCGCCTTGCCGTCGAGCACCAGCCGGTACAGGCTGCCGCGCTGGCTCGCCAGCGCGTCGGCGAGCACCTCGGCAGCGGCGTAATCGGGCGAGCCATAGCCGGGCATGCGGAACGCGAGCACCGCCATGCCGTAGGGCAGGTCGGTTGGGCCGTGCAGCGTCTGCGCCGCGAGCGCTCCCAGTTCGATGCGCGGCCGCGGCGGCAGTGCCCTGCGCGGAATGCCGCCGAACAGCCGCTCGACGCTCGCCAACGCGGCGCGCGGCTCGACGTCGCCGACGATCACCAGCACGGCGTTGTTCGGCGCGTACCAGCGCTCGTGGAAGCGCTTCAGCATGGCGCCCGTCGTGTGCTGGAAGGAGTCCCGGGTGCCGAGCGCGTCGTGCGCATAGGGGGTGCCCGCGAAGGCGGCGGCGAGCAAACGCGCGTGCAGCACATACTGCGGGTTCGACAGGTCCTGCGCGACCTCCTGCTCGATCGCGGGCCGCTCGCTCTTCCACGCGTCCTCGGAATCGAGCACGCCGCGCATGCGCAGCGCCTCCACGTGCAACGCGACCTCGAGGTCCGGCGCCGGTACGGTGAAGAAGTACTGCGTCACCGTCTGGCGCGTGTCGGCGTCGAAATCGCCGCCGATGCCGGCGGCGATGGCGGCGAGCTGCGCCTTCGATAGTCCGGGGCTGCCACGGAACATCATGTGCTCCTGCGCGTGCGCCATGCCCGGAAAGCCGCGCGGCGCCTCGTTCGAGCCGGCCAGGTAGTTCAGCTCGGTGGTGACCACCGGCGCGAGCGTGTTGCGCACGATCACCACGCGCAGGCCGTTGGCGAGCGTGGCGCGCAGCACGTCGCCGTCGCCGGCAGCGCGCGCGGCGGCCGGCAGGGCGGCGACGAGGAGCGCAGCCAGCAAGGCGCGCACGGCGGCATGGACGGTCTTCACGGGGACGCGCAGCCTATCGGTGAATTCTTAAGCGGAGCTGAGGAGCAGCGACAGCGCCTTGACCAGCTGCGCGTCCTTGCTCGCGCGCAGCTGCGCCGCGCTCAGATGGGCGAGCGACTCGGGGAAAACAGGGGCGACCCCTGTGCCGAGCGCGACCGGCACGTTCGGCGCGATGCCCTTGTGCCAGATTGTGTGCCCCTTCGGCGTGAGCCATTCCAGCACTGCGAGCATGAGCGCCGAGCCGTCGACCAGATGGAACTCGTTCAGCACCGTGCCGGTGCCGAAGGTCTCGTCGCCGACGACGACCGCGCGGCCGGCGTCCTGCAGCGCGCCGGTCAGGATCTCCGCGGCGCTCGCCGTACCGCCGTTGACGAGCACCGCGAGCGGAAGGGTCGTCCTGTCCTTCGCGGGCTGCACGGCGACCGGATGCACTTCGCCGTGCGCGTCCTTCTCGAGCAGCGCATTGCCGCCGGGCAGGAATTCGCCCGCCGCGGCGACCGCCTGGTCGAGCAGGCCGCCCGGATCGTCGCGCAGATCGAGCACCAGCGCGCGCGCGCCGGCGGCGCGCGCGTCGGCGAGCGCCTGGCGCAACCCTGCGGCGGTGCCCTTGCTGAACGCGGCGATGCGCAAATCCGCGACGCGCGTCCCCGGCAGGAAACCCCAGCTCACGTTGTGCACGTGGATCACGGCGCGCACCAGCGTCAGCTGCCGCGTGCGGTCGCTCTGCGGATCGCGCACGGAGAGCACGACGGTGGTCCCTGCGGGCCCGCGGATGCTGCGCACCACCTGCACGAGCGTCTCGCCGGCGACGTCCTTGCCGTCCACCCTGAAGACGATGTCGCCGGCGCGCAGGCCCGCCTTCTGCGCAGGCGAGCCGTCCATCGGCGCCACGACGACCACCTGCTTGTCGCGCATCCGCACCTCCGCGCCGATGCCCGGAAAGCGGCCGCGCATCTGGTCGTTGTCTTCGCGCACCATTTGCGGCGTGAGGAAGATGCTGTGGCCGGTGTCGCCGAGCGAATCGACCATGCCGCTTATCGCAGCGTGCGTCATGCGCTCCGGCCGGATCGCGGCGCGGTCGACGTAATTGCCCTCGATCAGGTTCCAGGCCTGCGCGATGACCGCGAAATCGGGCTTGACGGTCGCCGCGAGCACGTGTTTTTCCAGGAACGCGCCCGTCGTGATCGCGCTCAGCACAAGGGCGAGCAGCGCCGCGAGCGTCAAACGGTATCCGCCATGCGTATCCAAGTCGTCCCCTCGATCGATTAGCCGTCCTGCCGGATTGTGCGCAGGCTGGCTTAAGCCAACCTTGCGCCGACCTCAATGCTCGAGCAGCAGCCGGTTGACGCGCTTGACGAAGGCGGCGGGGTCGTCGAGCCGGCCGCCTTCGGCGAGCAGCGCCTGCTCGAAGAGCAGGTGAGCCCAGTCGGCGAGGCGCGCTTCGTCGCCCGCCATGCGCGCGAACAGCGCATGGTCGGGATTGAGCTCGAGGATCGGCTGTCCCGCCGGCGCGTTCTGTCCGGCGGCCTTGAACAGGCGCTGCAGGTGGCCACTCGGATCGTGCTCGTCGGCGACCAGGCAGGAGGGCGAGTCGGTCAGGCGCAGCGTGACGCGCACGTCCTTGACCCGCTCGCCGAGCGCGGCCTTGAGCTTTTCCACGAGCGCCTTGTGCGCCTCGGCGGATCTTTCCTGGGCCGCTTTGTCCCCGGCGTCGGCGAGCGCACCGAGGTCCAGTCCGCCGCGCGCCACCGACGCGAGCGGCCTGCCCTCGTACTCGGTGAGGAAGCCGAGCAGCCATTCGTCGACGCGGTCGGAAAGCAGCAGCACCTCGATGCCCTTCTTCCTGAAGATCTCGAGGTGCGGGCTGGAGCGCGCCGCATCCCGGCTGTCGGCCGTGACATAGTAGATTCTCTCCTGGCCGGGCTTCATGCGCGCGACGTAGTCGGCCAGCGCAACGGTCTGCGCGGCGGAGTCGGACGCGGTGCTCGCGAAGCGCAGCAATCGCGCGAGCGTCTCGCGGTTGCCCGGGTCCTCGCCGACGCCTTCCTTCAGCACCTGGCCGAACTCGCTCCAGAACTTCTCGTATTTCTCCTTCCGGTTCCCGGCCAGGTCCTCGAGCAGCGCGAGCACGCGCCTGGTCGAGCCCTCGCGGATCGATTTGACGTCGCGCGACTCCTGCAGGATCTCGCGCGAGACGTTCAGCGGCAGGTCGGCCGAGTCGATCACGCCGCGCACGAAGCGCAGGTACGCCGGCAGCAGCTGCTCGGCGTCGTCCATGATGAACACGCGCCTCACGTACAGGCGCAGGCCGCGGCGCTGCTGGCGGTCCCACAGGTCGAACGGGGCGCGCTCGGGGATGAACAGCAGCTGCGTGTACTCGGTGCGGCCCTCCACGCGGTTGTGTGTCCAGGCGAGCGGCTCGCCGAAGTCGTGCGACACGTGCTTGTAGAACGCCTTGTACTGCTCCTCGCTGATCTCGCTCTTCGGCCGCGCCCAGAGCGCGCTCGCCTGGTTGACCGTCTCCCACGCGCCGTCGTCCTTCTTCATCTTGATCGGGAGCGAGATGTGGTCCGAGTAGCGCGTGATGATCGAGCGCAGCTTCCAGTCCGAGAGCAGCTCGTCCTCGTCTGCGCGCAGGTGCAGCGTGACGTCGGTGCCGGGCGCCTCGCGCTCGGCGGCTTCCACGCTGAACTCGCCCGCGCCGTCGCTTTCCCATCGCACCGCCTCCGCGGCCTGCATGCCGGCGCGGCGCGTGAGGACCGTCACCCGGTCGGCGACGATGAACGCGGAGTAGAAGCCGACGCCGAACTGGCCGATCAGCTGTGAGTCCTTCTGCTGGTCGCCGGTCAGGCTGGCGAGGAACTCGCGCGTCCCGGAGCGCGCGATCGTGCCCAGGTGCGCGACCGCCTCGTCGCGCGACATGCCGATGCCGTCGTCCGACACCGTGATCGTGCGCGCGTCCTTGTCGAAGGCGATGCGGATCGCGGGCTCGGCGCGTCCTTCGAGCAGCTCGGGCCTGGCGATCGCCTCGAAACGCAGTCGGTCGCAGGCGTCCGAGGCGTTGCTCACCAACTCGCGCAGGAAGATCTCCTTGTTGCCGTACAGCGAATGGATCATCAGGCGCAGCAGCTGCTTCACCTCGGCCTGGAATCCGAGCGTCTCCTTGTTTGCTCCCATGGAAGGCTCCCCGCAATGATTGCGCGGCGCGTATGATAAATTGATTCATGGCTTCCGCCATCCAAGTGAAACGCATCGCCGGCGCGCTCGGCGCCGAGGTGAGCGGTCTCGACCTGGCGCGGCCGCTCTCGGACCAGCAGGCCGCGGCGCTGCGCGCCGCCTGGCTCGAGCACCTGGTGCTTTTCTTCCGCGACCAGCCGCTCATGCCGGCGCAGTACATGGCCTTCGCGCGGCGCATCGGCCAGCCGGTCGAGTACCCGTTCGTCAGGGGAATCGAGGGCTATCCCGAGATCATCGAGGTGAAGAAGCTCGAGCACGAGACGGTCAACTTCGGCGGCATCTGGCACAGCGACACCGCCTACCTCGAAGAGCCGCCGATGGCCTCGATGCTGCTCGCGCGCGAGGTGCCGCCCTACGGCGGAGACACGCTGTTCGCCAACATGTACCTCGCCTACGAGACGCTGTCGGAGGGGATGCGCAGCATGCTCGACCCGCTCACCGCGATCAACTCCTCGGCGCGCGCCGACGTGACGCGCACGCGCGAGGACCGGCTGAAGTCCGACGGCCGCGGCGACGCGAAGAAGGAGTACGCCGCCGAGCACCCGGTGGTGCGCACGCACCCCGAGACCGGCAGGAAGGCGCTGTACGTGAACGTCGCGCACACCGCGCGCTTCGGCGGAATGACCGAGGAGGAGTCCGCGCCCCTGCTCGAGTACCTGTTCCGGCACCAGACGCGGCCGGAGTTCACCTGCCGCTTCTCGTGGCGCGTGGGCTCGCTCGCGCTGTGGGACAACCGCTGCACGCAGCACAACCCGGTCAACGACTACCATGGCCACCGGCGCCTGATGCACCGCATCACGCTCGCCGGCGACAGGCCGCGCTAGCCCGACCGAGCGGCGACCGCGCGCCGCTGCCCATGCTGCGCCTGCTCGCCACGTTGAACGCCCGCCTCGCCTATCAGCGCGGCCGCGCGCTGCTGTCGGTCGCCGGCATCGCGCTCGGCGTAGCGCTAGGCTTCGGCGTGCAGCTCGTCAACCGCGCGGCGGTGAACGAGCTGGCCGCCGCGGTGCGCAGCGTCGCCGGGCAGGCCGACATCGAGGTGCGCGGCGGGCGCAGCGGCTTTCCCGAGTCGCTGTACGCTGAGCTCGCCCGGGTTCCGGGCGTCGCGCTGGCGAGCCCGCTCATCGACCTGGACGTGGGCGTCGCAGGCGGCGAGCGGCGGCTGCGCGTGCTCGGCATCGACGTGCTGCAGGCGGCGCAGATGCATCCCCAGCTGCTCGGCGACGCGCCGCCGGCGCTGCGCTACGCGCTGCTCGAGCCCGACCGCGTGCTGCCCTCGGCATCGGCTGCGCGCGCGCTCGGCCTGAAGAAGGGCGACCGCCTGCCCTTGGTGGTGGGCCTGTCGCAGGTCGAGCTCGAGGTGGCGGACGTGCTGCCCGAGGGCGCGCTGCGCGGCATCGCGGCGCTCACCGACATCGCCACCGCGCAATGGCGCCTCGGGCGCCTCGGCGTGCTGAACCGCGTCGACCTGCGCCTCGCTCCGGGCGTCGAGCGTGAGGCCGTGCGGGAGCGCATCGCGCGCCTGCTGCCGGCGGGCGTCTACGTCTCGAGCGTCGCGTCGGTGGAGCGCGGCAGCGCCGAGCCCTCGCGCGCCTACCGCGTCAATATGAACGTGCTCGCGCTGGTGGCGCTGTTCACCGGGGGCTTCCTCGTCTTCTCGGCGCAGGCGCTGGAAGTCGCGCGGCGGCGCGGCGAGCATGCTCTGCTGCGCGTGCTGGGCCTGGAGCGGCGCGGCGTGGCGCGGCTGGTGCTGCTCGAAGCGGCGGCGATCGGGCTGGCGGGCAGCGCGCTCGGCCTGGCGCTCGGCTACGGCCTGGCACGCATGGCGGTGCGCCTGACCGGCGCCGACCTCGGCGCCGGCGTGTTCCGCGGCGTCGTGCCGCAGCTCGCGGTGCCGCCGACGCTCGCGGCGGCGTATCTCGCGGCGGGCGTGGCGATCGCGCTCGCCGGGGCGTGGCTGCCGGCGCGCGACGCGGCGGCGCGGCCTCCGGCGCGCGCGCTCAAGGCGGGCGACGAGCAGGACATGTTCGGCGGACTGGTCTCCGCCTGGCCGGGAATCGCGCTGATCGCGCTCGCCGCCGTGCTCGCGCGGCTCGGCCCGGTGGACGGCACGCCGGTTTACGGCTACGTCGCGATCGCCTGCCTGCTCATCGGCTCGATCGCGCTCATGCCGCGATTGGCGCGGCTCGCATTCGACGCGCTGCCGCTGCCGCGCCGCGTGCCCGCAGCGCTCGCGCTGGCGCAGCTGCGCGGCGCTCCGGGACAGGCGATGGTGAGCCTCGCCGCGATCGTCGCCAGCTTCTCGCTCATGGTGGCGATGGCGATCATGGTGGCCTCGTTCCGCCAGTCGCTCGACGACTGGCTGTACAAGGTGCTACCGGCGGACCTTTACTTCCGCACCACGCAGATCGGCGACACCGCGTTCCTCGATCCGGGCTTCGAACGCAGCGTGCGCGCGCTGCCGCAGATCGCGCGCGCCGAGTTCATGCGCACCGACCTGCTGCGCCTGAACGCGACGCGGCCGCCGGTCTCGTTGCTGGCGCGCGACCTGCCCGAGGCGGGGGCGGAGCGTACCTATCCGCTGGTCGGGCCGCGCTACGCGCCGCGCCCGGGCGACCCGCCGGCGGCCTGGGTGAACGAGGCAGTAGAAGACATCTACGGGTTCACGCCGGGCAAGCGTATCGAGCTGCCGCTCGCGGGCAAGCTGCGCATTTTCGTGGTGGCGGGCGTGTGGCGCGACTACGCGCGCCAGAACGGCGCCATCCTGATCGATCGCAGCGACTACGAGCGCTTCACCGCAGACCGGCGCGCGAACGACGCGGCGCTGTGGCTCGCGCCGGGAGCGAGCGCCGCGCAGGCGATGCGCGCGCTGCACGCGCTGCCCGGCGGCGCGCGCCTCGACATCGCGCAGCCGGGCGAGATCCGCAGCGTCTCGCTGCGTATCTTCGATCGCAGCTTCGCGGTGACTTACGCCATCGAGGCGGTGGCCGTGCTGGTCGGCCTGTTCGGGCTGTCGTCCAGCCTGGGCGCGATCGTGCTCGCGCGTCGGCGCGAGTTCGGCATGCTGCGCCACCTCGGCATGACGCGCGCGCAGATCGGCGCCATGCTCGCCGTCGAGGGCGGGCTGCTCGCGGTGCTCGGCGCGGCGGCCGGGCTCGCGGTCGGCGGGGCCGTCAGCCAGATCCTGATCCACGTGGTCAACCGCCAGTCGTTCAACTGGGGCATGGAGACACACCTGCCGCTCGGCCTGCTGGCGGCGCTCACCGTGCTGCTCGTCGCGCTCGCCGCGCTCACTGCGTGGCTGTCGGGACGCGAAGCGATGGGCGTCGGCCCGGTGCGTGCGGTGCGGGAGGACTGGTGAGACGCAGAGAATTCATAGCGGGGTTGGCTTTGCTTTCATTCAGTTCAAGACCCCTATCGAAAGAAATCGAATTCGCCCGGGTCGTCCCCGGCCGCGTGCCGCGCTTTCCGCGCGACCACGGCGCGCACCCGGACTTCCGCACCGAGTGGTGGTACGCGACCGGCTGGCTCGGGAACGCCGCGGGCGAGCAGTTCGGCTTCCAGGTCACGTTCTTCCGCAGCCGGCTGCCGTTCGTGACCGACAACCCGAGCAGCTTCACGCCGCGCCAGCTGCTGTTCGCGCACGCCGCGCTCGCCGACCCGACCTACGGCCGGCTGCGCGACGACCAGCGCGCGGCGCGCCCGGCGCTCGGGCTCGCCGGCTTCGCCGAGGACACCACGCGCGTGTGGATCG
>DATGDH010000146.1:0-5412 GCA_035310985.1 Burkholderiales bacterium
GCGCGGTAGCGCCGCGCGTACTCCTCGGGCCACGGCACGCATCCTGTCAGCATGAATTCCTCCTCGGGGGGAAAATGCTACCCCGATCCCGGACGAGGGCTCAAACCCCCAGATACCGGTGCTGCAACGCCTCGTTCGCCGCCAGCTCGGCCGACGTTCCGCTCCACACTACGCGCCCCTTCTCGAGCACGAAGTGCGCGTCGGCGATGCGCGTCAGCGCCTTGACGTCCTTGTCAATCACCAGGATCGACAGGCCCGCGGCCTTAAGCCGCTCGAGCGACGCGAAGATCTCGGTGCGGATGCGCGGCGCGAGCCCCTCGGTCGCCTCGTCCAGGATGAGCAGGCGCGGATTGGTCATCAGCGCGCGGCCGATGGCGAGCATCTGCTGCTCGCCTCCGGAGAGCTGGTTGCCGAAGTGCCGCTGCCGCTCCCGCAGCTGCGGGAACAGGCCGAAGACGCGCCCGAGCGTCCAGGGCTCGGCGGCGCCTGCGCGGTTGGCGGCGGTGGCGACCAGATTCTCGTACACGGTGAGGTTCGGGAAGATCTGCCGTCCCTCGGGTACTAGGCCGATGCCGGCCTGCGCGACGCGATACGCCGGCGCGCCGCGAAGCTCGCGCCCCTGCAGGCGGATCGAGCCCGCCCTGGGCCGCACGATGCCGAGAATCGAGCGCACGGTGGTGGTTTTGCCCATACCGTTGCGCCCGAGCAGGCTCACCACGGCTCCCTCGGCGATATCCAGCGACACGCCGAACAGAACCTGGCTCTGGCCGTACGCGGTTTCGAGCGCTTCGATCTTGAGCACGTCACTCCTCGCCCAGATAGGCCGCCCGCACCTCGGGATTGGCGCGGATCTCGGCGGGCGTGCCGGTGGCGATGATGCGGCCGTAGACCAGCACCGAGATGCGGTCGGCGAGCGAGAACACTGCGTCCATGTCGTGCTCGACGAGGATCATGGTCTCGCGCCCCTTCAGCCGGGTCAGGAAGCGCACCATGTGCTGCGACTCTTCGACGCCCATGCCCGCGACCGGCTCGTCGAGCAGCAGCAGGCGCGGGCGCGTGGCGAGCGCCATCGCGATCTCGAGCTGGCGCTGCTCGCCGTGCGCCAGCTTCGCGGCCGGCACGCCGGCGCGCGCGCCGAGCCCGACCTGCTCGAGCATTGCTCGCGCCGGCGCGCGCAGCGCCTCGTCGACTCGCGCCGAGCGCCAGAAGCGAAAGCTGTGTCCGGCGTGCGCCTGCACCGCAAGTGCCACGTTGTCGAGCGCGGTGAAGTCGCGGTACACGCTCGTGATCTGGAACGAGCGCGCGAAGCCCTTGCGCGAGCGCGCCGGGGCGTCGAGTGCGGTGATGTCCTCGCCGGCGAACCGGATGCGTCCCGAGTCCGGGCGCAGGTCGCCCGCGAGCTGTCCGATGAGCGTCGTCTTGCCCGCGCCGTTCGGCCCGATGATCGCGTGCGTCTCGCCCTCGAGCACGTCGAGCAGCACCTGGTCGGTGGCGCGCAGCGCGCCGAACGACTTGCTCAATCCCTTCACCTCGAGCAGCGGCTCAGGCATCTTCCTCTCCCCGCCATAGCAGGCCGCCCAGGCCGCGGCGCGCGAACAGCACCACCAGCACCAGCAGCGGCCCGAGGATGATCTGCCAGTGCTCGGTCCAGTTCGAGAGCGCGTTCTCGAGCACCAGCAGCACGAGCGAGCCGAGCACCGGGCCGACCGTGCTGCCGATTCCTCCCAGGATCACCATGAACAGGATGTCGCCGGAGCGGGTCCAGTGCATCAGATCCGGCGTCAGGTACGCCGTGTGGTTGATCAGTAGCGCCCCGGCGAGCCCGCAGATCCCGCCCGAGATCACGAACGCGGCGAGCCGGTAAGGGTAGGGCGAGAGGCCGATCGCGCGCGTGCGCGCCTCATTCGACTTCGCGGCGCGGATGACCAGGCCGAAGCGCGAAGCGACCAGGCGGCGCACCAGGAGCAGGACGAGCACCAGCAGTGCGAGGACCAGATAGTAGAACTGAGTGCCGTTGGCGAGATCGATCAGGCCGCCGAACTGGCTGCGCATCGGCAGGCGCATGCCGTTGTCGCCGCCGTACACGTCCAGCGAGATGCCGAGGTAGTACAGCATCTGCGTGAAGGCGAGCGTGATCATGATGAAGTAGATGCCGCTGGTGCGCACCGAGATCGCGCCGATCGCCAGTGCGAGCAGCATCGAGGCGCCGATCGCCACCGCCCACTGCACGAGGCCACTGTGCACGCCGTACGCCGCGAGGATGGTCACCGCGTAGGCGCCGACGCCCAAGTAGGCCGCGTGCCCGAACGACACCATTCCGCCGTAGCCGAGGATCAGATCCAGGCTGACCGCCGCGATCGCGAAGATCATCACGCGGCGCAGCAGGTCGATGTAGAAGGGCTGGCCGAGCAGCGTCGCGGCCGGGGGTACCGCGGCGAGCAGAAGCACGAGCCCAAGCAGGACGAGCCGGCGGCGGCCGAGCCGCATGTCAGCGCCCGCGCGCCGGAAACAGCCCCTCGGGACGCAGGGCCAGCACTCCCGCCATCAGCAGGTAGACGAGCATCGAGGCGAGCGCCGGGCCCGCGCTCTGCGCGGCGGGGGGCGAGATCAGGGTGGCGAGCGCCGGCTTGAGGAACGCGCGCCCGAGCGTGTCGACCATGCCGACGATGAGGGCGCCGGCGAGCGCGCCGCGGATCGAGCCGATCCCGCCGATCGCGATCACCACGAAAGCCTGGATCAGGACCGGGTCGCCCATTCCGGGCTGCACCGCGTAAATCGGTGCGGCCATCGCGCCGGCCAGCCCGGCGAGCGCAGCGCCGAGGCCGAAGACGAGGGTGTAGAGCAGCCGGACGTTGACCCCGAGCGCCGCCACCATGGTGCGGTTGGAGGCGCCGGCGCGCACCAGCATGCCCAGGCGCGTGCGCGCCACGACGTACCACAGCGCGACGGCGACGACGACGCCGATGGCGACGATGACCAGGCGGTACAGCGGATACGCGAACGCAGCGCCAAACTGGACCGAGCCCGAGAGCCAGTCGGGCAGATTGATGAACAGACCGACGCGGCCCCAGATGATCGCGATCAGCTCGTTGAAGAACAGGATCAGGCCGAAGGTGGCGAGCACCTGGTCCAGGTGGTCGCGTTCGTAGAGGGTGCGCAAGGCGACCACCTCGATCACGACCCCGACGAGCAGCGTCGCGGGCAGCGCGAGCAGAGCCCCGAGCACGAGCGACCCGGTCCAGCGGTAGAACGTGACCGCCAGGTACGCCCCGGCCATGTAGAACGAGCCGTGCGCGAGGTTCACCAGGTTCATGATGCCGAAGATGAGCGTCAACCCGGCGGCCATGAGGAACAGGGTCACGCCCAGCTGCGCGCCGTTCAGGAGCTGCTCGAGAACGAGCTGCACGCTCATCGCGGGTTGCCGCCAAAAAAAAGAGGGCGCGGCCCGGCCGCGCCCTCTCTTGGCTGTCTCCTCACCTTCGCTACTTCATCTTGCACTCGTGGTAGTACGCGTCCTTGTGGTCCTTGAAGATCGTGCGCTCGACCTTCATCACGATCCCGTGCGGCCCTTTCTCGGCGCGCAGCAGGTAGAAGTTCTCGATCGGGAAGTGATTGACGTTGTAAGTGTAATGGCCGCGCGTCGAGGCGTATTTCGCCTGCTCCATCGCCTTGATCAGGCCTTCCTTGTCGGCGAGATTGCCCTTGACCGCGCGCACAGCGGCGTCGATCAGCATGATGCCGTCGTAGGCCTCGGCGCCGTAGAACGACGGCGTATAGCCGTACTTCTTGCGAAACTGGGACACGTACTCGCGATTGGCGGGGTTGTCGAGCTCGGAGCTCCAGTATCCCGACGACCACAGCCCGACGGCGCTGTCGCTGAGCGCCGGCAGCGTCGTGTCGTCCACCGTGAACGACGAGTACAGCGGGATCTTGCCGTGCAGCCCCGCCTGGTCGTACTGGCGGATGAAATTGATGCCCATCGCGCCCGGGTAGAACACGAACACGGCTTTCGGGTTCTTGGCGCGCAGCTGGCTGATCTCGGCCTGGTAGTCCTGCTGCCCGAGCTTGGTGTAGACCTCGTCGACGATGCGCCCCTTGAAGTAGCGCTTGAACCCCGTGAGCATGTCCTTGCCGGCCGCGTAGTTGGGCGCCATGAGGTAGACGTCGTTGACGCCCTGCTTCTGCAGGTACTCGCCCATCGCCTCGGGCGTCTGGTCGTTCTGCCACGAGGTGGTGAAGAACATGCGGTTGCACTGGCTGCCCGCGAGCTCGTGCGGGCCGGCGTTGGTGCCGATCATGAACACGCCCTGCTCGGTGACGCTGGGCGCGACCGCCAGCATGACGTTCGACCAGATGATGCCGGACACGAACTGCACCTTGTCGTCCTTCACCATCTTCTCGGCGACTTGCAACCCGACGTCGGGCTTGAACTGGTCGTCACCGAAGATCACTTCGGTGTCGAGCCCGCCGATCTTGCCGTGCAGGTGCTCGAGCGCGAGCTCGACCGAATCCTTCATGTGCTTGCCGATGATGCCGGTCGGCCCCGAAAGCGTGGTGATGAAGCCGATCTTGAGCTTGTCGGCGGCCGCGGCCGGCTGCGCGGCGAAGGCGGCCGCGAGCAGCCCGGCGGCCAGCGTGCGTGACACGATGCGCATCATGATCCCCCTCCTTGGAATGCTTCCCCCTCGACGGCGAGGCGCCGCGTCGGGGCAGTCTATCAACGGGCAGGCGACGGTGTCCATACGGCCGAGCCGCTACACTTGCGTACATGAACTATCTTGCCCCCCTGCTGCGGCTGGAAGGCGTCAGCAAGCGCTTCGGCGACCGGGTCGTGCTTAAGGACGTGACGCTCGACGTCGGCGCGGGCGAGTACGTGGCGGTAATTGGCGAGTCGGGCATCGGAAAGTCGACGCTGCTCAACATCGTCGCCGGCCTCGAGCCGCTCGACGGCGGCGCGGTGTACTTCGGCGACGCCTGCGTCTCGGCGCTCGGCGACGACGCTGCCACGCGCCTGCGGCGCGAGCACTTCGGCTTCGTGTTCCAGGCCTTTCACGTGCTGCCGCACCTAAGCGTGGTGCAGAACGTCGGGCTGCCGCTGCTCCTGCGCGGCGTGGAACTGGCCGAGCTCGAGGGCCGCGCGCGGCTGCTGATCGAGGCGGTCGGCCTCGGCGGGCGCGAGGGCAGCATGCCGCGGGAGCTCTCCGGCGGCGAGCTGCAGCGCGTCGCCATCGCACGCGCGCTCGTCGGCGACCCGAAGCTCGTGCTCGCCGACGAACCGACCGGCAACCTCGATCCAGAGAACGCGCGCCAGGTGCTCTCGCTCTTCAGCGCGCAGGTCAAGGGGCGCGGCGCCGCCGCGATACTCGTCACCCACTCCGAAGCCGCCGCCGCCGGCTGCGACCGGCGCTACCG
>DATGDH010000147.1:0-1842 GCA_035310985.1 Burkholderiales bacterium
ACCGGCGGTGGGCATCGGCACGACGATGCTGCTGCACTGCGACCTGGTGTACGCCGCGCCGAACGCGCGCTTCCAGCTGCCGTTCGTGCCGCTTGGCCTGGTGCCCGAGGCGGGCTCGAGCCTGCTGCTGCCGATGATCGCAGGCTATCAGCGCGCGGCCGAGCTCCTGCTGCTCGGCCAGCCCTTTGGCAGCGCGAAGGCTCTCGCCGCCGGGTTCGTCACCGAGGTGGTGCCGGAGGGCGAGCTGCTCGCGACGGCGCGCAATGCCGCGCTCGCGCTCGCCGCGCTGCCGCCCGCGTCGCTGCGGCTCACCAAGCGGCTGATGAAGGCGGGCCTCGCCGAGGCGCTGGCGGCGCGCATCGAGCTCGAGGGGACCTACTTCCGCGAGCGGCTCGCCTCGCCCGAGGCGCGCGAGGCGATGAGCGCCTTCTTCGAGAAGAGAAAGCCCGACTTCTCGCGCTTCTCGTGAGGCACGTTGCCGCCGTGCTTGCCGGGTTGCTCGCCGCCTGCGCGATTCCCGGCAAGGAGGTGGCGCTCGACGTTGGCCACAACCTGGCCGAACCGGGGGCCGTTTCGGCCGCCGGCGTCCCGGAGTTCCAGTACAACCTGTCTCTTGCGGAGGGTATACGCGCCGCGCTCGAGCGCGCCGGCCTGCACGTGCGCATGATCGGCGAGCGCGGCGACTACGGCGATCTGCACGCGCGCACGCGCGACGCGCGCGGCGCGAGCCTATTCGTGTCGATCCACCACGACTCCGTCAAGGCGGCGCTGCTGCCAGCGGCCAGGCGCTTTTCGGGCTTCTCGCTCTTCGTGTCGCACGAAAACCCCTTCCCCGACAAGAGCCTCGCCTGCGCGAGCGCGATCGGCGCGCGGCTGCGCGCGGCGGGCTTCGCCCCTTCGCGCTACCATGCCGATCCAGAAGCCGGGGAGGGGAGAGCCTACGCCGACGAAGCGAACGGCGTCCACTGGTTCGACGGCCTTGCGGTGGCGGCGAGCGCCACGATGCCGGCGGTGCTCGTCGAGGCGGGGGTTATCGTCAACCCGGAAGAGGAACGCCGCATGTCCGACGCGACGGTGCGCGGACGCATCGCGCGCGCGATCGCAGGAGGGATTGAGCAATGCCTGAGCTGAAGCACGAGACGGTCGAGGCGAACGGCATCCGCCTGCACGCGGTGCGCGCAGGCGAAGGCCCGCTCGTGCTCTTCCTGCACGGCTTTCCGGAGTACTGGGAGATGTGGCGCCCGTTCCTCGAGCACTTCGGCGCGCGCGGGCGCTGCGCCGTGGCGCCGGACATGCGCGGCTACAACCTCTCGGACAAGCCGATCGGAGTCGAGGCCTACAAGGCGAAGCACCTGATCGCGGACGTGTTCGCGCTCGCGGCGCACTACACGCGCGAGCCGTTCGTGCTGGTCGCGCACGACTGGGGCGGCGCGGTCGCCTGGGGCGTCGCGCTCGCGCACCCGGAGCGGCTTGCGCGCCTGGTGATGATCAATTCCCCGCATCCGTACATCTTCTGGCGCGAGCTCACGCGCAACCCGGCACAGCAGAAGGCGAGCGAATACATGCTCCTGTTTCGCAACGCGAAGGCCGAGCGCGTGCTCTCGGAAGACGGCTATGCGCGCCTGCTCGGCGCGTTTTCCGACCTCGACCCGCAGGCGCGCGCGGCGCTCGTCGAGGCCTGGTCGCGACCCGGCGCGCTCACCGGGGGCCTGAACTACTACCGCGCCTCGGCGCTCTATCCGCCTGCGCCCGACGACCCCGGTGCGGCGCGCCTGCAGCTCGAGGCGAAGGACTTCGTCGTGCGCGTGCCGACGCTGGTCGTGTGGGGCGAGCGCGACACGG
>DATGDH010000148.1:0-4395 GCA_035310985.1 Burkholderiales bacterium
TGCTGCGCAGGAACCTGCTCGTCTACGGGCTGGGCGGCATCGTCGTGCCTTTCGTCGGCATCAAGCTGATCGACATGCTGCTCGTCGCGCTGGGGCTCGCCTGAGGAGATGCGCATGCTCAAGGAACTACGCCCGGCGGTCCTGCTCTTCCTCGCGCTGACGCTCCTCACCGGGGTCGTCTATCCGCTCGCCGTCACCGCCTTCGCCCAGCTCTTCCCCCTGAAGGCGGGCGGCGACCCGGCGCTGATCGGCCAGTCGTTCAGCGACCCGAAGTATTTCTGGAGCCGGCCTTCCGCGACCTCGCCCATGCCCTACAACGGCGCGTCTTCTTCGGGATCGAACCTCGGGCCGACCAACAAGGCGCTCGCCGACGCGGTGGCCGCTCGCGTGAAGGCCCTGCGCGACGCGGACCCGGGCAACGACGAGCCGGTGCCCGCCGACCTGGTGACCGCCTCGGCGAGCGGCCTCGACCCTGACATCAGTCCGCAGGCGGCGGCATACCAGATCCCCCGCGTGGGTCGCGCGCGCCATATTTCCGAGGAGACGCTGCGCGCGCTGGTCGTGGCGCACACCGAGGGCCGTACCTTCGGGCTGCTCGGCGAGCGGCGCGTCGACGTCCTCGAGCTGAACCGCGCGCTCGATGCGCTAAAGTAGCCGCATGAGCGACGCGCGGCCCGATCCGGACGCGCTCCTGGCGCGCGTGCAGCGCGAGGAGGCGCGCGCCCGGCGCGGCAAGCTCAAGGTGTATTTCGGCGCCACGGCGGGCGTCGGCAAGACCTACCGGATGCTCGAGGAAGCGCGCGCGCTCAAGGCGAAGGGCGTCGACGTCGTGGTCGGCTACGTCGAGCCGCACGGGCGCGCCGAGACCGAGACGCTGCTCGAGGGGCTCGAGCGCCTCCCGTATCTGCTCGTGCGCTACCGCGGCGCGCTGCTGCGCGACTTCGACCTCGATGCGGCGCTCGCGAGAAAGCCCGCGCTGCTGCTGGTCGACGAGCTGGCGCACACCAACCCGGCCGAGGGCGACCCGCGCCCGCGCCACGGCAAGCGCTGGCAGGACGTCGAGGAGCTACTCGCCGCCGGCATCGATGTGTTCACCACCGTGAACGTGCAGCACATCGAGAGCCTGAACGACGTGGTCGCGGGCATCACTGGCGTGCGCATGCAGGAGACGGTGCCCGATCGCGTGTTCGAGGGCGCCGACGAGGTCGAGCTGATCGACCTGCCGCCCGACGAGCTGCTCGAGCGGCTGCACGCGGGCAAGATCTACCTTCCGGAACAGATCCGGCACGCGATCGACAACTTCTTCCGCAAGGGAAACCTCATCGCGCTGCGCGAGCTGGCGCTGCGCACCACCGCGGACCGGGTCGACGCGGCGATGCGCGAGTATCGCGAAGGCGAGGCGATCCGCGCGATCTGGGCGGCGGGCGAGCGCCTGCTGGTCGCGATCGGCCCGGACGAGCAGGGCGAGCGGCTGATCCGCGCCGGCAAGCGCATGGCCACCGCGCTGCACGCGGATTGGATCGTGGTGTACGTCGAGACGCCCGGCCTCCTGCGCCTGAAGGAAGCCGAGCGCGACCGGCGCATCGCGCTGCTGCGTCTTGCCGAGTCGCTCGGCGCCGAGGCGGTGACGCTCGGCGGCTCGTCGGTCGGCGAGGAGCTCGCCAACTACGCGCGCGAGCGCAACGTCACGCGCGTGCTGATCGGCCGGCCGCGGCGCGCGCTGTGGCGGCGCCTGTTCCGCCCGTCAACCTACGGCGAGCTGCTCGCGCGCAGCGAGGGCATCGACATCCACGTCGTCGGCGGCGCGGACGAGGCCGCCGCGCGCCGCAATCCCGTGCTCGCGCGCGCCCAGGCCTACCTCGGTGTCGCGCCGTCCGTCGCCAAGCGGCGCTGGCCGGCGTACGCCTGGGCGGTCGCCGCGACGGCGCTCTGCACCCTGATCGGCATGGCGATGAGTCCGCTGTTCGAGCTGGTCAACATCGCCATGGTGTACCTGCTCGCTGGGGTGCTGCTCGCGGTGCGCTTCGGGCGCGGCCCGGCGATGCTCGCCTCGATCCTGAACGTCGCCGCGTTCGACTTCTTCTTCGTCCCGCCGCAGCTCACGTTCGCCGTTTCGGACGTGCAGTACCTCATAACGTTCGCCATCATGCTCGGAGTCGCGCTGGTAACCTCGAACCTCACCGCGAGCGTGCGCCTGCAGGCGCGCGTCGCCGGGCACCGCGAACGCCGGACGGCGCTCCTGTACGCCATGAGCCGCGAGCTCGCCGCGACGCGCGGCGCGCAGTCGATGGCGCGCGTCGCGGTCAAGCACGTGAGCGAGGTGTTCGACAGCCAGGTCGTGGTGCTGCTCCCGGGCGCCGACGGCCGCGTGCGCTACCCGCGCGGCGAGAGCGTGAGCGGCTCGCTGCACGGCGCCGACCTGGCGGTCGCGCAGTGGGTGCGGGACCATGGGCGCGCGGCGGGTCTCGGCACCGACACGCTGCCCGGCGCCGAGATCCTCTACCTGCCGCTCTCCGGCAGCCAGAGCGTGCTCGGCGTGCTCGCGCTGCTGCCGGCCAACCCGCGCCGCGTGCTGCTGCCCGAGCAGTTCCATCTGCTCGAGACCTTCGCCGGCCAAGTCGCGCTCGCGCTCGAGCGCTCGCGGCTCGCCGAGCAGGCGCACCGCGCGAGCCTGGAGGCCGAGACCGAAGGGCTGCGCAACGCGTTGCTCGCCTCGATCTCGCACGACCTGCGCACGCCGCTGGCGGTCATCTCCGGCGCCTCCTCGAGCCTCGCCGAGCGCGGCGAGAAGCTCCCGCCCGAGGAGCGCCGCGCGCTCGCGCACAGCATCTTCGAGCAGTCGCAGCAGATGGCGCAGCTGATCGCGAACGTGCTGCAGATGACGCGGCTCGAGGCCGGGGGCATCGCGCTCACGCGCGACTGGCACGCGCTCGGCGAGATCGCCGGCTCGGCGCTCGGCCGGCTGCGCGAGCGCCTGGCCGGGCATCGCGTGCAGGTAGAGCTGGACGGCGACCTGTCGCTCGCGCGCGTCGACGCGACGCTCGTCGAGCAAGTGTTCGCGAACCTGCTGGAGAACGCCGCCAAGTTCACTCCGCCCGGCACTACCGTGCGGCTGCGCGCCGAGCGCCGCGCGGGCGAGCTGCTCGTCTCGGTGGAGGACGACGGCCCGGGACTGCCCCCGGGCGACCCCGAGCAGCTGTTCGCCAAGTTCTACCGCGGGGCCGCGGAAGGCGCGATCGCCGGCGCGGGGCTCGGGCTCGCGATCTGCCGCGCGATCGTCGGCCTGCACGGCGGCAGGATCTGGGCCGAGCGCCTGCCGGGGCGCGGCGCGGCGTTCCGCTTCACGCTGCCCCTCGAGGAGGCGCCGGCAGTCCCAGCGGAGGCGGAGTGAGCGAGCTGCGCGCCACGGTGCTCGTGATCGAGGACGAGCCGGAGATCCGCCGCTTCCTGCGCAGCGCGCTAGGCGCCGAAGGCTACCGCGTAGTCGAGGCCGAGAGCGGCGCGCGCGGCGTCGCCGAGGCGGGCGCGCACAAGCCCGATCTCGCGATCGTCGATCTCGGGCTGCCGGACCTGGACGGGATCGAGGTGATCCGCCGCATCCGCGCCTGGTCGCCGCTGCCGGTCGTGGTCCTTTCGGCGCGCGCGCAGGAGCGGGCGAAGGTCGAGGCGCTCGACGCGGGCGCGGACGACTACGTGACCAAGCCCTTCGGCGTGGGCGAGCTGCTCGCGCGCCTGCGGGTCGCGCTGCGCCACGCGGCGCGCCGCGGCTCGGGCGCGCCGCTCGTGCGATTCGGCGAGGTCGAGATCGATTTGGAGCGCCGGCGCGTGACGCGCGCAGGGCGCGAAGTGCACCTGACCCAGCTCGAATTCAGGCTGCTCGCCTGCCTCGCGCAGCACCTCGGACTGGTCGTGACGCACCGCCAGCTGCTGCGCGAGGTCTGGGGCCCTTCGCACGTCGAGCACGGCCATTACCTGCGCATCTACATGAAGCAGCTTCGCGACAAGCTCGAGGCCGACCCGGTGCAGCCGAAGTACCTGCTCACCGACACGGGCGTCGGCTACCGCCTGGTGGCCGAGGAACCCTGAAGGGGAATATTCTTGCGCTGTGACAGGAACGCGCAAGGAGGGCGCATGTACCACGAAGGCGCACGCGGCTGGCAGGACCGCTTCGACACGCGCAAGCTCGCCGACCGGCTCGCCGAGAAGCTTTCGCGCACCGAGTTCACGCCCGAAGACCGAGCGTTCATCGAATCTAGCGCGCTGTTCTTCCTCGCCACCGCCGACGCCGAGGGGCGACCCGACTGCTCGCACAAGGGCGGGCTGCCCGGCTTCGTGCGCGTGCTCGATCCGCGCACGCTCGCGTTCCCGAGCTACGACGGCAACGGCATGTTCCGC